>JBIPLJ010000016.1:0-73772 GCA_044368415.1 Burkholderiaceae bacterium
GGCAGGCCGTCCATCGACGACCAGCCGATCGGTGGGCCGTGCCGGTCGATGAACACCGGCCCGTCGATGTCGACCACCGGATGCGCGCCCAGCACGGTCTCGGTCCCGGTGTCGAGATCGAGTTCCACCAGCTCGATCCGGTCGCGACCGATGTTCGTGCTGACCCAGGCGCGCCGCAGCCCGAGGTCGATGCGGCGGAGCGCCCAGGTGTCGAAGGGGCCGACCGTGCGCAGGATGCGCCGCGTGCCGTCGGGCTGCTCGAGCTCGAAGGCCACTTCTGCGCCATCGTCGTCCGTGTCGTCGATCTTGCCGATCCGGCGCGCCTGCCCGACGATCGCACCGTGGGCGTCGATCAGCCACGCGCGGGTGCGCACATCGCCTTGCCGGAGCACGCGAACGCTGCGGCTCACGACGTCGGCCTCGTACAGGTCGAACACCTTACGCTCGCGGCGATTGCTGACGAACCGGAACGTGGTGTCCGTCATGCCGCGGCCCACGAAGACCGAGCGCACGCCCGGCCACGGCGTCGCCTCCCACGGCGTGCTGCCCGGCGCGTCCGGGTCGCGGACCCGGATCCGAAGGTTCTCGTCGCCAAGCGTGTCGAACGCCTGGACGAGGTGGCGGCTATCGCCCAGCCACGCCGACCCGCCGCCGTCCGGCAGGCGGGCCAGCACCGCGCCGTCGGCCGCATCGCGAATCACCGTGCCGGGGCCGAAGCCGACCGTCTCGCTGCTCGCCGTGCGACGCCCGTCTGGCGAGATCCGGAACCCCGCCGCCACGTCGATGTTCGCGACATATCGGCGCACCGGCCAGACGGGCGCTGCGACAGGCGCAGAAGCGGACGACAAAGCTGGCGCCGAAGCAGGGGTGGAGGCGGGCGCGGCGGGCGCGGCGCAGGCGGCGGCGAGCAGGCAGGCTGCACCCACGAGCGCCACGAGAAGCAGGCTCGAGGGGGTCGCAGGTCGATGCGGACCGGAGGTGTCGGACATGGCGGCGCGGGGCTGGATGGCGGACGGGACGTCGGGGAGGCCGCAAGCCTAACCGCAAGCTCAACCGTTCCGGCCCGCCTATGGCTCGCACTCACCGAATGGGCTTAGTTCTCGGGCCGATCCTTCAAATGTAGTCCCGCGCCGCGCCGCGCCGCGCCGCGCCGCGCCGGAGCCGGAGCCGGAGCCGGAGCCGGAGCCGGAGCCGGAGCCGGGCGCAGGCCCACGGCGCCGAGGCGCACGCCCACCCCGGTCACCGAGCGTCCCGGACGAGTGCTCCACGGCAGCGTGCTTGGGGCATACTGGCCCACCGGCGAGGCCAGTGTGTGCGCGCGGAGACGGGCCTCGGCCCGGCTCCTCGTGTCGCGGACGCCTCCCGGATTCAACGACACGAGGAGACACCACCCATGAGATTCGCACGCCCGGCGCTCACCGCGCTCGTCGCTGCCCTGCTCGCCGCCTGCGGCAGCGATACGCCCAACCCGTCCACCGGCACGTTAATCGAGCCACCGAGCACCGTCGGCACGCTGCCCAAGGTCGCCCTCGGCGGCGCCTGCGACGTGACCGTCGTTGCACTCAACTACTCGACACCAGGCGCCAAGGCCAGCGAGCTCTCGAACGCCTCGGGCGGCCTGCTGGTGCCGTCCGGCACCGACGCGGCCTGCAAGGGGCCGTTCCCGATCATCGCGTACTCGCGCGGAACGGAGGTCTCCAAGCCCCGGACCATGGCCAAACTGGATGACCCCGAAATGGTGGGCATGGCCAAGGTCTTCGCGACCGCCGGCTACATCGTCGTCGCCACCGACTACCTCGGCTACGCCAAGTCGGGCTACGCGTTCCACCCGTACCTGCACGCCGACTCCGAAGCCACCGCGGTCATCGACTCGATCCGCGCGGCGCGCGCCTACGCGGCGCAGAGCGCGATCCCGCTGTCGGGCAAGCTGATGCTCTACGGCTACTCGCAGGGCGGCCACGCGTCGCTGTCGGCGCAGAGGGCCATCGAGAGCTCGGCGGCGCTCAAGGCCGAGATGCCGATCGCCGCAGCCGGCCACGGCGCCGCGCCCGGAGCGCTGGGCACCTCGCTGCGCAGCGGGGCCGAGATCGCGGGCGGGCAGTTCTTCGTCCCGTTCCTGATCACCGCCTGGCAGAAGGTCTACGGCGACGTCTACACGACGCCGTCCGACATCTTCAAGGCGCCATACGCGAGCTACATCGAGAACTTGCTGCCTTCGGCGGAGGAGACCTACCTGACGCTGGTGACCAGCGGCAAGCTGCCGGCGACCACCTACACCGACCTGATGTTCCAGCCCACCTTCGTGCCGGCGTTGCAGAACGGCTCGAGCGCCGTGATCCGCGCCGCGCAGCGAAACGACCTGGTCGCCTCGGGCTGGAACCCGTCGTCGCTGACGCGCTTCTGCGCCGGCAGCGGTGACCCGACCGTGCCGTACGCGACGGCGCAGAAGCTGGCGATAGACACGTGGGGCACGCTGCCCAATGTCACGTCGCGCGACGTCGATCCCGAGGTGCAGGCTGCAGCCGCGGCGGCGGGGCTCACGCCGCTGCAGGTGCTGGCCGCCTACCACGGTGGCCTCGCGCCGCCGGTATGTCTGGCCGACATGCGCGCGTATTTCGACGTGCGCCGCTGACGCGCGGCGCCGGACGGCAGGAGCTTCTGTAGAGGCCCTGCCTCCGGCGCGACGACCCGGGTGGTCTGCGACCGCCCGGCGTCAGGGCCCCTTCGCCTGAACCCGCACGAACCGACCCCGCTCGCGTTTCGAGCAATGCGTCGCGAGGCGTGCGATCCGCTGCGCCCCCGCTGCAGTGGAGCGATGGACGAGATCCGACCCACGATCGAATCGATCCGCACCGATCTGCTGGCGGTGCTGACCGGCCGCGCCGCGTTCCAGGCGCGCGTGGTCCTGACCGTGCTCCACACCCGCGACTTTCAGATCCCGCTGCTCGAACTCGCGACCCAGATCGAGACGCTGTGGCTGCTGATCCGCAAGACCGCGTGGGAGATGGGCCGCATGCCCAAGCCCGAGGTCGAGCGCCGGCTCTCCGACCGCGTCGGCTTCATGGGGCAGGGTGCTTCACGATGAATGCGCCGCTGCCGCCGTTCCGCTACATCCCCTGGCCCGAGCGCGACATCGCGGTCGAGCATCGCGACGACGGCAGCATCGTCATGCGCTCGCGGGTGCCGCTGAAGCCCTACCCCGAGCACGTGCCGAGCCTGCTGCGCCGCTGGGGCACCGAGGCGCCCGAGCGCACCTGGCTCGCACAACGGCGCGGCCCGGGGCGTGCCTGGCGGCGGGTGTCCTACGGCGAGGCGCTCGCGACGGTCGATGCGGTCTCGCAGGCGCTGATCGACCTCGGTCTCGGCAGCCTCAGAGCAGATTCACGATGCCGGCCCGCAGCGCCGTCTGGGCGGTCAGGGCACTCAGCATCCACTCGAGGAGGTCGGTCTTCGATTCGGCGATGCCGGCAATTCGGGCCGTGAGGTTCGCGTCGATCTCGTCTGAATCGGCCGGATGGCCGAGCCCGCGCGGCGGCCCTGGAACGCGGTCGGGCCGCGGGCGTTTTGGCGCGCTAGCATCCGCCACCGGCCGAACGGAGATGACGCGGGGCCTGGCCGAGGCGTACACCGAGGCAGGCCGCCTGAATCGCTCGCACGTCGTGCCCGTGGGCACTTACCTGACGGCGTGCACGGTGCTCGCGTGGATCTACGGTGGCTCGCCGGTGGGCAACGCCTACACCGCCGGGCTCGACCCGGCGGTGGCTTGGCACCTGCAGCAGACGGCCTGGGATACGGAGCAAGCCTACAGGCGCTGAACCCGGCGCGCCGGTTGCCGGCGTGTCGGCGGCAGCACGGGGGGCCGGCGGCGCTCGTAGTGAACGGGTGCCATCCTGCGCCCGCTGGGACTGCCGGCCGATGGCTTGCACCCACGGTTCCCGGTCGGAACGACTCGTCGACGAACAGCAGCTTGTAGGCATCGAACCGTCAACGTCGGCTTCCTGGCGATGAGTTCGAAGGGTCGGCCGTCGCAACCCGACCCGAAGTGGTAATACACGCCGCGCGATTCGGTTCCACGAAGCAGTCGTTCAGGTCGGCATAGACCGTCAAACACCAGGCGTTACTGGGTTGGGGCCGGTGCGTTTCCATCTGTGGCGTGAGCTCGGTCGGGCGAAGTCGCACCGGCATGCTTGAAGACGATCCTCTTCATGCCATTCCTGCCGGAGCTCGACCTGCATCGAGTTGCGCTGACCACGACCAGGTCGAACCAGTCTTCTCGGCCACTCTGAGCGTTGCGAATGTCGAATGCCCCGTGGGCACGCCGCCATTGAGTCAAAATGCCTGACATTCGGTACCAACGCTGTCTGAACCCTGCGCTCGCGAGCGGGGCCTACGCTATCTCGCATGCGCCGTCTACACGCCGTCTTCTCCCTCACTCTGGCCTGTGTTCTGGCGCTCATGGGCTGCGTCGCCGCCGCGCAGGGTGTGGTCGACCCCGGGCGAAACCTGCCCATCGAAGCGGTGGAGGTCCGGCTCGTCAATCCCAGCACCGACACCGCGCTGAACTCGCGGCTAGAAGACCTCGTGCGGCGCTCGGTCGCCGCGTTTCCGTCCGACCGCTATGCCCCGGAGCGGGTCACGGCGTCGCTGGCGCGCGCCCGTCGGTCGGCCGACATTGCCGAGATCACCCACACCGCAGACTTCGGTCCCACTGGCGGCGTCGTGCTGAGGATCGCCGTCACCCTCAGTGAGGGGGGCGTTCGCGCCGCGCCGCGCGGCGCCTTGACCGGGCGCGGTTCGCAGGACTTCCCGGTCCTGTACGAGTCCGACGGGACGCTGCTGCGCGCGAAGTTTGAGACGCTGGGTATGCTCTACGGCAACCGCGATGCCTGGTACGGGCGCCCCGACCTCATGCTCGCCGGCAACCCGTTCGCGGTCGGCAAGCCGGCGAGCTCGGGTGCCAGCGGTTGGCTGGAAGGCTTCGTTCACGCCGGCCTCTACGGCATCACGCCCCTGACCGACACGGTGCATGTCTACGCGGGCTTGAGCGCGATCGCGAGCGGGTCGGTCGGGCAGGAATTGTTCACCGACAAGACGCGCTCGCATCTCGGCGTGGAGGACGCGTTTGCCGGGGTCGTCGGTGGCAGCACCTCGGATGCCGGCGATCGCTTCGTCTATGCAGTGTCTGCCGGCCGCCAGCGGTTTTCAGTGGGCGACGGCATGCTGATCACAAACACGGCTGCGAACGGCCTGAACCGGGCAGCACTGCAGTCGAACCCGCGCTGGGCCGGCGACATGGTTGTCGTGGCGAAGGCCGCCTACAACAACTGGCGTGCGGAAGTCTTCCAGGTCGATCCGGACGAGATCCCGGAGATCGACAGCAAGACCCGCATCCAGGGCGTTAATGTCGAGACGCGGGTGTTGGAGCAGTTCGATCTGGGGCTGACCGCGCTGAGGGTGCCGACATCGACGTTCGGCTACTACACGACGACCGGTAACTTCACTCGCGACGGCCTGCGGGTGCTCGACGCACGGCTGCGCTGGCAGCCCGCACCCGTGGGTTCGAGCGGGCCCTTCGTGGCCGCCGAAGTGGCCCAGCAGACGAACAGCCGCTTCGACATGCGGGCCTGGGCGCTGGCAGGCGAGGCGGGTTACGTCTTCGCCAAGTCGGCATGGGCGCCAACGATCAGCTATCGGCTCGCGAGCTTTTCCGGCGACGACGCCTCGACTTCCCGGTTCGAGCGCTGGGACCCGCTGCTGTCGGGCGGCAATGGCGAAACTTGGGTGCAGGGCATCAACCACTTCAAGGTTTTCCAGAACTCCAACTTGGTCGCGCACCGGGTCCAGGCCCGTTTGCGCCCGATGCCGACGGTCGAACTGGTGCCACAACTGTGGGTCTTCCGGGCCGACTCGACCACCAACCTCGGCGGCAACCCGGCGCTGTCGTTCCTGCCGTCCAAGGACCTGGGCACCGAGATCAACTTGACGGCGAAGTATTTTCTGTCCCGCAGCGTGATGCTGCAGGGGCATGTTGCGGCGACCTATGCCGGCAGCGCGGTGAAGGACACGCTGGGGCCGCTGTCCAGCCCGTGGGTCAGCACGATGCTGTTCCTGCGGATCGGTTTCTAGAAACAACCACTCGATACGAAGGAGAAGATTCATGGAACGCAGGGATGTCATGAAGAGCGTGGCGGCCATGGCGGCCGCCGCTGCGGCCACCGGCGGCGCGGCCGCGCAGCAGGCCGGCGGGTCACCGGCACCGGTCGGCGTGCGCGACATCGAGCCGGTCGACAAGGACCTCATCGTCCCCGGCCGCTTCAAGGGCAAGACGATCGTCGTCACCGGCTGCGCCCGTGGCATGGGTGCAGCTGCCGCGATGCGCGCGGCGCGCGAAGGCGCCAACGTGGTGGGGGTCGACTGGATCCAGGACCTGGGCGCCCAGAGCATCGCGCGCATCAACGCCGCCGGCGGCAAGGCCGTGTTCGTGCACGGCAACATCGGCGAGACCGCGACCTGCGATCGCATGGTGAAGGTGGCCGTCGACACCTATGGCGGCCTCGACCTCGCGCTGAACAACGCCGGCGTGATGGACGGCGTTTTCTCGGGCGACCCGATCGACTATCGCAAGCAGAAGCCGCTGATCTTCGCGCCCATCCACGAGGCCACCGACGAGTACTGGGACCGCGTGTTCCTCACCAACGCGGCCGGCATGTTCCGCAGCATGCGCGCCGAGCTCAGGCAGATGGTCGCGCAGGGGCGCGGCGGCGCCATCGTCAACGTCGGGTCGATCGCCGGCATGACGGGATTGGCAGGCAACCCGGCGTATGTGGCCAGCAAGCACGCCGTGACGGGACTGACGCGCAACGCGGCCATCGACTACGCGCCGTACGGCATCCGCGTCAATTCGGTCAACATGGCGGCGACCGACACGCCGATGGTGGCGCGCGCCGGGCAACTCGTCGCGGAAGCGTCCAAGGCAGGCGGCCCCGGGATGGGCCGGATCAAGACCCAAAGCCTGCTGGCCTACGCTGACTCCAACCGCCGGCCCGCCACGGTCGGCGAGCAGGTGGCGGTGATGATGTTCCTGCTGTCGTCCGAAGCGTCCAACCTGACAGGCGCTGCCTACGCAACGGACGGAGGCTGGACCGCCTATTGACGGTCCCAGGGGGATGGGAAGTTCAAACGCGCCTCTTGAGCCTCGTGTTCTTGCCACCGCCTGCTCTGAACCGGCCCTCCATCAGTGACTGGAAGTGGCCGACAAGAGTCTCTCGTCTGCAAAACCGATGTGCCACGCTAATAGCCGAGGTTGCCACTGAGGATCACTTGTAATCCTGCTCCAGCTGATGGCGAATGGCACCGATGCGGACCACCTCGCCGCGGACTTCAAACGCGGCAATGAGTCCGGCGCTTCCGAAGGGGATGATCAGTTCGCGCTGCTTGTCGTTCACGGCGCGAGCGGCCTTGCGACACGAGTACGGCGAGAACTCCAGCAGTCGAAGTGCGCGGTCGACCGCGTCTCTGAGGCGTCGCACGACGTCGAGGTCAGGCGTCGCGCTGGCGAGTTCACGTTCGATGGTGAAATCCTCGATCCGGAGCAAGTCGCCAACAGCCTCGTCCGCGAGGACGACGCGATAGACGGTCACTGCCCCGCGCGCGGCTTACCTGCCGCCAGTCGCTGGCGCGCCGCCTCGAGTCGGACATCCATCTGCCGCAGCATTTCCTGCGCTGAGATTCCGCTGTCTTCACGCTCAGATCGCTCGACGGCGTCGCTGGCGCGCGCAAGGAACGCGTCTTGCGTACGCCGCCAGGCGACGCCGTCGCGAACGCACGATGCGACGAAATCGGAGAGGGATTCGCCTTGGTCAAGAACGGCCTCGGCATCGCGTCTCAACGCGGGCTCGACGCGCACGGCAGGCAGGGTGGAGGTCTTCATATCCACAATGTAATGCAAATGTGATGCGTGGGCAAGTAGTGTGAGGCGTTCCACCTTGTGGGGGCGACCGCGACGGTCGAACCGCCGGTAAGCCGACGGTCGCGACCGTCAGCTGCTGGCCGAGAGCCGGTAGCGACGAACGGCGGCTTCGGAGATGCAGAACCGGAACGAAGTCGGTCCGAGTGTCGGGCTGCTTTGGAGAAACCTGAAGGTCCGCTTCGGTTCCGGACCGCGAACTTGACGAACCGGCCGCCGTAGAGCCGTCATTGGCTTCCGGCCCTATGCACGTCCGGACGCGAGTACCGTCAGCTCGAAGCGAACCCGTCGCCCAAGATCGCGGCGATGTCCTGGCGCTCGCCCAGCAGCCGGACCACATCGAGGTACTCCCCGAGTTCGAAGTAACGCCAGAGCAGCGGGAACTTCGAGACCCGCCAAGTCCGAAGCCTTGGAACACCAAGTTCCTAACCGCGGACGACTCTTTAGGAATCCTTCAGGTGGGGTTTAGACGCACTTTAGACGTGACTTCTACAGTGTCTGGGCGCTGCAGCTGCGCAGCGCTGCGGCCCGGGCAGAGAGATCTCCTCCGACTGGGGTGCTACCCACTTCTTTGAGGAGTCCACTATGTTTCGCCCTTGCGATCTACCGCTGCTGGCCACGTCGCTGGCAATCAGGTGTCAGGCGACACGACAGTCTGAAGCGCTGGCGCTCGATGACGCCGGCTCGTCCTGTCGCGGACGCCCCCGGAATCCAACGACACGAAGGCGTCCCATGAGATTCGCACGCCCGGCGCTCACCGCGCTCGTCGCCGCCCTGCTCGCTGCCTGCGGCAGCGACACGCCCAACCCGCCCACCGTCACGCCCAGCCCGCCCACCGTCACGCCCAGCCCGCCCACCGTCACGCCCAACCCGCCTACCGTCACGCCCAACCCGCCCAACCCGCCCACCGGCTCGCTGATCGAGCCACCGAGCACCGTCGGCACACTGCCTAAGGCCGACCTCCGCGGCCCCTGCGACGTGACCGTCGTCGCACTCAACTACTCGACACCGGGCGCCAAGGCCGGCGAACTCTCGAACGCCTCGGGCGGCCTGCTGGTGCCGTCCGGCACCGACGCGGCCTGCAAGGGTCCGTTCCCGATCATCGCGTACTCGCGCGGCACCGAGGTCTCCAAGCCCCGGACCATGGCCAGTCTGACCGACCTCGAAATGCGGGAAATGGCTGATGTCTTCGCGACCGCCGGCTACATCGTCGTCGCCACCGACTACCTCGGCTTCGCCAAGTCGCGCTACCCGTTCCACCCGTACTTGCACGCCGACTCCGAGGCCACCGCGGTCATCGACTCGATTCGCGCGGCGCGCGCCTACGCGGCGCAGACCGCGATCCCTCTATCGGGCAAGGTGATGCTCTACGGCTACTCGCAGGGCGGCCATGCGTCGCTGTCGGCACAAAGGGCCATCGAGAGCTCGGCGGCGCTCAAGGCCGAGATGCCGATCGCCGCAGCCGGCCACGGTGGCGCGCCTTCAGCGCTGGGCTCCGCGGTGCGAAGCGGCGCGGAGGTCTCGGGCGGGCAGTTCTACGTCCCGTTCCTGATCACCGCCTGGCAGAAGGTCTACGGCGACGTCTATACGACGCCGTCCGACATCTTCAAGGCGCCGTACGCGAGCTACATCGAGAACTTGCTGCCTTCGGCGACGGAGACCTACGAGACGCTGGAGAACAGCGGCAGGCTGCCGGCGACCTCCTACAACGACCTGATGTTCCAGCCCACCTTCGTGCCGGCGCTTCAGAACGGCACGAGCGCTGTGGTCCGCGCCGCGCAGCGCAACGACCTCGTCGCCTCGGGCTGGAACCCGTCCTCGCCGACCCTTTTCTGCGCCGGCAGCGGGGACCAGGACGTGCCGTACGCGACTGGGCAGAAGCTGGCGATCGACACTTGGGGCTCACGGTCCAACGTCAGCGCGGTCGACGTCGGTCCGCAGGTGCAGGCCTTGGGAGCCTCAGAGGGCCTCACGCCCCAGCAGGTGCTCACCTTCCACCACTCCATCGCGGGGGGAGTCTGCCTGGGCGTCGTGAGCGACTACTTCGAGACGCGTCGCTGAAGTGCGGCGCCGGACGGCCGGAGACTCCCTGAAGAAGGTCCGGCCGCCGGCGCGATGACCCGGGCGGTACGCCGCCGCTCGGCGTCCGGGCTGGCCGCGCTGCACGCTTCGCCCGCCGCAGATGCCGCCGGCCACGACCGCCGCGCTGCCGCGCTGCCCCGCTGCCGCGCTGCCGCGCGAGCGGGGCGGACAGGGCAGTTCCTAGTTCGCGATGACCCTCATCTTCGAGCACCTATGTGATCGTGATCGACTGCGCCGGCGGGTGGCCGGCCCGTTTGGTGCTGCTTATCGAGCGGACGGTGCCGGATGCGGCCCGTGCCGCCCACCGGGCGAGCTCGCGGCGCTGTTGCAAGGGCCTCGCCGGTCACCGCGCCCGATGATGACCGGTATCTCGGGACCATAGGGGCGGACGCCCCGGGGCGGCAGGTAGAATTCGCGTCCCGATGGCCGCCCGGCCAGGTCGCGCGAGGCGGCATGCGCGTCGCACTCCCACCTGGCGCCCTCTGCCTCCCACGACGCCCGCAGCACATCCTCCATGCCCGCGACCTCGGGTCCCGCTGCATCGATGCCGCGCGCGCTGCTGCGCGAGCCGCTGCTGCATTGCCTGGTGATCGGCGCGCTGCTCTTCGGCGCGGAGCGGTGGCTCGCCCCGCCCGCTTCGGCGCCGATCGTGGTCGACGCGGCGCGCGTCGAGCGGCTCGCCGCGCTGCACCGGTTGCAGACCGGCACTGTCCCCAGTGCGGCCGAGCGCGAGCGTCTGGTCGAGGGCTACGTGCGCGAGGAGCTGCTGTACAGGGAGGCGCGCCGCCTCGGCCTGGAGGAGGGCGATGAGCTGGTGCGGCGCAGGCTCGTCCAGAAGATGGACTTCCTGAACGCCGACGCCGCGGCCGCGGCTGCTCCGGACGACTCCGTGCTGCGCGCCTTCCACCGGGAGCGTTCGGACGTGTTCGCGATACCGGCGCGCACGAGCTTCGAGCAGCTCTACTTCGGCCCGGACCGGCGTGGCGCGCCGGGCGCGCGCGACGCGGCCGCGGCGGCGCTCTTGGCGCTGCAAGACGGGCGTGCGCCGGCGTCGATCGCCTCGGACCGGCTGCCGCTTGCGGTCGGTACCGTGCGCCGTTCGCGCGAGGCGCTGCTTCTCGACTTCGGCGGGCAGCCGATTGTCGAGGCGCTCGCCGTCGCGCCTGCGGGCGTGTGGACCGGGCCGGTCGCCTCGGGGTTCGGCTGGCATGTTCTGCGCGTGACCGAGCGGACCGAGCGCGCGCCGAGCCGATTCGAGGACGTCGAGCCGGCGGTGCGCGAGGCCTGGCTGCGGGAGGCGCGCGAGCGGCGCGAGCGCGCAGCGCTGCACGCGCTGCAGGCGCGCTGGCCGGTCGTCCGCGCGGACCGCGGCGAGGACGGTTCGCGATGAGGCTGGCGGGGCGTCCCGAACCCGCGGCGCTCGCGCCTCACGTGCCTCTGCCCGTGGCCTGCGCTCGACCCGGCTGCACTCGACCCGGCTGCGCGCGGCGGAGAGTCGGTGCTCGATTGCCTCTCGCTCCTCTGGCCCGCGCACGCCTGCTGCTCACGCTCCTCACGCTCCTCGCATTTGCGCTTCCGGCCGCGCCCGTTCAAGCCCACGAGGTGCGACCCGCGTCGCTCGAGATCGCGGTCGACGACGCCGGCATCACGGTGACCTGGAAGCAGCCGGCGGCCGGCGAGCGCGCACTGCCGCTCGTGCCGCGGATCTCTGGCGGTTGGCTCGACACGCCGCCCGCGCGCACCGACCGCACACCGGCGTACCGGGTCGCCGAATGGCGGATCGCCGCGTCGCTGGGCGCACTCGCCGGCCGCAGCGTGTCGATCGACGGGCTCGAGCACACCATCACCGACGCGCTGGTGCGCATCCGGCTGACCGACGGCAGCGAGTCGACGCGGCTGCTGCGGCCCGATGCACCGTCGTTTGTCGTCGAGGCGGCCGGCGGCGCGGGCACGCCCTCGGTGCCCGCTTACCTCGCACTCGGCGTCGAGCACATCCTGTTTGGGTTCGACCACCTGCTGTTCGTGCTCGGCTTGCTGCTACTCGTCGGCGGGGGGCGGCGCCTCGTGTGGACGATCACCGCCTTCACCCTTGCCCACAGCCTCACGCTGGCGCTCGCCTCGCTCGGCGTCGTCCGGGTGCCGGTCGCCCCGGTCGAGGCCGCGATCGCGCTCAGCATCGTCGTCGTGGCGGTCGAGGTGGCGAACCTGTGGCGGGGGCGTCCTGGCCTGTCGCACCGATGGCCGTGGTCGGTCGCCTTTGTTTTTGGTCTTCTGCACGGGTTGGGCTTCGCCGGCGCGCTCGCCGACATCGGCCTGCCGCGCGACGCGCTGGTGCCGGCGCTGCTGCTGTTCAACGTCGGCGTCGAGCTGGGGCAGCTCGCGTTCGTCGCGGTGGTGCTCGTGCTGCGCCGCCTGCTGCCGGCGGCAATGCCGAGGCTGCGCTGGGTGGCGCCGTACACGATCGGATCGCTCGCTGCATTCTGGTTCATCGGTCGCTCGGTCGCCGCGTTCGCGCCCGGCGCCGCATGACGAAAGGAAGAGGCATTTACATGCAGACGGTAACGACACACACGAAAACGGCACGATCCCCGGCTGCGGGACCCGCGCTCTCGGGATCGGGCGGGGCGTCGCGCGCCGCGCAGGCCGCGGGGCGCGCCGCGCTGTGCGCGCTCGCGGCCGCCATACTGGCGGCCTGTCTGCCGCAGGCCTCGCCCCCTGTGTCCCGCACCAATCCGGCGCAGGCCGGCAGCGCTGCATTGCCGGCGTCGTCGACCGCCTCGGCCCGCCCCGCGGTGAACCCCGAGCGCAACGCCTACTTCGGCGACCTGCATCTCCACAGCAGCTGGTCGGCCGACGCCTTCGCACTTGCCACGCGGCTCTCGCCCGAAGACGCGCACCGCTGGGCACGCGGCGACACGCTGCAGTACCGCGGCGGTGCGGTCCGTCGCAAGGCGCCGCTCGACTTCCTCGCGCTGACCGACCATGCCGAGTACCTCGGCGTGATCCCCGAGGCGGCGGATCCGAATGGCGCGTTCGCCGGCAGCGACTGGAACCGGCAGCTCAACGACCCGAACCCGATGGCGCGTTTCGCGCTGTTCCGCAAGCTCGTGCAGATGGCGGTGGCAAACCGGCGGATCGACGAGTTCGAGGATCCGAAGATGCTCCGCAGCGTCTGGCAACGCTACGCCGCGGTCGCGGACCGGTTCGACGATCCGGGCCGTTTCACCGCGTTCGTCGCGTTCGAATGGACGTCCGCACCGGGCAACCTGAACATGCATCGCTGCGTGATCTTCCGCGGCGCGGGGCCGGCACTACCGTTCACCTCGCTCGACTCGCAGGACCCGGAGGTCTTGTGGACCTGGCTCGACACCGAGCGCGCGCAGGGACGCCCGGTGATCGCGATTCCCCACAACGGAAACATCAGCGGCGGACTGATGTTCGACGCGACGAAGACCTATGCAGGCGCCCCGATCAGCCGCGCCTACGCCCTGCGCCGGATGGCGAACGAGCCGCTGTTCGAAATCGTGCAGGAAAAGGGCTCGAGCGACACGCATCCCTCGCTCTCGCCCAACGATGAGTTCGCCGACTTCGAGACCTATTCGTTCCTGCTCGGCACGCGCAAAGTGGGCGAGTTCCGTACCGGCAGTTACCTGCGCCAGGCCTACGGCACCGGTCAGGAGATTGCCGAGCGCATCGGCGCGAACCCGTTCCGTTTCGGCATCGAGGCGGGCACCGACAACCATGCCGGCATGTCCTCGACCGAGGAGTTCAACTTCCAGGGGCCGAACGGCAACATGGGCGATCGGCGCGCGGCCGTGCAGAGCACTGCCGACGACGCGCCGGTCTTCAACAGCCCGGGCGGCCTGACGGGGGTCTGGGCGGAGGAGAACACGCGCGCGGCGTTGTTCGACGCGATGCAGCGCAAGGAGACCTTCGGGACCTCGGGCGTGCGGATCCGGGTGCGCTTCTTCGGCGGCTGGTCGCTGCCGGCGGACTTGACTTCGCGGACCGAGTGGGTGAGGCAGGCCTACGCCACGGGCGTGCCGATGGGCGGGGACCTGCCGGCGAGGCCGGCGGGTGCGAAGGCGCCCGTCTTCGCGATCCACGCGGTCAAAGATCCGGACTCGGGCAACCTCGACCGGGTGCAGGTGATCAAGGTGTCGACGAAGGATGGCCGCAGCACCGAGCAGGTGTTCGACGCGCTGTGGAGCGGCGAGCGCCGTCCCGACGCGAAGACCGGCAAGGTGCCCGACGTGGGGTCGACGGTGGACGTCGGCCAGGCTAGCTACACGAACACGATCGGTGCGGTCGAGTTGATCGGCACCTGGACCGATCCATCGTTCGACGCCGCCGCGCAGGCCACCTACTACGTGCGCGTGCTCGAGATCCCGACGCCGCGCTGGAGCACCCGCTGGGCGGCAGAGGCCGGCGTGCCTGCGCCGGTTGCAGTGCCCGCGGTGATCCGCGAGCGCGCCTGGACGTCACCCATCTGGTACGCGCCCGCTGCGCGCCGTTGACTGGAGCCGACATGCCCCTGATGAACCGCCTTCCCGCCGCCGCCGTGGCCACCCTGCTGGCCGCGCTCGCCGGCTGCACGCCGCCCGGTGCCGCGCCGTCTCCGCCGGTCGCACCCGTCGCGACCGCGCCCGCTGAGCCGCCCGTGCCGCCGCCCAACCCCGAGCGCAACGCCTATTTCGGCGATCTGCACGTGCACACCGGGTACTCCACCGACGCTTATCTGTTGATGACGCGGACCACGCCGGACGACGCGTTCCGCTTCGCCAAAGGCGAGACCGTCGAGTACCTCGGCAAGCCGGTGCGCCGCAAGGCGCCACTCGACTTCCTCGCGGTCACCGACCATGCCGAGTACCTCGGCGTCGTGCGCAGCGCGACCGCCGCGGACGGCCCGCTCAAGGACACGCGCTGGGGCAAGTGGCTCGCCGGCGGCACCGCCGAAGGCACCGCGCTGGCCTATCAGGAGTTGCTGCGGGCCTCGGGCCGCGCCGAGGCGATTCCAGAATTCGAGGACGCAGCGCTACAGAAGGCCGCGTGGGACGACTACGTGTCGCACGCCGAGCGCCACGACCGCCCGGGGCGCTTCACCGCGTTTATCGCGTTCGAGTGGACCTCGGCGCCGGACAACCAGAACCTGCACCGCAACGTGATCTTCCGCGGCGCCGGACCGGAGCGGCCGTACTCGTCGAAGGAGTCGTCCGACCCCGAGATGCTGTGGGCCTACATGGAGCGTGAGCGACAGTCCGGCCGCACGCTGCTGGCGATCCCGCACAACGGCAACGCGAGCAACGGGCTGATGTTCGACACCTCCAAGACGCTTGCCGGCGCGCCGCTGACGCGCGAGTACCTCGAGCGTCGGCTGCGCAACGAGCCGCTGACCGAGATCATGCAGACCAAGGGCCAGAGCGACACACACCCGACGCTGTCGCCGAACGACGAGTTCGCGGCCTTCGAGCTGTTCGAGAGCCTGATCGGCGTGCCGCGCCGCGCGAAGTTCGGCACCGGCAGCTACGTGCGCCAAGCCTACGGTACCGGCCAGGAGCTTGCGTCGCGGTTCGGCGTGAACCCGTTCAAGCTCGGCCTCGTCGGCGGCACGGACTTTCACTCGGGCGTCAGCAGCACCGAAGAGTTCGCCTACCCCGGCTCGCACGGCAATCAGGACAACGTGCCGGCCGACGTGCTGGCGGTGAAGCCCTCGGCCGCGGGCGAATCGCCGGTGGTGCTGGCCGCAGCCGGCCTGACCGGCATCTGGGCCGAGGAGAACACGCGCGCGGCGCTGTTCGACGCGATGCAGCGCAAGGAGACCTTCGGGACCTCGGGCGTGCGCATCCGGGTGCGCTTCTTCGGCGGCTGGGCGCTGCCGGCGGACTTGACTTCGCGGCCCGAGTGGGTGAAGCAGGCCTACGCTACGGGCGTGCCGATGGGCGCGGACCTGCCCGCGAGGCCAGCAGGTGCGAAGGCGCCCATCTTCGCGATCCACGCGGTCAAGGACCCGGATTCCGGCAACCTCGACCGGGTGCAGGTCGTCAAGGTCTCGACGAAGGGCGGCCGCAGCACCGAGCGGGTGTTCGACGCGCTGTGGAGCGGCGATCGCAGGCCTGACGCGAAGACCGGCAAGGTGCCCGACGTAGGGTCGACGGTGGACGTCGGCCAGGCCACCTACACGAACACGATCGGCGCGGTCGAACTGATCGGCACCTGGACCGATCCTTCGTTCGACGCCGCCGCGCAGGCTACCTACTACGTGCGTGTGCTCGAGATCCCGACGCCGCGCTGGTCGACACGCTGGGCAGCGGCGGCGAAGCTGCCGCCGCCGCCGAACGTGCCCGCGACGCTGCGCGAGCGCGCTTGGACCTCGCCGATCTGGTACGGAGCACCGGGCGCATCGAGCGCACCGAGCGAGCCAAGCGCACCGAGCGAGGTGCGGCGATGAGCGTGTTCGCGAGGCTGTTCCGGGTGGCGCGACCGGCCGCCTCGAACGCGGGTGTCGCGATGGCCGCGATGGCCACGGCCGTCGTGCTCGTCGCGATGCCTGCCGCGCACGCTGCCGAAGGCGCCGGCGGACGCCCGGTCGCCGGCACCGGCGTGCAGCCGAACGCCGGCATCGTGCCGCCGCAGCCGGCGTGGCTCGGCAACCTGACCGTGCTGCAGTCGAGCGGCGACATCGGCACCGAGCGACAGGTTCCGATCGCGGGCCGCGTCTCGCTGGGCGCCGAGAGCACGTTCACGCTGGTCAACCTCACGCTCACGCGCGCCTGGGGCAGCGGGCCGGGTGGCTGGAGCTTCATGTCGGGCGTCACCGTGCCGTGGATGCGAACGGAGGTCGGCGCATCGATCGAGCCGCCACGGTTCCCGCGTGTGAGCCAACAGACATCGGGCCTGTACGACCTCACGCTGACGCCGATCGTCGCCGGCCTGCACCTGTCGCCGACGGAGCACCTCGCGTTCGGGCTGCGGGTGATCACGCCCTCGGGCCGCTACGTCGAGGGCCGGCTGGCCAACGTCAGCCAAAATGTCTGGAATCTCGTGCCCTCGGTCGCGTACACGCGGCTGCTGCCGGAGCAGGGCGTCGAGCTGTCGGCGGTCGGCGCAGTGTTCTTCTCGACCCGCAACGAGGCCACGAACTACCGCAGCGCGCCGCTCGCGACGCTGGATGTGCTCGCGACGCGTCGGCTCGGCCACGGGGTCGCGCTGGGCGGCGTACTCGGCTTCATCGAGCAGATCGGCGACGACAGCGGCGCGCTCGCGGACCGGCTCAACGGCTTCCAGGGCCGCGAGCTCGCCATCGGGCCGACGCTGGTCTGGACGACGACGCTCGGCGGCGCCCCGCTGACCGCGTCCCTGCGCTGGATGGCCACCGTGTACGCGCGAGACCGCTTCGATCGCGACACACTGATGCTCACCGCAACGATGCCGTTCTGAATGCGATGAGCGACGACCCGCTACCGAACGAGCGAACCGCCATGAACCGAGCCGTCCGCCTCGTCTCCTCCCTTTGCGCCGCGCTGCTCGGCCTCGCCGGCGTCCCGCAGGCTGGCGCACAGACGCCCGGTGCGACCGACTCCGACAGCCTGTCCGCCAAGGCCACCGACCCGACCGCGTCGCTGATGTCGTTCCAGGTCAACGACTGGTACGTGCCGAGCCTCTACGGCCGCGACGATTCGGCGAACCAGGTGGTGCTGCGTACCGCGCTGCCCTTCACCCTCTGGGGTATGAACCACATCTTGAGGCTCACCCAGCCGTTCGCCACCTCGGGACCGGCCGGCAGCGGCGCCGGCGACCTGACGGTGTTCGACGTGATGGTCTTCGACGCCGCCTGGGGGCGCTGGGCGCTGGGCTTCGCCGGCCAGCTGCCGACCGGCGCGAGCCGCCTCAGCTCGGACACCTGGTCGGTCGGCCCGGCCGCGGGCTTCGTGAACGCCCAGACGAAGGGCACGAACTGGGGCGTGTTCGTGCAGAGCTACTTCTCGGTGGCCGGCCGCGACGGCGCGCGCGACATCGGCATCGTCAACATCCAGCCGGTGCTCAGCCACCAGCTGGGCGGCGGCCGCTCGGTGTCGCTCGGCGCCAGCCAGTTGGTCTACGACACCGAGGCCTCGCGCTGGTCCTCGGTGCAGCTCGGCGTCAACTACGGGCAGGTCGTCCGCGCTTGGGGTTATGCGTGGCGGCCGAACGTCGAGCTCGACCGCGAGCTCCGGGACCTGCCGGGCAACCCGAAGTGGACGCTGCGGCTGGGCGTGACGCTGCTGCTGCCGATCTGAGGCCGCGCCCCCACGTATCCTGTCGGCTTTTTGCGCCCTCGAATCCTCGAGCCTGCCGCGCCGTCGGGCCTTCCTGCGGGGTCAGTACGTGGCGAGAGCGGGCGAGGCCCTCGGTCATCCCAAGTGCTGACCCAGCCGCAGCGCGGCGGGCCGGTATCATCGGCAAGATCCGACGCACACCATGCCAAGACCGGCCCGACCCGGCGCCCCAGGAGACCCCAGCCGTGTACACCCCCTTCGACCTCTCCGGCCGCACCGCGCTCGTCACCGGCGGCAACGGCGGCATCGGCCTCGGCATGGCTCGGGCGCTGCTCGCCTCGGGCGCGTCGGTCGCCATCTGGGGCTCGAACCCCGAGAAGACCGCGCGGGCCAAGGCTGCACTGGCCGCCGAGACGCCCGATGCCTCGCGGGTGCACGCCTTCGTCGCAGATGTCGGCGACGAGGCCCAGGTCGAATCGACGTTCGCAGCCTCGGTCGCCGCGCTCGGCCATGTCGACGCCTGCTTCGCCAATGCGGGCGTCTCCTCCAAGGGCACGCTTCTGACCGACATGAGCCTCGAGGAGTTCCGCCGCGTGCAGCGCGTCAACGTCGACGGTGTATTCCTCACGCTGCGCGCCGCCGCACGCCACATGGCCGAGCGCGGGCAGGGCGGTTCGTTGATCGCCACCTCCAGCACCGCCGCCATCGAGGGCGCCGCGCGCAACAGCCACTACGGCGCCTCCAAGGGCGCGGTCACCTCGTTCGTGCGCGCGCTGTCGGTCGAGCTCGCCCGGCACCGGATCCGCGCCAACTCGATCCTGCCCGGCTGGATCGTCACCGACATGACCGAGCGCTCAGTCAACAACCCTAAGTTCGCCGACGCCGTGATGCCGCGCATCCCCGCCCGCCGCTGGGGCGAGATCGACGACTTCGGCGGCATCGCGGTCTACCTCGCCAGCGACGCGTCGAGCTACCACACCGGCGAGCAGTTCGTGATCGACGGCGGCTACACCAAGTTCTGAACGCGGAGGACGCTCCGATGCGGTTGCTGGTGCTATCGGACCTGCACGTCGAGTGGGCGGCCTTCGCGCCGCCCGCGCCGCCCGAGGCGTACGACCTGGTGGTGCTCGCCGGCGACATCGGCCAGGCCACGCTCGCGCTGCGCTGGGCTCGCCGCAGCTTTCCCCACCACCCGATCGTGCAGGTGGCCGGCAACCACGAGTTTTTCGACACGGTGCGCGAACCCGCGGTGCACGCGATGCGTGAGGCCGCACGCCGGCTCGACATCCACCTGCTGGAAGAAGACACGGTGCGGATCGGCGGCGTGGAGTTCGTCGGCTGCACCGTGTGGACCGACTACCGCCTGCACGACCGCCCGGGGCGCCCAATCAGGATGTCCTCGGCGGACGCAATGGCCGGGGCGCGCCGCGTCATGCTCGACTATCACAAGATCGACGTCGGCGACCCCTTGTCGGCGACCGGGACCCGCCGCTTCACGCCCGAGGACTCGGTGGCGCTGCACGAGCACTCGCGCGCCTGGCTGCGTGAAGCGCTCGCCCGGCCGGCCGCCGGCCGCCGGGTGGTCGTCACCCACCACTTGCCGAGCTGGCATTCGGTCTCGCCCGAGTACGCCGCGGCGCCGTCGAACCCGGCCTTTGCCAGCGACCTCGACGCGCTGCTGCCTTCGGCGGACCTCTGGGTTCACGGCCATACGCACAGCTCGCACGACTACGTCGCCGGCGGCTGCCGCGTGGTCTGCAATCCGCGCGGCTATCCGATGCGCTCCGGTGGCTTCGAGAACCCCCGCTTCGATCCAGCACGCGTGCTGCTCATCTGACAAGTCCATCCGTCGGCCGATCGTCGGCCGTCGCATGCGTGCCACTGCCTGCGCGCAGGGAGGTGGCTCGCCTCACGATGAGGCCCATGGGAGTCGTCGACGCACTGCGGAGGGTTCGTTCACCGCGATCCACAGAGGTTCCTCGTATCGCCGCGGCCCTGCGCGAGGACAGCTCGAGCGGGCTGATGCGGCTCGCCCGATTCGCCGACACGCTGGAGCGCCGCGCTGATTCGCCGGACACCCGGCTGGCCACGCTCGAGACGCTGCGCGCGGACTGGATCGCGGTGATCCAACCGCTGCTCGAGGCCCTGCGCAACCGCCCGATCCCGTTCGCCGCCGACGAGATCGCCCGTTTCCATCGCCTGGGTCTGGCGCTGCGCGCGGTGCGCAACGCCTATAAGCGCGTGTACGCGGATCTGCGCGCCGCGGCCGCCGAGGGCCCCGTGGCGCCCGCGTCGACCCCGGCGCTGCTCGCGCTAGCACGCGCGCTCGATGCGCAATCGCGGCTGCTGGTGGGCGCCGGGCGGCTGCGCATCGCGCTGCACCGCGACGAATGGGACGCGCTGTGCCGGCTCGCATTCCCGCTGTGGTCGGCTGGCGCGCTCGATATGTCCTTTCCGGAGCCCTCCATCCCCGTGGGCGAGCGCTGCGGCCCGCCGCGCACGGCGTTCGTCACCCCGCTGCTGCTGCGACTGCTCGAGCCGCTCGGCCTGTCGGGCGACGCGCTCGAGCATGCGCTGCGCGTCGCGCGCCACTCGGCGGCGCGCACGGGCGCATCGATCGACGTCGACGGTCTGCCGCATACGAGCGCCGATGGCCCCGCGTTCATGGTGTCCGTCCACCACACGGTTCGTCTCGACACGAGCCAGGCGCACGCGATGATCCTGCGCTGCCGAGAGCGGCTCGCGCAGGGCGCCTCGCCCGAGTCGATCGGACTGCGCACGCGGCTCGCGCCTGCGGCCGTAGATGCGCAGCTCGCGCAGCTCGCCGTCGTCTGGGGACCGCATCACGTGCCCACGCCGCTGGTGCGTCCGCCGCTGTCGCGGGCGCTGCTCGCGGTCGGCCTGCCGCGTGCGCTGAAGCGCCACAACACGCCGACGCTGGTGGACGACACGGTGCCGGTCGAGATGGCGGCCGCCGGCGCGGACGGCCTCTCGCCCTATGTCTACGGCCGTTTCGGCGGCGGCGGTGCGTTCGAGTTTGGGACCGAGGCGGATCGCTCCCGCGGGTCGGCGGGCGAGGCGGCGCGCACAGCCGCCGCCGCCGCCGCCGCGCTGCGCGACACGGACAACCTCGCGCTGATGGAGCGCATTGGCGAGCCGGTCCGCTGGCGCGGGCAGGACGCCCGCCGCGCGGTGTTCGCGCGCGCCTCCGAGAGGCCGCGGCTGCGTCTCGGGCAGCTGGTCGCGGTGTTGCCGATACTTGCCGCGCCGCGCGGCATGCTCGCCGGTCGTCGTAGACCCGGCTCCGGCCCGTCGCGCCTGCTCGTCGGCACGGTGGTGACGCTCACGCAGACTGGCTCGGCCGACAGCCGCGAGCCGTTCGGCCATAACGTCGGCATCGAGTTCTGGTCGGGCGCGCCGGTGCCGGTCAGGGTGCGTTTCGCGTCGAACGGCGGCGGCGAGGGCGCCTGGTGGTTCCCGGCGGCCACCGGGTCGGCGCCCGCGTCGCTGGTCCTGCGGCGCGACCGATTCGAGGGCGCGACCGAGGTCTCGGTGCGCGACGTCCTCGGCGAGCGTGGGCTGCGCCTCGTCAAGCTGATCGAGCGCGGCATCGACCACGATCGCGTCGAGGTCGAGCAGCCCGGCTGACGCGCCGGGAGTGCTCTCGATTCGCGATACCATCGGCGCTCGTCGCACCCCCCTACACCCCACACGATGGCCGGCCTCGACAAGAGCACTCCGACGCCGACCCGAATCGTCGTCCACACCCAGTCCCGCGCGCTGGAGATCGCCTTCACCGACGGCGCAGCGTTCCGGCTCCCGTTCGAGCTGCTGCGGGTGTACTCGCCGTCGGCCGAGGTGCGCGGCCACGGGCCCGGGCAGGAGGTGCTGCAGGTCGGCAAGCGGGAGGTCGGCGTGATCACCGTCGAGCCGGTCGGCCACTACGCCATCCAGCCTCACTTCTCCGACGGCCATTCCACGGGCATCTTTTCGTGGGACTACCTGCACTGGCTCGGCACGAACCACGACCGGCTCTGGGAAGAGTATCTCGGGCGCCTGCAGGCTGCTGGTTCGAGCCGCGATGTCGGCGGGTCGTCGCTCGTCGCGCCCGCCGTGGTCTCCGCGGTCTCGGGCACCCCGATCGCCGCGGTCTCGATGGCGCGGCCCCGCTCGTGAGCAACCGGCAGGACGGTGCGCCGTCCCTCGGCGACACGGGCGCGCGAGGCGACCCGAATGCGACCCATTTCGGATTCCGCACCGTTCCGCTCGGTCAGAAGGCCGAGAAGGTGGCCGAGGTCTTCGATTCGGTCGCCAGCCGCTACGACGTGATGAACGACCTGATGTCGGCCGGCCTGCACCGCGCCTGGAAGGCGTTCACGGTGCGGCACGCGGCGCTGCGCCCGGGCATGAAGGTGCTCGACATTGCCGGCGGTACCGGCGACCTCGCCCGTGCCTTCGCCCAGCGCGTCGGCCCCGAGGGCGAAGTCTGGCTGACCGACATCAACGGCTCGATGCTCGGCGTCGGCCGGGACCGTCTCCTGGACGAGGGCCTGATGCTGCCGGTGGCGCAGTGCGACGCCGAGGCGCTGCCCTTCCCCGACGGCCGCTTCGACCGGGTGACGGTAGCCTTCGGGTTGCGCAACATGACCCGCAAGGAGGCCGCACTGCGCGAGATGCACCGTGTGCTCGCCCCAGGCGGCAAGCTGCTGGTGCTGGAGTTCTCCAAGGTCTGGAAGCCCATCGCGCCCGTCTACGACGCCTATTCGTTCGGCGTCCTGCCCCAGCTCGGCCGGCTGGTCGCAGGTGACGCCGACAGTTACCGGTACCTCGCCGAGTCGATCCGTATGCATCCCGACCAGCCGAGCCTGGGTGCACTGATGGAAACCGCCGGATTCGGACGCGTTCGCTGGCACAACCTGACGCTCGGTGTTGTGGCCCTACACGAAGGCGTGAGATTCTCGTGATCGGCAAGGTCCGGCGCTACGCTACGACGGACATTCAGTCACCAGGCAGGGCATGGGCCTTGCCGCGCACGAACACTGCTTCTAGGAGAAGACGATGAGGACACTCTGGATCGCGCTGATCGCCGTATTCGCCGCCACGACGATCGGCCTCGCCGACGCCGAGGCCAAGCGGATGGCCAGCGGCAAGAGCGTCGGCAAGCAGGCCCCCAGCGGGGTGATGCAGCGCGACGCGACGCCGTCCTCGCCTGCGGGCGCCTCGCCTGCAGGCCCGAGCGCGACGCCGTCCGCGCCTGCGGCGCCGTCCGCCGCCGCCGCGGCCCGCCCGGCAGCGCCTGCCGCCGCCGCCGCCGCGACCGGCGGCAAACGCTGGCTCGCCCCGCTTGCCGGCCTGGCCGCGGGTCTGGGTCTGGCGGCGCTTGCCAGCCATCTCGGCTTTGGTGACGAACTGGCCTCGTTCATGATGATCGCGCTGCTCGCAGTTGCCGCGCTCGTCGTCGTGCGCCTGATCATGTCCCGCCGTGCCGCGTCGCAGCAGCGCCCGGCCTTCGCCGGTGCCACGCCGTACGCCTACACCGGCCTCGGCCAGGAGGCTTCGGTGCCCAACTACCAGCCGGCGCCCGCGTCGGCGGCTAGCCGCGAGCAGCCGATGGATACCGTCCGAGCGGCCGCGCAGCCGGTGGTGTCCGGGGCGATCCCGGAGGGCTTCGATGCCGAAGGCTTCGTGCGCAATGCGAAGGTCTACTTCGTTCGCCTGCAGGCCGCCTTCGACGCCGGCGACACTGCCGACCTGCGCGAGTTCACCAGCCCCGAGATGTTCGCCGAGCTCAAGCTCGAGATCGACGAGCGCAATGGTGCGCCCAACCAGACCGACGTGATCACGCTCGACGCGCGCCTGCTCGGCGTGGAGACCGGTGCGAGCGAGCACCTGGCCAGCGTGCGCTTCTCGGGCACGCTGCGCGAGCAGCCTGACGCCTCCCCCGAGGCCTTCGACGAGGTCTGGAACTTCGAGCGTCCCGCGGCCGGCACCGGCGGCTGGGTGCTCGCCGGCATCCAGCAGCTCTCCCGCGCCTGAGCCCGATGGCAGGGGTCCCGCTGCCGCTTGCACAGACGGCGCTGTCCGCGCTGAACCACGTGCTGCGGCAGCAGGCCTGGGCACGCGACCGGCTCCGCGCCCATGCGGGGCGCACGGTCCGGGTCGTCGTCGCCACGCCGCTCGGTCCGGTCCGCGCCGACGCGCGGATCGCCGACCAAGGCATGCTCGAGGTGGCCGAGGTGGCATCGCCGACGGTGACGCTGTCTCTAACCCCGTCGATCGACGCGCTGTTCGGCATGCTTCGCGATGGCCCGCGCGGTCTGACTGGTCACCTGAAGGTCGATGGCGACGTGATGGTCGCCGCCGCCGTCGGCGAGATCGCCCAGCATCTGCGCTGGGACGTCGAGGAGGACCTGAGCAAGGTCTTCGGCGACCGCGTCGCCCACCGCATGGGCGAGACCGCCCGTGAAGGCGTTCGCCAGGCAGACGACCTGCGTGGCCGCGTCGAGACCGGACTGCGCCAGTTCCTGGTGCAGGAAGATCCGCAGCTCGTCGGTTGCGAGGACCTCCGCACACTGTCGGAGGCGATCGAGGGTCTGGAGGCGGTGGTCCGGCGCGCGGAAGCCGCCATTCCGGTGAGCCCCGCTTGCGGCTGAGGCTGAGTCCCGCCCTGCGGCCGGTCCCCTCCGGGCGGCCGAGCTCCGCCTGGTCCGCCTAGAACCCGTCGACCAGCGCCTGCACTGCGTCGCGGCCTAGGCCCGCGGCGAGCGCCAACGAGGCCAGCAGCCGCGCCTTGTGCGGAGACAGCCAACCCGCCGCGACGAACCCGCCGGCATCGTCATCGACGCCCGCGTTGCGGGTCACCGGCCCATTTGCCACGCGGCTCGCCCGGATCACCAGGCAGCCGGCCGCCGCGGCCGCGGACAGCGCGTCGCGCATCGGGTCGGACACGGTGCCGTGGCCGGTGCCGGACACTACCAGCCCGCGCGCGCCGCGCGACAGCAGGAAGGTGACGATCGCCGGATCCGCATCGACATGCTGGGCAACGATGTCCACACGCGGTAGCGCGGCCGGCAGCGTCGTCAGCCGAGCAAGCAGCGACGGGCGGCGGGCGGCCGCCTCGGCCGCGGGCAGGTGCCAGTGCGGGCGCCCATCGAGGATCGAGGCCAGCGGCGCACCATCGCGGGCGACGAAGGCGTCGGTGCGCGAGGTGTGGACCTTGGCCGCGCGGTCCGCCCCGAAGACCTGGTCGTTCATCAGCACCAGCGCGCCGGCGCCGCGGGCGGCGGGGTCGACTGCGACCGCGGCCGCCGCGTACAGGTTCATCGGTCCGTCTGCACCGATCGCGGTCGCCGGCCGCATTGCGCCGGTCAGCACGACCGGCACGCCGCGCGGGCAGGCGAGGTCGAGCAGCAGCGCGCTCTCCTCCAGGGTGTCGGTGCCATGGGTCACGACGATGCCGGCCAGGCCAGGGTCGGCCTGCGCGGCGCGGATCCGGGCCACGAGCGCGAGGTGGTGGGCGCCGGTCATGTGCTGGCTGCCGATCGCGAACGGCTGCTCGGCTTCGATGCGGGCGAGCCCGCGCAGCGCCGGGACGGCATCGACCAGGGCGGCGACCGGCACCGCGCCGGGTCGGTAGCCCTGGGTGCGGTCGGCGGAGGGCGCGGCACCGGCGATGGTGCCGCCGGTGGCGATCAGCAGCAGGCGGGGGAGGTCCATCCCGCGATCCTACCGGCGGGCCGTCACGGTTTCGACATGCGTGCGGCGCACTGCGCCGGTATGATCAGTCGTACGGTACTTTCACGGAACGGATGCACCCGATGCACGACATCCTCGTTCTCGACGTCGCCGGTACGCCGGTGAGGTGGGTCGACCACGAGTCCGCTGCGGCGTACTACGCGGGCGGAAAGGTGCGTTGGGAGCTCGGCGTCGACCGCCTCGTGCTGCACGGCGGCATCAGCCGCCTGCACGGGCGGCGCTCCACGCTCGAGATCGCGGCAATCATCGCGATCGAAGGCCCACGCTGGAAGGTGCGCGGCACCGAGGACCGCGCACCGCTTTCGCGCTCCATGGTCTTCGCTCGCGACCGCCATGTCTGCGCATACTGCGGCGGGCGCTTCACGCAGGCGGCCCTGGAGATGGAGCACGTCACCCCGAGCTCGCGCGGCGGGCTCACCGTCTGGCAGAACGTGGTGTCGGCCTGCCGCGCCTGCAACCAGCGCAAGGGCAACCGCACGCCCGAGTCGGCATCCATGCCGCTGCTCTATGTGCCCTACGTCCCGAACCGGCACGAGGCGTTCATCCTCGCGAACCGTCGGATCCTCGCCGACCAGATGCACTTCCTGCTCGCCGGCGTGCCGCGTCACTCGCGGCTGTGGGTATCCGATGAGGCGCCGGATCAGCCGGCGGTCTCGGTGCTCGGGCTGAGGAAGCGCGCACCGCACCCGTCCGGCGGCAAGGGCCGCGAGAACAGGTAGCCCTGGATCTCGAGGCAGCCTGTCTTGGGGGGGCGACGCGATGATTGACGACGACGCGCTGCGGATCTGGGAGCTGGCGAGCCATCTGGTGACGGTGATCGGCCTGCCGCTGGCGGCGTTCGCGCTGTGGCGCGAGTCGCGAGCCGAGCGCGACAACGAGCGCAAGGAGATCGAGCAGCGCGACGAGGAGACCTACCTGCGGCTGTCCGAACAGTACGCCGAGTTCGTCCGGGACGTGCTGGCCTATCCCGAGCTCGGACTGCATCCGCGGCTGCCGCCGCCCTCCGGCCTCGACGCCGACCAGGCGGCGCGCCGGTTGCTGTTCTTCGAGATGCTGATCGGCCTCTTCGAGCGTGTCTACATCCTGCTGTACGACGAGGCGTCCGACCCGCAGGGAGCGAGGCGCTGGCAGTCCTGGGCCGACACGATGCAGCAATGGTGTGTTCGCGACGACTTCCGCGAGTCGCTGCCCGGCCTGCTGGTCGGGGAGGATCCGGCGTTCTGCGCCTATATCCTCGGGCTGTGCGAGGCGCCGGGTCCGCCCGCAAGCGCGGTGTGACACAGCAGCCGTGGCCGTGCGCTCAGCGCGGGTGGGCCGGCCGCTCGCCGATGTCCGCTGCGGGATCGGCGACGCTGCCGGGCGTCGGCGGGCGCAGCGCCGGCTCGCGCTCGAGCGCCGACTTCACCAGCAGGTGGGCCGCAATCGGCGCGGTGACGAACACGAACACTGTGATCAGCAGCTCGTGGATCACCAGCCGCTGCCCGGTCCAGCTGAAGACGAGCATCGAGGCGAGCAGCACCCCGCCGACGCCGAGCGTGCTCGCCTTGGTGGGCGCGTGCACGCGCAGGTAGAAGTCTCGCAGTCGCGCCAGGCCGATGGCGCCGACCAGCGCGAAGCCGCCGCCGGCCACCAGCAGCAGGCTGGCCAATAGGTCGATCACGAAGGGCAGGGCGTCTTGGGTCATCGGGTGTCCACCGGTCAATCGTTGTCGATCACGTCGCCCCGCGCCACGAAGCGCGCGGTGACTACCGTGCCGACGAAGCCGAGCATCGCGATCACCAGCGCGGCCTCGAAGTAGACCTGTGTGCGGAACCGGATCCCGAGCAGGATCACGATCGCCAGCGCGTTCACGTAGAGCGTATCGAGTGCAAGCACGCGGTCGAGCACGTCGGGGCCGGCGAGCAGCCGCCAGCAGGTCAACAGCAGGGCGATGCAGAACATGCCGAGCGACAGCGTCAGCGCATGGTCGATCATTCGAACAGCTCCCGGATCGGTGCTTCGTAGCGGGTCTTGATCTCCGCGACCAGGGCCTGCGGGTCGTCGACGTCCAGGCCGTGGACCAGCAGGTGGCGGTGGTCGTCCGACAGCTCGGCCGACAGCGTGCCCGGCGTCATCGTGACGATGCCCGCGAGCAGCGAGATCGAGCGCGGCCGTCGCACGTCGAGCGGCACCCAGACGAACTTCGGATCCAGCGCGTCCTGGCTGCCCAGGATGCGCCGCGCCACCTGCAGGTTCGCGACCACGATATCGCGCAGCACGGTCCAGGCGAGCCGCAGCGCGATGCCGGGGCGCCGCCATTCGGATCGGCCGTGGCCCGGGTCCTTCAGCGCAGCCGGGGCCGCACCGCCCAGCCGCGCGAACACCAGCGCGAGGGCGAGTCCGAGCAGCAGGTGCCCGGGCTCGAGCGTCTGGTTCAGCAGCAGCCAGGCGAGCCACAGCCACAGCGCCGTCCACGGACGGGGCAGCAGCCGATGCAGCGGGCCGGGTCGCTTGACGGGCGTCGGCCTCATCGGAACGACTCCGGGCGCGGCTGGTGGGGGCCGGCGCGCGGCACCGTGCGCAGCACCTGGTCGACGAGCGCGTCGGGTGCGAGCAGCTGGGCCGCTGTCGCCTGCGCATAGCGCTGCATCGGCGCGGCGAACACCGTGATCGCGACGACCGCCGCCAGCGCGAGCAGGCAGGGCAGCAGTTCGCGGGTGGTCGGAGCCGGCGCGCCGGGCACGGGTGCGGCCTCGGACTTCCAGAACAACACGCTGCCGGCCCGCGCGAGCGCGATCAGCGCGAACAGGCTGCCGCCGAGCACCACGGCCCACAGTACGCCCACCGAGGCGGCGGGCGAGCCGGTGTCGGGCAGCATCGCGGCCAGCAGCATCGCCTTGCCGATGAAGCCCCCCAGCGGCGGCAGCCCGGCCACCGCGATCGCGGTGGCGAAAAACAGCAGCCCGACCGAGGCCGGGCGCAGCGGCGCGGGGCCGGCCCGCAGCAGGTCGGCAGCCTCGCCGCGCCCGCGTGACACCAGGTCGGCCATTAGGTACAGCGCCGCCGCCGACAGCGTGGTGTGCGGCAGGTAGAAGACCGCCGCCGCGATCGAGCGCTCGGTACCCAGGCCGATGCCGATCAGCAGGAAGCCCGCCGAGCCGACCAGCAGCATCGACGCGAGCCGGCGCAGGTCGGAACCGGCGAGTGCGCCGAGCATCGCGAGCAGGTAGCCGGCGGCGGCCAGGCCCGCGATCCATGGGAACGCTGCGTTCGCGAGCGCGCCCGCGCCCGCGCCGAACACCATCGTGAACAGCCGCAGCACCGCATAGAGCCCGACCTTGGTCATCACCGCGAACAGCGCCGCCACCGGCGGGCTCGCGGCGGAATAGGTGCCGGGCAGCCATAGGTAGAGCGGCAGGATCGCGGCCTTCAGACAGAACACCGTGAGCAGCATCCAGGCGCCCGCTCGAGCCAGCGTCGCGTCGGCGCCCGCGAGCGCGGGCATGCGTGCCGCCAGGTCGGCGAAGTTCAGCGTGCCGGTCACGCCGTACAGCAGGCTCGCGGCCACGAGGAACAGCGCCGAGCCGAACAGGTTCAGCGTCACGAATCGCAGACCCGCGGCGATCCGTGGGCGGCCGTCGCCATGTACCAGCAGGCCGTACGAGGCGATCAGCAGCACCTCGAAGAAGACGAACAGGTTGAACAGATCGCCGGTGAGGAACGCGCCGTTCAAGCCCATCAGCTGCACCTGCAGCAGCGGATGGAAGTGCTCGCCGCGGGTGTCCCAGCGCCCGTGCGCGGCGCCCAGCGCGACCACGCCGAGCAGCGCGGTCAGCCCGACCATCAGCGCCGAGAGCCGGTCGGCCACTAGCACGATGCCGTAGGGCGCGGCCCAGTTGCCCGCCAGGTAGACGCCGCGCCAGCCGTCGGCGGCGAGCGCCACCAGCCAGGCGCCGCTGGCGGCCAGCAGCAGCGTCGATACCCAGGCGAGCAGACGCTGCGAGGCGATGCGCCGGTCGATCAACATCAGCGCGGCGGCGAGCGCCGGCAGCACGATCGGCACGATCGGCGCGTGGTTCATCGCGGCCTGCCGCCTGCGGGCGGCTCGCCGCCGTCCACGTCGTCGCTGCCACTCGCGGCGTTTGCACGCACCGCCAGCACCAGCAGCAGCGCGGTCATCGCGAAGCTGATCACGATCGCGGTCAGCACCAGCGCCTGCGGCAGCGGATCGGCGTAGCCCGAGCCGCCGGCCTCGACGATCGGCGCGCGTCCGACGGTGAGCCGGCCCATCGAGAAGATGAACAGGTTGACCGCATACGAGAGGAGCGTCAGCCCGAGGATGGTGTCGAAGGTACGGGGACGCAGCAGCAGGTAGATCCCCGAGCCGCTCAGCACCGCAATGCCGCTCGCCATGAGAAGTTCCATCTCAGCGCTCCCGGCGCGCGAGGCGCCCGATGCCGGTGAGCGCGAGCACGGTCGAGCCGACCACCACGAGGAAGACGCCGAAGTCGAAGGCGGCCGCGCTCGCGAGCGGCAGCTCCCCCACCCAGGGCAGCACCGGATGCCCGAAGGTGCTGGTGAGGAACGGATAGCCGAGCAGCCAGGCCCCGAGGCCGCTCAGGCATGCGATCAGCAGCCCCGCGCCCAACGTCACATGCAGGCGGTCGAGCCGGCGCGCGACGACGGCCGCCGTGTCGGTCCCGGGCCGTCCTGCCGCGGGGCCGGCGGCCACCACCTGCATCAGCAGCGCGATCGCGGCGAGCAGTCCGGCGATAAAGCCCCCGCCCGGCAGGTTGTGCCCGCGCAGGAAGAAGTACGCTGACACCAGCATCGCGAACGGCAGCAGCGCACGCGCCAGCGTCGCGAACATCAGCGGATGGCGGCGTTCGCCCGGGGCGCCGGTGGCCCGCGCCGGACCGGAGACCGCGGGCAGCGCGATCCGCGCGATCAGCGCGTGGATCACCAGCCCCGCCACCAGCATCACCGTCATCTCGCCGAAGGTGTCCAGCCCGCGGAAGTCGACGATGATCACGTTGACCGCGTTCGCGCCGCCGCCTTCCGTCACGGTCCGCTCGATGAACCACGGCGCGATCGACGCGTCGAAGGGTCGCACCATCACCGCCCAGGCGATTGCGCCGAGCCCGATGCCCGCGACGGCGGCCAGCCCCGCGTCGCGCAGCCGGCGCCGGTCGTCCGGCTCGCGTGGCGACTCCGGCGGCAGGTAGCGCAGCGACAGCATCATCAGCAGCGTGGTCGCTACCTCCACCAGCAGCTGCGTGAGCGCGAGGTCGGGAGCGCCGAACCACACGAACACGAGGCTCACCACCAGCCCGACCGCGCCCACCGCGACCAGAGCGACCAGCCGCTCGCCCGCGAACGCGACGGTCCCGAGCGTCGCCGCCGCGCCGACCGCCCACACCGCCGTCAGGCCCGGCGAGACCTCGCCGAGCGCGTCGCGCTGCACGCCGGCCAAGGGCGAGACGCCCAGCATCCAGGGCAACCCGCCGGCCGCAACCGCGACGCCCACCGCCAGCGCCAGCGTGCGCCGCGCCCCGCCGCCCTCGATCGCGGTGGTGACCGCGCGCGCCCCGGCCAGCAGCGCCGCGATCGCGCGCTCGAAGCCGCGCTTGCCGACGCCCATGTCGTCCGCGACCTCGTGCAGGTTGTGATGGCGCGCGAGCCAGAAATACAGGGCCGTGCCGCCCGCCAGTGCAAAGAGGCTGAACGCCAGCGGCGCGTTGAACCCGTGCCAGATCGCCAGCGAGTACTCGGGCAGCGTGCCGCCGAGCACATCGCGCGAGGCCAGACCCAGCAGTGGCCCGATGGTGAGCGAGGGCAGCAGCCCGACCAGCAGGCACATCACCACCAGCAGCTCCACCGGCACCCGCATCCAGCGCGGCGGCTCATGCGGCGTGCGCGGCAGGTTCACCGGCTCGCCGTTGAAGAAGACGTCGTGGATGAAGCGCACCGAGTAGGCCACCGACAGCGCCGTGGCGAGCGCGGCCGCCGCCGGCACAAGGACGCGTACCGCGCGGTGGCCCTCGACCGCGAGCGTCTCGGCGAGGAACATCTCCTTCGACAGGAAGCCGTTGAGCAGCGGCACGCCGGCCATCGCGGCGCAGGCGACGATCGCGAGCGTCGCCGTCACCGGCATCCATTTGTGCAGGCCGTTGATGCGCCGCATGTCGCGCGTCCCGGTCTCGTGGTCGATGATCCCCGCCGCCATGAACAGCGAGGCCTTGAAGGTCGCGTGGTTCAGCAGGTGGAAGACCGCGGCGACCGCCGCCATCGGCGAGTCCAGGCCGAAGAGCATGGTGATCAGGCCGAGGTGGCTGATTGTCGAGTACGCGAGCAGGCCCTTGAGATCGTGCTGGAAGATCGCATGCCAGGCCCCGGTGAGCAGCGTGGCCGCGCCCACGCCGGTCACGGTGTAGAACCACAGGTCGGTGCCCGAGAGCGTCGGGTAGAGCCGCGCCATCAGGAAGATCCCGGCCTTCACCATCGTGGCCGAGTGCAGGTAGGCCGACACCGGCGTGGGCGCGGCCATCGCGTGCGGCAGCCAGAAGTGGAACGGGAATTGCGCGGACTTCGTGAACGCGCCGGCAAGGATCAGCAGCAGGCAGACCGGGTAGAGCGCGTCGGCCCGTACCCGATCACCCGCGGCCAACACCGTGTCGAGGTCCCAGCCGCCAGCGATCCAGCCCAACAGCAGCACGCCCGCGAGCAGCGCCAGGCCGCCGGTCCCGGTGACAGTCAGCGCCATTCGCGCGCCCTCGCGTGCATCGGCCCGGTGCTGCCAGAAGCCGATCAGCAGGAACGAGGTGAGGCTGGTGAGCTCCCAGAAGATCGCCAGCAGGATCAGGTTGTCCGACAGCGCGATGCCGAGCATTGCGCCCATGAAGGCCAGCAGCAGCGCAAAGAAGCGCGGCGTGCGCTCCTCGGGCGACAGGTACCAACGTGCATACAGAACCACCAGCAGGCCGATGCCGATGATGAGGCCGGCGAACATCAGCGCCAGCCCGTCCATCCGCAGCCCGAATCCGACGCCGAGCGCCGGCAGCCACTCCCAGCGCAGCCGCTGCACCTCGCCGTCGAACACAGAGGGCGCGAGCAGCGCGAAGGCGAAGGCCGCGATCAGCGCCGCGGTGCCGGCAATCCAGGCCGAGTGCTGCAGCCGGCCCTGCGGCGTCGAGGTGGCCATCACCTGCGACAGGCAGCCGAGCACCAGCGCGCCGGCGAAGGGCGCGAGCACCAGAACGAGGAGCGCGCCCGTCATCGATCAGGTGCGCGGCGCGGCGCGGCGCGCCCGCCGCGCCAGGTGAGCACGCCGATAGTGACCGCGGTCAGCGGCAGCACCACGTACAGCATCACCGTCCGGTAGTCGCCGAGCGCGTCGTGGCCGCTGGCGTCGAGCACCAGCCATGCGACGTAGCTCGCGTAGTAGGCGAGGAACATCAGCCCCTCCCCGCGGCCGATCCGGCAGTTCGACACGAACACCGGCAGGCAGGCGATCGCGACCATGACCATCGCCGGCAGGTCGAAGCGCAGCACCGAGGCCGGCACGCCGAGTCCCTCGGTCGCGACCAGCCCTGCCGCGCCGAGCACGCCGAGGATGTTGAAGACGTTGCTGCCCACCACGTTACCGACCGCGATGTCGCGCTCGCCGCGGCGCAGCGCCATCAGCGAGGCGGCGACCTCGGGCGTCGAGGTGCCGGCAGCCACGATGGTCAGCCCGATCACGATCTCCGACAGGCCGAGCACGCGGGCGAACTGCACCGCAGCCGAGACCAGCCACTCCGAGCCGAGCACCAGCAGCACGAGACCTGCAACCACCAGCCCGAGTTGCACCCACTTCGGGTCGTCCCAAGAGCGCGCCGCCGGCGGCCCGGACTCGGCTGGCGCGGCGGCGCCCGCCGAGGCGCGCCGGCTCTGCACGACGAGGAACACCGTGTACGCGATCAGCAGCCCGAACAGCACCGCGGCCTCGCCGCGGCCGATCCCGCCGTCGAGCGTCATCGCCACGAGCAGCAGCGAAGCGCCGATCATGATCGGGACCTCCTGCCGGACGATCTGGTCGGCGACCGCAAGCGGCACGATGGCTGCACACAGCCCGAGGATGAACAGCACGTTGAAGATGTTCGAGCCGACGACGTTGCCGATCGCGATGTCGGTGGCACCGGCAAGCGCGCCCTGCACAGACACCGCCATCTCGGGCGAGCTGGTGCCGAAGGCGACCACGGTCAGCCCGACCACCAGCGGCGAGATGCCGAAAGACAGTGCAAGCCTCGAGGCTCCGCGCACGAGCAACTCTGAGCCGGCCACCAGGGCGGCCAAGCCTGCGACGAACAGCAGCAGCGTGGTCATCGTCGAACGGTCGGGGAGTGGGTGGGCAGCGGGCCGGCTGGCCAGCCGGCGAGCGAGGCGTTGAAGTATAGCGAGGCCCCGATCGAGGCCCCGAAGTTCCGGTATCGTGCGGGGTCAATGAGCGCACCCTCCCTGGTCACACTCGTCGACGCGCAGCTTGCGTACGGCGACCTCCCCCTCCTCGATTGCGCGTCGCTGTCGCTGCTGTCCGGCGAACGGATCGGCCTGGTCGGCCGCAACGGCACGGGCAAGTCCTCGCTGCTCGGCATCCTGTCGGCACGCGCGCCGCTCGACGACGGCCTCGTGCAGCGCCGCGACGGCTTGCGTGTCGCCACCGTCGAGCAGGAGCCCGAACTGCCCGCGGCCGAGACGCTGCACGACAGCCTGCTCGAGCGCGGCGGCCTCGAGTCGCTCGACGACGACCGCGAGCGCTGGCGCGTACAGGCCCGGCTCGGCGAGTACCTGCAGCGGTTCGGCCTCGACCCGTCGGCCGACCCGGCGTCGGCCTCGGGCGGCGAGAGGAAGCGCGCCGCGCTTGCACTCGCCTTTGCGCTCGACCCCGAGCTGCTGCTGCTCGACGAGCCGACCAACCACCTCGACATCGCCGGCATAGAACTGCTCGAATCGCTGCTGCAGAAGGTGCCGGCGGCCGTCTTCGTGACGCACGACCGGTTTTTCCTCGATGCCGTGGCCACCCGCATCGTAGAGCTCGACCGCGGCGTGCTGCGCTCATTCCCGGGCAACTTCACCACTTACCAGCGGGTGCGCGCCGAGCAGCTCGCCGTCGAGCGCACCGCGGCGCGCCGCTTCGACAAGTTCTGGGCGCAAGAGGAGGTCTGGATCCGCAAGGGGGTCGAGGCGCGCCGCACGCGCAACGAGGGCCGCGTACGCCGCTTGGAGCAGCTGCGCGTCGATCGCGATGCGCGGCGCGAGCGCCAGGGCGGTGTGAAGATGGCGGTCGACTCGGGCGAGCGCAGCGGCAAGCTGGTGGCCGAGCTGACCGACGTCTCGAAGGCCTTCGGCGGCAAGCGGGTGATCGAGGGCCTGTCGATGATCGTCAGCCGCGGCGACCGGCTCGCGCTGGTCGGCCCGAACGGCGCCGGCAAGTCGACGCTGCTCAAGCTGATCCTCGGGCAGCTCGAGCCCGATGCCGGCTCGGTGCGGCTCGGCACGCAGCTCTCGGTCGCCTACTTCGACCAGATGCGCGAGCAGCTCGACCCCGAGAAAAGCGTCGTCGAGACCATCAGCCCGGGCTCGGATTGGATCGAGGTCGGCGGCGAGCGCAAGCATGTAATGAGCTATCTCGGCGACTTCCTGTTCCCGCCGCGCCGCGCGCAGTCGCCGGTGCGCACGCTGTCGGGCGGGGAGCGCAACCGGCTGCTGCTGGCCCGGCTCTTCGCGCGCCCCGCAAACCTGCTGGTGCTCGACGAGCCGACCAACGACCTCGACATCGAGTCGCTCGAGCTGCTCGAGGACACGCTGCAGGCCTACAAGGGCACGCTGCTGCTGGTCAGCCACGACCGGGCCTTTCTCGACAACGTGGCCACCCAGGTGCTGCTGGCCGAGGGCGACGGGTTCTGGCGCGAGTACGTTGGCGGATGGAGCGACGCGCTGCGCCAGCGCCAGGCCTCGGCGGACGCCGGCACGACCGGGGCCGCTGCGCCAGCGGGCGGTCCCTCGTCCGGCGGCGCCCGCGGCCCGGCGGCGGCGCCCGAGGCCCGCGTGCGCAAGCTCGGCTTCAAGGAGCAGCGCGAGCTGCAGGAGCTGCCGGCGCGCATCGAGGCGTTCGAGACCGAGCAGGCGGCGCTGGCTGCGAAGATGGCCGACGCCGACTACTTCCGCCAGGATGCCCGGGTGCTGCGTGCCGACCAGGAGCGGGTGCAGGCGATCGAGGCCGGCCTGCTCGAGCTGCTCGAGCGCTGGGAGATCCTCGAGCGCCGCTCGAAGGAAGGCGGCCGGTGAGTGGCGCGGCGCGGCGCCTGCGAAGGCTCGCCGCGGCCCTGTTCACGGGCTTCGGCGTCGCCGCCGTCGCGATGCCCGTCGCCGCGCAGCTGCGCGCCTTCGAGTTCGCCCTCGACAACGACCAGTTCGCCTTCACGCCGCCGAGCGAGGAGCGCTGGTACACCAGCGGCGGGTTCATCCGTGCGGCCTTCGATGCGCCCACCGGCTCGGCCGATGCGCGGCTCGCCGCCGCCTGGTGCCGCGTCGTGTTCGGCTGTGACCGCGATGCGCGGATCTACCGCGTGCTGTCACTGAACCATGTGATCTACACGCCGAGCTTCCCCGCCAGCACCGCCGCGCCGCAGCCTTACGATCGGCCCTACGCGGCGGCGCTGTCGCTCGGCGCGGATTCGGTGGTCGTCGGCGCGAGCACGCGCCAGACGCTGTCGCTTCGGCTCGGAGCCATCGGCCCGGCCGCGCTCGGCGAGCCGGTCCAGAACGGCATCCACCGGCTGCTCGGCCAGGCGCCCACGCTCGGCTGGGGCTGGCAGGTCCGGGCGCAGCCGGTGGTGCAGCTCGGCTGGTCGCGGCTGTCGGCCTTCGGCGGGCAGGGCAGTGGCGCGGACCTGGTGTTGCGCACCGCGGTGCTCGCCGGCAATCCGGTGACCGAGGCGGCGCTCGGTGCCATGGTCCGCGTCGGACGCCGGCCGGCCAGCCCGACCTGGCCCGGCGAGACGCTCGGGGCGCGCGAGCCCGACGGCTGGCATGTGTTCGCCGGCGTCGAGGGCCGCGCGATCGCGCGCGACGCACTCATCGACGGTCGGCCCTACGGGTATGCGTCGCGCATCGAGCGCGAGCCGTTCGCCGGTTCGGCCTTCATCGGCGCCTCGTTCGGCGCAGTCTCCGACTGGCGGATCGACTTCACGCTCGCGCTGCACTCGATCCCGTTTTCCTCGCCGATCGAGCCCTCGACCATGAAGCCGCAGCGCATCGGAACCATCGGCCTGCGCTGGCAGCCGGCCCGCTGAGCACACAACAAGGCGCGGGTCTGGGCCGAGCCCCAGCGCGCAGCACATCGGGTGGTCGCTGGTCGGCGCCCCTGGGCAGCGCGTCAGTCCTGCCCGCGCAGGCGGGCGATCTCGCGCTTGAAGAACGGGTAGAGCAGGGGAGCGGCCACCAGCCCCTGCACGCCGAACAGCGCTTCGCCGGTGAGCATCGCGGCCAGGATCTCCCAGGAGGCCACCCGCACGTGCGAGCCGACGGTACGGGCGTTGATGAAGTACTCGGTCTTGTGGATCAGCACCAGGAAGACCAGCGAGCCGATCGCCAGCAGCGGCGACACCGCCAGCGAGATCAGCGTCACCAGGGTGTTGGCCAGCAGGTTGCCGAGCACCGGCAGCACCCCGGTCACCAGCGTGAACAGGCACAGCAGCCCACGGAAGGGCAGCACGAATCCGAAGGCCGGCAGGATCACGAACAGGTAGAGCGCGGTCGCCGAGGTGTTGAACACCGCGATGCGCATCTGCGCGAGCACGACGCGCTCGAGCACCAGCAGCAGCCGGCCGATGAACTTCTGATCGGACTGCAGCGCCCGCGGCTGCCAGGTCGCGGCGGCGGCCATCGCGGCGACCAGGATCGCAAAGATGCCCTGCGCCAGCCCGTGGGCGACCTTGCCTCCGAGCCCGCCGAGGCTCGCCGCATGGTCACGCAGCCAGGAGAACACCCGCGTGCGCAGCTCGACCAGGTCCTGCGGCATCGAGGCCGCGATGTTCTCGGGCAGCGCCTCGCGGAACGCGTCCAGCGAGTCCTCGAGGCGCAGTAGGAAGACCCGCAGGTCGTCGGCCGAGGCGAGTACGACCGTCCAGGTGACGATGCCGGCGAAGGCCGCGAACACCAGCGAGCCGACCACCGCGCCGCAGACGCCGGCGACCATACGCGACGGGCCGAATCGATTCGACATCCGGTCGGCGAGCAGGCAGGTCCAGGCATAGACGACGAGCCCAAGCAGCACCGGCACGAGCAGCCGTTGCCACAGCACGAGCAGTGCGACGGCCGCCGTCAGCACCAGCCGAAGCAGCTCTGGGCGAAGGGGAGAGGAACCGACGATGATGGCTGAACTCCGGAAGGGCCCCGAACTCTAGCTCATCTCGTCGTGGCCGGATTTGCCGCCTCTCCGCCGCGGCGGTGCATGTGTCGGCCGAGCATCGGACCGAGGTCGGCGGCGAAAGGCCGGGGGGTGTGCTGCCCCGCGACCCGCAGCGTCCCCGGCCTTGCGGCTCAGACCGTCCAGAGCATCAGGCGGCTGGTCTTCTTTAGGCCGACGCGCTTCTCGGGCGCATCGACCTCGACGGTGCGCTGCGGCGCCCAGTCGCCCATGTCCCAGTCGTGCGACACCAGGCGCGTCCCCGGCCGCAGCCGGCGCAGGCGCGGCAGCAGGCGCAGGTTCACGTCTGGCAGCAGGTACATCGTGATCACTGTCGCGGCAGACAGGTCGGCGATGAAGATGTCCTCGACGACGAAGCGGGCCAGGCGCTCGACCCCTTCGCGGCGCGCCGCGCGCTGTGCGTTGGACACCAGTCGCGCGTCGATCTCGTAGCCGATGCCCTTCGTGCCCCATCGCTTCGCGGCGGTCAGCACGATGCGTCCGTCGCCGGAGCCGAGGTCGATGAGGGTGTCGTCCGGCCCGACCCCGCCGAGCTCGAGCATCGCGTCGACCACGTTCTGCGGCGTGGTGACGAAGGGCACGTCGAAGTCGGTCTGAGCCGCCGCGGGGCCAGCGGCGGGAACGAGGGGGGCGGCGAGCATCGCGCCGAGCAGAGAGCGTCGGTCCATGGATACATTCTAGCGGTCGGCCGCGCTGCGGCCGGCAGCATGCGTTCAGCCGGCGGGTGCGGCGACGGAGCCCGTCGACCAGGACCGGCGGACCGCGTCGAGGGCCGATTCGAGGGCATCGACGGTGGCCGGGCCCGCCTCAGCACCACCTGCCTCGAGCAAGGCGGCGCAGGCGGCCACCGACTCGAAGCCCAGGCTCGCCGAGGCACCTTTCAGGCTGTGGGCACTCGCGCGCAGTGCTGCCCTGTCCCCGGCGTGCATCGCCCCCCGGCAGGCCTGCAGGTCGGCCGCGGCCTTCGGCCAGTAGATCTCGAGCACCGTCTCCCAGACGTCCTCGCCGAGGTCCGTGCGCATCTCGGCGACGGCTGCGGCGTCGGGCCGCGCCGAGGGCGCGGGCGCGTACCGACGCAGCACGCGGTCGAGCGCCTTCCAGTCGATCGGCTTCGTCAGGTAGTCGTCGAGACCGCTGGACATGGAGCGCGCGCGGAACTCGGGCAGCGCGTCGGCGGTCAGCGCCACGATCGGCACTCGGGCGCCCGGCCCGGGCAGCGCCCGGATCGCGCGAGTTGCGCCGACCCCGTCAAGCTCGGGCATCTGCATGTCCATCAGGACCACGTCGTACTCGTTGCCCTGCACCGCCTCGACCGCCTGCAGGCCATTCTCGACCAGGGTTACACGATGCCCGGCGCGCCGCAGCCGCGTCCCGACCAGCAGCCGGTTGGTGGGATTGTCCTCGGCCACCAGCAGCCGCAGCCCGGCCATGCCCGCGATTGGAACCAGGTCGGGCTCGGGTGGCAGGGGCGGCGTGCTGCCGGCCGGCTCCAGACGCACCACGAAGCGGAAGGTCGAGCCGGCCCCCGGCTGGCTGTCGACCGAGATCTCCCCGTCCATCGCCTCGACCAGGTGACGGCAGATCGCCAGCCCCAGGCCGGTGCCGCCGAAGCGCCGCGTGGTCGAGCTGTCGGCCTGCTGGAAGGGCCGGAACAGCGTGGGCAGCACCTCCGGTGCGATGCCCATGCCGGTGTCGCGCACGTCGAAGGCCAGCGCCACACGCCCATCGGGCAACGTGTGCGCGTCACCGTCGAGGGTGACCGTGCCACGCTCGGTGAACTTGATCGCGTTGCCCACCAGGTTGAAGAGCAGCTGACGCAGGCGCGTCGGGTCGCCACACAGTGCCGGCAACGCGTCGTCCCGCCAGTGCAGCACGAGGGTGTTGCCGCGTTGCGAGGCCGCGTGCGAGAGCAGCGCAACGACCTCCTGCGCGACCGCCGCCGGCCGGAAGTCGATGCGCTCCATGACAAGCCGGCCGGCCTCGATCTTCGAGTAGTCCAGCACGTCGTTGAGCACGGTCAGCAGCGAATGCGCCGAGCTGCGCAGCACACTGACGAACTGGCGCTGCTCGTCGTTCAGCTGCGAGTCGTGCAGCAGGTCGACCATGCCGATGATGCCGGTCATCGGCGTGCGCAGCTCGTGGCTCATCATCGCCAGGAACTGCGCCTTCGCCGAGGCCGCCGATTCGGCCGCGTCGCGGGCCTGGCGCAGCTGCTGCTCGTAGCGCTGCCGCTCGGCGATGTCGTGCCAGGCGACCAGCATCGCGTCCTCCGCGCCGAGGCGGATCGGCGTCAGCGTCATCTCGACCGGGAACTCGGTACCGTCGAGGCCGCGGGCCGCCCAGACGAGCCGTTTGACGCCGTCGCGGCGCGCCTCGGCGAAAGCCGCTGTCACCACGTCCAGCGACGGGCCGCTCGTCTGCAGCGCCGGCGCGAGGTGCTCGAGGCGGCGCCCCAGGAGCAGCTCCCGGCGCTCGGCGCGCAGCAGCATCGCGGCGGCGTCGTTGCAGTCGACCAGCTCACCCGAGACGAACAGCAGGTGCGGCTCCCCCGAGCGCTGGAACAGCGTGCGGAAGCGATGCTCGGCCTGCCTGAACTCGGTGACGTCGCGCATGATGCCGGTGAACAGGTGCTCGCCCTGGTCGATCACCTCGCTCGCTGCGAGCTGCAGCTCCATCGGGCGGCCGTCGCGTCGCTGCGTGACGATCGTGCGGTCCCGGCCGACGGCCGTGCCACCGCCCGCGGTGAGGAAGTCCTCGACGCGGTCCTGGTAGACGTCCGACTGATCTTCGGGCTGCAGTCCGGCCATCGGCCGGCCGATGGCCTCGGCGGCCGACACGCCGAAGATCGACTCGGCCGCGCGGTTGTACTCGCGCACCACGCCGCTGCCGTCGATCGTGACGATGCCGTCGGCGGCGGTGTCGAGGATGTTGCGCAGCCGCCGCTCCTGGGTGGCCGCCTGCTCTTCGGAGCGGGCGCGCTGGCGCAGCGCCCCCGCGGTCATCCGCGTATAGAGCGTCACCGCCACCAGCGTCACCATCAGGATCACCAACGGCAAGACCAGCTCGCGTTCCCAGCGCTGGGTGATCGTTGCCTGTGGCGTGCGGACCTCGATCACGACCGGGAAGTCGGCGGTGGTCTCGAAGTGGCCGCGCCAGATCCGCGCGTCGCCCGGTCGGTCGGCATAGCCGCCGTTCTCGCGGTTCGGCAGGAAGTCGGTGAAGATCGGATGTGAGCTCTTGCGGTGCAGCGCGTCCCGCTCGCTTGCGGCCAGCAGCGTGCTGTCGTAGCGGTAGACCGTGATTTGGCTGGACTCGTCGGGCGAGAGGAACTTCATCTCGCCGATCAGGCTGTCGGCGCCGATCACCGCGACCACCCGCGGCGCCTCGGGCAGCTCGGAAGTGGTCCGGGACACGGTGAAAAAGCCTGCGTACGCGTGCTCGGCGCCCTCGGACGTGCGGTGGGCGTTCAAGGTCCGGCCGGCCTTGGGTTGGCCGATGTGCAGCCGGGCGTCGCGGGGCGCCGTGGCGAAGTCGTAGGCCGACACGTCGAGGCCGACGCGGCTGCGCTCCGACGACGCGATCACGACGCCCTGGCGATCGACCACCGCGATCTCGCGCAGCAGCGTCTGCTGACGAGGCATCGATTCGAGCAGCGCGTCGAGCGCCGGGGTCCGTTGGATGCCGTCGCCGCGCAGCGCCTCGTCGACCTGGTCGAGCAGGCCGCGGGTCTGCAGCAGCGAGCGGTTGACCTCCTTGGTGAGGACGCGGGCGACCGTCTGCAGGCGGCTCTCGGCGGCGGTCTGGATTGCCTCGCGCAGCTGTAGCGCGTGCGAGAGCGTCGCACCGATGACCACCAGCGCACACAGCAGGCTGGTCAGCCGGATCAGCTGCTCCAGCCGCAGCAGCGGCCAGCTCCAGAGGCGCGAGACCGGGGTCAACTGGGCCGGCTCACTGGAGGACGACGATCGGTTCCAGCTTGAAGGCGCGCGCCGCCGCGAGCAATCGGCCGTCCTTCTTCACGTCTGCGACGAACCGCTCGAGGCGGGCCAGCCAGGCGTCGTCGCCCGGCGCGACCGCGTAGCCGTAGCCGAGCGGAAACACCGGCCTCTCTGGCGGCATCACCCTGGCCCAGTCGGCGTTGTCGACCACCCTGCGGCTGTAGGCGTAGTCCGTCATGAAGACGTCGACGCGGCCGGCCTGCAGCTCGCGCTCGCGGGTGGCCGGCAGCTTCACCGACACCAGCTCGGCATGTTTCAGCGCCGATTTCATCACCGGCTCCATGAAGGTCCCGGCCTGCACCGCAACCACGCGTCCGGGCTTGTCGATGTCGTCCCAGGACTTCACCGACGGATGTGTCCGGGTGGTCACCGCCCAGATGTCGCTGCGCAGGTAGGGCTGGGTGAAGCGGACCTTCGCCGCGCGCTCGGGCAGCATGCCGACGCCGAACATAGCGACGTCGCAGCGGTCGGCGAGCAGGTCGGTGATGAAGTTCGCGAAGCTGCTGTCGACGTAGACCGGCTTGACGCCGAGGTCCTTGGCGAATTCGCGCGACAGTGTCTCGTCGATTCCCGAGAGCTCGCCGCTCTTGGGGTTCCGGAAGGTGATGCCGTAGTAGTCGGGCCAGATGCAGATGCGGACCGCGCCGGCCGCCCGGATCCGCTCGAGGCGGTCGGCGGCGGGCGCGGCCTGTGCCGAGGCGGTGCCCGAGTGCAGGGCCCCGGCGAGGGCGCTGGCGATGAGGAAGGCGGTGGCGATCAGTCTGCGCATGATGATGCCTGGTACGGAGGCGTCGGCAAGCCGGGGCCGGTGGACAGTTGCAGGGGCGGACACGGCCGCGCACCTGCCGAAACGATCTCACGCGAAGCGTAGCCCCGACCCCCGCCGGGGAGCACCCCGGTGCGGACCGGCGGCTCGGCCGATGCTCCCGGCGGAATCCGCCCCAGCGGTTCGTCGGCGGCCGCGCAACGCGACCCAAAGGGTGCTGCTCCGGACGGCCGAGCCACAGGGTGGGTGCGAATCATCACCCAGTGTGAGGCGGGTGCGCCGGGCCCGTGGGACGACCGCTGGCGCGCGCGGACCCGCACCGGCGCGCCCGGGGCCGCGCGGCTGATAGGCTTGCCGTTCTGATCTGACCGGTGCGGGGCACGTCCTCGCCCGATCGCCCGCCTCGCCCGATCACCCCGTTGCCGCCGAAGGAGCCCCTGTCATGGACGTCACCGACCGCATCGCCGCCGAGCAGGTGATGTGCCCGCGCCGCGTCGAGCGTCTCGAGCTCGGCCAGCCGACCTCGGATGGCGCCGGCGTGAAGCTGCTGCGTGTGCTTACCCAGCCGCTGCAGCGCCGCCTCGACCCGTTCCTGATGCTCGACACCTTCCGCAGCGACGACCCCGATGACTGGATCGCGGGGTTTCCCGACCATCCCCATCGCGGCTTCGAGACCGTCACGTACATGATCGCCGGCCGCATGCGGCATCGCGACAGCGCCGGCAACGAGGGGCTGCTCGAGGGCGGCGGCGTGCAGTGGATGACGGCCGGGCGTGGCGTGATCCATTCGGAGCTGCCCGAGCAGTCCGAGGGCCTGATGGAGGGCTTCCAGCTCTGGCTGAACCTGCCGGCGGACGACAAGATGCGCCCGCCCTGGTACCGCGACTTCAAGGCCGACGAACTGCCCGCGTTCACCGCGCCCGGCGGCGTGCGCGTGGTCGCCATCGCTGGCCGCAGCCATGGTATCGAAGGCGCGGTCACGCGCGAGGGCACCGAGCCGCTCTACCTCGACCTCGCGCTGCCCGAGGGCGCCCGCTTCGAGCAGGCGATGCCGCCTGGACACAACGCCTTCGTCTACGTGTATCGGGGCGAGCTCGACATCGAGGGCACGCGCGTCGCCTCGGGCCGGATGGCGGTGCTCTCGAATGCGCCCGGCAGCGACGGCGCGGCGCTGCGGGCGGCGGGGCCGGCACGCGCGCTGCTGATCGCCGGACGCCCGCTCGGCGAGCCGATCGCGCAGTACGGCCCCTTCGTGATGAACACCGTCGAGGAATTGCACCAGGCGGTCGCCGACTTCCAGGCCGGCCGCCTGGCCTGAGCCGGCGCCCTGCGGGCGGGCGCGCGGCCCGCGGCGCGGCCTGCTGCCGCTCAGCGCCCGATGCCGCTCACTGCCCGATGCCGAACGCGGCGCGCATGCCGCGCACCGCCTCCTGATGCGGCGACCACATGCGCCCGCCGATGACACCGCCGTCCACGACGAGGTCGTGCCCGTTCACGAAGCCCGATTCGTCGCTGGCGAGGAACACCGCCGCCATGGCGATGTCGTCGACCAGGCCGGCGCGCGGGATCGGCTGCATCTTCGCCAGGCCCGCCTTCACCGCTTCGGCACTCGCCTCGGCCTGTTCCGCCGACAGCCCGAGCGCCTTGCCGAAAATGCCGGTCGCGATGCCGCCGGGCGAGATCGTGTTGACCCGAACGTTGCGCTCGCCGAGCTGCATCGCCGCGCAGCGGCTCAGGTGGATCACCGCCGCCTTGGCCGCCGAATAGATCATCGAGGTCGAGTAGCCGGCGCGGCTGCCGGCGATCGAGCCGTTGTTGATGAGGCTGCCCGAACCCTGCGCGCTCATGATCGGCGCGACATGTTTCATGCCGAGCATCACCGAGCGAAGCAGCGTCGCCATCGCCGCGTCGAACCCCTCGACCGGGATCGTCTCGATGCCGCCGACCGGCGCCGGTCCGCCGGCGTTGTTGAACAGGCAGTCGATGCGGCCGTGGCGGCCCATCGTGAAGGCGATCAGCGCCTCGACCTGGGCCTCGTCGGTGACGTCGGTGCGCACGAACGCGCAGCGTGCCCCGATCGCTGCCTCGACGGCACGGCCCTCGGCCTCGCGCCGTCCAGCGACGATCACATGCGCGCCCTCGGCGGCGAACACCTCGGCGGTGCGCCTGCCGATGCCACTGGTGGCGCCGGTGACGATGCAGACCTTGTCCTGAAGGCGGGGCATGGCGGTGTCTCCTCGTGTGTGTGGGGCTTCTCGGTGCGGCGATGATAGGCGTCGTCGGGGCCGACGCACGTTCCGGTTCCGGGTTTGCGGCGCCGACCCGGCCCGGGGCCATCCGGACGGAGAGGATAATCCGCCGATGCCAATGAACTCCCGAGCGGTCGGCATCGCGGCTGCAGTGGCCACGATCGCGATCTGGACCGCCTTCATCGTCGTCGCCCGTGCGATGGCCCTCAAGTCCCTCAGCCCCTGGGACATCCTGTTCTGCCGAATCCTCGGCGCCTCGCTGGTGCTCGTGCCCTGGGGTTGGTGGATCGTGCGGCGCCGGCGTGCCGCGGGCGGCGCTGCCGCCTCCTGGCTCGGTGTCTCGCCGCTCGGCGCCCGCGTCACCCTGGTCTGCGGGCTGTTCGGCGGCGTCGGCTATGGGGTGTTCGCCTATGCTGGCTTCGTGCACGCGCCGGCCGCGCACGGCTCGGTGCTGCTGCCCGGCATGCTGCCGCTGTGGACCGCGCTGCTGTCGGTGGTCCTGCTACACGAGCGCTTGGCACCGGGCCGCGTGCTGGCGCTCGCGATGATCCTGGGCGGTGGCGCGTTGGTGGGCGGCGCCTCGCTGCTGCGGGCCTTCGACGGCGGCGACGTCTGGAAGGGCGACCTGATGTTCCTCGCCGCCTCGGCGAGCTGGTCGACCTACACCGTGCTGATGCGCCGCGAGCGGCTCGACCCGGTTGAGGCGACCATCGCGATCACCGTGTTCGCCTTGATCGCCTACGTGCCGGTCTACGCGGGGCTCGCGCTCGCCGGCGTGGTCGACAGCCGGCTCGCGTCGGCGCCGATGGGCGAGATCCTGTTCCAGGCGCTCTGGCAAGGCATCGGCTCGGTGGTGATCTCCGGCATCACTTTCGCGACCATGGTGCGCAGCTTCGGGCCGGTGCGCAGCACCATGCTGACCGCACTCGTGCCCGGGCTGTCGGCGCTGACGGCGGTCGCCGTGCTCGGCGAGCCCCTCGGCCTCGCCCTGATCGGCGGGCTGGCACTGGTGACCGCGGGCATCCTGGTCGGAGTACGGGCCGCGCGCGTGCCGGCGCCGGCGGTCCTGCGCTGAACGGTCGCCATGAGCGGGCGCCCCCCGCCGGCGGGCCCCGCGTGAGCGGCGAGCCTGCACGAACGGCCGCGTCGGCCTACAGTGAGGCCCTCATCGACGATCCGGAGACACCGCGATGGCCACCACGCCCCGAGAGACCGTGCCGATCGACCTCGCACGGCGCTACGAGCACATCCGCCCGACGCCGCGCCTGCCCGACTTCGCCGCCTGGGTCGATGGGGTCGACCTGACGCGGCCGCTGCCCGATCCGGTGCGCGCCGAGCTGCGCCGCGCGCTCGCCGACTTCGAGGTGCTGTTCTTCCGGCCCCAGGTGCTGACGCCCGCGCAGCATGTCGCGCTCGCCGAGGTCTTCGGGCCGATTTCCGGCGGCTCCTTCTTCGATCGCCACGAGTCGGTGCCCGAGATGGAGATGATCGTCACCGACCGCGAGCGTCCGCCCGCGATCGACCAGTGGCACACCGACCTCACCTGGCAGGCCCGCCCGCCGATGGGTACCGTGATCCAGATCACCGAAACCCCGCCCCACGGCGGCAACACCTGCTGGCTGAGCACCAGCAAGGCCTTCGATGCGCTGTCGCCCGGCATGCAGGCCTACCTCGAGGGGCTCACCGCGACCCACACCTGGGAGGTCAGCGGGTTCCGCGATGCGCTTGGGCGGCGCGGCGACGAGGCCCTGATCAACGCGATCCGCCATTACAAGCCAGTCTCGCATCCGGTCGTGCTGGTGCATCCCGAGTCCGGGCGCCGCTGCCTGTACGTCAACGACTCGTTCACGAAACACATCGACGGCATCGACCGGCGCGAGAGCCAGGCGATGTTGTCGTTCCTGTCGAGCTGGATCCGGCGCCCCGAGTTCACCGTGCAGCACGCGTGGCAGCCCTACGGCCTCGCGGTCTGGGACAACCGCTCGACGCAGCACTATGCCAACGCCGACTACTGGCCGCACCGGCGCGTGAACCACCGCGTGACCTTCGATGTACCGGGCACCGCGCAGCCGCAGTCGAACGTCAACACCACGGTGCTGCGCGGCGCAACCCTGCGTGGCTGAAGCCACTCAGACGCCCGGCGGCGCCAGCTACCCGTCTGTCGACAGCGCCCGATCGCAGTGATGGGGCGTGATCAGGATCCCGTCGCCGTTGGCCACCGCCTCGATGCCGATCTGCGGCGCGCTGGTGATGACGCTACCGAAGATCGTCGCGAAGGCCACGTCGGCGGCGTCGCGACCCGTGCCGAAGCGCACGAACCCCATCGGTACCGCGGTGCCCGACGGATCGAAGAGGTACCAGCGGTGTCCGAGATAGACTTCCACGTAGGCGTGGAAGTCGGACGGGCCGAGCGCCGGGTCGGCGCCGTAGTCGATGCCCGTCGTGAACCGCGCCGGGATGTTGAGCGCGCGGCACAGCGCGATCATCAGGTGCGCGAAGTCGCGGCAGACCCCGACCGTGCCGAGCAGCGTGTCGACCGCCGAGGTGTTCGACGTCGAGGAGTTCGGCGTGAAGGTCGTGTGGGCCAGGACCCAGTCGCGGATCCCCTGCACCCTTCCGTAGCCCTGGGGCAGGTGTCCGAACTCGCGCATCGCGAAGCGTAGCAGCCGATCTGACTGACAGTAGCGGCTCGGGTAGATGTAGCCCAACACATGCAGCGGCAGGCCCGCGATCGGGATCTCGGGAATGTCGCGCGGCTCGCCCGCGTGGTGCTGGAGGTCGATGGTCGCGTCGTACGACACCCGCAGCGGCCCCGGCCGCGCCTGGATGCGCAGGTAGCGGTTGCCCGTCGTCGGATCGGATTCAACCCGCGGCTGCAGCGGCTGGCTCAGATCGAGGGACTCGGCCAGCACGCGCTGGCGCTGGGTGTGCGCGGCATGAATGTTGAAGACGAAGTCGCAGCCGGGTTCCGCGACGTCGTAGTCGAGCGCGAGGCGGATGTTGAGGCGGATCATGGTCGAGGACGTCCGTCGCAGGGGGGGCCACGACTGTATGCGACGCCCGTTCCCGGCGCTGCCGGTGAGTAGGCCGACCGGGGGGTGCGAATCGCCTGGTTCGGGGGGGGCGCCGGGAACTGGCCGCACCGGCGCGTGAACCATCGCATGACCTTCGACGTGCCGGGGACCGCGCAGCCGTTCGCGAAAGTCAACAGCAACGTGCTACGGGGCGGGCCGCTCCGCGGCTGATCGCCTACCGGCGGAACGCCTTGTTCTGCACCTGGACGACGACTCGGACGTTCTTGTCGGTCCACGCGCGCATCGTGATCTCGCGCTCGAGTACGGCGGCGCTAGCGGTGCCGAGACAGGCCCGCTCCCGCAGCGCACGCAGGCCTGGCCAGCCGGTATCGACGGTTTGGTTACGAGAAATCCGGTGGTGCGCGCCCCGATGCCCATGCTCGAGCGCCGGCTCATCAGTCGAGTGGGCCCGAGGCCGACGCCGCAGCCGGCGTCGGAAGGTTCGGCCGCCAGCGCGGTGTCTTGCCACTCGAAGTTCACGCCTGTCCTGTTGTCGAGCGCCGGTGCATCCCGTGAGGCGGCGCTCCAGAGCGGATCCGGGGACTGCTCGGTGTTCTCCGGCCAGCGCGATGCGGGTCCGCGAAGCCCTCGTCCGGGCGTGCTCGCGTAGACCTCGGCGCGTACCTCGAACCGATCCGCTGTGAATGCGTAACGCTCCTGGGTCCAGGCCGCGCTGGCCAAGCCGATGTCGTCGCTCACGTCGGGACCGCCCGCCTCGAGGTCCAGCCATCGCGCGAGCGTGGCGCGATCGAGCTGCGGGAGTTGCTTCGTCGCCACCAGTTGCTCGGCCAGCTCCGCCGGCGGCAGCTCGCCGAGCACGCGCGCCGATACCCGCAGGCGCAGCACGCCGGCGCTGTCGATCACGTGGAACGTCAGGCTGGGCTTGGCCGCCAGCGCCCGGGCCATCGTCGCATCGGGCGCGAACGGTGCGCGGACCGTGCCCCGGTCCCAGAACGTTTCGCGACCGTCGATCGACGTGTCCACCTCGCCGGTCAACGGGTGCTTCTGGTTCGACCGCGGTCGGGCCTCGACCACGTAGAGCGATTCCTTGGCGAAGGTCCGCCCGTCGCCGCAATACCCGCTGCTCCCGCCCGCGAACGGCACGGCGTCACCGACTCGCGCCGCCATCAGCGCGGTGTGGTCCACGGAGGTCAGCGTCCCGTCGATCGCCATTGCGTCGCCCGCGCCCGAGCTCAACGGGCGCTTGAGCAGAACGCCTTCCGGAGGGAGACCCATCCATCCGTCCTGCACCCGAATGCCGGGGCCGGTCACCACCACGCAGCCGACGGTGGTGCGGCCGCCGATCACGTTGGCCGCTCGCCAGCTGTCGTAGTCCTGCGCGTCTGCCCGGCCGCTCGAGGTCCTCAGGTTCTCCTCCAGCGTAGCTTTCATGGCCGCAGCGTCGCCAGACGCCAGCGCGTCGGCCACCTGGTTTTTCAGTTCCGCGCGGCTGGAGTCGAAGTTCAGCACTGGGACTGGGTGCGGGTTGTAGGCCCACTCCTTCTTCGGCTGCAGCGGGTCGCGGGCTTCGCTGACGAGGCCGACTGCGGAGTTGTTCTTTCGGCGGTCGGCGTGGCGGTAGCTGATGACCTGGACGCGCCGGCGGCGCTCATCACGCGCTCGCGGCCGTTGTCGACCGCGGGCATCACGAGGTGGGTGGCGGGGTTCTCGGCGGGTGCGGCCCAGTTCCAGATGCGGGCCACGTCGTTGAAGAACCCTCGATAGAGCGCCTGCTCGAGCTGCAGGGTGGCGGGCTCGGGCCCCTCGGCGCGCAGCGCGTCGATGAACGCCTGCAGGTGGTGGCGCTGCACGTCGGCCATCGGCATGCAGGCGATGCGGCGTCGCAGGGCGTCGCTGCGGGCGGTGTCCTCTGCGAGCTTCTCGCGGTGGGCGGCGAGCCCGTTGGGGATGCGGCGGGTGGGCTCGGGCTCAACGAGCTCGACCACGTAGTGCTGACCGCGGCCCTCGCGGTCTTCGCGGCGTCCGTCCGGCTGCACGAGCCCGTGCGTGACGGCCGCATCCTAGCGGGTGACCCTGAGCGTCGCGAGGCGGGCCGCACGCAGCACCTTGTTGACGCGGTTCGCATCCTGGCTCGCCCCCTTCAGGAAGGGGAGCCGCTTCATCGCGTAGTCCTGCAGGGCCTGGGAAACGCTCGTGCGGAAGGGTCCGAGCCTGGCGGCGGCGAGAGGGCGGCCTCGCGCGTGCGGGAGAGTGCGGGGTGGTTCACCCGCGCACTCGAGCGCAGTGATGCGAGGTCGTCCGCGGTCGGTGTTCGATGCGATTGCCAGAGGATTGCCAGAAAAGCAGAAGGGCGGGCCGTTTTCACGACTCGCCCTTCGGATGCCCCAGCGCAATCTCGTTGATTTCGTTGGGAGCTAATCTGGTGGCCAAGGGCGGAATCGAACCACCGACACGCGGATTTTCAATCCGCTGCTCTACCAACTGAGCTACTTGGCCGTACCGTCTCGTCGACAGCGGCCCGGCTGACGCCAGGCAAGGCGGCGCAGTATATCGGATGAACTCCGGCCCGACAAACCGCGGGCGAGGCGCATGCCGGCGGCGCCTATAATCGGTCGATGAACGCACGTGACGCCTCCTTCGACGTCGTCGTGGCCGGCCGCGGCGCAGTCGGTGCGGCAACCGCGCTCGGGCTCGCCCAAGCCGGCCTGCGGGTCGGCTGGGTCGGTCCCGCCGCCCCGGTCGCGGTGACGGAGCCTCAGAGCTGGGACTCTCGCGTCTTCGCGCTGTCGCCCGGCACCCGCGAGCTGCTGCGCGCCCTGCGCGTCTGGGACGCGATGCCGGCGGCCCGCATCGCGCCGGTCTACGACATGCGGGTCTACGGCGGCCCGCAGGCCGACGCCCCCGAGCTGCACCTCGACGCCTACTCCGGCCGCATCGAGGCGCTCGCCTGGATCGTCGAGAACCGCACGCTGGTCGGCACGCTCGACGCGGCGATCGGCTTCGCCGGGGTCGCCTCGATTGACGACGCGGTGACCGCGATGCGCGTCGACGACGGCCCGCTGGGCGCCGCGACGCTCGAACTCCGCTCGGGCCGCACGCTCGCCGCGAAGCTGGTGGTCGCGGCCGACGGTGCGGACTCCACGCTGCGCACGCTCGCCGGCATCGAGCCGCAGGTGCGCGCCTACGGCCAGCGCGGAGTGGTCGCCAACTTCGACACCACGCTGCCGCACGGCGACACCGCCTTCCAGTGGTTCGGCGAGGACCTGGGCGTCCTGGCGATGCTACCGCTGCCCGCCGCCTCGCCCGAGCGGGGCCGCGCGAGCATGGTGTGGTCGGCGCCGGATGGGCTCGCCGACACGCTGCTGTCGCTGTCGTCCGAGGCCCTCGCCGAGCGTGTCGCCGAGGCGACCCACCGCACGCTCGGTGGTCTCGTGACCATCACGCCGGCGCAGTCCTTTGCGCTGCGGCTGATCAAGGTCCCCCGGCTGATCGCGCCGCGCATGGTGCTGGTGGGCGATGCCGCCCATGCGATGCACCCGCTCGCCGGCCAGGGGATGAACGTGGGCTTCGGCGACGTGGCGGTGCTGCTCGACGTGTTGCGGGGGCGCGAGCCCTACCGCGAGCTCGGCGACCCGCTGCTGTGGCGGCGTTACGAGCGTGCGCGCCGCGAGGCGGTGTCGCTGATGCAGGACGCCACCGACGGCATCAAGCGCGCGTTCGGGCCGCTGCCCGCCCCGCTCGTCGGACTGCGCGACCTCGGCTGGCGCGCCGTGGCAAGGTCCGACTGGATCCGGCGCCGGATGATCGCGCAGGCCGCGCGATGACCGCCGCCACAACACAGGGACACGCCGTGCGCGCCCGTCCCGTACGAGGATTTCCCATGCATCCGACCCGCTCGACGCGCCTGCGCCGCGTCGCCACGGCCGCCTTCGCGGCCGCGTTCATGACCGGCGCCCCGAGCCTGGTCTCGGCGCAGGGCGCCGCATCGGCGCCGACTGCCGCACCCGCCGCCGCATCTGCAGCCGCACCCGCATCCGCTGGCGACCCCGCCGCCGTCGTGCGCACCGGCGTCGAGTCCTGGTTGCAGGGCCGCTTCAAGGTCGAAGCGGTGCGCCGCTCCCCGGTCGCCGGCATCTGGGAGGTGCAGATCGGCACCGACCTGATCTACGTCGACGAGCGGGGCCAGCACGGCTTCGTCGAGGGCCAGCTGATCGACCTCAAGTCGAACAAGAACCTGACGCAGGAGCGGGTGGAGGAGATCACGGCGGTCAACTTCAAGGACCTGCCGCTTGCCTATGCGATCAAGCAGGTCAACGGCAAGGGCACGCGGCAGGTCGCGGTCTTCGAGGACCCGAACTGCGGCCACTGCCGCACCCTGCGGCGCGACCTGATCGCCGTGCCTGACGTGACGATTTACACCTTCACGCTGCCGATCCTCGCGGCCGACTCCAAGACCAAGGCCGCGCAGGCCTGGTGTGCGTCCGACCGTGTGAAGGCCTGGAACGACCTGATGCTCCAGGGCAAGGTGCCCGAGAACAAGGGCACCTGCGACAACCCGGTCGAGAAGGTCGCCGAGCTCGGCCGCAAGCTCAAGATCACCGGCACGCCGACGTTGTTCTTCATGAACGGCAAGCGCCTGCCCGGTGGCGTGCCCGCCGCCCGGCTCAACAAGATGATCGACGAGAACTCGAAGCCGTCCTGAACGGCTCGCGCCGGGGCCTGGATCGGCACGCGGTGACGCAGCACCGCCGCGAGGTCCGCGTCGCGCCGCGGCGACCACCCGCTCGGGCGAGGACACACGGCACATCGGGGCCGCGACCCGCGGGCCCCCTCAGTCGGGAGAGCAGGGCGTGCAGGGCGAACGGGTGAGGCTGGAGCGGGACGGCGAGCACATCGCCGTCGTGACGATGTTGAACGATGCCGGCGGCTGCCTCGACGAAGCAAGCGAGCGCGAGCTCGCCGCCGCGCTCGACGTGATCGACGCCGACACGGCGCTGCGCGCGGTGGTGGTCACCGGACGCGGGCAGGGTGTCTTCGTGCGGCACTACGACGTGCACACGCTCGAGGCACGGGGCCGGCGGCTGGCCGCGCGCGGTCTCGTCTTCTCGACCGACCGGCCAGTGCCCGAGTCGCCGTACCTGCGGTGCCTGCGCCGGATCGAGGCGCACCGGCTGCCTTTCGTGGCCGCGATCGACGGTGTCGCGATGGGCGGCGGCTTCGAGCTCGCGCTGGCCTGCGACCTGCGGCTGGCGCAGGCCGGCGACTATCCGATCGGCCTGCCCGAGGTGAACATCGGCCTGCTGCCCGGTGCGGGCGGCACGCAGCGCCTGGCACGCCTGGTGGGCCCAGGCGTGGCGATGCGCTCGTTGCTGCTCGGGCGCACCTGGGCGCCGGCGCGCGCCGCCGAGCTCGGCCTGGTCGACGAGGTGGTCGACGGGCCGGTGCTGCCGGCCGCGCTCGCGCTCGCGCGCGAGATCGCCGCGCGGCATCCGCGCGCGGTCTCACACGTCAAGCGGCTGGTGCGCATGGCGGCTTCGCAGGGTCTCGACGCGGGGCTCGCTGCCGAGCGCACGCTCTTCTGCGACCTGCTGGTCGACGCCGACTCGATCGCGCTGATGGCGCGGATGAACGCGGGCGAGCTGCCGATCACCGGGCCGGGGCCGGGGCCGGGGCCGGGGCCGCAGTAGGCGCGGGCGCGGACGCAGGCGTAGCCATAAACGCGGGCGCGGGCGCCGTAAACGCCGGCGCGGGTACGGGCGCGGGCGGTGCCTCGCCGCGCGGCCACAGCATCCACAGCCGCCCGCGGTGGCGCATCTCGCCGGCGGCCCGCTCCGCCTCCGGCCCGAACCCCCAGAAGTAGTCGGCGCGGATGCTGCCGGTGATGGCGCCGCCGGTGTCCTGCGCGGCCATCGCGCGCTGCAGCGGGCGGCCGTCGACCGGGTGCACGGTGTCGATCCAGACCAGCGTGGCCAGCGGCACAACCGAGCGGTCGACCGCAAGCGAGCGTTGCGCAGTCAGCGGCACGCCGAGCGAGCCGGGCGGCCCCGCCTCGGGCTCGCCGCGTGGCGCCGCGGGCGGCGCCGGCAGTTCCCGGAAGAACACCATGCTCGGATTCGTGCGCATCACCTCGGCCGCCTGGGCTGGATGCTCGCGCAGCCAGCGGCGGATCGTCGGCGCGCTGACCTCGTCGGCACGCAGCGCGCCGCGGTCCACCAGCGAGCGCCCGATCGCGCGGTACGGATGGCCATTCTGGTCGGCGTAGCCCACGCGCAGCACGCTGCCGTCGCGCAGCTTCACGCGACCCGAGCCTTGGATCTCGAGGAAGAACGCATCCACCGGATCATCGACCCACAGCAGCTCGCTGCCGCCGAGCGGCTGCGTGGTCTCGATGTCCGCGCGGCTGTGGTAAGGCACGATGCGCGTGCCCTGCACGCGGCCGCGCAGCCTAAGTCCGGCAAGGCGCGGCTCGACGCCGGCCAGGTCGATGGTGAGCAGGTCGGCCGGGCGCGCGTACAGCGGTGCCTGCCGTGACGACTCGCGCAAGCGGCTGCCGGTGAGCAGCGGCTCGTAGTAACCGGTCACCAGGCCCTCGGTCCCGCCGCGCGCGTCGCGCAGCGGCCAGGCCTCGAAGCGCGAGGCCAGCCAGCCGCGCAGCGCCTCGGCGCGCGGCATCGTGTCCGGCGCCGGCCGCGGCAGCGCCGCGAATTCCGCGCACAGCCGGGGCCAGGGCCCGGGCGGCGTGCGCATCGTGCACTGGCGAACGATCGCCGCCCCGAGGCCGTCTAGCGGGTCGGCCTGCCAGCCGGGCAGGGCGGCGGGGTCGATCCCTCGGCCGGCCTGCGGCGCGGTCTCGGCCGGCCCCGGGAGGGTGGGGGCCGGAGCGGCCGTCGGGGGCGGCGCCGGACGCGGCCGAGAGACCGGCGGCGCCGACGCACAACCGACGGTCGATGTGATCGCACAGGCTATGATCGCCCGCAGCAAAAGGGAACGTGTCATGTGGGTGATCTACCTGGAGGCCGGCGTCGCGGTCAGCCTCGTGCTGCTGATCGTCTGGTGGACGATGCGCGGAAAGAAGTGAAGTGCCCGACGCCGCCCGGATGCTAGCGCGTTCGGACCGGCCGGCGTGCCCGCGTCAGTGCAGCGTTCGCGGCATCGACAGCTCGAACTCGGCGATCGGCGCATCGAAGCGCGTCCCGTCCTCGGCCACGAAGAAGTAGCTGCCGTGCATCCGGCCCGACGGCGTGTCGATCTGGCTGCCGCTCGTGTATTCGAACGACTGGCCCGGTCGCAGCAGCGGCTGGTGGCCGACGACGCCCAGACCCCCGACCTCCTTGGTGCGTCCGTTGCCGTCCTCGATCACCCAATGACGGCTGATCAGCTGCGACGGGACGTCGCCCGCATTGGTGATCGTCACGGTATATGCAAACGCATAGACCCCCTGCTCGGGGTTGGACTGTTCCGGCAGGTAGCGGCTCTGCGATGCGATCTTGACGGCGTACTTCTTCTCGGCGGCCACGTTGTGCTCTCCCCGTACAATCCCGATTCTAGTGAATCGCGACCGGACTCCGGACAAGACCATGAGGATCGCTCCCAGCATCCTGTCGGCCGACTTCGCGCGGCTGGGCGAGGAGGTGCGTGCGCTGCAGGTCGCCGGCGCCGATCTCGTCCATGTCGACGTGATGGACAACCACTACGTGCCGAACCTCACCATCGGCCCGATGGTCTGCAAGGCGATCCGCCCGCACGTCACCATCCCGATCGACGTGCACCTGATGGTGGAGCCGGTCGACGCGCTTGCGCTCGAGTTCGCGCACGCCGGTGCCGATCTGATCACCTTCCACCCCGAGGCCTCGCGCCACGTCGACCGCACGCTGCAGGCGATCCGCGACGCGGGTTGCAAGGCGGGCCTGGTGCTCAACCCGGCCACCCCGATCGCTTGGCTCGATCACGTCATGGACCGGCTCGACATGGTCCTGCTGATGTCGGTCAACCCGGGCTATGGTGGCCAGAGCTTCATCGAGTCCTCGCTGCCTAAGCTGCGCGAGGTGCGTCGCCGCATCGACGCGCATGTGGCCGCCGGCGGCCGCCCGATCTGGCTCGAGATCGACGGTGGCGTGAAAGTCGACAACATCGGCGCGATCGCCGCCGCCGGCGCCGACACCTTCGTCGCCGGCTCCGCGGTGTTCGGCTCGCCCGACGCAGACGGCGGCTATCGCGGCGTGATCTCCCGCCTGCGCGACGCGGCGGTGACGGGTTCCTCGCGATGACAGTGCGCGCGCCGCGGCTGCGCGCGCGAGCCGTGATCATCGACCTCGATGGCACGCTGCTCGACACCGCCGCTGACCTGGCTGCGGCGGTCAACCTCATGCTCGCCGAGCTCGGTCGCCCGGTGCTGCCCGAGGCGGCGGTCGCGGCCTACGTCGGCAAGGGCGCCGAGGTGCTGGTGCACCGCGCCCTCGGCGGCGGGCTCGATGCCCGGGTCGACGCCGCCATGCACCAGCGCGGCCTTCATGCGTTCCTGCGCCACTACCGCCAGACGAACGGTCAGCATGCGCGCGCCTACGAGGGCGTGCACGAGGGGCTGGCCGCGATGCGCGGCAAGGGGCTGAGGCTGGCCTGTGTGACCAACAAGCCGCAGGCCTTCGCCGATCCGCTGCTCGAACTCTGCGGCCTTCGCGAGGCCTTCGAGCTGGTGCTCGGGGGCGACGCGCTGCCGCTCAAGAAACCCGACCCGGCCCCGATGCGGCATGCCGCGCGGGCTCTCGGCGCCACGCCCGCAGAGGTGGTCGCGATCGGCGACTCGGTCAACGACGCGCTCGCCGCGCGGGCCGCCGGGATGGCCGTCCTCGCCGTGCCCTACGGCTACAACGAGGGCCGCGACGTCCGGACGCTGGACGTGGATGGTATAGTCAGTTCGCTCCTCGAGGCCGCCGCGCTGATCGACCCGATCGCCTGATGCGGCCCCGACGGACCCCCGGCCGAACCCCGAGCGCAGCACACACGACCATGCATCGCCCGAACGACTTCGTCTTCGTCAGGACCTGGCAGTCCTGCCTGTGGCGGCGCCGGACCTGATCCGCGCCGCCCGCGACCGCGCGCCACGCCCGGTCGACGAATCGTTCCAACGCCCGCCCGACGCGGGCTGACCCGAGAGGGATGCATGACAGAGATCGAATTCCGGGCGCTCGCCGCCCAGGGCTACAACCGCATCCCGCTGCTGGCCGAGTGCCTGGCGGACCTCGACACGCCGCTGTCGCTGTACGTCAAGCTGATCGATCGCAGCAAGCGCGCCAACAGCTTCCTGCTCGAGTCGGTCGTCGGCGGCGAGCGCTTCGGGCGCTACTCGTTCATCGGGCTGCCGGCCCGCACGCTGCTGCGCGCCAACGGCGACGCGATCGAGGTCGTGCGCGACGGTGTTGTCGTCGAGACGCACACCGGCGACCCCCTCGAGTTCGTCCGCGCCTTCCACGCGCGCTTCAAGGTCGCGCTGCGGCCCGGCCTGCCGCGATTCCCGGGCGGCCTTGCCGGCTATTTCGGCTACGACGTCGTACGCTTCATCGAGCCGCGACTCGGCCCCGCGCGCAAGCCCGACCCGATCGGCACCCCCGACGTGTTGATGCTGCTGGTCGACGAGCTGGCCATCGTCGACAACCTGCGCGGCAAGCTCTACCTGCTCGTCTATGCCGACCCGTCGCAGCCCGACGCCTTCGCCCGCGGCCGGCGCCGGCTTCGAGAGTTGCAGGCGCGCCTCGTGCAGCCGGCGGTCGAGCCCGAGGACAAGGCGCTGCCCGAAGGCGAGATCCGCCGCGAATTCGCCCACGACGATTACATCGCCGCGGTCGCGCGCGCCAAGGCGTACATCGTCGCCGGCGACGTGATGCAGGTGCAGGTCGGTCAGTGCCTGAGGAAGCCCTTCGTGCACTCGCCGCTGTCGCTGTACCGCGCTCTGCGCTCGATCAATCCGTCGCCCTACATGTACTACTACGACTTCGGCGGCTTCCAGGTGATCGGGGCCTCGCCCGAGATCCTCGTGCGCCAGGAGGCCGTCGAGGTCAGCGACGCCGAGGGCCGCGTGTCGACGCGGGGCACCAAGGTCACCATCCGGCCGATCGCCGGCACGCGTCGGCGGGGCCTCACGCCCACGCAGGACGATGCGCTCGCCGCCGAACTGCTCGCCGACCCTAAGGAGCGCGCCGAGCACCTGATGCTCATCGATCTCGCGCGCAACGACATCGGCCGCATCGCCGAGATCGGCAGCGTGAAGGTCACCGACCGCATGGTCATCGAGAAGTACTCGCATGTGCAGCACATCGTCTCGAACGTCGAGGGCATGCTCGTACCCGGGCTCGATGCGATCGACGTGCTGCGCGCGACCTTCCCGGCCGGCACGCTCACCGGCGCACCCAAGGTCCGCGCGATGGAGATCATCGACGAGCTCGAGCCGGTCAAGCGCGGCATCTACGGCGGGGCCTGCGGCTACCTGTCGTGGTCGGGCGAGATGGACGTCGCCATCGCGATCCGCACCGGCGTGCTCAAGGACGGCATGCTGAACGTGCAGGCCGCCGCCGGCGTCGTCTACGACTCCGTGCCCGAGGCCGAGTTCCAGGAGACCGAGGTCAAGGCACGGGCGGTGCTGCGGGCAGCCGAGCTCGTCGAGGAAGGCTTCACGCGCGAGCTCTGATCGTGCGGTCCGGTGCGGCGTGTTCAGCGCGGCCGTGCGAGCACCATGCCCCAGTAGGTCCGGTAGGTGTTCGACGAGGTGCCCGGGATCTGCACCACGCCCAGGTCCACGAAGGTGCCATTCATCACGTTCACGCAGTGCCCCGGGCTGTCGAGCCAGCCCTGCACCACCGCCGCCATGTCGGTGTAGCCGGCGGCGATGTTCTCGCCCACGGTCGACCAGCCGTACCCAGTGGCGGTGAGGCGTTCCCCGACCGACGAGCCGCCCGAGCCGGTGTGGCTGAAGAGGTTGTTCTGCTGCAGGTACTCGGCCTGGGTGCGCGCCGCCTGCTCGGTCTGCGTGTTCCAGGCGAGCGGGCCGACCGCGGGATAGGCGACCGGTCCGCAGTTCCGGGCGACCGCGCGCGCGGCGTTCAGCAGCTCGAGCATCCGGTCCGAGAAAGCCTTGTCGACCGTCGATCCGATCGAGGCGGGACTGGCGGCCGCCGCGAGTCCGGTGGGCGTCGGTGCCGGGGACCCGGACGCGCTGACCGCCGAGCTTTCTCCTGAGCCGCCACCGCCGCCGCAGGCCGCGAGCGTCGTCGCGACCGTCGCCATCGCCGCTGTCCTGCGTAACCCGCTGTACCGCCTCATTGCCCGCTTCCGGAACCGTTCCGGTCATCACGCTAACGCGAGCAAAAGCGCGCAGTCCCGGCGTCCGGGCGGGTGTCCGACTGGTGGTCGACCGCCCGGGGCGGGCGGCCGAAGACGTGCGGCGACGCATCAGCACAACGGCTGGCCCGGCCTCTTTCGAAGCCCGTGCGGCGCTCGCCTAGGCCGCTCTCGCCGAGCCCGCCTACAGGAAAGTGACGAAGACGCCGCCCTCGCGGCCGGCCTCGCGCATGAGTTCGGCCAGATCGCCGTCGGCGCGTCGGTCGGCGTGCATCGCGCGCAGCGCCGGCAACTGGGCCGCGCCCACGTGGCCGTCTCGTCCGCCGATCATCGTTTCCAACGCCGCCGCCGCGACCGCGCTCAGATGGATCGGGATCGCATGCGGCGGCACGCCCTCTGTCCCGCGGGTGACGGGTTTCGATCCGGACAGGGCGAGGGCGGGCATGTCAGTGGGCAGGCGGGTCAGTGACGTTATGAATAGCGTAACGCCCGACCCCTCCTTGCGCGATCCCGAGCAGGCCGGATGGTATGCCCGCGCGGCCGTGTGGTGGCCGCAAGGGCACCCACCACCGGGCTCTGTCGTCGGTTGTACTCAGCCCGGGTGGGGGCGCCGGCAGAGCATGCCCAGCCGCCCGTTCGGGATGCAGACCATGCTGTCGCAGCAGGTGCGCGAGGTGTCGCAGGTCTGCGCTTCGGACACACACATCGCTCCGGCCGGCCCGGCGGGCAGGAGCCCGCTCGGGGGAGTCGGCGCATCGGCCTGGAACGTGATCGGTGTGCTGCAGCCACCGAGCAGCAGGAAGAGCGCTGCGGTGATCGCGAATTTCGACATGGTGACTCCTCTGGACTGGGATGCGCGGGACGCTCACGCCCGGGCGGCGCGCGTCTGGCCGTCCGCGGGCGCGGCGGCCCGCGGCCGACCCCTCCATCGTACCGGCTCCGGTCTCTCCGCTTGGTGACACCTGTAGCGCGCTCGGCGTCTTGCCGATGGCTGGAGTCCGCGTCGGATCGCGGCGCATCAATCGATACCGCCGACCCCGTCACTGCCATCGCCACCGTACGCCGAGCAGGGCGTCCGCCATGCCAAGGGTGATTATTGACTTTTATCATAGGAAAAGTAAATTACGGATACACAGATACTTTGCGATACAGTGATCCACTTCCCCCGTGAAGCTCTGGCGTCAGAACTCGTGACAGCACTGCGGGGCCAAGCCGTCTTCGGCGACGCGCATAACGGCCTGTTCTTGGCCGCACCCCGTCGAACGGGCAAGTCCACCTTCCTGCAGGCCGACCTGAAGCCGGCGCTCGAGGCAGCCGGCGCAGTAGTGGCCTACGTAGACTTGTGGGCCGACCCCCGGCGCGACCCCGGCGCGCTGATCGCAGATGCCATCGCACGCGCGCTGGCACCGAGGCTGGGGGGGCTGAGGCGGGCGGCCAAGGCGGCTGGCTTGGACAGCGTGACGATCACCGGCACACTGAAGATCGACGTCAGCAAGATCGGCAAGATCGACGGTGTGACCCTGCCCGATGCCTTGCATGCGTTGCACGAGGCCGCCCAGGCGCCGGTGGCCCTGATCATCGACGAGGCGCAACATGCGCTCACCAGCGAGGCCGGTGAGGCCACGATGTCGGCGTTGAAGTCCGCCCGAGATCAGCTCAACCGGCCGGGAGAGGTGAGCCTGATGCTGGTGATGTCAGGCTCCGATCGCGACAGGCTGCTGCGTCTGGTCAACACCAACGGCGCGCCGTTCTACGGCTCGCAGATCTCGCGCATGCCGCCATTGGGCCCGGACTTCATCGACCATGTGTCGCGCCTCGTCGTTGCACAGCTGCCCGACTTGGCGCCGGTGGACACATCGATACTCGCCCAGGCCTTCGAGCGGTTCGGCCATAGGCCTCAGTTCTTCATGGAAGCGCTGGGCCAGGCGCTGAGCCCACTGTCGGGGCTGCAAGGCGTACGCTTCGAGCGGGCCATGCTCGAAGCCGCGAGCCGCCGCCAGGAAGACGACGAGGCGCAGATGGCGTCCGAGTACTTCGCGCTCAGGCCCCTGGAGCAGGCAGTGTTATGGCGCTTGCTGGAGCAGCGGTCGCGCTTTCGGCCCTACGACGGCGACGCCCTGCGCTTCTACCGCGATCGTGTGCCCGGCAAGGTCACCCCGCAGATGGCGCAGCGCGCGCTCGAATCACTGCGCCAGCGCACGCCTGCCTTGGTGTGGAAGTCAGCCCGCGGTGAGTACGCCGTGGACGACGCTGCCATGTACCGCTGGTTTGAGCAGCACCTGCGCGCAGGCAGTTGGCCGCCTCAGGATCCACAGGGTGAGTTGATGCTGCCCGATGACGAGGCCGACCCGAAACCATGATCGACGACATCAAGAAAGCGCTTTGGGCGACCGCCGACAAGCTGCGCGCCAACATGGATGCTGCCGAGTACAAGCACCTTGTGCTCGGCCTCATCTTCGTCAAGTATATCTCCGACACCTTTCAGGCCAAGCGAGCCGAGCTGACCGACCAGCAGGATGCGGCGGTGGAACTGGTGCTGCAGCAGGCGAAGGCGCTTCGAGAGGCTTGGACGTAGCACCTTATCTCGACGATGACACGCAACGATTCGAGTTCTCGAGAACGATGACGTTGGCAAACCCTTCGGACTCGCTGCCCGTGCTGCACTGTCCCGGGAACGCGCTCGCGCAGTAGGCCATAATCCTCGGCATGTTCGAGAAGCTCTTTTCCTCGGCTGCACCCTACGGTTGGCATTGGCGTAAGCCATCGACCTGACCGACCTATCGCGCCCGCCCGGGCGCCCCAGTCCCCACCCAGCACGTCGCGCCGGCCTCGCCAGCGACAGAAAAAGCGGGTGTCAAAGCGGGTGTGAAACATGGGTGATTGGTAAAAACACCCAATGTAATCAATAGGATAGAGTGCAAATGCTGCTGATGATCGACAACTACGATTCGTTCACCTACAACCTCGTCCAGTACTTCGGCGAGCTCGGTGAGACGGTCCGCACCGTGCGCAACGACGCGATCGACGTCGACGCGATCGAGGCGCTCGCCCCGTCGCGCATCGTCATCTCCCCCGGCCCGTGCACCCCGAACGAGGCCGGCGTGTCGCTCGCGACGATCGAGCGCTTCGCCGGCCGCGTGCCCATCCTCGGCGTGTGCCTCGGTCACCAGGCGATCGGCCAGGCCTTCGGCGGGCGCGTGGTCCGCGCGCGGCAGGTGATGCACGGCAAGACCGACACCATCGACACCACCGGCGAAGGCGTGTTCCGCGACCTGCCGCGCCGCTTCGAGATCGCGCGTTATCACTCACTGGTCGTCGAGCGCGACACGCTGCCCGACTGCCTCGAGGTCACCGCCACCAGCGCCGAAGGGCAGGTGATGGGGCTGCGTCACCGTACGCTGGCCGTCGAGGGCGTGCAGTTCCATCCTGAATCGGTCGCCAGCGAGCACGGTCACGCATTGCTGCGCAACTTCCTGGCGGCCTGAGCCGGGCCGCCCGACGACCCCCCGAACTCCAGAGACCGAACCATGTCGATCACCCCCCAGGAAGCGCTGCAGCGGACCATCGAGCACCGCGAGATCTTCCACGACGAGATGCTCAGTCTGATGCGGATGATCATGAGCGGCGAGATGTCGCCCGCGATGACCGGCGCGATCCTCACCGGGCTGCGCGTCAAGAAAGAGACCATCGGCGAGATCGCCGCGGCCGCGCAGGTGATGCGCGAGTTCTCGACCAAGGTCGAGGTCCCGTCGATGCCTCACTTCGTCGACATCGTCGGCACCGGCGGCGACGGTTCGCACACCTTCAACATCTCCACCGCCTCGATGTTCGTCGCGGCTGCCGCAGGCGCCAAGGTCGCCAAGCACGGTAACCGCGGCGTGTCCTCCAAGTCCGGTGCGGCCGACGTGCTGGAGGCGCTCGGCGCCAACATCATGCTCGGCGCCCCGCAGGTCGCCGAATGCCTGGCCGAGACCGGCATCGGCTTCATGTTCGCGCCGAACCACCATCCAGCGATGAAGAACGTCGCGCCCGTGCGCCGCGAACTCGGCGTGCGCACGATCTTCAACATTCTCGGCCCGCTCACCAACCCGGCGTCGGCGCCGAATACCCTGATGGGCGTGTTCCACCCCGACCTGGTCGGCATCCAGGTCCGCGTGATGAGGCAGCTCGGCGCCGACCACGTGCTGGTGGTCTATGGCAAGGACGGCATGGACGAGGTCTCGCTCGGCGCGGCGACCATCGTCGGTGAGCTGAAGAACGGCGAGATCCGCGAGTACGAGATCCACCCCGAGGACTTCGGGCTGCAGATGGTGTCGAACCGCGGCCTGCGGGTCGCCGACGCCGCCGAGTCGAAGGCCATGCTGATCGAGGCGCTCGACAACCTGCCTGGCACGCCGCGCGAGATCGTCGCGCTCAACGCGGGCGCGGCGCTGTACGCGGCCAACCTCGTGGACTCGATCCCGGCCGGCATCGTGCGCGCCCAGGAGGTGATCGCCTCGGGCGCGGCCCGCGCCAAGCTCGAGGCCTTCGTCGCTTGCACCCGGCGCCTCGCGGCGCAGCAGCACACCGCCTGAGGAGCCCGCGATGTCCGATGTCCTGCAGCGCATCCTCGCGGTCAAGGCCGAGGAGATCGAGGCCGCCCGCGCGCGGATGCCGCTGGCCGCGCTCCGGCGCGACGCCGAGGCCGCCGGCCGCGGCGACGACCGCGCCCGCACCCTGCGCGGCTTCGAGGTCGCGCTGCGCGCCAAGATCGCGGCCCATCGTCCGGCGGTGATCGCTGAGGTCAAGAAGGCCAGCCCGAGCAAGGGCGTGCTGCGCGCCGACTTCGACCCGGCCGCGATCGCGGCGAGCTACGAGCGAGGCGGCGCGGCCTGCCTGTCGGTGCTGACCGACGTGCGCTTCTTCCAGGGCGCGCCCGAGTACTTGCAGGCCGCGCGCGCGGCCTGTGCGCTGCCCGCTTTGCGCAAGGACTTCCTCATCGACGAGTACCAGGTGTACGAGGCCCGCGCCTGGGGGGCCGACTGCGTGCTGCTGATCGTCGCCGCGCTCGATGACGCTCGGCTCGCCGCGCTCGAGGCCTGTGCGCTCGGCCTCGGCATGGACGTGCTGGTCGAGGTGCACGACGCGGCCGAGCTCGACCGCGCGCTGCGTCTGCGCACGCCGCTGCTCGGCATCAACAACCGCGATCTGCGGACTTTCGAGGTCAGCCTCGACACCACGCTGTCACAACTGCACCGCATCCCGACCGACCGGCTCGTTGTCACCGAGAGCGGGATCCTGACGCAGGCCGACGTCGGCCGTATGCGCGAGGCGGGCGTCGGCGCGTTCCTCGTGGGCGAGGCGTTCATGCGGGCGCTGGATCCAGGAGCAGCGCTGGCGGCGATGTTCGGCTGAGCGGGCACCGACCGGGCATCGGATGCCCGTCGTGTTTCGGCACGGCGCGTGCGATGCCGCGCGATGCGCCCTACACTGTGCCGCGCCAAACCGAGCCGCCATGTTCCCGACCCTCTCCTTCGACAGCCAGAGCTTCGACCCCGCCACCCTCGAGACAATGGTGGCCCGCGCCGCCGGCGGCCTGGAACGCTTAGGCATCCGGCAGGGGGACACCGTCGCGCTGATGTCGCGCAACCAGCCGGCACTGCTGGTCGCGATGCTCGCGGCGCGCACGCTCGGCGCGTACTTCTGCGCGATCAACTGGCATTTCAAAGCCGATGAAGCTGGCTTCATCCTCGCCGACAGCGGCTCGAAAGTCCTGATCGCCGACCGCGACCTGTTGGCCCGCATTGCGCCCGGTATCCCTGCGGCTATCCCCGGAGCCGCCCGCTTTGCCGTGCGCCCGGAGCCCTCCGTCGTTGCCGCCTATCGCCTCGACGTCGCCGCGCTCGAACTGCCGCCCGCATGCATCGCCTGGGAGGGCTGGCTGCCCGCGCAGCCGCGCTATACCGGACCGCCCCGCATGCCGCGTGGGTTTGTCCCCTACACCTCGGGCACCACCGGTCGGCCCAAGGGCGTGCGTCGTCTGCAACCCGATCCATCCGTGGCCGCCGAGCAGACGGCGGCCAACACCGCGCTGCTCGCGGCGGTGTTCGGTATCGGCCCCGAGTCGCGCTGCCTGATTGCCGCACCGCTCTACCACAGCGCGCCGTCGTCGTATGCGCTGTTCGCAGCCGCGCGCGGCGCCTGGCTGCGGATCGAGCCGCGCTTCGATGCCCAGTCGCTGCTCGCCTCGATCGAGCGCCACCGTGTGACGCACCTCTATCTGGTGCCGACGATGATGCACCGGCTGCTGCGATTGCCCGAGGACGCACGCCGGGCCTTCGATCACTCGTCGCTGCGTTTTGTGCTGACCACCGGCGCGCCGTGCCCGCCGCAGACTAAGCGCGCGATGATCGACTGGTGGGGGCCGATCGTGAACGAGGCCTACGCCGCGAGCGAACTTGGCTGGGTCACCGCGATCGGTGCCGAAGATGCGCTCGCACATCCCGGCTCGGTCGGCCGGCCACTGCTCGATGCGCGGCTCGCGGTCCTCGACAACGACGGCCGCGAATGTGCCCCCGGCACGCCCGGGCTCATCTTCGCCCACCAGCCCGCCTACCCGGACTTCACCTACATCAACCAGCCCGAGGCGCGGGCCGCGATGGAGCGCGACGGCCTGGCCTCGGTCGGCGACGTCGGCTTCCTCGACGAGGGCGGCTGGCTGCACCTGTGTGACCGCGCGGCCGACATGGTGCTGTCGGGCGGGGTCAACATCTATCCGGCCGAGATCGAGGCTGCGCTGGCCTCGCTGCCGGGCGTCGCCGACAGTGCCGTGTTCGGCATCCCCGACGACGAATTCGGCGAGCAGCTGATGGCGGTCGTCGAGCCGCAGCCGGGCGCCGCGCTCGACGCCGATGGGGTCAGGCGGCACCTCGTCGAGCGACTCGCCGACTTCAAGGTGCCGCGCCGCATCGAGTTCTCAGCGAGCCTGCCGCGCGAGGAGACCGGCAAGATCTTCAAGCGCCGGCTGCGCGAGCCGTTCTGGGCCGGGCGCGAGCGGCGGATCTGAGCGCCGCGCGCGCGGGCGAGGCGGTCCCCAGCCAGCCTCGCCGCAGCGCGTTGTCCGCTGCCGAGGCCGTCAGTGTTGCATCGGCCGCTGCCGGCGCATCGAGCACCACCTCGAAACGCATCAGCTCGTCGCGCCGGAACGCATGCACCGCAATCGTGTCGCCGGTTCGGCGGCGCGTGAGCAGCGCCTTGAGCGACGTCTCGTTGACGCGCAGTCCGTCGCAGGCCACCAGCACGTCGCCCGCCGACAGGCCGGCGCGATGGGCCGCGCCGCCGGTGTAAGCCGTCGCGATCGCCAGGTCCGCCCCGCGCGAGGCCGTACGCACGCCCAGCGTCGGCGCCTTGTCCGCCGCGGCGAACGACAGCGAGACACCGAAGGGCGCGAGCAGCTTCGCCAGCGGCAGATCCGCGGTTCCGGCAACCCAGCGCGCCAGCGGCGCATCCAGCGTCACGCCGGTCGCCTCGCGCAGCAGCGCAGGGAAGGCCCCTTCGGGCAGTCCGCGCTGCGCTGCGCCCGCGCCGCCGTCGGCAGCATAGAAGTCGCGCCCGTAGCGCGCCCACAGCAGCCGCATCACATCGTCGAGCGAGGCCCGGCCCGCGGTCTTGGCGCGGATCGCTAGGTCGATCGCCATCGCGACCAGCGAGCCCTTGGTGTAGTAGCTCACCACCGTGTTCGGCGAATTCTCGTCCTGCCGGTAGTACTTGACCCAGGCATCGAAGCTCGACTCGGCGACACTCTGCACGCCCCGGCCCGGTCCGCGCTGCACCATCGAGACCGTCCTTGCCACGGCCTTCAGGTAGTCGCCGCTCGAGATTACGCCGGCGCGCACCAGCATCAGGTCGTCGTAGTACGACGTGAAGCCCTCGAAGATCCAGAGTTGCCGCGTGTAGGCCTCGCGGTCGAAGTCGTACGGCACGAAGGCCGCGGGCTTGATGCGCTTGACGTGCCAGGCATGGAAGTACTCGTGGCTGGCCAGCCCCAGGAAGGTCCGGTAGCCCTCGCTCGACTCGGTCATGCCCGGCCACGGCAGGTCGTTGCGGCCGCACAGCAGCGCGGTGCTGTCGCGGTGCTCCAGGCCGCCGTAGCCGTCGCCCACCGCGGTCGTGAGGAACAGGAAGCGATCGAAGGGCGCGCGCTTCGTGCGCGGCTCGAAGAGGGCGGCCTGCGCGGCGCAGACCGGCTCGAGGTCCCGCGCGAGCCGCTTGAGGTCGACATCGCTGCGGCCGGTGACGACGATCTCATGCGTCGCGCCGCCCGCCTCGAACGCGAGCGATACGAAGCGCCCCATCTCCACCGGATGGTCAGCGAGCGCGTCGTAGTCGGCAGCGCGATAGCGACCGAAGCCGCCGCGTCGGGCGCCCGCCTCGGGCAGTGTCGTGGCCACCTTCCAGTCTCGTGCCACCTCTGGCGGCGGCGGCTCGAGGTCGACCGTGCAGGCACGCGCCTCCTGGCCGATGACCCGCAGGCACACGCTGGTCGCGTTGAAGAAGCCGTGGGTCTCGTCGAGATGCGCGGCCCGCACCGAGAGGTCCCACGCATAGACCGTGTACGACACGACCAGCGCGCCCCGCGCGGGCGCTGCCTGCCAGGTGTGTTTGTCCAGCTTGTCGACGCGGAGCGCGCCGCGCGCATCGCGAGCCTGCAGCCGCACCACATGCCGCGCGAACTCACGGATCATGTAGCTGCCCGGGATCCAGGCGGGCAGGGCGAGCCGCTGACCGTCGGGCGCAGGCGTCGACACCGTCAGCTCGACCTCGAACAGGTGGCCGCGCGGGTCGGCCGGCACGATGCGGTAGGCGATGGATTCTGCGGCGCGCGGGGCGGTTCGCTTCACGATGACGGCAATTCCGGTGGCGAGTCGACGATGCGCAGTATGCCTGCGCCGTCGCGCGTCACGGACGCTCGCCCGGACACGCGGACGCGTCACGGACCCGCGCCCGCGCCCAGACCCGCGGCCGCGCCGCGGGAGTCGCCTCAGCGCGCGACGTCGACGACCAGTCGGCCGCGCACCCGGCCGGCCAGGATCTCAGGCGCCGCCGCGATCGCATCCGCCAGGCCGATGCCGGTGGTCATCGCGTCGAGCTTGGCCAGATCGAGGTCCCGGGCGAGGCGTGTCCAGGCCGCGCGACGCTCCGCCTGCGGACACATCACCGAGTCGACTCCGATCAGCCGCACGCCGCGCAGGATGAAGGGCGCCACGCTCGATGGAAAGTCCATGCCCTGCGCGAGCCCGCAGGCCGCGACCGCGCCGCGGTAGCGCGTCTGCGCGCAGGCGTTGGCGAGGGTGTGCGAGCCGACCGCGTCGACCACGCCCGCCCAGCGCTCCTTCTGCAGCGGCTTGCCCGGCGAGGCGAGTGCTGCGCGATCGATCACATCGGCCGCGCCCAAGCCCTTGAGGTAATCCGCCTCGGCCGCGCGGCCGGTCGAGGCGATCACGCGATGGCCCAGTCCCGAGAGCAGCGCGATCGCCACGCTGCCGACGCCGCCCGCCGCGCCGGTCACCAGCACCTCGCCGTCGCCCGGCGCCACGCCCTGGGCCTCGAGCGCCATCACGCACAACATCGCGGTGTAGCCGGCGGTGCCGATTGCCATCGCCTGGCGTGTCGACAGCGCGGTGGGTAGCGGCACCAGCCAGTCGCCCTTGAGCCGCGCGCGGCTCGCGAGGCAGCCCCAGTGTGTCTCGCCCACGCCCCAGCCATTGAGCACCACCCGCTCGCCCACGCCGAACGCGGGGTGCGTGCTCGAGGCGACCGTGCCGGCGCCGTCGATGCCGGGCACCATCGGCCACTTGCGGACGACCGGCGAGCGGTTCGCGAGCGCCAGGCCGTCCTTGTAGTTGATCGTCGAATGAGCGATGTCGACGACCACGTCGCCATCGCTGGCGTGCTGCGCCAGGTCGTCGTCGCTCAGGTCGCGCAGCGATGCGCTGAACACATCGGCGGACTTCTCGAGCAAGATTGCGCGGAACATGGGGGGGTATCCTCGTGCGGGGCCGGTGGTCGAGTTGGCATTCTGCCACCCCGACCCCGCCGCACCGATCGTCGCGCGAGCCGGTTTCCCGCGAACGCGCAGCCGCCTCAGCGCGGCCGTCTGTCGACCACCCGCCGGGCCTTGCCCACCGAGCGCTCGATCGCGTTCGAGGGCTCGACCTTGACGCGACAGCTGACCCCTATCCGCGACTTGATCGCATGCTCGAGCGCGGCGCTCGCCCCGGCCGCGGCCGAGCCGTCGGTGTGCTCGCCCGCCTTGAGCTCGACCCGCACCGTCAGCCGGTCGAGCGGCCCGTCCTTGTCGATCTCGCAGACATAGTGCGGTGCCAGCAGCGGGCGCTGCAGGATCAGCTCCTCGATTTGCGAGGGGAATACGTTGACCCCGCGGATGATCATCATGTCGTCCGAGCGGCCGGTGATCTTCTCCATCCGTCGCATCGTGCGCGCCGTGCCCGGCAGCAGCCGAGTGAGGTCGCGGGTGCGGTAGCGGACGATCGGCAGCGCCTCCTTGGTGAGCGAGGTGAAGACCAATTCGCCCTGCTCGCCGTCGGCCACCGGTTCGCCGGTCTCCGGATTCACGATCTCGGGATAGAAATGGTCCTCCCAGATCGTCGGCCCGTCCTTGGTCTCCAGGCACTCGTTGGCGACACCCGGTCCCATCACCTCCGACAGGCCGTAGATGTCGACCGCGTCGATGCCCAGGCGCGCCTCGATCTCGCGGCGCATCTCGTTGGTCCACGGCTCGGCACCGAAGATGCCCAGTCGCAGGCTCGAGGTGATCGGATCCAGCCCCTGCCGGTCGAACTCATCTGCGATCGCCAGCATGTAGCTCGGCGTCACCATGATGATGTCCGGCCTGAAGTCGGTGATCAGCTGCACCTGCTTCTCGGTCTGCCCGCCTCCGAACGGCACGACCGTCAGGCCCAGCCGCTCCGCGCCGTAGTGCGCACCCAGGCCGCCGGTGAACAGGCCGTAGCCGTAGCTGACGTGCACCATGTCGCCCGGTCGCGCGCCGCCCGCTCGGATCGAGCGTGCCGCCAGGTTCGCCCAGGTGTCGATGTCCTGCGCGGTGTAGCCCACCACGGTCGGCTTGCCCGTCGTGCCGCTCGAGGCATGGATGCGCACGATGCGCTCGCGCGGCACCGCGAACATACCGAACGGATAGGTATCGCGCAGGTCTGCCTTGGTGGTGAACGGGAACTTCGCGATGTCGGACAGCGTCTCGAGATCCGACGGGTGCGCACCCGCGTCGTCGAACTTCCTGCGGTAGTGCGCGACGTTTTCGTACGCATGCGAGAGCGACCAGCGCAGGCGCTCGAGCTGCAGGGCACGCAGCGCGTCGACGCTGGCAGTCTCGATCGGTTCGAGTGGAAATTGGATGCTCATGGCGACGCTTGCTCCTTGGCGTCGGCGGCGGACGGCGGCTCGACGAACTGGCCCTTGATGGTCGCGGACTTGCCACGGAACAGCGCGATCAGCCGGCCGGACTGATCGGTGACGCGCATGTCGTAGACGCCGCTGCGACCGGCGAGGTGCTGCTCGATGCCCTCGGCGGTGAGCACGTCGCCCTCGTGTGCCGCGGCGATGAAGTGGATCTCCGCGCTCGCGGCGACCGCCCGCTGGTTGTGGCTGTTACAGGCGAACGCGAAGGTACTGTCGGCGAGCAGGAACATGAAGCCGCCATGGCAGATGCCGTGGCCATTTGTCATGTCGCGCCGCACCGGCATCTGGATCCGCGCATAGCCCGCGCGGACCTCCTGCAGTTCCATGCCGAGCGCCTGCGTGGCACGGTCGCCGTCCCACATCCGCCGGGCCACCTCCGCGGCGAGGGCGTCGGGTGACATCGTCGCCGGGTCGAGCGGGTCGGTCGCGCGAGGCGTCCCGGCCATGTCAGCGCCCCTCGAAGCGCGGCGCGCGCTTCTGCAGGAACGCGTTCACGCCTTCGGAGTAGTCGTGGCTGGCGCCGAGCGAGGACTGCAGGTCGCGCTCGAGGTCGAGTTGCACATCGAGGTCGGCGGTCGCCGCGTGCCGCACGGCCTGCTTGACCGCAGCGATCGCGCGGGTCGGCATCTTCGCGAGCTTCGCGGCCAGCGCATCGACCTCGACGTCGAGCGCTGCATCGTCGACGCACTTCCAGATCATTCCCCAGCGTTCCGCCGTCTCAGCCGGCAGCTTCTCGCCGAGCATCGCCAGCCCGAGCGCACGGGCGCTGCCGACCGCACGCGGCAGCAACCACGTGCCGCCCGAGTCTGGGATCAGGCCGATGTTGACGAACGCCTGCAGGAAGGACGCCGAGCGGCCCGCCACCACCAGGTCGCAGGCCAGCGCCAGGTTCGCCCCAGCGCCCGCTGCGATACCGCGCACTTTGGCGATCACCGGCTTGGGCAGGGCCTGCAGCCTGCGGATCAGCGGATTGAAGTTGTCCTCGATCAGCGCGCCGAGATCGGTCATCGCGCCGGGCTCGAACGAGAGGTCGGCAAGGTCCTGCCCGGCGCAGAAGCCCCGTCCCGCGCCCGACAGCACCACGGCGCGGATTGCCGGCTCGCGTTCGATGACCGTCAGCGCGTCCCGAAGGTCGGCATGCATCGCTCGGGTGAAGCTGTTGAGCTTGTCCGGCCGGTTCAGCGTGAGCCGGGCCACACCGTCCGCTGTTTCGAGCATGACCGTGGGTTCGTCCGCCATGGGGGGGCATCTCCTGTCTCGTTCGCAACGAGCGTAGCACGTCGGATGGGGTTCAGCGACCGACCGGTCGGGTAACTCGGCGTCGGCCGTATCGCCGCAGGCGCATCGGTCAGGGGGCGGGGCGCGCCGCTACCATCGGGTCACGGCCGGGTCGCCCGGAGCGCTCGGGGAGCGGCCCCGCTGCCCGATCGCCCCGAGCCCCGCCACGACCGTCACGGAGACCCCCGATGTCTGCACATGCTTACCAGAACCTGCTCGTCGAGACGCGCGAGCGCGTCGGCCTCATCATGCTGAACCGCCCGAAGGCGCTCAACGCGCTCAACGACGCGCTGATGGACGAGCTCGGCCAGGCCCTGCTGGCCTTCGACGCCGACGAGGCGATCGGCGCGATCGTGCTGACCGGGAGCGATCGAGCTTTCGCCGCAGGCGCCGACATCGCGGCGATGTCGGGCTGGTCGTACATGGATGTCTACAAGTCCGAGTACCTGACCCGCAACTGGGAGCACATCCGCCGCGTGCGCAAACCCGTAATCGCAGCCGTCGCAGGCTTTGCCTTGGGAGGCGGCTGCGAACTCGCGATGATGTGCGACATCGTGATCGCCGCCGACACGGCGAAGTTCGGCCAGCCGGAGATCAAGCTCGGCGTCATCCCCGGCGCCGGCGGCACACAGCGATTACCGCGCGCCGTGGGCAAGGCCAAGGCGATGGACCTATGCTTGACCGGCCGAATGATGGACGCGGCCGAGGCCGACCGTGCCGGCCTCGTCTCGCGCGTCGTGTCCGCGGCCACGGTGCTCGACGAGGCGCTGGCGGCCGCCACGCTGATCGCGTCCTTCTCGCTCCCGTCGGTGATGATGCTCAAGGAGTCGGTCAACCGCGCGTATGAGGCACCTCTCTCCGAGGGCCTCCTCTTCGAGCGTCGCGTCTTCCATTCGCTGTTCGCGACCGAGGACCAGAAGGAGGGCATGCGCGCGTTCCTCGAGAAGCGTCCCGCTGCTTTCGGAAACCACTGACAGCGGTCCCGCTGGACACTTCCCAAAGTGCTGCTATGATTCGCCCCCTTCGACGCGGTGTGCGGGTTGTGAACGCGGAGTGCGTTGGGGTGCGGTGGCGGGTCTGGTGGCGTTGCGAGAGCGGTGCTGCGTGGCCGGTAGCCTTGGGTTGAGCTGG
>JBIPLJ010000063.1:0-24954 GCA_044368415.1 Burkholderiaceae bacterium
CGGGTCGAGGTACTCGGGCTCGCCCGACAGCAGCGAGACCACCGGGCGGTCCTTGAAGAGGCCGCGGGTCTGCCCCTCGCGCACGAAGCGCGCGAGGTCGGCGCCGAAGGTCACGTTGAAGATCGCATCGGGCTTGGCGTCGATCAGCGCCTGCGCGACCGCGCCGGCGTCGATGCGCCCGAGCGGCGTGGCCTGCTCGGCGACGAACTCGACGTCCGGCTGCGCGGCCTTGAGCAGCGCCTTGAAGGTCGCCGCGGCCGACTGGCCGTACTCGTAGTTCGGGTAGACGATCGCCCAGCGCTTCTTCTTCAGCTTCGCGGCCTCGGGCGCCAGCATCGCCGACTGCATGTAGGTGTTCGGGCGCAGGCGGAAGGTGTAGCGGTTGCCGTTCTCCCAGGTGATCTTGTCCGTCAGCGGCTCGGCGGCGACGAAGAGCACCTTGCGCTGCTTGGCGAAGTCGGTGACCGCCAGGCCGATGTTCGACAGGAAGGTGCCGAACACCACGACCGCACGCTCGCGCGAGACCAGCTCCTCGGCGACCCGCACCGCATCGCCCGGGTTGGCGTTGTCGTCGCGCGAGATCACCTCGACCTTCTGGCCGAGCAGGCCGCCCGAGGCGTTGATCTCCTCGAGTGCAAGCTCCCAGCCCTTGCGGTACGGCTCGAGGAAGGCGGGCTGCGCCTTGTAGCTGTTGAGCTCGCCGATGCGGATCTGGGCGGCGGCCGGCGTCGCGGCGACGGCCGCGGCGACAGCGAGGCCGACCAGGGTCGCGCGCAGGGCGCGGACGTGAAACGGGGCGTTCGGGTTCATGCGCGGGGTCTCTTTGTGTCGATGCGGTGGGGTCGGTCGGTTCGGTGTTCGGTGTTCGGATGCGTTCGGGGTCGCCAGGCCGGCCGCGCGGCGCGCCCGGGGGCGCGCCGCGCGGCTCATCGCAGCCCGTCCTTGCCTTCGATCTCGTGGGCCTGCAGGCCGCCGACGCGCGGATGCGGGCGGCCGCCGGCGGTGACCGCGACGGCAACCACGATCTCGTCGCGGCGCGGCGCGTCTGGCATGCGCGCCTCGATCGCGTCGAAATGGCTGCGCACGAAGGCCGCGTCCTTGTGGCCGAGCGGCACGTCGATCGCGGTGCCCGGCCCGCCGGACTTCTTGGCGGACGGCACCAGCGCGGCGCCCTTCTCCACTGCGCGGCGCAGCGGCGCGCCGAGCTTCGGATGCAGGATCGCCGCCGCATGCTCGAGCTCGCCGCGCTCGCCGACGATCGCTGCCTTACCGAAGCCCTGCGCCTCGCCCGGGGCGATGCCGAGCGCCTTCACGCAGGCCTCGCCGAGCGTCGCACCGAGTTCCTCGCCGATCGCTACCAGCTCGTCGAGCGAGTCGGACCAGCGCCCGGCGTAGGGGTTGGCGATCACCGCGATCGCAACCGCGCGGCGCACCGGCGGCTCGACCGGCCGGCCCATCTCGATGCGGGTCTCGTCGACGCACACCATCATCTTGCGGATCTCTGCGGGCATGGAGGGGTCCTGTCGTTCAGCGCAGGCCGTCCCGGCCCGCGACGTCGGCGGAGGCGAGGCCGGCCACGCGCGCGTGGATGCGCGCGCCGGTGGTCATCGCCAGGAAGAATACAAGCTCGTCGCCATGCGGATGACCGGGCACGCCGACCTCGATCGCATCAAAATGGCTACGCACGTAGCTCGCGTTGACATGGGTGATCGGCACGTCGAGGCGGGTGCCCGGTGCGCCGACCTTCTTGGTCGAAGGGACGATCGCCTTGGTCGGCACGCCGTGGCGCTTCTCGAGCAGGTCGCGCATCGCGTAGCCGCCCGGCACATGCCAGAGCGCACCATGCTCGATCTCGCCGTCGGCGCCGACGATCGAGCCCTTGCCGTAGCCCTCGATGCACTCGGCGGGCACGCCCATCGCATCGAGCAGGCGCTGTGCCATGTCGATGCCGACGGGCGTCAGCGCCTCCATCATCGGCAGGATGTCCGGCTCGTGGCGGCCGGCATACGGGTTGCGCAGCACGACCCCGATCGCGCCGCGCAGCAGCGGCTGCGCAGGCGGCGGCCCGAACTCGTGACGGATCGTCTCGACCTGGGTCCAGACGCGGCGGATCTCGATGAGGCTCAAGCGGGGCTCCCGGAGGGGGTCATGGCGCGTTGCACGGGTGCGCTTGACGGGCGCGGCGCGGGCGGTGCCCGCCGGACTCAAGGGGCGCGGCGTGCGTCAGCCGCGGGGCGAGGTCCCCGACCGCGCGCCAGCGGCCCTGCAGCGCGAGGAGCGCGGCGCCCACGAGGCCGGCGTCGATGCAGCGGCGCGCTTCGGCGCAGCCGGCCTCGAGCGCACGGCACACGGCGTCGTCCGGCAGCGCAGGCACGTCGACGGTGGCGAGCCGCTCGCCGAGGTCGCTGCCGTCGCGCAGGCTCGCGGCCGGCGCGCGCCGGATCGCCGGATGCACCACGTCGACCGCGTTGGCGATCATCGTCGCGGCGGCATCGGCACAAGCGCCGTCGGCGGCCAGCACGGTGACGCTGTCGGCGATGCCGAGCGACAGGCTGCGGCCGCGCCAACCGCTGGTGGCGACGCCGCGCCAGGGGGCGGCCGCCGAGATGCGGAAGGACGCGGGCCGCTCGACAGCGGGACGGGCCGAGATCACGAGGTCCCGATTGCGAGACGCGCCAGCCTCCGCGCCGCGGCCGTCGGGACCGCTGAGCGCGCACGGCCGATCGCCGCGCCGATCGAGCGCGACGCCGAGCACGTAGTCCGGCGCGTCGAGCGCGAGCCACAGCGCGAGGTCGCCGCCGTTGTTGACACAGGCCCGTCTCACGCCCGGTGCGGCGAGGCAGGCCACGATGGCGTCGGCAACCGCGCCAGCCACCGCGGCCATCGGTGTCACGAAGCGCGGCCGGTACGGCAGGACGGCTGCGTGCATGGGGCGCGCGACCTCACCGCGGGGCAGGTCCCAGGGCTCGGCGCAGCGACGCAGGCAGGCGAGCTCGGCGACGAGTTCGCCCAGCAGCGGCTCGAAGCGCCGCCACGCGCGCTCGAGCGCAGCCGCGACCGCCTGCGGCGCGCCGTCGATGCCGATCACCAGGTCGATGGGCCCATGCTGGAAATGCACTCGGCCGTCAGGCAGCCAGGCGCGGTGCGCGCTCATCGTGCGCCCGCCGGGTCGATCGGCCAGGGGTTCGAGGCGTCCCAGCCGACCAACTTCGACTGCGCCCGCGCGATTACATCCGCGACCGGAATGACACGCTCGACGTGACCGCCCAGCCGCGCGTAGTCCGCGAGCCGCATCGTGAACTCGATGGGCGCGACGATCGCCGGCGTCGGCACCCAGCCGAAGCTGCGCTCGGGCATGCGCGCGACGTCGACCATCACCGTGATGCCGCCGCCCGGCCAGACATAGGCGGGCGCGCCGCCCACAGTCACGCGGGTCAACAGGTCCTTGATGGACCGGGTGAGCAGCACCGGATTCTCGGTGACGCCGGCGCGCAGGCTGCCCCCCGCGCCAGCAACGAAAAGCACCGTCGCCACCGAGGGCTCGCAGTTCTCGCCGATGCGCTCGACCACGCGCATCACCTCGGGCGGCATCTCGGCCGGCACGGGCTTGAGCGACGCGTCGAGCACGTACCAGGCGAAGTGGTCGCCAGTGGTCGACACCATCAGCATCCGCAGGCCGGGGCGCGCCTCCTTCGGGTCGAAGGACTCGACGATGGTCAGCGGATCGGTGATGTCGGTGCCGCCCCAACCGGTGCCGGGGCGTGCGACCTGGAAATAGCGGCCCGGCGTGGACTTGCGGCCACGGATCCGCAGGCCCGAGGGCGGCATGTCCAGGCACTTGCCCGCCTGGTGCTCGGTCAGCACGCCGGTGATGTGGTCGTCGACCACCACCACCTCGTCGACATGCCCGAGCCACTGCTGCGCGAAGATGCCGAGGGTGGCCGAGCCACAGCCCACACGCATGCGCCGCTCCTCGACACCGTCGACGATCGGCGGGCGCCCGGCCTGCACCACCAGCGTCGCGCCGCCGTCGACGGACAGCTCGACGGCCTGCTTGTTGCCGAGTGCCATCATCAGGTCGCAGGTGACGCGGCCTTCTTTCTTGCTGCCGCCGGTGAGGTGGTGCACGCCGCCGAGCGACAGGAACTGCGAGCCGTATTCAATGGTGGTGACGTGGCCGACCGCCTCGCCGCGATGGCGCACGGTCGCACATTCCGGGCCGAGGTAGCGGTCGGTGTCGACCTTGATGCGCACGCTGCAGTAGCTGAAGATCCCCTCGGTCACGACGGTGACCATGTCGACGCCGTCCTGCACGCTCGAGACGATGAAGGGCGCGGGCTTGTAGTCCGGGTAGGTGGTGCCGGCGCCCACGCCGGTGACGAACACCGGCGCGCCGACCAGGTCGCCGTCCCAGTCAGCGTCCGGCCCAGCGAAGGCGACGCGCTGCGGGTCGCGCGACATCAGCACCACCGGGTCGACGCGCACCAGCTCGCCGGCCACGTTCGCGTACCGGTCGCAGGCGCCGCTGCGGCCATCGGTGATCTGGCAGAGCACCGGACAGGCGTTGCACTCGATCTTGCCGGCGGCCGCCACGCTCATCGGGCCGCCTCGAGCAGCGCGGCACGCAGCCGGTCGGGGGTGACCGGCAGCTGGGTCGCCCGCACGCCGGTCGCATGGTGGATCGCATTCAGGATCGCCGGCGCGGTTGCTACCAGCGCCGGTTCACCGACGCCCTTCGCGCCCCAGGGTCCGAGCGGCTCCGGATCCTCGACCAGATGGACCACGATCGGCGGCACGTCGCCCACCGTCGGGATCAAGTAGTCGTGCAAATTGTCGGTGCGCCCGCTGAGGTATGCCTCCATCAGCGCCATGCCCAACCCCTGCGCGATGCCGCCGTGGATCTGCCCCTCGACCTGCGTGGGGTTGACCGCACGGCCGACGTCGTGGGCGGCGTGCACCGAGACGACTTTCACCGTGCCCAGCTCGAGGTCCACCTCGACCTCGGCGAACTGCGCGGCAAAGCCGTAGGTCGCATACGGCACGCCCTGCCCGTCCGCATCGAGCGGCACGGTGGGCGGGTCGAAGCGGCCACGGCCGAGCGCGACGTCGCCGCGGGCGTCGGCCTCCAGACCGCCGAGCGCGACACGGTGCGTGCGACCGCCCGCCTCGACCACCAGCACGCCCGGCTCGCTGCGCAGCACCGCGGCGTCGGCCGGCGCGTCGCCGACGCCGACGATGGCCAGCAGGCGCGCGCGAAGATCGAGGCCGGCGGCCCGCGCCGCATTGCCGGACACGAAGGTCTGGCGGGAGGCCGAGCTCTTGCCCGCGTCCTCGGTCAGCGCGGTGTCGGCGCGCACCTGGTCGATCGCAGACACCGGCACGCCAAGCGCGTCAGCGGCGATCTGAGGCATCACGGTATAGGTGCCCTGGCCGATGTCCACCGCGCCGTTATAGAGCACGAAGCGGCCATCCCGGCGCAGGCCGATCGTCATCGTCGAAGGATTGGCGATCACGGTGTTGCCGATCCCGTACCACATGCAGGCGACGCCGGCGCCGCGGCGGACCGGTCCGGCGGCGGTGGCATTGAAGGCCGCGGCCCCCGCTCGCGCGACGCGCCACGCCGGCCGCAGTGCATCGAGACACGCCTGCAGGCCGACGCTCGCTTCGAGCCGCTGTCCGGTCGGCGTCGTGTCGCCGGCCCGCAGCGCGTGTGCATGGCGCAGCTCCAGCGGGTCCTGGCCGAGCTGGCCCGCCAGCTCGTCGAGCAGTGCCTCGACCACCACCGTCGACTGCGGCACGCCGAAACCGCGGAAGGCACCCGACACCGGGCCGTGGGTATGGACCGCGCGGGTCAGCGCACGGACCGCGCCGATGCGGTACGGCCCGCTCGCATGGATGGGCACGCGGTTGGCGACGGTCGGCCCCCAGGACGCATAGGCACCGGTGTCGAAGTCGCCGGCAAAGTCGTAGGCGAGCAGCCGCCCGTCGGCGTCGGCGGCGAGCGTCGCCCGCATCTCGGCCGGATGTCGCTTGGTCGACGAGGCCATCGACTCGGGACGCCCGTAGACGATCCGCGCCGACCGGCCGAACTTGCGCGCCGCAGCGACCAGCAGCGGCTGCACCGACAGATCGAGCTTGCCGCCGAAGCCGCCGCCGACCGCCGAGGGCACGATGCGCACGTGCTCGGGGCGCACGCCGAACATCCAGGCGAGCTCGTCGCGGTCCATGTAGGGCGTCTGCGTACAGGCAAACACCTCCACGCGCGCGGTCGCGCCAGCGGCGCCCGGCGTCCAACGCGCCCAGCCCGCCTCGGGCTCGATGTACGCATGCTCGACATGCGAGGTGCTCACTCGCAGCGACACGCACCGGGCCGCGTGGGCGAGCGCCGCGTCGACATCGCCGCGCACCACGCGCCCGCTGCACAGCACGTTGTCAGGGACGCGGGCGTGCAGGGGCGCGGCGCCCGGGGCGAGCGCGAGGGCGGGCGATTCGAGCGCCGGCAGCACGGTCCAGTCGATCGGGATCGCGCCCGGATCGACGGCCTCGATCGCTTCGCGCTCGCCGGCCAGCACCAGCACCGCCTCGCCGCGGAACCGGGCCACGCTCTCGGCCACTGCCGGCTGGTCGCGCAGGTCGGCGAAGATGGCGAAGCGGTTGTTCGGCACGTCCGAGGCCAGCACGACGCCGGCCACGCCGGGGTGCGCTCGCACGAACGCGGCGAGATCGCCGAAGGCGAAGCGCGCATGCGGATGCGGGGAGCGCACGACCCGCAGCCACAGGGCGTCGGCAGGCGCCTCGTCGGCGCCGAAGCGCTCGGTGCCCAGCACCTTCGCGGGCGCATCGAGCCGCGGCAGTCGCGCGCCCACGGCGGCCCCGGCGAGCGGCGCGGCGTCGGCGACAGTGACGGATGCTGCGTCGCCGTGCGCGACCGACAGCACCGCCTCGACGATCTTGCGGTAGCCGGTGCAGCGGCACAGCACGCCGGCGAGCCCGTCGAGCACCTGCGCCTCAGTGGGCGCGGATATGCGGCACAGCAGGTCGGTCGCGGCCATCAGCATGCCGGGCGTGCAGATGCCGCACTGCGCCGCGCCGTGCGCGACGAACGCCTGCTGCAACGGCGAGAGCGCGCCGCCCGGTCCGGCGAGGCCCTCGACAGTGAGCACCTCGCCGCCTGCGCACTGCCCGAGCGGCACGATGCAGGCGCAGGCCTGCTCGCCGTCGACCAGCACCGTGCAGGCGCCGCAGTCGCCGGCACTGCATCCGAGCTTGGTACCGAGCAGACCCAGGTCATCGCGCAGCCAGTCGGCGAGCCGCTTGGCGGGTGCTGCGCCCAGCGCGTGCTCGATGCCGTTGACTCGGACGGGCGCAAACGCCTCTGCGGGCTCGAGCGGCTCGAGCGGCTCGCTCAGGCCGGGCAGCGGATCGGACGGATGGTTCATGCGGCGAGGTCTCCGAACGCGCGCCGCAGCAGCGTCGCGACTGCGTCCAGCCGGTAGGCGGCCGTGCCGCGCAGGTCGTCGATCGGGGCGAGCGGCGCGAGCATCGCGGGGTCGCGCAACGCACGGGCGGCAGTCTCGGCGATCGCGGCGCGGGGCGTGCCCTCGAGGGCCGCCTCGAGCGCGGGCAGCCGGCGTGCGGCGGCCGAGCACGAGCCGACCGCTGCACCGACACACGCCGCGCGACCGGCGGCATCGACGTCGACCGAGACCGCGACCATCGCGATCGAGATCACGAGGTACCGGCGGTGCCCGAGTTTGAGGAAGCGCGAGCGCGCGGAGGGCGTGCCGCGGGGCAGCTGGACCGCGACCAGCAGCTCGTCGGGCGCGAGCGCGGTGCGGCGCGCACCGAGCACGAAGTCGGCCAGAACCAGCGTGCGCACACCCCGAAGGCTGGCGAGCTCGACCCGCGCATCCAGCGCCAGCAGGGCCGGCACGCCGTCGGCCGCCGGCGACGCGTTGCACAGGTTGCCGCCGAGCGTGCCGCGGTTCTGGACCTGCGGCCCGCCGACCTCGCTGGCGGCCTGCGCGAGCGCGGCCAGCGCAGGCGGCAGGGGCGCGCGCACGAGATCGGTCCAGGTGGTCAGCGCGCCGATCCGCCAGTGATCGGGCGCGGCCTCGATGCCGCGCAGCGCGGTGATGCGCGAGAGGTCAAGCACCTCGGACTCGAGGGCCCGGCCGACGCGCGAGGGATAGAAGTCGGTGCCGCCCGCGACCACCGCGGGGCGCCCCGCTGCGAGTCGTTCCAAGGCCTTGCCGAGATCATCCGGACGACCGTACACCCACTGCCCCCTGAATGAAGCCGACACTTCATTGCGCTTGGAGGGCAACGGTAACCGGGCTAGAATCCCCCGTCAATCGGAGCGCGTTCCGCGCTCCGCCCAGCGCCCTTTCCGGCACGGACGGCCATGCCCCACATCGTCACCGAGTCCTGCATCCGCTGCAAATTCACCGACTGCGTCGACGTGTGTCCCGTCGACTGTTTCCGAGAGGGGCCGAATATGCTGGTCATCGACCCGGACGAATGTATCGACTGCGCGGTCTGCATTCCCGAGTGCCCGGTCGAAGCCATCAAGGCCGAAGAAGACGTGCCCACCGACCAGCAGAAGTTCGTCGCGATCAACGCCGAGCTCGCCAAGCTCTGGCCGAGCATCACCCGCACCAAGCCCCAGCTCGCCGACGCCGACGCCTGGAAGGACGTCAAGGACAAGCTGCAGTACCTGGACAAGTGACCGATGGCTGACGCGACCCCGGGTACCAGCGATCCTTTGACCGCGGCCCCGGGAGGCGCGACCGGCACCACGCTAGCCCTGGATTTCGGGCTCGCCTTCGACGACCTGCACCACCGCCCGGGATTGCTGCGCCTGGACGCCCGGTGGCTCGGGTTCCTGGCCGCCGCAGCACCCGCACTCGCCGAGCGCTATACAAGCGCGCGCGCCGCGCCCGAGGCGCTCGACGCCAAGGCCGAGGCCGCGCTGCTGATCGAGACCGGCCCCGTCCTGGACGCCTTCGTCGCCCGGCTGTTCGGCATCGAAGCCGAATTCGCCGAACTGCGCGCCGCGCACACGGGGCTCGACCCGCTGTGGCGCGTGAAATGGAAGTTCGTCAAGCGCCAGGCGCTGCTGTCCGTCACGCCCGAGCAACTCGCGGCCTTCGACGCCGATGCGGCACGCGCCCGGCTCGCCGAGGCCGTCGCCGCGCACGGCGGCGACGGCCAGGCCTGGACGGCACCCGGCTCCGGCCGCGACGAGCTCGGATTCGCGCACGCAATACTCGCCTGGCAGTCCGCCGCGCCCGCGCATGACGCGCTGCTCGAGCTCGCCAAGCTGTATGCAGCCTGGGCGGTCACCACCTCCGACGGCCAGCATCGGCACGCACGCGGCGTGCTGTTCCGACAGCCCGGCAAAGTCGACCCGTACGAGCTGCTGGTGCATGCACGCACCGTTGCGCACGACGGCGTGCAGGTCACGACGATCCGTCCCGAGCACATCCGGCGCCGCCTCGACCATGCCCGCGCGCCGTTCACGCTGACCGACCCGGGCACCGACCTCGCCGGCGCGCTCGACCAGACAAACTACTGCATCCTCTGCCACAAGCAGGGCAAGGACTCGTGCTCGAAGGGCCTGCGCGACACGCCGGGCCCCGACGGTGAAGTGGTGTTCAAGCGCTCCGCCTTCGGCAACGAGCTCGCCGGCTGCCCGCTCGAGGAGCGGATCTCCGAGTTCCACACGCTGAAGAACGACGGCCACGCGATCGCAGCGCTGGCGATGATCGTCGTCGACAACCCGATGCTCGCGGCCACCGGCCACCGCATCTGCAACGATTGCATGAAGGGGTGCATCTACCAGAAGCAGACGCCGGTCGACATCCCGCAGGCCGAGACCCGCACCCTCAAGGACGTGCTGGAGCTGCCCTGGGGATTCGAGGTCTATGCGCTGCTGTCGCGCTGGAACCCGCTCAACCTCAGGCGTGCCCTGCCGGCACCCGACAGCGGACGGCGCGTGCTGGTGGTCGGCACCGGCCCTGCGGGCTTCACGCTCGCACACCACCTGATGAACGACGGCCACCAGGTGGTCGCGGTCGACGGGCTCAAAATCGAGCCGCTGCCGCCCGCGCTGTCGGGCGTGGACGAGGACGGCTCACGCGTACCCTTCGGGCCGGTGCGCGACGTCGCCGCGCTGCGCGAGCCGCTCGACGACCGCACACTCGCCGGCTTCGGCGGCGTGGCCGAGTACGGCATCACGGTGCGCTGGGACAAGAACTTCCTCAAGCTGATCCGGCTGCTGCTCGAGCGACGCGACCGGTTCTCATTGATCGGCGGCGTGCGCTTCGGCGGCACGCTCGGCGTCGAAGACGCCTGGCGCCTGGGCTTCGACCATATCGCGCTCGCCATCGGCGCAGGGCGCCCGACGACGCTCGACATCCCGAATGGCCTGGCCCGCGGCGTGCGCACCGCGAGCGACTTCCTGATGGCGCTGCAACTAACGGGCGCGGCCAAGGCCGAGTCGATCGCGAACATGCAGCTGCGCCTGCCGGTCGTGGTGATCGGCGGCGGCCTCACCGCGATCGACACCGCCACCGAGTCGCTCGCCTACTACGTCGTGCAGGTCGACAAGTTCCTGCTGCGCCACGAGGCGCTCGCCGCGCGCCTGGGCGAGGCGGCGGTGCGCGCCGGCTGGAGCGAGGAGGAGCGCGAGCTCGCTGACGAGTTCCTCGCGCACGGCCGGGCGATCCGCGCCGAGCGCGAGGCGGCGCGCACCGAGGGCCGGCCGGCGCGAATCGTCGAGCTGCTCGACGGCTGGGGCGGCGTGACCCTCGCCTACCGCAAGCGGCTGCTCGACGCCCCCTCGTACACGCTGAACCACGAGGAGGTGGAAAAGGCGCTCGAGGAAGGCATCCGCTTCGCAGAATGCCTCGACCCACGGCGTATCGACGTCGACGCGCGAGGCGCCGTACGCTCGATCACGCTGGCGAACCAGCACCGCGACGCCAACGGCGGCTGGTTCGCCGAGGGCGAGACCGTGCTGCCCGCGCGCAGCGTCTTCGTCGCCGCCGGCACGCAGCCGAACACCGTGCTCGCACGCGAAGATCCGGACCACTTCACCCTCGACGGTCGCTATTTCCGCGCGCTCGACGAGCAAGGCCGCCTGGTCAAGCCCGAGCACCAGCGCGCCAAGCCCGCGCAGGCGCGCGTGCTGATGTCGGGGGCGCCTGGTGAGCGCTGGATCTCGTACTTCGGCGACGTGCATCCAAGCTGGTTCGGCAACGTGGTCAAGGCGATGGCCTCGGCCAAGCAGGGCTGGCCGGTGATCGCCCGGGTGCTCGCGCAGCGCGAACCCGCCTCCGACGAGCCGCCGCAGGCGTTCGCCGCGCGCATGAACGGCCTCTTGCGTGCGCGTGTGGTGAGCGTCGAGCGGCTCGCGCCGAACATCGTCGAGGTGGTGGTGCACGCGCCGCTGGCCGCCGCGCAGTTCCAGCCCGGCCAGTTCTATCGGCTGCAGAACTTCGAGTCGCACGCGCCGCGGGTCGCCGCACCGGGCCTCGCACCGACACGCCTCGCGATGGAAGGCCTGGCGCTCACCGGCGCCTGGGTCGATCGCGCGCGCGGGCTGGTCTCCACGATCGTGCTGGAGATGGGCGGCTCCTCCGACCTCTGCCGACGGCTGGAGCCGGGCGAGCCGGTGGTGCTGATGGGCCCGACCGGCGCGCCCACGCAGATCGCGGCCGGCGAGACCGTCGTGCTCGCCGGCGGCGGCCTGGGCAACGCGGTGCTGTTCTCGATCGGCGCGGCCTTCCGCGCGGCAGGCTCGAAGGTGCTGTACTTCGCCGGCTACAAGAAGCGCGTCGATCGCTACAAAGTCGCGGAGATCGAGGCCGCCGCCGACGTGGTCGTCTGGTGCTGCGACGAGTCTCCGGGCTTCGAGCCCACTCGGGCGCAGGACCGGGCGTTCGACGGGAACATCGTGCAGGCGATGCTGGCCTGGGCCACCGGCGTGCCGCTCCGGGCGCCCGCGGGCAGCGTCGACGACGGCGTGCGGCCGCTGCGGCTCGCCGAGGGCGACCGGATCGTCGCGATCGGCTCCGACCGGATGATGGCTGCGGTGGCGCTCGCACGGCACGGCGTGCTGGCCGCGCACGTCAAGCCCGGGCACCGGGCGATCGGCTCGATCAACTCGCCGATGCAATGCATGATGAAGGAGATCTGCGCGCAGTGCCTGCAGCCCCAGATCGACCCCGCGACCGGACGCACGCGCTACGTGTTCTCCTGCTTCGATCAGGACCAGCCGCTGGACCTGGTGGACTTCGGCGCGCTCGACGCCCGCCTGCGCCAGAACTCGGTGCAGGAGAAGCTGACCGCACGCTGGATCGCCGAATGTATGGCGGCCCTGGCGAGTGGCTGAGCCACAGGACCGGGCCCGCGGCGCGGTCTCGGACCGCCTTCATCGGCGGGAAACCCCGTGGTGCATTGCGCAACGCCGGCCCACCGCCCAGCGTGCGACATGCCCGAATTGGAACAAAATGCCTGTAATGCCCCGATTGCTGCATTGCAACATGTCAATGCACGGACGATAATCGCGCGGATCCCTCTACCGGAGCCGCACCCGTGCTCTATCAGGTTCGTGAAGCGCAGCGCGCGGTCCTCAATCCCCTGTCCAGTTGGGCGGAGGCCATGAGCCAGCTGTACAGCAATCCGTACAGCCCGTACGCCTATACGGCCTTCTCGCCCCGGATGGCGGCCGGCTTCGAGCTGCTGCACCGGCTCGGCAAGGAGTACGAGAAGCCCGGCTGGGACCTGAAGACCACGCCGATGGACGGCCACGAGGTCTCGGTCGTCGAACGGATCGAGTTGAGCAAGCCGTTCTGCAACCTCATCCGCTTCGAGCGCCTGCTACCCAAGGCGCTCGAGGCCCGCAAGGCCGACCCGGTGGTCCTGGTGGTCGCCCCGCTGTCCGGCCACCATGCCACGCTGCTGCGCGACACCGTGCGGGCCCTGCTGCCGGACCACAACGTCTACGTCACCGACTGGCTCGATGCGCGGATGGTGTCGGTCTCGCAGGGCCCGTTCCACCTGCACGACTACGTCGCCTACGTCGCCCAGTTCATTCGCCACCTCGGGCCGGACGTGCACCTGATCTCGGTGTGTCAGCCGACGGTACCGGTGATGGCCGCTGTGTCGCTGATGTCCACGCTCGACGACCCGAAGTTGCCGAAGACGATGACGATGATGGGCGGGCCGATCGACACCCGCAAGAGCCCGACGCAGGTCAACAACCTGGCGACCGAGAAGCCCTTTACCTGGTTCGAGCGGACCGTGATCTACCGCGTACCAGGCAAGTATCCCGGCGCCGGACGCTCGGTCTACCCGGGCTTCCTGCAGCACGCGGGCTTCGTCGCGATGAACCCCGACCGCCACGCCGAATCGCACTGGGACTTCTACATGAACCTGGTACGCGGTGGCGACGACGATGCCGAGAGCCACCGCAAGTTCTACGACGAGTACAACGCGGTGCTCGACCTGCCGGCCGAGTACTACCTGGATACCATCAAGACGGTGTTCCAGGAGCACCGGCTGCCGCTCGGCACCTGGGAAATGCCCTTCGAAGGCCGCACCATGCGCGTGGCCCCGGAGGACATCCGCCGCGTCGCGCTGTTCTCGATCGAGGGCGAACTCGACGACATCTCCGGCGTTGGCCAGACGAGCGCCGCGCTCGACCTGTGCCGCAATCTGCCGAAGACGATGAAGCGGCAGATGGTCGCACAGGGGGCCGGTCACTACGGCATCTTCGCCGGCCGCCGCTGGCGTGAGATCATTTGCCCGCAGATCCGCGACTTCATCCGCGAGCACGCCTGAAGCCCCACACCCCGGCAGCAACAGCCTCCGAGAGCGCCTCGCCCGACACCGTCGACGCGGCGCTCAGCGCTCGCATCGAGGCGATCGACACGCTCCTGCCCCAGACCCAGTGCACGAAGTGCGGCTACGGCGGCTGCCTGCCCTACGCCCGGGCGATCGTCGCGGATGGCGCACCGATCGACCGCTGCCCGCCGGGCGGCGTCGGCGGCATCGTGCTGCTCGCGGCCGCAACCGGACGGCCGGTGCTGCCCGAGGTCGATCCGGCCTGCGGCAGCGCGCAGCCACGGCGCATCGCTCGCATCGTCGGCGAGCTGTGCATCGGCTGCACCAAGTGCATCCAGGCCTGTCCGGTTGACGCGATCGCGGGCGCCGCCCGGCGCCTGCATGCGGTGATTCCCGAGCTGTGCAGCGGCTGCGACCTCTGTGTCGCGCCCTGCCCGGTCGACTGCATCGAGATGATCGAGCCGCCGCCGGCGCTCGCCGCCTGGGCGCCCAGCGACGCCGACGCTGCACGCGCCCGCCACCGGCAGCGTGCTCGACGCCTGGAGCGGGTCGCCGCCGAGGACCTCGAGCGCCATGGCGACGAGGCCCACGCCAAGCTCGACGCGCTGGCGGCCGCGCCGCAGCACGCGGCTGTACTGCGCAAGCGCGCGACCGTCGAGGCCGCGATCGCGCGGGCGCGCGCCCGGCTGGAGACGCCCCGATGAAGGCGGCCCACCGCGTCGAGCTGTTCACCCGACTGCAGGCGGGCAATCCGACGCCCACCACCGAGCTCGAGTACACCACGCCGTTCGAGCTGCTCGCGGCGGTGCTGCTGTCGGCGCAGGCCACCGACCGCGGCGTGAACGCGGCCACGCGCCGGCTCTTCCCGGTCGCGAACACGCCGGCCGCGATCCTCGCGCTCGGTGTGGACGGCCTCGAGACCTACATCCGGACGATCGGGCTGTATCACTCGAAGGCGAAGCACCTGATCGAGGCCTGCCGCATCCTCGTCGAGGTCCACGGCGGTGAGGTGCCCCGCGATCGCGAGGCGCTCGAGCACCTGCCGGGCGTGGGCCGCAAGACCGCCAACGTCGTGCTGAACACCGCGTTCGGCGAGCCGACGATCGCGGTCGACACGCACATCTTCCGCGTCTCGAACCGCCTGAGGCTCGCGCTCGGCAAGACCCCGCTCGCGGTCGAGACCGGCCTGATGAAAGCGGTGCCGCCCGCGTTCCGGCAGGACGCCCACCACTGGCTGATCCTGCACGGCCGCTATGTCTGCAAGGCGCGCAAGCCGGAGTGCTGGCGCTGTCCGGTCGCCGACCTGTGCCCGTACCGACCCAAGACGCCCGCCCCGGGCCTGTCGCCGGCCCGCACTCCGGCCCGCAAGGCCCCGACCCCCAAGGCAGCGAAACGCGATGTTCAACCCAAGTCGTGACGATGTCCGCAGGTTCTTCTGCGACGCCTGGCGCAAGCACGGCGAGTCGCTGCCGCTGACGCCGCTCGAGACGATCGCCGTCGACTGGATCGGACGTCATCCCGAGTACCACGCGCTGCTGGCCGATCCGCAGGCCGCGCTCGGCGCGGAGTTCCCGCCCGAGGCGGGCCGCGCCAACCCTTTCCTGCACCTCAGCCTGCACCTGTCGTTGGTCGAACAGCTGCAGATCGACCAGCCCCCGGGTATCCGCGACGCCTTCCAGGCGCTGCTGCGGACCACAGGCGACGAGCACGAGGCCGCACACCGGGCGATCGACGCGCTCGCCGAGACGGTCTGGGAAGCGCAGCGCGACCGCAGCCCGCCGTCGAACGAGCGCTACCTCGAACGGCTGCGCCGCGCCGCCGGCACGCCCGCGCCGTGACGCGCGGCGCCGGCGCCCGCGGGCCGGCCGGACAGTCGTTTCTGATACCCTGCGCCCGCCATTCGCCCCGATCGGATCCCGTCATGCTCGGCCGCCTGATGCCCCGCGAGGGCCGCTTCTTCGACCTGTTCAACGCCCATGCGGAGCGTATCGTCGAGGGCGCCGCCCATCTCGTGCACATGATGCAGCACTACGACGACATCGCCGTTCGCCAGTTCGAACTGCAGGAGATCGACCGGATCGAGACCTCGGCGGACAAGATCACTCACGAGACCTTCGCGCTGCTGCATAAGACCTTCATCACGCCGTTCGACCGCGAGGACATCCACCAGCTGATCTCGCGGATGGACGACATCCTGGACCTGACGCAGGACGTCGCCGAGTCGGTGATGCTCTACGACATCCAGGCGGTCACGCCCGAAGCCATCCAGCTCGCGTCGCTGTCTCAGATGTGCTGCGAGCGCGTGCGCAGCGCGGTCGCGATGCTGACCAACATGGACAACGCCGAGGCGATCCTCAAGCTCTGCAGCGAAATCGACCAGCTCGAGTCGGATGCGGACAGGGTGATGCGCTCGGCGATGTCGAAGCTGTTCCGCGACGAGCCCGACGTGCGCCAAGTCATCAAGCTCAAGGCGATCTACGAGCTCCTCGAGACGCTGACCGACAGGTGCGAGGACGTGGCCAATATCCTCGAAGGTGTGGTCCTGGAGAATGCCTGAGTCGCGCAGGGTCACGGCGGCCGGGGCCCGGCGGTGAACGGGCTGACCCTCAGCCTGGGCGTCCTCGTGTTCCTGGTCGCGCTGGCGCTCGCGTTCGACTTCATGAACGGCTTCCATGACGCCGCGAACTCGATTGCGACCGTCGTGTCGACCGGCGTGCTCAAGCCCTATCACGCGGTGCTGTGGGCGGCGTCCTTCAACCTGCTGGCCTATGCGCTGTTCGAGTTCAAGGTCGCGGCGACCGTCGGCAAGGGCATCGTCGACGTGTCGGTCGTCGACCACTACGTGATCTTCGGCGCGCTGGTGGGCGCGCTCGCCTGGAACACCCTCACCTGGTGGTTCGGCATCCCCTCGAGTTCCTCGCACGCGCTGATCGGCGGCCTGATGGGGGCGGCGATCGCCAAGGCCGGGGTCGACTCGCTCATCACCTCGGGCATCCTGAAGGTTGCGGCCTTCATCGTGGTGTCGCCGCTGCTCGGCTTCGTGCTCGGCGCTTTACTGATGCTCGCCGTCTCGTGGCTGTGCCGCAGCGCGTCGCCGCGCCGCACCGACCGCTGGTTCCGCAGGCTGCAGCTGGCCTCGTCGGCGATGTACAGCATCGGCTACGGCAGCAACGACGCGCAGAAGACGATGGGCATCATCTGGCTGTTGCTGATCGCCGCGGGCGCCACCACCCCCGATCACCTGCCGGGCTGGGTGGTCGCGGCCTGCTACCTCGCGCTCGGCTTGGGCACGCTGTTGGGCGGCTGGCGCATCGTCAAGACGATGGGCCTGAAGATCACGAAGCTGCGGCCGGTGGGCGGCTTCTGCGCGGAAACGGGCGGCGCGCTGACGCTGTTCGTCGCGACAGCGAGCGGCATCCCGGTCTCGACCACCCACACCATCACCGGCGCCATCGTCGGCGTCGGCTCGGCGCACACGTTCTCGGCGGTCCGCTGGGGCCTGGCCGGCAGCATCCTCTGGGCCTGGGCGCTGACCCTCCCGGCGAGCGCGATGATGGCGGCGATCGGCTGGGCGATCGGCCGGACGGTGCTGTAGGCGCTGCGATGACGGACGAACCGCGCCCGGAGCAGGTCTGGCTGGAGCTGCCGCCCATCTCGACCAGCGCACCGCGCCGTCTGCTGGTCTTCCTGCACGGCGCGGGCTCTTCGCCCGAGACCTTCGCGCCTGTGGCGATCGCCTGGCAGCTCAAGTTCCCCGGCGCCACGGCGGTGCTGCTGCAGGGCGTGCGCCGTTTCGGTACTGTGGCCGACTGGTTCGATCCCGCCGGGCGGGACGCGCGCGGCGCGCTGCGGCTGGACGAGGTCGTCGCCACGATCGGCGAGCGCATCGCCGGGCTGCAGTCGACACTCGGCATCGACCCCGCCGAGACGGTAGCGATCGGCTTCGGCCAGGGCGCGACGCTGGCGCTCGAGCTCGCACGTGCGCGGCGCGGCGTCGCCTCGATCGTCGTGGCCTACGCGGGGCGGCTCGCCCGACCGCTCGACGGCGACGAGCGGATCGGCGCGACCGTGCACCTGATCCACGGCGAGTTCGATAGCGTCGTGCCTGCGGTCCACGCAGGCCGGGCGTTTCGCGGCCTGCGCGCGCTGGGCACCGACGTGACGCTCGACATCGTGGAGGACGAGGCGCACACCATCGGCCAGGAGATGGTGAACCTGGGCACGACGCGGGTCATGCAGACGGTGTTCCGCGGCCGCGCGCCGGTCAGGCGGCCCACGCTGCACTGATGCACGGTGCGGTCCGCAGGCGATGGCGCGGCAGAGGCGGGCCGCATGCGGCCCGGCCTGCCGGGCCTCAGGCCGGGACGGCGCCCCGGGCTGTGACCGGCCGCTGGTCGATCGGCGCGTGCATGACCGCGGCGAACGCCCCGAACGCGATCACCATGATCCAGGCCCAGTCGTAGGAGCCGGTCGCATCGAAGATCCGCCCGCCTAGCCATGCGCCGAGGAAGCTGCCGATCTGGTGGCCGAAGAAGATCACGCCGCCGAGCAGCCCCAGGTGGCGTACCCCGTACATCTGGCCGACCAGCCCGGTGGTGAGCGGTACCGTCGACAGCCAGAACAGGCCCATCGCGGCTGCGAACAACCACACCGACCCTACCGACAGCGGCGCGAGCAAGAAAGCGATCATCACCAGCGAGCGCGCGACGTAGATGCCCGACAGCAGCCACTTCTTCGAGAAGCGCACACCGAGCCAGCCGGCCGACAGGCAGCCCATCACGTTGAACAGCCCGACGATCGCGATGGCCTGCGCGCCAAGCGACAGCGGCATGCCCTTGTCGGCGAGGTAGGCCGGCAGGTGCAGGCCGATGAACACCACCTGCAGTCCGCAGACGAAGTAGCCCCAGAACAGCAGGTGGAAGCTGCGGTCGCCGAGCGCCTCGCGCAGCGCCTCGCCGAGGGTGCTGCTGCCCACCGCACGTGCGCCCGCCTCGCGGTCGCCGCGCACACCCAGGGCCAGCAGCAAGATCAGGGCCACCATGATCGCATGACCGTAGACCGCGCCCTGCCAGCCGAAGGCGCGGATCGCCTCGGCGGTCGAGGGCAGAAAGAGGAACTGACCGAACGAGCCGGCCGCGGTGCCGATGCCGAACGCCCAGGTTCGGCGCTCGGGCGGCACCAACTTGCCCACCGCGGCGAACACGATGCCGAACGCCGTGCCGCCGATGCCCAGGCCCACCAGCACGCCGCCGGTCAGCGACAGCATGGTGCCGGTGGTAGCCACCGCCATGCCTAGGAAGCCGAGCACGTAGAGCACCGCGCCCAGCATGAGGGTGCGCATCGCGCCCCAGCGGTCGGCCATCGCGCCGAGCAGCATCGCGCCGGTGCCCCAGACGATGTTCTGGATCGCAACCGCAAAACCGAAGGTCTCGCGCGACCAGCCGCGGGCCTGCGTCATCTCGGGCAGGAACAGGCCCCAGGACGAGCGCGCGCCGTTCGAGACCAGGAGGATCAGGCAGGCGAAGACCAGGACCGTCATCCAGCCGGCCGCGGGCGCCGCCGGTGCGCTGCGCTCAGAGGCCACGGAACGCCTTGCGGGCCTGCTCGAGGGTGAAGTCGATCTCGGCGTCGCCGTGCGCCGAGGAGAAGAAGAAGGCCTCGACCGTGGACGGCGGGAAGTAGACGCCGGCCTCGAGCATGCGGTGGTAGAAGCGCTTGAATCGCTCGGCGTCCTGCGTCATCACCTCGGCGAAACTGCGCGGCGGCGCCTCCATCATGTACATGCCGGCCATCGTGCCGCAGTGCTGCGCGCTGAAGCTCACGGCCGCCTCCTTCGCCGCGTCGCGCAGCCCGGCGACCAGGCGGCCCAGCCGCGCCGACAGCGCGTCGTGGAAGCCCGGCACTGAGATCAGCTCGAGGGTCGCGAGGCCCGCGGCCATCGCGATCGGGTTGCCGGACAGCGTGCCCGCCTGGTAGACCGGGCCGAGCGGCGCCATCATGTCCATCACCGTGCCCGGGCCGCCGATCGCGCCGACCGGCATACCGCCGCCGATGACCTTGCCGAACGCGGTCATGTCGGGCGTCACGCCGCTGACCTGCTGCATGCCGCCGAGCGCGACACGGAACCCCGTCATCACCTCGTCGAAGATCAGAAGCGAGCCGTCGGCCGAGCAGATCTCGCGCAGGCCTTCGAGGAAGCCCGGCTGCGGCAGGATCAGGTTCATGTTGCCGGCGGCCGGCTCGACCATCACGCAGGCGATCTCGCCAGGATGCGCGTCGAAAAGCGACTTCACGCTGGCCAGGTCGTTGAACTGCGCGATCAGCGTGTGGCGGGCGAGGTCCGCGGGTACGCCCGCCGAGCTCGGCTGGCCGAAGGCGAGCGCGCCGCTGCCGGCCTTGACCAGCAGGCTGTCGGCGGTGCCGTGGTAGCAGCCCTCGAACTTCAGAATCTTGGTGCGGCCGGTGAAGCCGCGCGCCAGCCGCAGCGCCGACATCGCGGCCTCGGTGCCGGAACTGGTAAAGCGCACGCGCTCGACATGTGGGAACAGCGCGCAGATCTTCTCGGCGAGCTCGGTCTCCATCACGTTCGGCGCGCCGTAGGACAGGCCGCGGCCGGCGGCCTCGCGCACACGCTCGAGCACCAGCGGATGGGAGTGGCCGACGATCATCGGGCCCCAGGAGCCCAGGTAGTCGACGTAGCGCGTGCCCTCGACGTCCCACATGTAGGCGCCCTCGGCGCGGGCGATGAAGCGCGGCGTGCCGCCGACCGCACGGAACGCGCGCACCGCGGAGTTCACGCCACCGACCAGCACCTCGCGGGCGCGGTCGAATTCCTGCTGGTTGGTCGCCATCGCGGTGCTGCTCCCTGTTTCGGTCGGGCAGTATAGTACCCGGCCCCCCTGCCCCACCGAGCGAGCGACCATGTCCGAAACGACCGTCCCCGTCCACGACAGCGGCCGCATCGCCGTGCGCCGCATCGACGGCACGATCCTCGCGATCGGTCTGGACCGCCCGGCCAAGCGCAACGGGTTCACGCCCGAGATGGCACTGCAGCTCGCCGACGCCTACACCGAGCTCGAGCGCGACGACACGCTGCGTGTGGGCCTGCTGTACGCCGAGGGCGAGCACTTCACCGGCGGGCTCGACCTGCCGCGCTGGGCGCCCCGGATGCAGGCGGGCGAGCCGATGTGGCCGGACGACCGGATCGATCCGTTCGGGCTGCGCGAGCCGCGGCGCACCAAGCCGCTGGTCTGTGCCGTGCAGGGCTGGTGCTGGACGCTCGGCCTGGAGCTGATGATGGCGGCGGACATCGCCGTCGCCGCCCACGACACGCGCTTCGCGCAACTCGAGGTGCTGCGCGGCGTGATGGCAACCGGCGGCGGCACGATCCGCATCGCCGAGCGCGCGGGGCTGTCAAACGCGCTCCTCTACCTGCTCACGGGCGACTCGTTCGACGCCGCCGACGCGCAGCGCATGGGGCTGGTGCAGAAGCTCGTTCCCGCGGGCACCCAGTTCGACGAGGCCTTGGCGATCGCGCGGCGCATCGCGGCGGCCGCGCCGCTGGCGGTGCGCGCGACGCTCGCCAACGCCCGGCTCGCGGCGGAGCACGGCCTGCATGCGGCGGCGGCCGAGCATTCGAGCGTGCAGCAGGGGCTGGCCCGCAGCGAGGATGCGGCCGAAGGGGTCGCGGCGTTCAGGGAGCGGCGGGCGCCGCGCTTCCAGGGCCGCTGATCTGTCCGGTTATTTCGCGAACAGTCGGCTCGGGTCGCCGAAGGCCTTGAACTCGAGCGCATTGCCCGACGGATCGAGGAAAAACATCGTCGCCTGCTCGCCGACCTGCCCCTTGAAGCGCACATGCGGCTCGATGACAAAGCGCGTCCCCGCTGCCTTGAGCCTGTCGGCCATCGACGCCCACTCGGGCATGCCGAGCACGACGCCGAAGTGGCGCACCGGCACGTCGTCACCGTCGACCGCGCTTGTAGAACGGTGGCCGCATTCGCCCGGCGCGAGGTGCGCGACGATCTGGTGGCCATAGAGGTCGAAGTCGATCCAGGCCTCGGACGAGCGCCCCTCCGGACAGCCGAGCAGCTCGCCGTAGAACGCGCGCGCGGCCTGCAGGTCGTGCACCGGAAAGGCGAGGTGGAAGGGCTGGGTGACAGCGTATTCGGACACGGTCGGGGCTCCTGCAGCGGGATCGGTCATTGTAGCGGCGTGTCTGCGGCCGTCGCCCCGACGGCCGTCACCCGCACCGCGCAGTACTTGAGCTCGGGGACCTTGGCCTGCGGATTCAGCGAACGCGGACGGCCCGTGGCTGTCGCGGATCCGCGTCAAGCCGCCGGCGGCGATCGGCATTGATCGACGCCGTGGCGCGCGGCACAGGGCAGGATCGACTCGCCGGGCTCGGCCTCGACGACTCGGCCGTCGAGCGTGAAGCGTACGGGCGCCGGGCGGGTCTGGGTCGCGGGCGCTGAGGCCACGGTCAGGGGGCTCATCGCGGCGCCACCTCATCGGATTCGCCCGCGATCGCCGCGATCATCGCCGCAGACAGATGGCCCTCGGCGTCCTACACGCGGTGCAGCGCCTCGATCAGCTGGTCCGGGGTGCGTGGCAGGCCGTCGAGCAGCGCGGCCGCGCGCACCGCCGCCAACGGGTCGGCCGGACGGCCCTTAGGGCGGTCGGACGGCCGCGCCGATCCGAGTTACTGGAAGAACTCCTTGACCTTGTCCTTCCAGCTGCGGGTCTGCGGCGAGTGCTTGTCGTCCTTGAGCGTGATCTCGAGCTCGCGCAGCAGTGCCTTCTGCTTGTCGGTCAGCCGCACCGGCGTCTCGACGACGACGTGGGCATACAGGTCGCCCGGATAGCTCGAGCGCACGCCCTTGATGCCCTTGCCACGCAGCCGGAAGGTCTTCCCGGTCTGAGTGCCCTCGGGCAGCTCGATCTCGGCGCTGCCGCCGAGGGTGGGCACCTTCACCGTCCCGCCAAGCGCCGCGGCGCTGATCATCACCGGTACGTGACAGTGCAGGTCGTCGCCGTCGCGCTGGAACACCGCGTGCTCGCGGACATGGATCTCGACGTACAGGTCGCCCGCCGGCCCGCCATTGACCCCTGGCTCGCCGTTGCCGGCCGAGCGGATACGCATGCCGTCGTCGATGCCCGCAGGGATCTTCACCTGCAACGTCTTGTTGCGCTTGATCCGCCCGACACCGTCGCAGGACTCGCAGGGCTCGGGGATCACCTTGCCCGTGCCGTGGCAGGTCGGGCAGGTCTGCTGGATCGAGAAGAAGCCCTGCTGCACGCGCACCGCGCCCTGGCCGGCGCAGGTCCGGCAGGTCTGCGGCTTGGTGCCGGGCTTGGCGCCGCTGCCGTGGCAGGTGTCGCAGGACTCCCAGGACGGCACGCGGATCTCGGTATCGAAGCCGTGCGCGGCCTGCTCGAGCGAGATGTCCATCGCGTAGCGCAGGTCCGCGCCGCGGAACACGTTGCTGCGCTGGCCACCCCGCCCGCCGGCGCCCGCCTGGCCGCCGAAGATGTCGCCGAAGATATCGCCGAACACGTCGGCGAAGCCACCGAAGCCCTGCTGGCCGGGCCCGCCGCCGGCGCCGACGTTCGGGTCGACGCCGGCATGCCCGAAGCGGTCGTAGGCTTCGCGCTTGGAGGCGTCTGAGAGCATCTCGTACGCTTCCTTGGCCTCCTTGAACTTGTCCTCCGCCGTCTTGTCATCCGGATTGCGGTCCGGATGGAACTTCATGGCGAGCTTGCGGTACGCCTTCTTGATATCGTCATCGGAGGCGTTCTTCGCCACCCCGAGGACCTCGTAGTAATCACGCTTCGCCATAGTCGGTGTTCTTCGTCGGAGGGTCGGACTCTACCGCATGCGCCCCCCTGGCCGGCGCCGCGCGGCTCGTGCGCATCAGGCGTCGCGCTTGACTTCCTTGAAGTCGGCATCGACCACGTCGTCGTTCTTGGCACCCGACTTCGCGCCCCCAGTCGCCTGCGCGCCCGCCCCTGCCGCCGCCGCATCGGCCTGCTGCGACGCATAGACCTTCTCGCCGATCTTCTGCGAGGCGGTCATCAGCTCGGTCGTCGCCGCGTCGATCGCCGCCTTGTCCTCGGTCTTGAGCGCCTCCTCGACCGACTTGATCGCGGCTTCGATCGGCTCGCGCTCACCGGCGTCGAGCTTGTCGGCATGCTCTGTGATCGACTTGCGCACCGAGTGCGTCAGCGCCTCACCCTGGTTGCGCGCCTCGACGAGTTCACGCCGCGCATGGTCCTCGGCAGCGTTCGCCTCGGCGTCCTTCACCATCTTCTGGATCTCGTCCTCGGTGAGTCCGGAGTTCGCCTTGATGGTGATCTTGTTCTCCTTGCCGCTCGCCTTGTCCTTGGCCGAGACGTGCAGGATGCCGTTCGCGTCGATGTCGAAGGTCACCTCGATCTGCGGCAAGCCGCGCGGGGACGGCGGGATGCCCTCGAGGTTGAACTCGCCCAACGCCTTGTTCCCCTGCGCCATCTCGCGCTCGCCCTGGAAGACCTTGATGGTCACCGCCGGCTGGTTGTCCTCGGCCGTCGAAAAGGTCTGCGCGAATTTGGTCGGGATGGTCGTGTTCTTCTGGATCATCTTGGTCATCACGCCGCCGAGCGTCTCGATGCCGAGCGACAGCGGCGTGACGTCGAGCAGCAGTACGTCCTTGCGCTCCCCGGAGAGCACCGCGCCCTGGACCGCAGCGCCCACCGCCACCGCCTCGTCGGGGTTGACGTCACGGCGCGGGTCCTTGCCGAAGAACTCCTTGACCTTCTCGAGCACCTTCGGCATCCGGGTCATGCCGCCGACCAGGATGACGTCGTCGATCTCGGAGACCTTGACGCCAGCGTCCTTGATCGCGATCTTGCACGGCTCCATCGTCGCCGAGATCAGTTCGTCGACCAGCGACTCGAACTTGGCGCGCGTGAGCTTGAGGTTCAGGTGCTTCGGGCCCGATGCATCGGCCGTGATGTACGGCAGGTTGATCTCGGTCTGCTGGCTCGAGGACAGCTCGATCTTCGCCTTCTCGGCGGAGTCCTTCAGGCGCTGCAGCGCGAGCACGTCCTTCGACAGGTCGACGCCCT
>JBIPLJ010000064.1:0-24844 GCA_044368415.1 Burkholderiaceae bacterium
ACCAACAACGCGAACTGTTCGACGCCGTCGATCTGCCTGTACCCGTCAGAAACGCCCTGTAGTGCCAAAACCGTCGAGCTGAACATCGACATATCAACGACTTACGCGAATATCTGTCGAACTCGGGTGGACCGGGCGATCAAATCGAACAGCGCAGGCTCGACAGACGCTCCGCGCCAAAGCGACCAAGACTCGGCGGCCAAAGTAAGTGCCATTCGGCCTAAGGCTGCGCGCGGCAGGGATCGCCAAGGCCACGCCGGCAGTAACCCTGCGTGACAGTGCGTCGAAGCGCCGTACCTGTATGCGTTCCTGCTCGGCGTGCGCATAACGCCCGATCTGCGCGGCCAGCCTCGGCGCCTCGCGGTAGTCCTTCTGGCGCTGGGTCCGGCCTTCTTCCTTGGCCAGCAGCCCCAGGTACTGGCGCGATGTCTCCAGCTGCTGGCTGTCGGTCGAACGGGCCAGCGCGGCCTACACCGTGATCGCCATTCCCCGGCAAATTCGCGACCGGTACCTCGAGTCTTCCGCGTCCGGCAGCGGCGCGCCCGCCAGCAGCACCGCACGGCCGAAACGCTTGACGTCTTCCGAGTGCTCGACCTCATTGCGCGGCTCTTCGCTGCGCGCCCGGCGGGTCAGGTTGATCTGGTTCACCGGCACGTCTTGGGCGCCACGCGGAACGGGTGCGTCAGGTTGTCCTGCACCATCTGGCGGAATTCCTCTGGGCTGAGGATGGCGTCGGCCGGCGCGTCGGGGTGGGCAAATAGCTTGTCGGGCAAGGGTACGAACGGCGTGCTGACAATGGTCGTAGGCAGACCGTGCTGTTGCAGCGCAGCGTCGATGCCGCCTTCCAGATCGTCGCCCAGCACGCCGGTGTGTAGCAGGTCGGCCGGCACGTCGCGCAGCGCTTCGAGCTTGCCGCGGTTGCGACCGGTCAGCACAACGGTGGCGCCTTCGCGGAGGTAATGGCGAACGATGACGCTTCCCAGTCGGAGACGCACAGACGTGGCGAGGACAAACACCCCGAACAGCCGCCGCGGAACCGGCTTTCCCGAGCCGCTGGTCGCGCTCCCCTGGGGGATGCTCCCAAGGCGCATTTCGGCGGTCTCATTCCGCGCGCGCGCCGGCAGCCCAGGCTTCGAACAGTGCATCGCGCCCGCGCAGTCCGAGTGCCGGCAGCGCGTGGTTGACCACGTACGTGGCGCCCTGGTGCCGGTTGTCCCACATGGCCTGGTGCGCGGCGGGAAGCTCGGCCCATGGCACGACGGTGGGTTCGGTGACGTCCAACAACCCGGCGGCCACCATGTCGTTCATCCGCGTCACCTCGAAGGCGTTGCACAGGTGCGTGCCCAGGATGCTGGCGCTGGGCATCAGGATGCGGCGCTGCCGCGTCCACACCTGTGGCGCGTAGAAGGCGTAGCGCTGGCCGGCCATGTCTTCGCAGTACACCACGCGGCCGGTGAAGGGCTTGACCAGCGCGGTGCTGACGCCCAGGGCATCGTGGCCCGCACGTTCCAGGATCAGGTCGGGCGCACCGCGTGGGTTGTCGGGGCTGCGCAGCAAAGCGCCCACGGCTGCGCCGAAGGGCTTGAGCGTTCGGTCCTGAAAGTCGCGCACGGCACGGCGGAAGGTTTCGATGTCCTGCCGCGCGTCGGCCAGGCGCGGCATGGTGCTGGGCCAGTCAAAGTTCTCGCCGGCGCGGCGGCGGATGTCTTCCAATGACACCACGCCAGCCACGGCGTCCTCGAAACCCAGCGACTGCACGAACTCGCGTTGCGCGTCGGTGCTGGTGGCCACCACCGTGCGGGCGCCGATGGCACGCACGGCTTCGATCATCTCCAGCCCGGTGGCGTCCAGCAGCACGCTGCTGCGCGGGCCGTAGTACAGCAGTACGGCCTCGCCGGCACGTGCGCCGGCGCGTTGCAACATGGCTTCGGGTGCCGCGTGGCCAGGCTTGCCGACGAAGGTGAGGTGGTAACCCGACGACGCCCCGTAGAACGCCAGCGTGCCGCCGTCGGCCAGCAGTTGGAAGCTGCGCGCAAAGGCGGTTTCACCCGCGTGTGACACGGCGTAGTCGGCCAGCCTGCCGCCGTTCTGGCGCTTGAATTCATCCAGCAACGAAGCGCCAGCAGCTTCCCAGGCGGCCACGCCGTCTTCGGGCACCGGTGTATACAGCGCCTTGAACCGTGCATCGGTGCGGTCCAGGGCGCCCACCGCGCCTTGCGTTGCAATGAAGGCCGCGCGTGCGGCGCTGGAGACACCGCCTGTGACAGCCAGCCCCGAGCGGCTGGCGCTCTTGAGCGCCTCCAGCCCGGTGCCGGTGGCTGCGCCTTCGACGAACAGCGCCTTGCCCGGCGCGATCTTCAACGTGGTGAACAGCGCCCTCACGATGGTGCCCAGGTTCAGGATGTAGCTGCCGGCCTGCTCCAGCGTCAGGTCCGCCGGCAGCGGGTGCAGCTGCGGGCTTTGCGTGATGAGGAACTGCGCATGGCTGCCGGTGCGCGTTTCATAACCCTGGATCGAGAAGCCCACGAACATCGGGTCGCGGCCCGCCAGCGGGCTGAGCAAATCGGTCTGCCCCGAATACACCGCCACCAAGTCGCCGACCTTCAGCCGCCCCTCGCGCTTGGCCTCGCTGCCCAAGGCCGCCACCAGCGCCACGCCGCCGGAACCGGTGATCTGCACGTCTTCCTCGTGGTTGTCGAACGGCGACACCGGCACGCCCGTGAGCGCCCAGATGTCGTTGAAGTTGACCTCAGACGCCAGCATGTAGACCAGTGCCTCGTTGGGCAGCGGCGCTTCCACCGGAACGATGAGTTCGACTTCGCTGTGCAGCGGCTGTCCGAAGCGCGGCTCGCCTGTGGCTTCGTCGCGCGGCACGCCGAACCCGTATTGCCAGGCCGGCAGCGGCGTGATGCCGGGGAAAAAGGGCGCACCGCGTGACAGCAGCGCGGCCTGTGCAAGTTGCGCGTCAACCCATGCCGCCTGCTCAGCCACCCGCTTCACGGTACCGCGGCGCACGGGCAGCGCCGGGCTTTGTTTGTCCATGAACTGCTGGATGCCGGTCTTGCCGCCCTCGGTGTCGACCACGGCCTGCGCAAACAGTTCGGCCTCTTCCGCCAGGCCAGCGTCCAGCCCGTGTGTCCAGCCGCTGCGGATGGCGCGCAGCGCACGGTCGCGCGCCGCGCCGCGGCCGGCCCATTGAAGCTGAGCCTGCACCTGCTGCAGGTAGGGATCTGCCAATGCCGCGTCAAGCGACGCCTTAGCGGGCTGGTTCCACATCGGCAGGCAGCCGTGGCGTTCGTGCAGCGCCTGCCCCAGCACGCTGGTGTCGCCGGTGGCCAGGAACTCGCGGATGCGCGCGTGCGCTGCAGAGAGCACGTCGCTGTCGGCGGCGGCCAACTCATCCACCACGCCCATCGCGTGCGCCTCGATGCCGCCGATGTTGCGGCCAGCCAGGATCAGGTCCAGCGCGTCGCGCAGGCCCGGATCGCCGCGCCGTGTCGCCAGCAGTCGTGGCAGGCGCTGCGTGCCACCGTAGCCGGGCAGCAAGCGCAGGCGGATCTCGGGCTGGCCGAAGCGCGCCGTGGGTTCGGCAATGCGGTAGTGGCAGGCCAGCGCGAACTCCATGCCGCCGCCCAAAGCCACACCCTGGATGGCAGCGATGCAGGGCTTACCCATGCGTTCGATCTTGCGGAAGGCCAGGTGCGCGTTGTTGGGCAGCGCGCGCGCCTCGTCGAGCGTGCGAATGTCTTCCAGCAGTTGCCGGATGTCGGCACCGGCCACGAAGCTGGCCGTGCCCTGGCCGGTGAAGACCACGGCCGCCACGTCGTCGCGGCGCGACAGGTGTTCGACCACGACCGTCAGTTCGTCCAGCGCACGTTCGTTCAGCGCGTTCACGGGTGGATTGGTCACCGTCACCGTGGCCACGCGGCACGGGCCAGCAGCCGTGGCCGCATCGTTGTACTGCACGGTGAAGTAGCGGTAACGCTCGAACATCTGCTGCGCGTCGGCCAGGGCCTGGCGGCGTTGCCAGTCGCCGATGACGCGCTGCAGTTCCGCGATCGATTCAGGATTCTTCAGCGTCGACGTGTCGCCCACATCGGTACCTTCGACCAGCGCGCGCACCATGCGGCGCATGTACTTGCCGCTGCGTGTCTCCGGGAACTGGCTGACCTCGATGAAGTCGCTGGGCACGGCCACGGCGCCCTTCTCGCTTCGCACCAGGTCGGTCAGGCGGCGGCGGTCGTCTTGCGTGAGCTTGCGCCCGCTCGTGGGCTTGACGAAGGCCAGCGGCGTCAGGCCCTTCTCGCGGTGCGGCGCGCCCACCACGATGACGTTGCCCACAGGACTGTCCGGATCCAGCGCCTTTTGACGCAGGATGGCGCCTTCGATTTCTTCGGTGCCCATGCGGTGGCCGCTGACGTTGATGACGTCGTCGCTGCGGCCATGCAAGCTGAAGCTGCCGTCCTCAAAGCGCATGGCGAAGTCGCCCTGCGTGTAGGCCCAGGCACCGCGCCAGCGTTGCCAATAGGTGGACGCCCAGCGCCCGCCGTCGCCCTTCCAGCCGGGCCGAACACGCACGCCCGGGCCGGTGGATTCAACTTGGAAGTTCGCCGCGTCGCCCCACATGGTACGCGCCAGGTAAGGGTACGGCGCCGCGATGACGATCTCGCCCTTCTCGTCGTCCTCAGCGCGCCGCCAGGGCACGCCACCGGCGGCTGCATCGCGGCCGAAAGCGGTGGGCACCGGTGCGGGCTGGGCAGCATCCTCCAGCCACACGTCGCCCACGATCCACGGCAGCGGGTAGGTGTGTGCATCGGCACGCAGCGGATAGTCGGGGTTGCCGTAGAAGTGCGTCCAGACCATACCGCCATGTTCGGTGGCCCAGTAGCTGTTGATGTACTGCGGCGTCATCAGCTGCATGCCGAACTGCTGCACGCTGGGGCTGGTGGGCTCGGCGCAGAAGGTGGCCACGCGCAGACTGCGCAAGTCGTACTGCTGCACGTCGCGCGCGTTCTGCGCGTCGGCCATGATGGTCTTCAGGAAGGTGACGCCGGCCTTGAAGATGCCCACCTTGTAGCGCTCGATCATCGAGGCATAGCGCCCGGCGTGCGGGAAGGTGGGCGCGCCTTCGCCCAGCACGCCGGTGCAGCGTGTGGTCATGGTGGCGCTGAGCATGTAGCTCTGGCCGGTGATCCAGCCCGGGTCGGCCACCACGTAGACCACGTCGCCCGGGCGGGCGTCGAAGGCCGCCTGCATGGTGTGTGCCACGCCGGCGGTGTAGCCGCCGTGCACGTGCACCACGCCCTTGGGCTTGCCAGTGGATCCCGAGGTGTAAATGAAGAACAGCGGGAATTCGGCGTCCAGCGGCTGTGGTTCGCTGCTGGCCCAGACGGCGCGTACGAAGTCAGCGTCGGGCAAAGACAGCAGCTCGGCTTCGCTGGCCACCACGAAGCCTGCAGTGCGTGCGGCGGCCAGCAGCTGCGCGCTGGCGGCCTCCAGCAGCGTGTGGCTCCAGCGATCGCGTTCGGGTCGCCACACCAAGTCGGCCTGCGCGGTATGGCGCACGACCACCACGGCGTCTACGCGCGACGGGGTGGCCACCAGCGCTTCGGCCACCGCCGTGCGCACGCGCGACGATTCAGCGGCATTGAGTCGACCGCTGCGGCCCAGCTCGCGCAGTGCGCGGCCCACGCCGCGCATGGCGTCGCTGCGCACCACCGTCACTTCGCCGGCCAGCGTGTCCCGCACGGTGGCCAGCACCTGCTGGGCATCAGCGTCGTTCAAACCCAACTCTGCAAGCCGCTGAGCGATCGCGGCCAACACCGTGGCCACGGGCACGAAGTTGTCCAGCGCGGGGTCGGTGTAAGCCGTTTTGAACGGTACGATCTGCGCGTTGCGGTAGCCGCCGTCGGCGGTGATGACCACCCGCGCACCGGCATCGTGGATGCGGTCGGACAGTGTCTTGTCGGAAAAGCCGCCGAACACCGGCGTGTAGACGATGCCCAGGCGCTTGGCGGCCTCGGTCCAGAACAGTTGCGCCGGGATATTGGGCAGGTTCAACGCAATCCGGTCGCCCGCGTGCAACCCCAGGGCCTGCAGCGCCAGCGCGCATTTAGCGGTTTCCAGCAGCAGCGACTTGCGCGTGATCACGTGGGCGTCTACCGGCGCGCCGCGGCCGCCGTCCTGCGACATGTCCCAACGGTCGCCCTCGAAGAAAAACGCGGTTTCGGCACCAAAACCGGCCAGCACATGGCGGTCGACCTCGTTGAAGCAGGCGTTGGTCAGCCCGCCTTCAAACCAGCGCCAGTGCGGTGCGTCGTCGGGGTTGAAGGCGCGCTGCCAAGGTTCGAAGCTCGCGCCCAGATCCACCGAGATGGCCTCGCCGCTGCCGGCGTGCCAGCCCGTCCACAGACCGGTGGTGTCGTCCCAGTGCAGCCAGGCGCCCGACGGCCCGACGCGGGCCACAAACCAGTGGATCTGCCGGCGCGCAATGCTGCCGTGGAAGGCGCCGGGGTCGGCCAGGGCAGCGTTGCGTTGCTGCTGCCAGTCTGCACGGCTGCGCAGCGGATTGACCTGCGCCTGCGGCACGGCCTGTATGGGGGGGCGCTCGGGGAAGGTCGACACTGTCATTCATGTGCTCCGTTGTGCGCCCGCAAGCGCTGGATCCAGGGTGGCGCTGCGCGTCGTGTCCGGGATCGAGGCCAGGCTCAGAACCGGTATTTCCACCCGATGGTCGGCAGGAACGGAAGCTGATACACCGGCTCCCGATTGGCCCAGTTGGCGTCGTAGGTGTAGCCGGCGACATTCTTTCGGCCGTAGGCGTTGATCAGCTCGATGTACAGGCTCAGGTTGGACGTGATCGTGCGGTCCGCCCGCAGGTCGAGCCTATGGTAGTTCGGCAGCCGCTCCGAGTTGATCGGCCCGTAGACGGGCCGCACACGCCCGTCCGGAAACGTGCCGGCGCCCACCACGGGAGTGATCGGTGAGCCCGAGTGAAAGGTCCAGCGGAACCCCACCTGCCACTCGGCCGAGGCCTGGTAGCTCGTCACCCAGGTCGCGACAACCGGCTGGTCGTAGTCGAACGGAAACCGCTCACCGGTGAGGTCGTTGCGGCGCTTGGCCTCGGCCACGCTCAACGCGAGGAAGCCGGACAAGCGCGCGCGCGGTTCACGCTTGATCAGCAGCTCTACGCCGCGCGACTCGCCGCTGCCGCCGTTCACGTAGTTCACCACCGGGTCGGCCACCACCAGGTTCTCGAAACGCTTCTGGTAGGCCTCGAGCTTCCACGACCAGTCGGTGCCGATGCGCTGGTTTACGCCGACCACGCCTTGCGTCGACTCGAGGTGGCGCAGCATCGGATTGCCGATGTCGCGGGCCACCTGGCCGCCGTCGGGGAACTCGTTGTGGCGGCCCCAGGCCGCCGACACCAGGGTCGACGGCGTCGCCTGCCACTCCAGGCCCAGACGCGGCTCGAGGTGGCTGCGCTTCAGGTAGCCGTCTCGGCTCCAGCGCAGCCCGACATTGGCCGCCCAGGTCGGCAGGAACTGCCAGCGGTCGGTGACATAGGCGTCGGCGAAGTTGGCCTCCAGGCGCTGCATGCTGCGCACGCGGGCGGCGCTGCTCAGGTCGCAGTTGGGGTCGAACTCGGTGCATCGCGGATCGTTGGCGTCGAGGTCCACGTCGGCGACCAGCCGGCTCAACGAGCCACCGAGCAGGACGGTGTGATCGCTCGCCGGCGCGAACATGAGCTGCTCGCGAAGGTAGTCGGTGGTCAGCCGCAGGCTCGAGAAGCCGGCACTGCCGATGCGCTGATCGCTGCGCTCGACCATCCGGCCGAACGCGAAGCGGTTGCCCAGTGTCTCGGAGAACTGCGAATCGAACAGCAGCGCGGCAGTGTTGTAGCGCGTGCTGGCATCGCTGCCGCCGACCAATACGGGCTCCTGCTGACCGACCCGACCGTCCGGACCAACCCGCAGGCTGGCCCGGTCCGACGCGCCGTTTATGCTCAGACTCACGCGGTGCGTGCCGTTGGGCGTCCACAGCAGGCGGCCCTGGAAGTCGGAATAGTCCGGCAGGGCGAAGGTCACGCCGTCCTTGTTGTCGGTGCTCTCCTTGGCGAGCAGGTCGAAGAAGCTGCGCTTGCCGGCGAACCAGAACGACAGGTCCTGGCCGAGCGGCCCTTCGACCAGCGCAGCGGCTCCAAGTAAGCTGAGGTCCACCACACCGCCGAAGCGGTCGCGACGCGGGTCGCGCAGTCGCACGTCGAACACCGCGCCGATCTTGTCGGGGTACTCGGCGCCGTGGGCCGCGGCATTGAGCCCGAAGCCGCGGATCAGCTCGGGGTTGAGCACACTCACCAGCCCGCCTGCGTGGAACAGGTAGCCCGAGGGCAGAAAGTCGATCAAGTAGGCGTTGTTCTCGGGGCGGGAACCGCGCACGGCGGGTTCCGCGCTGCTGTCGTCGGTACTGCGCACACTCGGCAGGGCCTGGACCGCCCGCATCGGGTCGTTGCCGCCGCCGGGCAGGCGACGCAGGTCCTCGGGACTCAGGTCGGTCCGGCCAGCGGGGGCCAGCGGGCGGCGGGCGCGGACCTCGACGTCGCCGAGCGTGGGCGCGGCGGGGGCGGGCGCGGCGGGGGCGGGCGGCGGGGGGGCGCTCTGCGCGAGCAGCGGCGGGCTGCACGCCGCGATGGCGAGTGCGGCGACGAAGCCGATCGGACGCGGGATGCGGACGGGGCGCTCGGGGAGCTGGGAGCGGTATGGGCAGGGTGGCATGGACGGTCCTCGGCGCGTCGGCCCCGAAGGGGCGGCGCGACGGATCATCGGCGAGCGAAGCTGAAGGTTGGCCAAAGCGGGGGGCGCCATGGCGTCGCAACTCGCGCCGTGCCAGCGCGTCGAGGCGATTCGCGCAGCTCGGCGAACCTCGAGAGGTCGGCCTGCGGCGCGAAGCCATCGGGCGGAGTCTGCCCGTCGCGACAGCCGCGGAACGCCCACCCGCGCGCGTACCGCATCCGGGTGAGCAGTTCGACGGGCGTGCTGGACTTCCAGGCCATCGCCAATCTGCATGAATCGCGACCGATGGCTCATCGAGTGCATGTCTTCAGACGCGAATCAGCGTGCACTGCGCAGGCTGTCGGCGGTCTTCGTATGAGGCGTGCTCATGATGGGCGCCGAGCTTGGATGCTGACGGTGGGGCGCGCGCGACCGGCAGCGCGCTTGGGGTCGGACGGTCTTATCTAATCGATGATTCCGGGTCGACCGACATCGCCCGGCGTTGCGCCATGAATCGACGTGCCTGCTGCTCGCCGTCCAGCATGAGTCTTTCGATGTGCTCAATACTGCGATCGATCTTGCTCTCGTAGTCGAGGCTGCCGGCGAGTGTTTCGGACATCTCGATGAAGGGGATGTGATAGCCGCGTTCAGGGTCGTCGGCGAAGGATTTCGGAATGGCGATCGGTGCCTCGATGTTCAATTTCTTGCTGAAATCGGCGGTGAATGCGCCCTGAAGGAACATCTCGTTCATGATCCGGATTGCGTCGAGCTGTTGAAACAGGGAGACATTGCCGACCAGTTCATTGCGCCGATCGGTGATTTCATGCGGTGTCTGCGGAATCTTGTTCGAGCGGGTCGAGTTGATCTTGATGACCCAGATTTCATCGGGCAGATGCTGCTCACCGACAAAGCCAGGCTGAATCAGCTCGCTGATCGGCGGGTTATCCGAGAACAGTCCGTCCCAGTAGGCGCTGCCGTCCAATTCGACGGCCGCAAAAATGCTCGGCACCGCGCAGGACGCGAGAATATGTTCCACACGGATCGCCTCACGGGTGCTGCAAAATTTTGCAAGTCTGCCCGACAACACATCGACCGCCCCGATCAGCAGGGCTGTTTCGTTCGGCCGTGAACCCATATCGAGGAGTCCGCCGAAATCGATGTACTTCTCGAGCAGTCCTCGAAAATCGATGAAAAGCGGACGCAGATTCTTGGTCGACGAGGCCAGCATCAGTTTTGCGACCGGCGAGGTCGGGCTTAACGACACGCTCGGAATTCGCCCAGCGCTTGTGAGGCGCATCGACTCGACGACCATTCGGTTGAAGAGTTTTTCGGCTGGTGATGATGCCGCGTTCTCGCGCCAGAATTCGTAGAGCCGTTCCCAGGGCCGCTCATCGCCCAGCATCAGCGAGTACCACACCAGGGTTGCGCAGATTGAGCCCCCGGACGTTCCCGAAAGGCTGACGAGCTCGAAGTCGTCGAGCGCGCCGTCTTCGAACAGGCCCCGAAAGACGCCGGCGGTAAACGCGGTTTGAGCGCCGCCGCCCTGGCACGCGATCGCGATTCGAGGCTTGCGGGCGACCCGCTTTGTCGCCGGTTGCGCTCGCTCACGGGATTGTCTCGGGTTGCTGGTGGCCATGGTCCTGATCTTCGAACGGTTGTGAGAAGGGTCGATTGTAGACACCGACAGTGTCAGCCTGAGGCGATGCGAGAGTCGCTTGCGTCTTGCAACGCACTCTGTTCGGCCTGATGGCCAAGCACCTCGACGACGTCGACCCCTCGCCCCCCGTCACCGGCAGGGCCCGCTGCGCCGCCGCCGCCCGTCGACCATCAGATCCCGTTCGCGCCGAGAGTCGCCGTCCGCGAACCGTAGACTGCCGTCCGTCGGTTGCCGGCGGCTACGCGACATCCAAGACCGAAGAGACGTGAATTACATCTCAAGTTCGACGCGATCAGAGTGAGACGCTGGGCTTCGTTCCGGGTGGCCATCGTCGGCTTCCCGACCCACCGAACAGGCGCGATTCGACATGAAGACCCCCCACAGCACCCGCTCTCGGTTCTACCTTAGCCTCGGCCTCGGCATGGCGCTCACGGTCACTGGCTGCGGCGTCGACCTTCCGGGAACGGTCGGAACCGCCAACGGCACTGCCGTCTCACCCGGCACGCCCGTCGCGGCCCCCTCCCCGACGCCTGCGGCGGATACCCCCGTCGCGGTCGTCAAGCGGGACCTACCGACCAACGATGCCGAGGCCTCACGATTTGTCGCCAAGGCGACCTTCGGATCGACGCAGGCCGAGATCGACCGCGTGAGGGAGATCGGCTATTCGGGCTGGATCGACGAACAGTTCGGCAAGCCCGCCACCACACACTTGGCGAACTTTGCCGAGTGGACTGCGACGTTGCTGGAGAGAGGGGAGATTCAGGGGCAATGGGTTCAGTGGAGCTTCTGGCGCAACGCGCTGACTGCCGAGGACGTGCTCCGCCAGCGCGTCGCGTTCTCCCTGTCGCAGATTTTTGTCGTCTCGCAAGTTGATACGGCCATCAGCCCGCGGATGGCCGCGGGCTATTACGACGTGCTCGTGAACAACGCGTTCGGCAACTTCCGCACGCTGCTCGAGGCGGTCACGTTGTCGCCGGCAATGGGCACGTATCTGTCTCACCTGGGCAACCGAAAATCCGATCTCGAGAACGGCCGGCTGCCGGACGAAAACTTTGCGCGCGAGATCATGCAGCTGTTCACGATCGGCCTGTATCAGCTGAATCCGGATGGCACCGTGAAGACGGATCCCGCGGACGGCAGGCCGATCGACACGTACGACGTGGCCGACATCCAGGGCTTGGCGAAGGTGTTCACCGGCTTCTCGTGGGCCGGTCCCGACACGTCCTACGCACGGTTCATCTCAGCCGCAGGCGTTGGCATCGCTGAGCGCGACATCCTTCCGATGCAGGGCTACCCGCAGCACCACGAGACCGGCCCGAAGTCCTTCCTCGGATTCACGATCAACACCTCCACCCCGAACGACAGTCTGAAGCAGGCGCTCGACATTATCTTTAATCATCAGAACGTCGGCCCGTTCATCGGCAGGCAGCTGATTCAGCGGATGGTGACGAGCAACCCGTCGCCCGCCTACGTCGGCCGGGTCGCGGCGGCGTTCGCCAACAACGGCAGCGGCGTACGCGGCGACATGAAGGCCGTGATCCGCGCCGTGCTGCTCGACCCCGAGGCGAACGCGTCTACCGCCGAGTTTGCAAACGTCAACGGCCGTTTGCGCGAGCCGCTGCTCCGGATGACCGCGCTGCTGCGTGGGCTGGGCGTCACCTCGACCAGCCAGCAGTTCCGCATTGGCGATACCAACGCGCCGGCGACCTCGCTCGGGCAGTCGGCGATGCGGGCACCGACGGTATTCAATTTTTATAGCCCCAGCTTCGTGCCGCCCAACTCCGACCTCGCGAAGGCCCGCTTGGGCGCCCCGGATCGCACGCCGGTCGCCCCTGAGCTGCAGATCACCAATGAGATATCGGTCGCTGGCTGGTTGAGAATGGCTAAGGCTGTCGTAGACGGCGGCGTTGGCGACCGCGGTGATGTGCGGGCGACCTTCGCGCCCTTGGTCGCGATGGCGCACTCGCCGACAGCGCTCGTCGACCGTCTGATCCTTCTGCTGGCACCGGGCACCCAGATTCCGCTGGACTTGCGCAATGAGATCGTCGCCACGGTGTCGACGATCACGCTCCCGGCCAGTGACAGCGATGGCGCGGCGCGGCTGAACCGCGTGAAGCTGGCAACACTGTTGCTGGTCGCCTCCCCTGAATTCATGTTGCAGCGCTGAAGCGCGCTCGAACACAGAGACCGACATCATGAGAAAAACCTTCGACGCCTCTCGCCGCCGCTTCCTCGCCACCGCGAGCGCGCTGTCCGCCGTGGGCCCGACCGTTGCGCCGTTTGCCCTGAACCTCGCTTCGATCGGCAGCGCTGCCGCGCAGGGTACGTGTGCGGGCAGCGACGACTACAAGGCACTGGTCTGCATCTACCTGGACGGCGGCAACGACTCCTACAACATGGTCATCCCGACCGACCCAGACAGCTTTGAGGCCTATAAGAAAGCGCGCGACCTACTGCCTCAGTCGATCCTGATCCAGCCGCCGGGCTACGGCCTCTACGGCGCAGTCAAACTGAACAGGGGGGCGCCACTGTCCGGTGGCCGTCCGTTTGCATTGCATCCTGAGATGACCCACGCGGCGGCTCTGTTCGATGCAGGCCGACTTGCCATCGTTCCGAACGTCGGTCCGCTGATGTACCCGATCGCCAGCACTGCGGAGTTCAACCTGCTCCGAAATCAAGGCAAAACGCCAAGGTCGATGTTCTCGCACAAACAACAGGGTTTCTACTGGCAGGCCTTCGCGCCGGAGGAGACGAGACCAGGTTGGGGCGGTCGGCTCGGTGATCTGTTCGCCTCGTGCAACGGCACCCGCTCGAACTTCACGTCCATCTCCGCAGCCGGAAACGTCGTGTTCCTCGCCGGCGAAACCACGAGGCAGTATCAGGTGACGACGAACGGTGCGGTGACCGTGCCCAACGTCACGGGTGCTTTGTACGGCGCACCCGCCGGCGGGACTGCGCTGGGTCGCATCGCGGCGCGAACGCGCACGGACGACCACCTGATCCTGCGCGAGCAGGCCGCGGTCACCAAACGGGCGATCGATCTCGGTGCCGACCTGGACGCACTGATGTTGCCGTCGGCCAGTCTCGCCGCGCCGCCCTCCTGGACTCCCCTCAATCCGAGCGATCGCAGCGGTGCCCGAGGCAATGCGCTTGCGCAACGTCTAGGGGTTGTTGCGCGGATCATTGGCGGGGCGTCCAAGAAATCAAGCGGCATCAAGCGACAGGTCTTCATGGTCGCGATGGGTGGCTTTGACACGCACAGCCTTCAGTTGAACAGTCACGCGGTACTGATGGGCCAGCTCTCGCAGGCGCTCGAGTACTTCAACACACAACTGTCCACGCCCGAGGTGAACGCTGCGAACGCGGTCACTGTATTCACCGCGTCCGAGTTCGGTCGCACTTTCGGCAGTAACGGCGATGGCACGGACCATGGCTGGGGTGCGCACCATCTTGTCATGGGGGGCGCGGTCGACGGCGGCAAGATTCACGGCGAGGTGCCCACGATGGGCCTCAACGCGCCGCGCACCGTCGCCCGCGGCTCCACGATTCCGTCGATCGCGGTCGACCAGTATGCGGGGCAGCTCGCGCGCTGGTTCGGCGCGAGCCCGACTGACGTCGCGAACTTGTTCCCGAATCTGTCGCGCTTTGCAGCTGCGCCCGCGATCTTCAAACGCTGAGTGGGTGGACACGAGTGAGGATCTCGCGATGAAACGATCGACCCTGCGCACCGTCGCCAGCACGGCACTGTGCCTCGCGCTTGCTGCCTGCGGCGGCGTCGGTGACACCGGCGTCACCGGCGGTCCGACCGCCTCGCCGACCCCAGTCCGCGTCACCGTCTCCGGACTCGTTGGGCAGGGGCTCGAGTTGTCGTTGAACGGCGGGGCGGCGGTTGCGCCGGCCGGCAACGGAAACTTCGAGTACGTCGCAAACGTCCCGGCGGGCGCGAGCGTTTCAGCCGTTGTAACGAAGCAGCCGGCGTCTCCCGCCCAGGTATGTGGTGCGAGCACACCCGCGCCCGCTGATGGCATGACGGTACGCATCGACTGCGACGGACCGGCGAACGGCACCGCGGGCCCCCTGCAGGGCACGCTCGCCGTCAAGCAACTGACACTGTCCTGGACTGCCGCCGCCGACGCGGTCAGTTACCAGGTGCAACGCCAGCTCGCCAACGGCTCCTGGGTCAACGATGGCCAGCCGGTCAGTGCCCCGGCCACCTCGACAGTCAGAGCCCTGTCGGTCCACCTCGCCGACTGGGCCACCACCCGCTTTCGCGTCGCGGTCTGCACCGCACGAGCGTGTGTCGCCACCACGGCCGAACTCTCCGTGCTCGACCGGATCGCCGGCGCGATCGGATACCTGAAGGCGTCGAACACAGGCGTCGGAGACCGGTTTGGGGCCGCGGTGGCGATGAGCGCGGACGGCACGACGCTTGCCGTCGGCGCGGTCGATGAGGACGGCAACGGCACGGGCACCACGGGCGATCCGGCGAGCAATGCGGCCTCGGGCGCCGGCGCCGTCTACGTCTTCGTGCGCGGCACCGACGGCTGGGTGCAGCAGGCATACATCAAGGCGCTGAGCTCGGGCGTGGGTGACGCGTTCGGGCAGGCACTCGCGCTGAGTGCTAACGGCTCGACACTTGCGGTCGGCGCGCCCGGCGAGGACAGCAGCACGACGACGATCAACAGTGTCGCCAACAATTCCGCGACTGACTCGGGTGCGGCCTACGTGTTCATGCGGGCCGGCGTGACCTGGACGCAGCAGGCCTACGTGAAGGCCTCCAATGCCGGTACGAGCGACGCGTTCGGCGCATCGGTGGCGCTGAGTGCGGACGGCGCGACGCTTGCAGTCAGCGCGCCGGGCGAAGACAGCAGCACGACGGGTGTGAGTGCGACCACGACCGCCTCCAACAACACTGCCCCCAACGCCGGAGCGGCCTACGTGTTTGGGAGGGCCGGCACGGCCTGGTCACAACTGGCCTACGTCAAGGCGTCGACCGTCGACGCAGGCGACGAATTCGGCCGACGCCTCGTGCTCTCCGCGGATGCCGCGACGCTCGCGGTTTCGGCGCCGTTCGAATCGAGCGCGGCGACCGGCGTGAACGGTAACCAGACCGACAACTCCACGGCCGCGACGGGCGCGGTGTACGTGTTCGGTCGGACGCTGACGTCTTGGTCGCAACAGGCCTACCTGAAGGCGTCCAATGCGGGGGCAGACGACCAGTTCGGCCACAGCCTGGCCATGAGCGGCGACGGCAGCACCCTCGCAGTGGGCACGCCGCTCGAGGACGGCGGCGCCGATTCAGCCAGCTCGGCCCCCGAGAGCGGTGCAGTCTATGTCTTCGGGCGTTCAGGTGGGAGCTGGAGCCAACAGGCCTTGCTGAAGGCCGCCGATATCGGAACGGCCGATTTCTTCGGCGCGAGCGTCGCGATCAGCCTGGACGGCGGCACACTCGTGGTCGGGGCACCGCTCGCAGACGGCCGTGTGCCTGCTGCAGGCGCACAGCCTGCTCGCAGCGTCGTCGACAGTGGCGCGGTGACGACCTTCGTGCGCACCGGCACGGCCTGGGCCGTCCGCAGCCTCGTGCAGGCCCCGTACGTCGTCACGTCGAATCAGTTCGGCATGAGCGTCGCCCTAACCGGCGACGGGACACTGCTCGCCGTCGGGGCACCGCTGGAAGACAGCGCAGCCATCGGATACGGCGGCAATACGGCGGATGAATCGGCGGCTGATTCGGGCGGCGTGTTCATGTTCTAGGGCTCGCGCAGCGTTGCGTGCGAAGTCAGCCAGCAAGTCCGTCCCGCTCGTTCAACTCAGGGGGCATCTCGAACGCAACGCCAAAGGCCGTGGCCGCTTCCAGTGCCGAGTCGCTCACCACGGGCAAGGCGAGTTCGTTCTTCTCGGCTGTGGACAGGGCGTTGTCGGGTTTCAGCGCCGAGCCGGCGCGGTGACGGCCAGGATCAGGCCGGCCATGGCCAAGGCCAGACCCGCAGCCTCTGCACCGGTCGGCACATGCCCCAGAACGGGCCAGGCCATCAGAGCGGCCAGGCCCGGCGCCAGGGCCGGGAACACGGCCGCGCGGCCCGGGCCCAGGAGCGAGACCATCTTGGCGTAGGTGAAGAGCGTGCCGGCGCCGGCGATCACGCCCTGCACCAGCACCTCGATCCAGAACACCTGGGGAGCGACAGCCATCAGCCGCTGGACGCCAACCGACAGAAAACAGACCGGCACATAGGTCAACAGCGCAGACAGCGACACCACGGCCGTGGCCAGCAGCGGGTCCAGGCGATGCTTGCGCAACACGATGCCGAAACCGGCCCACAGGGTGCCCGCGGCGAGGAACATCAAGTCGCCCAATGCCGCGCGCGCCGTGAAGCTGGCGGCATCGACGCCCGACACCAGTACCAGTCCGACAAGCACCACGCCAATACCGGCCAATTTGCGGCGGCTAAGCCGGTCACCCAGCACCACGGCACCCAGCACCATGCCCATCACGCTCATTGCCGTAAACGGGAAGACGGCCGCGTGGCTGGCGGGAGCGAACTGCAAGGCGCCGAACATCAGTAGCCCGAAGGGCGTGCCCGCCAGCAGCGCCACGGCCGCCCACACCCGCCAGCGGGTGATGAACTGGGCTGCGTCGCGCCGCCAGGCCCACCACAACACCGGCAGCGTCAGCACACCGGCCACGCCAAAACGCAGCACGGTGAGGTCGGGCGACTGCAACCCGTGTGTAATGCCCCAGCGGGCGAACACGGTGTAGAGCGCACCGATGCTGGCCGCCAGCAGCCCCACGGCCACGCCGGCCAGTAGCTGGGTTGGGTCGTCAGCGGCGTGGGTCATTGGAAGCGCGGGGTTGGCGGTGTTCAAGGCGGAATTCCTTGCGATGATGCGCTGGTTCAGGTGCGGGTCAGTTCGTCAGCGCCGGGGCAGCCGGGAAATCCACGGGCACCTGCGTTGTGCCATGCAGGTAGTTGGTGACCGTCTTGTCGCCGATGACGACAATGACGTCGACCAAGTTCTCCTGCGTCCAGCCGGCGTCGAAGAAGGCCTGCACGCGCGCCGGGTCGGCATGGCCTCGCTCGGTGGCGATGTTCTTCACCAGCTTGGCCAGCGCGTCCAGCTTGGCGTCGAACGAGGCGCCGCCGCGGCGGATCTCCAGAATCTGCTCGGGCTTGAAGCCGACCATGCCGCCGATGACGGTGTGGGCCGACAGGCAGTATTGGCAGCTGTTGACCTGGCTGACAACGAGATTGACCACCTCGCGAGCCTTGCCGGTCATGCTGCTCTTGGCGTTCTGGAAGACCAGGTAGTTGCCCAGCGCGTGCTCTGAGAGCGCCAGCGTGGCGTACAGGTTGGGCACCATGCCCAGGCCCTTCTTCAGGGTGTCGAAGTGAGCCTGGTTGGCGGGGGACACTTGGTCGCGGGTGGGGACGTTGATGGTGGTCATGGCAGGCTCCAGGCAGTGGGTCGGGTTGCGGTGGGGTCAACTGTGATCAGTTCCAACAGTTCGCACTAGACAGCCCATCTAACTAACATACAGTCCACACAGGACTGAATAAGGGCCCGCCATGGACCGCCTGACCGCCATGCAAACCTTCGTGCGCGTCGTCGAGAGCGGCAGCTTCTCGGCTGTGGCGCGAGAATCGAACGCCACACAAAGCGCGGTGAGCAAGCAGGTGGCCGCACTGGAACGCGCGCTCGGTGCGCGCTTGCTCAGCCGCACCACACGCTCATTGGCGCTGACCGAAGAAGGCGAGCGCTACTTCGAGCAGGCGCGGCGCTTGGTGGCCGAGATTGCCGAGGCTGAGAGCAGCCTGCGACAAGGTGAACAACAACTCACAGGATGGCTGCGCGTGGCGGCCTCGGTCGGCTTCGGGCGCTTGAAGCTATTGCCCCTCGTGAATCGCTTCCTGGCTGCACACCCAGGCGTGAAGATCGACCTGCGCTTGAACGACGGCTTCATCGACCTGGTCGAGCAAGGCATCGATGTGGCGGTCCGAATCGGGGATCTGCCAGACAGCAGTCTGGTGGCCAGGCGCATCGGGACCAGCAAGCGGGTGCTCGTGGCCAGCCGCACGTACCTGCGTTCATTGCCGAAGGGCGTGAAGGCCCCGCGCGTACCCCAAGACCTGCTGCAGATGAACTGCATCGTCTACACGGAACTGGCCACCCAGAACGCGTGGTCCTTTACCGCTAGCGCCGGCGCGCCTGCAGAGGTCGGCACGGTGATCACGGTCCGTGCACAAGGCAACCTCCAGACCAACAGCAGCGAAGTGGTGCGCGCTGCGGTGCTGTCAGGCATGGGCATCGGGTTCTCGCCGACGTGGCTGTTCGAAGAAGAGATGTCGCAGGGTGATCTGCAGGTCCTGCTACCCGACTGGCCCGCACCGTCCATGCCCGTACACCTGATCAGCCCAAGCCAACGTCGGCAATCGGCCAAAGTGAAGGCTTTTGCGGATCATCTGGCCGCGGCGAAGGTCTGATCGATCGGCTTCCGCGAGAAGCTGGCTACACCTCTCCCACTCGGCTCTGGACGGCAAGAACCGCCGGTCGCGACGAAGCGAAACAATCCTTGGCCAACCTCTAGTCAGCTCCGGCGCAAGTCCGCGAAGCCTCCGCTCGATGTTCGGAACAAGGGACCGACTCAACGCCGTGTCGGTGTTCGCTACCATCGTCGAAAGCGGCAACCGCAAGCTCTCGGACCTGGGGGCGCGCCTCGAGACGCGGCTCGTCACGCGCTCGACCCGCAAGCTCGTACCGACGGATGCGGGGCGCGACGACCTCGCCGCGTGCGCGCGATGTGCCTACCATCGAGCTGGTGTGCGAGATCCAGGCCAGAACCGCGCCTCGTGAACGCTCGCAGCGCTGCCGAGTTCACACCGGGCACATCCAGAAGGTCGACCTCGCCTCCCGCAGCCCCCCCCCCACATCCGGCCGGGTGCCTGTGCCCGGCCAGGATGGGGGCGTTGAAATCGATCTCCCCGCACGACGCTGCGCGGGCTGTTCGGGCCGTACTGAGGCGGCGTGGCGCTCAGCCGCCCGCGACGAAGGCCGTCACGTCGTCGAGGACCGGCGCAATCCAGCGCAGCGGCCCGGCGAAGGCGCCGACCAGCGTGAAGTGGTTGGCGCGCGGATAGAGCCGCTCGACGACCGGCGTGCCAGCATCGCGCAGCCGGCCCGCGAGCTGCGCGGTGTTGCGCTTCGGATCGACCAGCGAGTCCGAGGCGGCCGCCCCCAGGAATACCGGCCGGTCGAAGCCGCGGGCGTGCTCGATCGGTTGCGTGCCCGGCGGATAGTCGGGATGGAAGAACACCGGCTGCACGGCGCGGTTCTCGATCGGCAGGAAATCGTAGGGACCGGCGAGCCCCCAGAAGCCGGCGAGCGCGCCGGACGGCACGCCAGCTTCGGTGAGCCAGCGCGGATCGAGCGCGAGCATCGCGGCGTTGTAGGCGCCTGCACTGTGCCCGGCCACGAAGAGTCGCGCCGGATCGCCGCCCCAGCCGCCGAGCTGCCGGCGCGTCCAGGCAAGCGCACGCGCGCCGTCCTCGAGGAACGCCGGATAGCGGACCTGGGGATAGATGCGGTAGTCAGGGATCACGGCCAACATGCCGCGCGAGGCGAGCGCGCGGCCGACGAAGCGGTAGGTGGCGCGCGAGCCGCCGTTCCACGAGCCGCCGTAGAAGAACACCACCACCGGCCAGCCGGCAGCGGGGGGCGTACCGGCGGGCACGTAGCGGTCGAGCCGATGGCGCGGATCCTCGCCGAACGCCAGGTCCGCCTGCTCGCGGCCGTCAGCGGGCCCCGCCGCCGCGCGCGCGCCGCCCCACGAACAACCGGCGACCGGGGCCGTGGCGAACGCGGCGGCGCTCGCGAGCAACCCGCGGCGCCGGCCCGGGGCCAATGGTGAGCCTCGGCCGGCACGTCCTTCATCGCCCCCTCGAAGCGCGAGCTGCAGTCGCGGCTCGAGGCGATGCTGAACGACCTGCAGCACCGTTGCCATCGCAACGTGACGCTGCTCGACGTGGCGAGCCATCTCGGCGAGCGTGGCGGCATCGATCCGGTCGGTCTCGCTCACTCGGCCAAGCGATGCCGGCAAGGCGGCACCGATCGTTGCCACATCGACGCGCAGGCTCGCGACATCGATCCCTACCGTCACGGACGATTCAGACATGGCCTTTTCAACCTTGCTTATGAGTACGAGCCGGCGCAAGGCCGCTCGGGTAACCGTTCGGGCTTTAGGAAGACGAGCACGGGGCAGTGCGGACTGGACTCGGTCTTGGGCTTCGATCTCGATGACCTCAGCGACGCCATCGGCGCCGCCGCGGTACACCCCGTCCAGCGCCAGACAATGTAGGTGGATGTCGAGCGGCTGGGTGCGAATCTTCGCCCGGCACGCCCGCACCGGAACTTGATGATCGACAACACGGCGGGGAAGATCGGCACCGAGATCCAACCCGCCATCCTCGAGGCCGCAGGGCGCTGACTATGTCCGACACATCCGACCCCTATCTCTGGCTCGAAGACGTCCTGGGCGAACGCGCTCTGGCCTGGGTACGCGAGCGCAACGCCCACTGCGAGGCCTTGCTGCAGTCACAACCCGGCTACGCGGCGTTGGAGTCCAGCCTGCGCGAGGTGCTGGACTCACGCGACCAGATCCCCTACGTCAACCGCCGGGGCAACTGGCTCTACAACCTGTGGCGCGACGGCGCCCACCCCCGGGGACTGTGGCGGCGCACCACGCTCGATGAGTACCGCAAGGCGCAGCCGGCATGGGAAACCGTAATCGACATCGACGCCCTGGCCGAAGCCGAAGGCGAGAATTGGGTGTGGCGCGGTGCCAACGCCCTGGCCCCCGACTACCAGCGCTGCCTGGTTTTACTGTCCAGGGGCGGCTCCGACGCCCACGTCACGCGTGAATTCGACACGGTCTCACGGCGCTTCATCGATGGCGGCTTCGAGCTGCCCGAGGCCAAGAGCCAGGTCCATTGGATCGACGAAAAACACCTCTATGTCGGCAGCGATTTCGGGGCCGGCTCGCTGACGGATTCCGGCTATCCGCGAGTGATCAAGCGCTGGACGCGAGGCCAAGCGCTGGCAGACGCGGTGACGGTCTTCGAAGCCGAGAAGCAGGATGTGATGGGCTTCGTTGCGGTGGACCGCAGGCCGGGTTTCGAGCGGACGGTGTTCGGCCGCCGGCTGGACTTCTACAACCAGAAGCTCTTCCTGCTGCAGGGTGAGACCCTCGTACCCGTCGACCTGCCACTGGACGCGGCCCCGCGGTTCGACCGCGACCGGCTGCTCATCGAATTGCGCAGCGATATGCCGGTCGGCGGGCAATCCTGGCCACAAGGATCGTTGCTGGTAACCGATGCGGCAGCCCATCTGGCTGGACGCCGCGAATTCACAGCGCTGTTCACGCCCACGGCCACGCGCTCACTGGCCGGCTACAGCATCACCCGCAGCACCGTGCTGATCAACGTGCTGGACAATGTAGCTTCGCGGCTTGAGGCGTGGTCGCTGAAAAACGGCACCTGGCTGCGTGTCGAGATCGAAGCGCCCTACCCCGGCACCCTCAGCGTCACGGCGCTGCATGACCCGTCGTTGACTACCGACCCGCTGGCAGAAGCCTACCTGCTGAACGCAAGCGATTTCCTCGAACCCGACTCGTTGCAGTTGGGCCGCATCGGCAGCGCCACGCTGGAGATCCTGAAGTCGCGCCCGAGCTTTTATGACGCCACCGGCATGCGGGCCGAACAGCGCTTTGCGCGGTCCAAGGACGGCACCCAAATCCCGTACTTCGTGATCTGGCCCAAAGACGCCCAGGCCGACGGCAAGAACCCAACGCTGCTTTACGGTTACGGCGGCTTCGAGATTTCACTCACGCCGTTTTACTCCGGTGAAGTAGGCCGCGCTTGGACCGGCAAGGGTGGGGTTTATGTCATTGCCAACATCCGCGGCGGCGGCGAGTTCGGTCCGGGCTGGCACCAGGCCGCTCTCAAGGCCGACAAGCAGAAGAGCTACGACGACTTCGCCGCCGTGGCCGAGGACCTCATCGCCACGCAGGTCACGGCGCCGGCGCATCTTGGCATCCAGGGCGGCAGCAATGGCGGCCTGTTGGTGGCGGCGGTGATGCTGCAGCGGCCCGAACTGTTCAACGCCGTGGTGTGCCAGGTGCCTTTGCTCGACATGCGGCGCTACAGCCAGTTGCTGGCCGGCTCTTCGTGGATGGCCGAGTATGGTGACCCCAGCAAGCCCGAGGACTGGGCTGTCATCAGTCGCTATAGCCCCTACCAGAACGTGAAGCCCGGCGCCCCGCTTCCCAGGGTCTTCTTCGACACCAGCACACGCGACGACCGTGTCCACCCGGGTCACGCCCGCAAGATGGCGGCCCGCATGATCGAGCACGGCCACGCCGTGGTGTACTGGGAAAACATGGAAGGCGGCCATGGCGGCGCGGCCGACAACGCCCAGCGCGCCCGCATGCAGGCACTCGAATTCAGCTTTTTGTGGCTGCAGCTCGGCCGCCCCTGAACCCATGACCGCACCGCGCTGGATCGACGACAGCATGCCCCTGCCGCCGGCCATCTTGGCGCTGGGCCCGGACAGCGGCGCGCCCGGGTTGGAGGCCGCCGGCGGCACCGTCCACACCGCGCGGCTGGAAGAAGCCTACCGGCAAAGGATCGTTCCCGGGTCCTTCGAGTGGTGCGCGAGCGCCTCGAACGAGCCGGCGATGGGGTCGAAGCGAGTGATGTTGTGGGCGACCGCAGTCATCTCGGGAGGCAGATTTTCAAACTGCTCGCGGGTGATTCGGAACAACTGGAGCTCAACCATACCCAGTGACTCGTGTTCAGAGGGGTACACGCCCGCGTGAGTCAGTCCAGCTTTCTCCAGGACACGCACGGCGGGGCGATTGCTTGCTGCCACGCGCGCGCACATCGACGCCACCCCCATCTCCAGAAATGCCGCGAACACCGCCAGGCGGGTGACTTCCGTTCCCATGCCCTTGCCCCAAAGCGTTGGATGGGACCAAAGCCCCAGCTCCAGTTCTTCGTCGAGCATAAGGTATCGAAACACGGCACCCCACTGACCCGTCTCTTTCAGCACGGCCGAAACTGCGGCGATGTCGCCACGAGCGGCGGCGAGGCTCAAACCGTCGGTCCGACGAGCAATGTCTACGAGGTCGTCGGGCTGCGACCATAAAACGCCCTTGTTGAACTCAGGGTGCCTGGTGGTATGCCAAAGGGGCCACAAGTCGGAGAGACTCATCTGCCGCATTGCCAGCCGCTCTGTGTGGTAGAAGGCCGCGCGTTTGGAAAGCAAGTGGAAGTCCGGTCGTTTTGGCATGATGAACGGTCATATAATCGAGTTTCTCGCTCGCTTTTTAGCGTATACGGGCGCCAAGGGAAACGCTGGGGAAGGCATTTCTAACGCCCTAGCCAGCTGGGGCGCAATCAGCAGTCGGGATCTACGGCGGCTGTACGACGCGAAATCGGCCGTCTCGACGCACCGGGCAGTGTCCCCGATGGGGCTGTCAGCGTTCATGGCCGCCATCTTGGCATCGATAGCGGGCACGGCCGCAAACTTGGGCACGTTGCGCGCACATCGCGCGCAGCACCACCCCGGCTGAGCGCTAACATTCTTGCGAGATGGCTCACGGCATCAGGATAAAAGCAAAGATGAAGGAACCGGGCGCAAGCGAAGCTGTCATTGTCGGCGACATCGGGCGTCTTCAACCGCACGACGTTGACGCGATCCTGATCCTGCGCGCCGGTGACATGCTGATGGCCAGCGACGATGCCTGCGCCTGCCTGCTCGCTGGCAGCGATGCCATTCTCGTATCGAACAGCTCGAAAGCCCTGTCCGTTATCAATCCGAAGCTGGTGGAGAACATGGCTTCTGCAGGCAAGATCGTGACGGTCATGCTGGCGACATTTCCGCATGCGGCGGCTAGGCGCGCGCTGTTCGGCCTGTTGCCGACCAACCGCTTCGCGACCGTACGGATCGCCCGCCATGCCCTGGAGGCGGCCATAGCTGGCCTGCCGCGCGAACCCGTCACGAACATGGAGACGATTAGCGATGTCGTCTGATGCAAGTTTGGGGAGAGCCCAACGCAGGTTAGAGAAGCAACCTGTCGAGACGCTATCGATCGAATGCGCAAATCGAGTGCATGGCGCGCGAAAGCGCTTGCGTGATCCGGGATGACAAACCCAAGATCCGCGGGTCACCCGATGCAACAGCCCGATCTGCTGCGAAGTGATTAGGCTCTGTCTTGGCTAGTCGAGCGGTCTGTTGGTAGTCGCCCCTGTTAATTCCATAACTCATTGATTGAGAACGACATTTAGGCGTTGTTCTGATAGCATTTCCCCCAGTTTCCTGCCTGTTTTCTGCAGTTTTCTGGGAGTTGTCCGATGAGCGATAC
>JBIPLJ010000017.1:0-71540 GCA_044368415.1 Burkholderiaceae bacterium
GCTCCTCGTGCGTCAGCAGCAATTCGCGCTTCGGTCTTCCCGTTCTCATCGCGGCATCTCCGTTCACAAGACACCGAACTGACATGCAAGATTAATGCCACAAACTAACGGGACAGGACACTAGGAGGAGAAGACGCCATGTCGATCCCCCTGTCCCCGATGACCCCGGGCTTCGCCTGCGCGGTCGGCGACATCGACCTCGCCCGCCCGCTGCCGGCCGAGACGATCGCCGAGGTGCGGCGCGCGTCCGCCCAGTTCGCGGTGTTGATTTTCCCGTCGCAGGACCTCACCGTCGAACAGCACCTTGCGACACCTGCTGGGCGCGGGGGCGGCCGGCGCCGGCCTCGCCCATGCGCCGCTGTGGGCCGCCGCGACCTGCCGCAGCGACCTGCCGCAGCGAGTCGCCCGCCAGCGCGGTCGCGCTCGTCGAGCTCTTCACCTCCGAGGGCTGCAGCTCGTGCCCACCCGCCGACCGCTGGCTGTCGCGGGTCTCAGCGGGTGAGCCTTCGCGCATTGCGCCGCTGTCGCTGCACGTACGTTGCTGGGACTACATCGGCGGAATGATCTGTTCGCCCAGCCTGCGTTCGGCGAACGTCAACGCTGGCTGACCGCAGCGGGTGGCGGGCGCACGGTCTACACGCCGGGCGTCTTCCTAGGTGCACGCGAGTGGCGCGGCAGGGACGACCCGACCGCGCTCGAACGGCGGCTCGCCGAACTGAAGCGCCGGCCGGCGGGCGCGCGCATCACGATCGCCGTCGACGGCCCGGCCGACGCGCCGGTGCTGCGAGTGACCGCCGCCCTGGCACCCGGTGCCGCGGAGTGACCGCCGCCCTGGCACCCGGTGCCGCGGCGAGCCGCCCAGCGCTGTACGTGGCGCTGACGCAGAGCGGGCTGCGCTCGGCGGTCGGCGCTGGCGAGAACCGCGGCGAGACGCTGCGCCACGACCATGTCGCACGGCGGCTCGACGCGCCGCTGACACTCGATGCCGAAGGCCGCGCCGCGTGCGCCGCACCGCTCGCGGCCAGCGGCGGCGCGGACGCGCGCTTCGGCATCACCGCGTTCGTGCAGGACCTCGCCGATGCCAGCATCGTGCAGGCCTGGTCGATGGCGCTGCCAGCGGGATGTGTGCGGCCCGCGGCCTGAGCCGCGCGACGGCGTCCGGCCCGCCCTGCGATCCAGTGAGCTCAGGCCGCCGCGGCGAGCCGGTGCAGCGCGCGATGCGCCTCGAGCAGCCGCCGCGCGCCCTCGCGCAGCCGGTCCGGCGGCGCAGCGCTGAAGTTCAGGCGCAGCGTCCCCGCGTCCGGCGTATCGACGTAGAACGCGTCGCCCGGCACGAACATCGTGCCGCGTTCGAGTGCATGCGGCAGCAGCGCGCGCGGGTCGGTGCCATCGGCGAATCGGCCCCAGAGGAACATGCCGCCGTCGGGCACCTGCAGCGCAAGCCGCCCGCCGAAGCCCGCCTGCAGCGCCTCGGCCAGCGCATCGCGCCGCCGCGCGTACTCGGCGCGCACGATCGCCAACCGCGCCGGCAGCCGGCCCGATGCGAGGTAGTGGCGTGCCACCTCCTGTGCGAACGAGGAGGTGTGCAGGTCGGCGGCCTGCTTGATCAGCACCACCGCCTCGCGCAGCCACGGCGGCAGCAGCAGCCAGCCGGTGCGCAGCCCCGGCGCCACCGTCTTCGACAGCGTGGACGCCTGCGCGATCCAGCGGGACGCGCCGGGTACCTCGGTGGCAAGCGCGGCGAGCGAGGGCAGCGCCTCGCCCCGCGTGCGCAGCGCGCCGTACGGGTCGTCCTCCATCACCGTCACCTCGCGGCGCACGGCCCAGCGCACCAGCGCACGCCGCCGCTCGATCGACATGCAGGCACCGGTCGGGTTCGCGAAATCGGGCACGACGTAGACGAGCTTCGGGCGCACGCCCTCGCAGGCGGCGTCGAGGTCCTCGATGCGGCCGCCGTGCGCGTCGACGCCGATCGTGCACCAGCGCGGCGATGCGAGGCCGAAGGCCTGCAGTGCCGCCAGGTACGACGGCCGCTCGACCACCACGGCGTCGCCGTCGTCGAGCAGCGCGCGCCCCACCAGGTCCAGCCCCTGCTGCGAGCCGGCGGTGACCACCAGGTCCCCGGGGCCGGCCGCGATGCCGCGCTCGCCCAGCAGCGTCGCGATCGCCGCGCGCAGCGCCGGCTGGCCTTCGGTCATGCCGTACTGCAGCGCCGCGGCGGGCGAGTCCTCGAGCGCGGCGAGGGTCGCGGCACGCAGGCCCTCGACGTCGAAGAGCTCGGCCGCGGGCAGCCCGCCGGCGAGCGAGATCATGTCGGGCAGACCGGCGTGGCGCAGCAGGTCGCGCACGTCGGAGCGGCGCATCGCGCGCACGCGTCGGGACAGCGGGTCGGTCATGGTGATGCGGCGCGAGGCCGTCGGGATCGATCGGTATCGGGCCGGCCACCTTACCGGCCGCGTCGCGCGCAGGCCCGGTGCAATCGGCCTGCGACCCGGTGAGGGTGTCACGGTCGGGCGACCGGCACGGTGCCGGTCGCGCCGCCCGGCCGAGCTAGGCCTCAGGCACGCGGGGCGTCATGCCCGGCGCCACGACGCCGGTCGGGCCCGGGCCTGTCGAGGAAGGCGGCGCGGTCACGCAGCACATCCACCGCATGCGTCGGCACGGCCGCCCCAAGCTGCTCGGGCGGCCGCGACGCCAGCGGATCGCGCGCGCTCACGACGTCCAGCCCGGCGTGACCGGCGTGGGCGACGGATGCCGTGCCTCGAGCACCTCGGCCGCGTCCATCACCAAGTCCTCCCGAAAGCGCGGTCCGGTGAGCTGCACGCCGATCGGCACCCCGTCGACCGCGCCGAGCGGCGCCGACAGCGAGGGCAGGCCGAGCACCGGCACCATGAACTGCGGGCCCTGCGCGAGGCGCACGCGGTCCATGTTTTCCGGCGTCGTAGTGTCCAGCCCCCACGGGAAAGGCGGCTCGGCGCAGACCGGCCCCAGCACCAGCGGGTAGCGCTCGAGGAACGTGAACCAGTCGCGCACGAGCGCCGTGCGGCGCGCCATCGCGCGCATGTAGCCCTCGAGTCCGAGCTCGACCGAGCCACGCTGCATGCCCGCCAGGGCGGTGCGCAGCCCGGCGTCGCCCAGGCGCGTCACCGTGTCGGCCATCAGCGTGCGGACCTCGGTGTCGGCGATCGCCGACCACAGGCTCGCGGCCTCCTCGAGGTGGGGCGGATCGACCGCCTCGACCCGGTAGCCCGCCTCGGCGAGCCAGGCCCCGGCCTGCTCGACGGCAACTACGATCGCAGGGTGCACCACGGCGCCAGGCACGGATACGGTCATCGCGACCCGCACCGGCCGCGCGAGCGCCGGCCCGCGCAGCGGCGCGGGCACCCACCACGGGTCGCGCGGATCACGTGCAGCCATCGCCTCGAGCGCGATCCGCAGGTCGCCCACGGTGCGGGCGAGCGGGCCCTGCACCGACATCGTCTGCATGCCCGGCGGACGCTCCTCCTTTGCGCTCGGCAAGAACGCGGGCACGCGGCCGAACGAGGGTCGCAGCCCGTAGACGCCCGTGCAGTAGGCGGGATAGCGGACCGAGCCCGCGAGGTCGTTGCCCTGCGCAATCGGTCCCATGCCGGCGGCCACCGCAGAGGATGCGCCGCCGCTCGAGCCGCCCGGCGTGCGCTCGCGCGACCAGGGGTTCAGCGTTCGGCCGTGCAGGTCGTTCTCGGTGAACCAGCGGAACGAGAAGGCCGGCGTGTTGGTGCGCCCGAAGATCACCGCGCCCGCGCGCCGCAGGTTCGACACCACGGGACTGTCGTCGCTGGCGATCGCGTCGCGCATGGCGACGATGCCGTTGGTGGTGGCGAGCCCGCGCTGGTCGACGTTGACCTTGGTGGTGACCGGCACGCCGTGCAGCGGACCGAGGGCCTCGCCGCGCCCGACCGCGCCATCGGCCGCGTCGGCGGCGGCAAGCGCCTCGGCCTCGAGCACCTCGACGATCGCGTTGAGGGTCGGATTGACCTCGCGGGTGCGGGCAAGGCAGGCCTCGGTCGCCTCGCGGCTGGAGATGCGCCGTGTACGGATCGCACCCGCCAGGGCGGTGGCCGGCCACCGCCAGAGCTCGTCCATGTCGACTCCCGTGTGAGCTGGCATTGTGGCGCAGCCGGCCGCCGATCGCGCGTCCGGGCCGACGGGCCCAGGCAGTGGTGCCGGGCAGGCGGCGCGTGCGCCGCTGGCCTGCCCCCATGCCGAGTCGCTAGACTGGCGGATGACCCGCGCGCCCTGCCCGGGCGCGGCCCGATCCGCACCACACTGAGGAGACACCCCCATGGCAATCAGCGTCCCCATCGAGTTGGGCTACGAGTTCTCGGTCAAGTCCGCGTACAAGGACGTGTTCGCGCTGCTGTCGGACGTGCCGAAATCGGTCTCGCACTTCCCCAAGGTCGACAAGCTGCTTGACCTGGGCGACGGCGTCTACCGCTGGGAGATGAAGAAGGTCGGCATCGGCACGATCAGCCTTCAGACCGTCTATGCGTCGAAGTACGTGTCCGACCCGAAGAAGGGCACTGTGGTGTGGACGCCGGTCAAGGGCGAGGGCAACGCGCAGGTCGGCGGGAGCTGGAAGATCGTCGACGCCAAGAAGACGACCGACCTGGTACTCAAGATCGTCGGCACCGTCGAGGTGCCGATGCCGGCGCTCATGAAGGCGGTCGCCACGCCCATGGTGAAGTCGGAGTTCGAGGGGCTGGCCGACCAGTACGTGGACAACCTGATCAAGGCGTTCGGCGGCGAGGCCTGAGGGCCGAGGGCGGCTCCGCCGCAGGGCGGACGCCCGCCCAATCCCCCGCCGCGCCGGGGCCAGCCGCCCATCGGCCGCGTTGCGGTGGCAGCATCTCGGTCATGGACTCCCTTTCCCAGCTCGCGCTCGGCGCCGCCGTTGGCGTCGCGGTCTTGGGCCGTCGCACCGCCCCGTGGAAGGCCGCGCTCTGGGGCGGCCTGTGCGGCACGCTGCCCGACCTCGACGTGTTCATCGACCACGGCGATCCAATCCGGAACATGACGCTGCACCGGTCGCACAGCCACGCGCTGACCTGGCTGACCCTCGCCGCGCCGCCGATCGCCTGGCTCGCCGCGCGGATGCACGGTGAACGCGACGCGTTCAGGCGCTGGTGGCTCGCGCTCTGGTTGGCGCTCGTGACCCATCCGCTGCTCGACACGATGACGGTCTACGGCACGCAGCTCGCCCAGCCGTTCTCCGACCATCCGTTCGGCCTCGGCAGCGTCTTCATCATCGACCCGGCCTACACGCTGCCGCTGGTGGTCGGCGTGATCGCCGCGCTGCGGCTGCCAGCGGCGCGCGGGCTGCGCTGGAATCACGCGGGGCTGCTGCTGAGCACGCTGTACCTCGGCTGGGGCCTGGTCGCCCAGCACCAGGTGCGCGGCGTCGCCGAGCGCGCGCTCGCCGCGCAGGGCATCGCCGTCGAACGCATGCTGGTGACGCCGACCCCCTTCAACTCAGTGCTCTGGCGGGTGGTGGCGATGACGCCCGAGGGCTACCACGAGGGCTTCCGCTCGCTGCTCGACGACGGCGACGCAATGCGCTTCGATCGATTCGATCGCGGCACGCCGCTGTACCAGACGCTCGACAGGCAGTGGGCGGTCGCGGACATCGCCCGATTCAGTGGCGGCTTTTTCGCGCTCCTGCAGCGCGGCGACCGGGTGACGATCACGGACCTCAGGATGGGCCAGGAGCCGGCCTACGTGTTCTCGTTCGACGTTGCCGAACGGCGCGGCGACGGCTGGACGGCGCTCGAGCCGACCGAGCAGATCGGCTTTCGCGGTGACGTAGGACGCAGCGTCGACTGGCTGTGGCGGCGGGCGCTCGGCGCTGACCTGCCCCCGCCGCGCTGACCTGCGTCAGCCGCCGAACTCCGGCCCCAGCGGCCGCAGCCGCAGGCCGCGGCGCAGCCGCTTCCAGGCGAACTCCACCGGATCGGCCAGCGCCGGCCCGGGCGAGCGCACCACCAGCACCTCGCGGGCAATCGGCTGGAAGTCCGCGCGGAAGTGGACCGAACTCTTGAGCGCCACCACACGCTGGCGGATCGGCTCGATGCCGACGTGGCGGAACATCTCCTGGTCGGCCGCCTGACACTTCACCGACGCGAGCACCACCCGCACGCCGCTCGTCTCCTCGCGCAGCAGCGCCATGGCCCCGAGCTGCATCCGGAAGCCGCGGAACATCGGCCCGGTGCAGGTGAAGCGCCCATCGCCCAGGCGCTCGACCTGGAAGCGCCCGGCCAGTGGCGCGTGCCCGGCCACCCCCGAGGTCGACCCGAGCGAGAACGCCAGCGTCGCGCCTTGCCCGGCCTCGTGCGCGCGCGCCGCGCTCGTCGGGTCGATCAGCAGGCCGAGCACCGCGTCCGGCGCCCGCTGGCGGATCATGGCCGCAAGCAGCCCGACCGTGTCGCCGTTGCCGCCCGCACCCGGATTGTCCTGCGTGTCGGCGAGCACCACCGGCGCGCCCGGCGCGCCGTCGCGCATCGCACGCCGCACCGCCTCGTCAGGGTCGAGCAGCGTCAGCGCGAAGTCGGGTTCGGCCGCGGCCACCGCGTCGCCGATTTCGGCAAGCGCGGCCTGCGCGGACGCGGCGTCGTCCGCGTAGGCGACCACCGACATGCCGCACTCGGGGAAGTCGGCCATCGGGAAGCCGGGTGCAAAATCGACCGACGCGCGATGGCGCCGCTCGACGTCGGCGATGCGCGCATACAGCCCCTGGCAGGGCTCGATGAACGTGCACTGCGACGGGATGCCGGTCAGGTAGTCGAACTGCCGGAACGCCTTGGCCGGACGCGCACCGCGCGCGAGCATCGCGTCGAGCAGCGCGGCCGCGCGCCCGCCGGTCTCGGCCATGTCCACGTGTGGATAGGTGCGGTAGATCGACAGCGCGTCCGACTGCTCGACCATCAGTCGCGTGACGTTTGCATGCAGATCCAGGCTCGCGACCACCGGCACGCCAGGGCCGACCACCTCGCGCACGCGGCGCAGGATCTCACCCTCGCCGTCGTCGACGTGCGCGCAGACCATCGCGCCGTGCAGGTCGAGGTAGACGCCGTCGACGCGGCCCGCCGCGCGCAGCCGCGCGATCAGGTCGCCGACGATCCGCTCGAACGCGTCCTCGGTGACCTGCGCCGAGGGCGAGGCCGCGGCCCAGGTCAGCGGCACCAGCACATGGCCGCGCGCACGCAACGCGTCGATCGCGCCCTGCACCGGGATGTTGGCCCCGGCCACCGCCTCGAATAGCGAGTCGCCGCGCTGGATCGTCGGCCAACCTCCGCCCGACTCGAAGGCCGCATAGTCCGCTGGCGAGGGGGCGAAGGTATTCGTCTCGTGCTGCATGCCGCCGATCGCGATGATCGCCATCGTCCAGGTCCTCGTGTCGTGTGGGTCGGTGCGGAGTGTGGAACCGAGTCTATGCGGGCACCGCGCCCCCGCAAAGGCGGCGTCGCGATCGGCACCGGAGCCGGGCGGGCTGCCGTGATACCGTCGGTCATCGTAGGCGCACGACGAGCCCCACCGCACCGCCTCCTCGAGTATTCCGAAGAAAGGTTCCGTGGCATGGACGCCGACGACATCGCCTACCTCAGCGCGACCCATTTGGTCGCCGCGTACCGCGCTCGAACACTGTCGCCGGTCGAGGTCACCCGCATCGCGCTCGAGCGGATCGACGCGCTGAACCCGAAGGTCAATGCCTTCGTGCTCGTCGACCACGAGGCCGCGCTGCGCGACGCACGCGCCTCCGAGGCGCGCTGGCTGCGCGACGAGCCCGCCGGCCCCCTCGACGGCGTGCCGACCTCGATCAAGGACCTGCTGCTGGTGCGCGGCTGGCCGACGCTGCGCGGCTCGCGCACCACCGACCCTAAGCAGCCCTGGGACGTCGACGCGCCGTCGACCGCGCGGCTGCGCGAGGCCGGCGCCGTGTTGCTCGGCAAGACCACCACGCCCGAGTTCGGCTGGCGCGGCAGCACTGACAGCCCGCTGTCCGGCATCACCCGCAACCCGTGGGACCTCGGCCGCACGCCGGGCGGCTCCTCGGGCGGCGCGGTGGCCGCGATCACCTCCGGCATGGGCACGCTCGCCACCGGCACCGACGGCGGCGGCTCGATCCGCATCCCGGCAGCCTTCACCGGCACGGTCGGCATCAAGGCCCATTTCGGCAGGGTCCCGGCATGGCCGCTGTCGCCGATGGGCACAGTCGCCCACGTCGGCCCGCAAGCCCGCACCGTCGAGGACGCCGCGCTGATGCTCGACGTGCTGGCGCGTCCCGACGCGCGCGACTGGATGGCGCTACCGCCGCCACGGGGCAGCTGGGCGGCCGCGCTCGCGGGCAACGGCGACGGCACTGACCTGCGCGGGCTGCGCATCGCGTACAGCCCGCGGATGGGCTACGTGCAGTGGGTGGACCCCGAGATCGAGGCCGCGGTCGCGCGGGCGGCTGAGGTGTTCGCGAAACTCGGCGCCACCGTCGAGCGCTTCGACCCGGGCATCGCAGACTCGGCCTGGATCTTCGCCACCCACTGGTTCTCATCGGCACGCAACCTGCTGCACCGCCTGCCCGAGGCACAGCTCGCGCTGCTCGACCCGGGGCTGCGCGGTTCGATCGAATTCGCGGCGCGCTACACAATCGATGACTTTCTCGATGCACAGAAGGCGCGCGGCGAACTCGCGGTCACGATGCAACGCTTTCATGCCGACTGGGACCTGATGCTCACACCGGGTACCGCGTCGCAGCCCTTCGAGGTCGGCCGCTTGATGCCCGACCTGCCGCCGGGCGTGACACCGCTCAACGAGAACGACTGGACCTGGTGGACCCCGTTCTCCTTCCCCTTCAACCTCACGCAGCAGCCGGCGCTGGTGATGGGCTGCGGGTTCTCGGCAGCCGGCCTGCCGCTGTCGCTGCAGCTGGTCGCGCCCAACCACCGCGAGGACCTGTGCTTCCGGGCGGCCCGTGCGTACGAGCAGGTGACGCCCTGGGGGGCGATGCGCCCGCCGATCGCCTGACGTGAGGGCAGCGCGCAACGCCGGTCGGCCGGACACGCCCGACATGCCTGAGGCACCCTCGACGCCGCCCGAACCCGACGCGAGCCTGCAGGTCTCAATGTGGCTGGGCGGCGTCCTCGTCGCCGCATCCCTGTCGCTGGTCGGCGTGGCCGCGCTCGCGCCGCACATCCTCGAGACGCTGGCGCTGCCGCCCACCGCGATCGGGCTCTTCTCCTCGGTGGTCTGGGGCACGGCCATCCTCGCTTCGTCCGCGGGCGGCGCACTGGTGGCGCGCTGGGGCGCCTGGCGCGTGTCGCGCGCCTGTCCGCTCTTATGTGCGGTGGGCCTGCTTGCGGTGGCCACCGGCGAGCCGTGGCTCTTCTGGGTCGGCGCGGTGGTGATCGGCCTCGGGCATGGGATCGAGACCCCGCCGTCGTCGCAGCTGCTCGGTCACCATGTGCCGATACCGAAGCGGCCGCTGTACTTCTCGCTCAAGCAGTCGGGCGTGCAGGTGGGCGCCGTGATCGTCTCGCTCGGACTGCCGGCGATCGCGCTCGTCTGGGGCTGGCAGGTGGCGCTGGTGGCGGTGGTCGTTGTGCTGGTCGGGTTCGCCTCGATGCTCGGCGTGCCGGCGCGCCGCTTCCCGGTGCCCGATGCGCCGAGCAGCGCCCCCTCGGGCCTGCGCATGCTGCTCGGATGGGCGCGCCCCCTGCGGCGGCGCCCCGGGCTGATGCGCCTGGCGCTCGCGGCCGCGGCCTTCGGCTCGACCCAGGTCTGCCTCAACTGCTTCGTGGTCACCTGGGCCGTGCGCGAGCGCGGCCTCGAGCTCGCGAGCGCGGGGCTGCTCGCAGCCACCGCGCAGGGCGCCGGGCTGCTCGCGCGCCCGCTGTGGGGCTGGGTCGCCTCGCGCGCGGGCGACGCGCCCTTCATGCTGCGCGCGCTCGGCCTGGTAATGGCCGCCTGTGGACTGCTGCTCGGGCTGTTCGGGGCGCACTGGCCGATGGCCCTGCTCGCGCCACTCGCGGCGTGCTACGGCCTGAGCGCGAGCGGCTGGAGCGGCGTGTTCCTCGCCGAGGTCGCCACCCGCGCCGACCCGGCCGAGATTGCATCGACCTCGGCGGCGGCGATGGTGCCGCTGTTCCTGGGACTGGTGGCGGGCCCGCTCGCGTTCGCTGCGGCGGGCGAGGCGATGGGGCTGTCGAGCGGCTTCGTCGTGATGGCGGCAGTCTCGCTGGCGGGGGTGCTGCTGCTGCCGGGGGGCGGGCGTCGCTGACTGCAGGATGCAGGTGCGCGAGCCCCGCGTACTTGCACGGGCATGCGTCAATGATCTAACGTCGTCCTTTGCGTCGTCTGCCTGGACGGCGTTCCCACTTCGCTCAAGGAGCCTCACCGTGTCCCTCTCCACGCTGTTCAAGCGCGGTGCGCTGGGTCTCGCCGCAGCGGCGGCAATCGTCGCCGCGATGCCGGCGGCGCACGCCCAGTCGAACGTGCTGCGGGTCGTTCCGCACTCGAACCTCGCGGTGCTCGACCCGATCTGGACAACCGCCTACATGAGCCGCAACCACGGCTACATGATCTACGACACGCTGTTCGGCACCGATGAGAAAGGGCAGATCAAGCCCCAGATGGTCGACACCTGGACCGTCAGCCCCGACAACCGCCTCTACACGTTCAAGCTGCGTCGCGGTCTGCTCTGGCACGACGGCACGCCGGTCACCGGCGACGACGTGATCGCCTCGATCGGCCGCTGGGGCAAACGCGACGCGATGGGCTCGGCGCTGATGCAGTTCGTCTCGCGGATGGACTCGCCCGCACCCGACACCTTCCGGATCTTCCTCGGCGAGGCCTGCGGCTTCGTGCTCGAGGCGCTCGGCAAGCCGGGTTCCTCGGTTCCCTTCATCATGCCCAAACGCGTCGCCGAGACCGATCCGTTCAAGCAGATCGACGAGTACATCGGCTCGGGCCCGTACGTCTTCAAGCGTGACGAGTTCAAGCCGGGCGACAAGGCGGTCTACACCAGGTTCGACAAGTACGTCCCGCGCAGCGAGCCGCCGTCGGGCACCACCGGCGGCAAGCGTGTCTACGTCGACCGCGTCGAGTGGAACCTCGCGCTGCGCGACGGCCAGGCGCAAGTCGCCGCGCTGCAGAAGGGCGAGGTCGACATCATCGAGCAGCTCGGCTTCGACTTCTACGAGACGGTGAAGAAGGACCCGACCCTGCAGCTGCCGGTGATCGCGAACATCGGCTATCAGTACATGGCCCGCTTCAACCACCTGCACAAGCCCTTCGACAATCCGAAGGTGCGGCAGGCCGCGATCGCCGCGTTCGCGCAAGAGCCGTTCCTGCGCGCGCAGGTCGGCGTCAAGGCGCTCTACAAGCCCTGCTACTCGATGTTCTTCTGCAACACGCCGTACGGCAGCACCGTCGGCAGCGAGCTGCAGTCCAAGGGCGGGATGCGTAAGGCCCAAGAGCTCCTCAAGGAGTCGGGCTACGACGGCACGCCGATCGTGATCCTCAAACCCACCGACCTCGCCTCGATCCAGAAGCTGCCCGACGTGGCCGCGCAGCTGCTGCGCCAGGCCGGCTTCAAGGTCGACCTGCAGGCGATGGACTGGCAGACGCTGGTTGGCCGCCGCGCCAAGAAGGACGCGCCGGACAAGGGCGGCTGGCACATGTTCCTGACGGCCTGGACGGCGCAGGACATCTGGAGCCCGATCTCGAACCCGACGATGGACACCCGCGGCGAGAAGTCGGTGTGGTTCGGCTGGGCCACCGACGACAAGCTGCCGACGCTGCGTGACCAGTTCATGCGCGCCACCGACGACGGGCAGAAGAAGAAGCTCGCCGACGCGATCCACGCCCGGGCCTTCGAGATCGGCACACACGCGCCGCTCGGCGAGTTCGACCCGCCGCAGGCCGCCCGCAAGAACATCAGCGGCTTCTTCATCCACAACTCGAACATGTACTGGAATCTCAAGAAAAACTGAGGCTCGCCTGACCCCCTGCGGGGCCGGACCTTCCGGCCCCGCTTCGTTTCTGCCGGCGTGTCCGGCGGCGCGTCCTGCATGCCGGCCCGCCCGGCGTCCTCGTTTCCCCGGAGTTCCGATGCTCTCGTTCCTGGCACGCCGGCTGCTGTCGACGATTCCGGTGCTGCTGATCGTCTCGGTGCTGGTGTTCCTGCTGCTGCGGCTGACACCGGGCGACCCGGCCCAGCTGCTGGCCGGCGACCAGGCAACGGCCGAGCAGGTCGCGCAGATCCGCAGCAACCTCGGCCTCGACCGCTCGATCCCCGAGCAGTACCTGCTGTGGCTCGGGCACCTGTTCCAGGGCGACCTGGGGCAATCGTTCTACTACAAGACCGACGTCGTCACGCTGATCGGCCAGCGCCTCGAGCCGACGATGTCGCTTGCGCTGATCACGATCCTCGTTGCGGTCTCGGTGTCGGTCCCGCTGGGCGTGCTGGCCGCGTGGCGGCACGGCGGCTGGCTCGACCGCGGCCTGATGGGCTTCTCGGTGCTCGGCTTCTCGATCCCGGTGTTCGTGCTCGCCTACCTTCTGATCTGGCTGCTGTCGATGCGGCTCGGCGTGCTGCCGGTACAGGGCTACAAGCGGCTGGGTGACGGCGCGGGCCTTTGGCTCTACCACCTGATCCTGCCGTCGATCACGCTGTCGGTCATCTACATCGCGCTGATCGCCCGGGTCACGCGCGCCGCCGTGCTCGAGACGCTCGGCGAGGACTACATCCGCACGGCGCGTGCCAAGGGCCTGGCAGAGACCCGGGTGCTGCTGCACCACGCGCTGTCGAATGCGGCCGTGCCCATCGTCACCGTCATCGGCATCGGCATCGCGCTGCTGATCGGTGGGGTGGTGGTCACCGAGTCGGTGTACGCGATCCCCGGGCTCGGCCGGCTGACGGTCGACGCGGTGCTGGCACGCGACTTCCCGACGATCCAGGGCGTGATCCTGTTCTTCTCGTTCATCTACGTGCTGGTCAACCTGCTGGTCGACCTGTCGTATGTGTTCTTCGACCCGCGCATCCGGTACTGACGCCATGGCGACCCCGATCCTTCCCGACGAGACGCTGTCCGTCGAAGCCGCGACTGTCGTCGAGCGCCCGTCGACATGGCAACGGGTGCGGCGCAACGGCTCGGTGCGCATCGGTGGCATCGTGCTCGGGGTGCTGGTGGCGCTCGCGCTCGCCGCGCCCTGGCTCGGCACCGTCGACCCCTCGCTCTTCGACCCGGTGAGCCGCGACCTGCTACCCGGTAAGACCGGCGAGATCACCGACCTCGACGGCAACACCCTCGCACACACCTTCGTCTTCGGCTCCGACAGCTTCGGGCGCGACATCTACAGCCGCGTGATGTACGGCACCCGCGTATCCCTGATCGTGGGCCTGGCCACCGCGGTGGTGTCGGTGACGTTCGGCGTGCTGCTCGGCCTGTGCGCAGGCTACCTGCGCTGGCTCGACGGCCCGCTGATGCGCGTGATGGACGGCATCATGTCGATTCCGTCGATTCTGATCGCGATCGCGCTGGTCGCGCTCTGGCGCGGCAGCCTGTTGACGGTGGTGATCGCGATCGCCATCCCGGAGATCCCGCGGGTCACGCGGCTGGTGCGCTCGCTGGTGCTGACCGTGCGCGAGGAGCCCTATGTCGAGGCCGCGGTATCGCTCGGCACGCCGACCTGGAAGATCATGCTGCGGCACATCCTGCCCAACACCACCGCGCCGCTGATCGTGCAGGGCACCTTCATCGCGGCCTCGGGCATCCTGGTCGAGGCCATCCTGTCCTTCCTCGGCGTGGGCCTGCCGCCGGACATCCCGACCTGGGGCAACGTGATGGCCGAGGGCCGTTCGCAGTTCAGCGAGTTCCCGCACAACATCCTGTTCCCCGGCATCTTCCTCGCGGTCACCGTGCTCGCGGTGAACATCCTCGGCGACGGGCTGCGCGACACGCTCGACCCCAAGATGGCGCGGCGCACATGAGCGGCCCCCGTGACATGAGCGGCGCCTCCGGCGACGCGCCGATCCTCGAGGTGCGCGGCTTGACCGTCGCCCTGCCCGGCGGCGCCGACCGCAAGGCCGCGGTACACGACGTGAGCTTCAGCGTCGGCCGCGGCGAGACGCTGTGCCTGGTCGGCGAGTCCGGCTCGGGCAAGTCGGTGATCGCGCAGGCGGTGATGGGTCTGCTGCCCAAGCAACTGCCGGTCGAGGCCGGCACGATCCTGCTGCAGGGCGAGGACGTCACCCGCGCGAGCAACGCACGGCTGCGCGAGCTGCGCGCCACGCGGATGTCGATGATCTTCCAGGAGCCGATGACCGCGCTGAACCCGGTCATGACCTGCGGCGACCAGATCGACGAGGTGCTCTCCGAGCACACCGACCTGTCGAGCGCCGATCGCCGGAAGAAGGTGCTCGACATCGTCCGCGAGGTGCTGCTGCCCGATCCCGAGCGCATCGTCGCCAGCTACCCACATCAGCTCTCCGGCGGGCAGCGCCAGCGGATCGTGATCGCGATGGCACTGGTGCTCGACCCGGTGCTGCTGATCGCCGACGAGCCGACCACTGCACTCGATGTGACCACACAGGCGCAGATCCTCAAGCTCGTGCTCGAGCTGCAGGCGCGCCACGGCACCGGCGTGCTATTCATCACCCACGACTTCGGCGTGGTCGCCGAGGTGGCGCATCGCGTGGCGGTGCTGCGGCTCGGCGACATGGCCGAGATCGGCCCTAAGGAGCAGGTGCTCAAGCGGCCGACACACGACTACACCAAGATGCTGATGGCCTCGGTGCCGACGCTGCATGTGCCCGAGCGCACCCTCGACGACGCGGCTCCCGTGGTGCTGAAGGTCGCGGGGCTCTCCAAGACCTACGACTCGAAGTCGTGGTTCGGCAAGCGGCGCGTCGTGCATGCGGCCCAGGACGTGTCCTTCGAGATCCGCCGCGGCCGGACGCTGGGCATCGTCGGCGAGTCCGGCTCGGGCAAGTCGACCGTCGCACGCTGCGTGGTGCGGCTGATCGACCCGAGCGGCGGGCAGATCCTGCTGGCGGGCACCGACATCGCCAGGACCCCGAACCGTGCGCTGCGCTCGCTGCGCGACAAGGTCCAGATCGTGTTCCAGGACCCGTACCGCTCGATGAACCCGCGTCGCACGGTCGCCGAGTCGATGATCGAGGGGCCGATGAATTATGGCGTCTCGCGCGTCGACGCGATGGCGCGCGCCCGCGCACTGCTCGAGCTGGTGAGGATGGACGCCTCGGCGCTAGAGCGCTTCCCGCATCAGTTCTCCGGCGGCCAGCGCCAGCGGATCTGCATCGCGCGCGCGCTCGCGATGGAGCCCGAGCTACTGATCGCCGACGAGGCAGTGTCGGCGCTCGACGTGTCGGTGCAGGCGCAGGTGCTGCGGCTGCTGGCCGACATCCGCGGTCGGCTGAACCTCGCGATGCTGTTCATCACCCACGACCTGCGCGTCGCCGCCCAGGTCTGCGACGACGTGGTGGTGATGTCGCAGGGCCGCGTGGTGGAGTACGGATCGGCCGCACAGGTGTTCCGCGAGCCGCGCCACGCGTACACGCGGGCGCTGTTCGAGGCGGCACCCGGCAAGGGCTTCGAGTTCGGGACCGCGGCCGCCGCGGCCGCCTGAGCGCGGCCCAACGGGATACAGGACAGACCGGCGAAGCCGAGATCGTCTTCGGCTTCTGGGCGATGGTGCTGGTCGCGGCGATTGCGATCGTCGGCAGCTCGACCGAGGCGACCGACGACCTCGACACCCGCAACTTCACCGAGCTGATGTTCGTGTTCGCGATCATGGTGATCGCCGGGACGCGCTCGATCCTGCAGTGGTCGCGCGCCGGCGTCGTCGCAATCGCGCGCGTGGTGCCGATGTCCGGGGCTTCTGGCCCTTTCGGGTGGTGTGATCGGTGGGCTTCGGGTCGTTCGTTGGGTCGTTCGGAGAGCCTTGCGTTCGAAGGTTGGCGCGCGGCGCCGAGAAACGTGGGTGCGCTCGCCGGCGTTCGTGTGAAGGTGGGTTCGGGTCCACCGAGTTGTTTGAGGGTGGGAGGGTTGGCATGCCACCGTCTTCTCGCCCGTCGTCGATTACGAGATCGACGAGCCCATCCGGATCACGACCGGAGCGTGCCGCGCACGCTCCCCCCCCCCCGGATCACTTCGTCATCGTGATCGACGAGAAGTTCTGGAACCAGTTTTGCGCCTGCACGAACCCCTTGACCTTCGGGCTCATCGCTCGCGCGTTCACGTCGTGCGTGACCATCACGAACAGCTGGTCCTCGACGAACTTCTCGTGCAGCTTCTGAAGCGCCGCCGTCTGCGCCGGCGCCTCGAACGCGTTCTGCGCCGAGGTCAGCAGCGCATCCATGTCCTTGTCCTGGTACCACCCCCAGTTGGTGCCCTTGGGCGAGACCAAGTCCGACTTCACGTGCCGCACGAAGGCCGTGAACGGGTCCTGCACGAAGTAGCTGTAGTTCAGCGCGACCGCGCCGCGGTTGGCCGGGTCCTTCGCGCCACCGCGCCACGCGCCGAGCAGCGCGTTCCACTCGATGACCTCGAGGTCGACCTTGATACCGACGTCGCGCAGGTTCTGCTGCATGAACTCGTTCATCGGTATCGGCTGCATCATCCCCGAGCCCGACGACGGGATCAGGACCTTGATCGTCAGCGGGCGGGCGGCGGTGTAGCCGGCATCGGTGAGCAGCTTCTTTGCTGCAGCCGGATCGAAGCGCAGCGGCGTGGCCTTGCCGAACCACTCGTGCCCGGGCGGCATGAATCCCTTGGCGGGCAGCGACAGGCCGCCGAGGAACTGGTTCAGTCCCTCGCGGTCGATCGCGAGGTTCACCGCAGCGCGCACCTTGGGGTCGCGGAACGGCGAGCCCTCGAGCATCGACAGGTGCCAGACCCAGCTGTGGGGATACGCGTTGGTGACGATCTGCATGCCGGCGCCCTTCAGGCTCGCGACCGCGTCGGGCGGCGGCGCCTCGATCCAGTCGACCTGGCCCGAGCGCAGCGCGGCCACGCGCGTGTTCGCCTCGGGCAGTGGCACCAGCACCAGCCGCTCGAGCTTCGGCACGCGGGCCTTGTCCCAGTAGTCGGCGTTGGGCACGAGCTCGGCGCGCTCGCGCGGCGTCCAGGCGACCAGCTTCCACGGGCCGGTGCCCGACGGCGTCTTGGCGTAGGCGTTCCAGTCACGGCCCAGCTTCTCGAAGTGGGCGGGCGAGGACATCGGGATCCACGCGAGCTGATACGGCAGGAACGCGTCCGGCTCCTTCGTGACGATCTCGACGGTCGTCGCGTCGACGGCCCGCGAGCTGGCGATCGAAGGGATCCGGGTGCGGCCCTGCGCGGCCTGCTTGGGGTCGAACTGCGGCGACTTGTCGTCGAGCAGCTTCGCGAGGTTCCAGACCACCGCCGCCGCATCGAAGGTCGAGCCGTCGTGGTACTTCACGCCGGGACGCAGCTTGAAGGTCCACTTGGTGCGGTCCTTCGGATCGGCGGCCCACGACAGCGCCAGGCCGGGCACCAGCGTCGAGGCCCTGTCCGCGCTCGACAGGTCCCACATCACCAGCTGGTCGTAGACGGTGTTCGCCATGAAGCGCTGGCCCTCGCCGCCCTGGTCGGCCTGGCCGGTGGTCAGCGGGATGTCAGCGGCGGTCATGCCGATGCGCAACGTCCCCTGGGCAAGGGCGGTCAGCGGAGACACGAAGGCGGCGGCGGCAATCAGGGCGACCAGGCGGCTGCCCGCGCGCGCGCGCAAGCTGAGGGCGGCGGGTCGGATCGTTAAGGCAGGCGGAAGCGGGAACATGGATCCTCCGGGCAGGGCGTGAGGCACGTTGGCACCACTGCGGTGCAGTGGCGGACGGGGCGGGCAAGCTCTGCAAGCCGCGTGCCACCGGACCCGGCCGCACCGGACGGCGATACTGTCCGCCACGGTCCCGCCGTCCGATCGCGCCGGTCCGGAACGGGCCCTCAGTCGCGGCGCCGGACGCTGACCTCGCCCGAGGCGACGCGGTCGATCGAGCCGTCGGGACGCTCTACGCGCAGCGCACCGTCGCGCTCGATGCCGCGTGCGATGCCCGATTCGCGGCTGCCGTCGCCGCGGACCAGGTCGACCGGCAGGTCGGCGAGCGCGTCGAGCGCGCGCCAGCGCGCCAGCCAGGGCCGCAGGCCGCCGCGCGCGAAGTCGGCGACTGCGGCGGCGACCGCCGCAGCAAGCGCCTGCGCGAGCGGCACGCGCGAGGGCATGGTGTCGGCGGGGAACAGCGCCCCGACCGGCTGGCCGACCCGGATGTCGTCGAGCCCGTCGGCCGATGCGAGATTCAGGCCGACGCCCACCACCACCCGCTGCAGCGGGCCGTGTTGGCGCACCTCGACGAGGATGCCACCGGCCTTCGCCGGCCCGCGACCGGTCTCGACCAGCAGGTCGTTCGGCCACTTCAGGCGCACATGCGCACCCTGCGTGGCGAGCACATCGGCGATGACGACCCCGACCGCCAGCGGCAGGCCGAGCAGGGGCGTGCCGTCCACCGTGCGTTCGACCGAGACCGACAGCGCCAGCGCACGCACCGGGTCGCCCAGCCACACCCGGCCGTTGCGGCCGCGGCCGGCGTCCTGGACGTCGGCCATCAGCGCGCAGGGCGGCTGCGGGGCCGCCGCGAACGGTCGGCGCATCAGCTCGCTGCTGGTGGAGTCTATGCGCGCGACGCGCTCGAAGCGCGCGGGATCGATCATGTAAGCTCCCGGGATTCTGTACACCATGTTTACCACGCCGCTCGCGTCACCCGGCCCGCAACGCGCGACGGCGCTGGTCCGTGCGCTGAGCATGCTGTTCGCGGCCGCCGTGGCGTTCGCGACCCTCTACCCGCTGGTGGACTGGCGCCCGCGCGGCACCAGCAGCTTCGCGTTCCTGCTTGGCGGTCTGCCCCGCTACTGGACCTGGTTCGACGTGCTCAGCAACGTGCTCGCCTACGGCGTGCTCGCGCTGTTGCTGTCGATCGCCTGGCTCGCCGGCGCGCGGCCGTGGGCCGCGTTCGTGGTGGTGACCGTCGCAGGCTCGCTGCTGTCACTGTCACTCGAGGCCGCGCAGAGCTGGTTGCCGGCGCGCGTGCCCTCGCTGCTCGACTGGCTGGCGAACACCGCGGGCGCGGCCGGCGGCGCTTGGCTGGGCGCCACGCTCAACCGGGCCGCGCAGCGCGGCGGACGGGTGGTGCTCCCGGTACGCGACCGCTGGTTCGAACAGGGCCCGCCGCTGGGCTGGGTACTGCTTCTGCTGTGGCTGTCTGCGCAACTCGTGCCGCAGCGGCTGCTGTTCGCCACCGGGCATGTTGAACCCGTGCTGCAGCGACTGCTCGGCCGGCTGCTCGGGCCCGAAGCGCCCGACCTGTCACGGGCCGCCGACCGGATGTGGGGCGCGTACGCGCCGGCCGGCTACGGCATGGCGATCGAGGCCGCCGCGGTGATCTGCGCGCTGTGCGCAGTGGGCGCGCTCGCGTTCTCGCTGGTCCACGGCTCGCGCCGTCGGCTGCTGCTCGTCGCCGGCATCGCCACGCTCGCCTTCGGCCTGCGCAGCCTGGCGACGCAGATGGTCTACGGCGCCGCCGCGCCCCTCGCCTGGCTGACCCCGGGCGCGCAGGGCGGTCTGGTCGTCGGCGCGGTGCTGCTCTACGGCCTGGAGACCCTCGGGCCGCGCACACGCGCGGCGTTCGGCCTCGCCGCGACCCTGGTCGGGACGGTGCTGGTCAACCTCGCGCCGGGCGACCCGTACTTCGACACGACGGTTGCCGGGCTGAACGCCGGGCAGTTGTCCAACCTGCACGGGCTGCTGCGCAGCGTGTCGGTCGCCTGGCCAGCGCTCGCGCTCGTCTGGTTCTCCCGGCGCGACGGGCAGGGCGGCGCCCGCTCGCTATAATCGGGTGTTTCCCCGTGCGGCCCCGCCGGCTGCGCCGCGGCGCGCCGGACCACGGTCGCCTTCGTCCCGACGCGGATCGCCCGTGAGCCATTACGACAAGCACATCTTTTTCTGCCTGAACCGTCGCGACGACGGTCGGGCCTCGTGCGCCGAGCACCGCGCCGAGGCGCTCCAGGGCTACTGCAAGGACCGCGTCAAGGCGCTCGGCCTGAGCGGCCCGGGCAAGGTGCGCGTCAACAAGGCCGGCTGCCTGGATCGCTGTGAGCACGGTCCGGTGGCGGTGGTGTACCCCGAGGCGGTCTGGTACACATTCGTCGACCAGCACGACATCGACGAGATCGTCGAGAGCCACCTGCGCGACGGCAAGGTGGTGGCGCGGCTGAAGATCGACTGATCGATGAGCCCAGGCACGCGCATCGTCGGCATCACAGGACCGGCGGGCCACATCGACGTCGCTGTCGACCGGCCCGAGGACGGGTCCGCACGCGGGCTGGCGATCGTGGCCCACCCGCATCCGCTGTACGGCGGCACCCGCGACAACAAGGTCGTGCAGACGCTCGCTCGCGCGCTGCTGGCGCTCGGCCACATCTGCTGGCGCCCCGACTTCCGCGGCGTCGGTTCCTCCGAAGGCACCTACGACGAGGGCCGCGGCGAGACCGATGACCTGCTGGCAGTGGTGGCCGCCGCGCGCGCGGCCGAGCCGTGCGGCGACGCCCTGCCCCTGGTGCTCGCCGGCTTCTCGTTCGGCAGCGCGGTGCAGTCGCGCGTGGCACGCCGACTGGCCGAGGCGCAGCGCCCTGCGACACGACTGGTCTTCGTCGGCACCGCCACCTCGCGCTTCGAGGTCGAGCCGGTACCGGCTGACACGCTGGTGATCCACGGCGAGGTCGACGACACCGTGCCCCTGTCGTCGGTGCTCGACTGGGCCCGGCCGCAGGAACTGCCGGTGGTGGTGATCCCCGGCGCAGACCACTTCTTCCATCGCAAGCTGACCGGCCTCAAGCAGCTGCTCATGCGCGAGCTGCGCTGAGCAGGCCCATGGCCGACACCCTCGATCCCCGGCTGGTCTACAGCAAGACCGCCGCCGGTGTCTCCGAAGTCGAGCACCGGGGCGACACGCTGTCACCGGCCGCGCGCCGCGTGCTGGTGCTGATCGACGGCCGACGGCCGCTCGCGGCGCTGCCTGCGGCGGTGCGCCCGGGCGACCTGCCCCGGCTGATCGACGAGCTCCAGGCGGCTGGGCTGATCTCGCTGTCCGGCATCGTCGAGGAGCTGCCCGGCGGCGGCACCGACCTGCGCGACCCGCGTCTCGAGGACTTCAAGCGGCGCATCGACGGCGCGGTGCTGCGCGAGCTCGGGCCGGCAGGTCAGGTGCTCGAGGCCCGGCTGCAGGACTGCGTGAACATGACGGTGCTGCGCGGCGTGATGCGCGAAGTGGTCGAGCTGGTCCGAGCGCGGGCGGGCGACGCCGCGGCCGCGCGCGTGTCGGCGGCCGCGCAGAGCGCACACGGCGCCTGGAGCACCCGCGCGCGCGAGGCACCCCCGCTACGGCCGGCCGCCGACTCGCCTCCGGCGGACGCCACCCGGCCGAAGCGCGGCGACGACGGCCGACGCTGAGCCGGGCGGCCCGTATAATCCGCGGCCGTCATCGACCACTTTCTCGTTCCCGCAGGAACGCGAAGGACGCAAGAACATGGGCCTCAAGCGCCACACCACCCTCGCCGCCACGCTGACGCTGGCGATCATCGCAACCGCGCCGACGGCCGACGCGCAGGCGTCCAAGTCGAAGGCGCCCGCCGCCGCGCCCTCGGGTGCCGCGACGGCGCCGGTGCCGGCCACCCAGGGGCTCTCGCTGCAGGGCGCACCCCAGATCACCGCAAAATCGTGGCTGCTGCTCGACGTGACCACCGGGCAGCTGCTCGCCGCGAGCGACCCGGACAGCAAGGTCGAGCCGGCCTCCCTCACCAAGCTGATGACCGCCTATCTGGTCTTCAACGCGCTCAAGGAGAAGAAGCTCGCGCTCGACATGCGCCCGCCGGTCTCGCCCCCCGCCTGGAAGGCGATCGGCTCGCGGATGTTCGTCGATCCGGCCAAGCCGGCCACCATCGAGGAGCTGCTGCGCGGGCTGATCGTGCAGTCGGGCAACGACGCGGCGATCATCCTCGCAGAGGCGCTCGGCGGCAGCGAGGCGGCGTTCGCCACGCAGATGAACCGCGAGGCCGCGCGCCTCGGGATGAAGAACAGCAACTTCACCAACGCCTCGGGCCTGCCCGACGCGCAGCACTACACGACGGCGCGCGACCTCGCGATCCTGGCCTCGCGCCTGATCGAGGAGCACCCTGACTACTACAAGCTCTACTCCGAGCGCGACTTCACGTACAACAACATCAAGCAGCCGAACCGCAATCGGCTGCTATTCATCGATCCGACGGTCGATGGCGTGAAGACCGGCCACACCGATGCCGCCGGCTACTGCCTGATCGCCTCGAGCAAGCGCGAGCAGCCGGGCGCGGGCTTCCAGCGCCGGCTGCTGTCGGTGGTGCTGGGCACCGCGTCCGAGTCGGCGCGCGCGATCGAGTCGCAGAAACTGCTCAACTACGGCTTCGCGAACTTCGACGTCGTGCGCCTCTACCAGAAGGAGTCGACCGCGGCCTCCTACCAGGTGTGGAAAGGCGCGGCCAAGGAGGTCAAGGCCGGCTTCGCGAACAATGTCCTGGTGACCGTCGCGCGTGGCCAGGGCGAGCGCGTCAAGGGCGAGATCGAGCGGATGCAGCCGCTGGTCGCCCCGATCGCCAAGGGGCAGTCGATCGGCACGCTACGCGTGCGCCTCGACGACAAGGTGATCGCCGAACAGCCGCTGATCGCGCTCGAGGCGATCGAACAGGCCGGCTGGTTCGGGCGCCTGTGGGATACGATCCGACTCTGGTTCAAGTGATCCGCAGACCTTCATGACCGATGACCAGACCGTCTATCTGAACGGTGAGTTCCAGCCGCTGGCCGAGGCCCGCGTGCCGGTGCTCGACCGCGGTTTCATCTTCGGCGACGGCATCTACGAGGTGGTCCCGGTCTACGGCCGCGTGCCCTTCCGCTGGGCGCAGCACCATGCGCGGCTGGTCCGCGGCCTGGGCAAGCTGCGCATCGACGATCCGATGGACGCCGCCGGCTGGCTCAGCCTGGTCGATGCGCTGATCGCCCGCCATCCGTGGGACGACCAGTTCGTCTACATCCAGGTGACGCGTGGCGTCGCGAAGCGCGACCATGCGTTCCCCAAGAACGTGACGCCGACGGTATTCGCGATGTCGAGCCCGCTTCCGGTGGTGCCGGCCGAGCAGATCACGCTGGGCGTGGCAGTGATCACGCTCCCCGACGAGCGCTGGCTGCACTGCGACATCAAGTCGACTTCGCTGCTGGGCAACGTGCTGGCGCGGCAGGCCGCGGTCGACGCCGGCGCGGCCGAGTGCGTGATGTTCCGCGACGACCGCCTGACCGAGTGCTCGGCGAGCAACTTCTGGGTGATCCGCGACGGCGGCGTGCTCGCCCCGCCCAGGGACAACCTGATCCTCGAGGGCATTCGCTACGGCCTGATGCAGGAGCTGTGCGAAGCCGAGGGCGTGCCCTTCGAGGTGCGCCCGGTGACCCGCGCCGAGGTGCTCTCGGCAGACGAGCTGATGCTGTCGTCGGCGACCAAGGAGGTGCTGTCGGTCACCCTGCTCGACGGCCGTCCGGTCGGCGACGGCGCGCCGGGCCCGGTGTTCCGGCGGCTGCACGCCGCCTACCAGCGCACGAAGGCGGCCAGCGCCGCATCGGCCGGGCACCCCGCGCGCTGACACACGGCCCATCCGTGCCTCAGGCCTTCACATGACCGACGCCCTTCCTCCGGCCGACGGGGCCGCAGCGCCACGCACCGAGCTGCTGCGATTCCCGACCGACTTCCCCCTCAAGATCATGGGACTCAAGGCCGACGGCTTCGTGGAGGCGGTCACTCAGGTGGTGCTCCGGCACGCGCCCGACTTCGACACATCGAGGCTCGAGCTGCGCCCGTCGCGGCAGGGCACCTATCTCGGGCTGACCGCCACGATCCGCGCCACCTCGCGTGCGCAGCTCGACGCGCTCTACCTCGAGCTGACCGCACATCCGATGGTCAAGGTCGTCCTGTAGCAGTCGGCGGCGTACGCCCGGTGCGCCGCTCGGTACCCGGCGCCTTCCCGTCCACGTCCCGCTCGCGCCGGTCCACCATCGCGCCGAGCACCCGCTCGGCCGCCGCTGCGGTCAGCCGCTCGCGGTCGAGCGAGGGGTTGTACTCGACCAGCTCCGCCGCGACGAATCGCGGGTCCCGCGCGAGGCCGTGCAGCGCGGCCGCCACCTCGGTCGTGCGCAGCCCGCGGACCACCCGCGAGCCGGTGCCGGGCGCATCCAGCGGATCGAGCGCATCGAGATCAAAACTAACCCCCCAGCCGTCGGTGTCGCCACTCACGCGCGCGACCGCCTCGCGCATGCAGCCGGCGAAGCCACGGCGCACGACCTCGTCATGTGTCATCACCCGCACACCCAGCCGCTCGAGCAGCGCCGCCTCACCCGACTCCCAGCTACGCGGACCGATCAGTACCACGTCGGAGGGCCGCAGCTTCGGGGCGGGGTCGGCCACCCCGGTCAGCCCGGGCGAGCCGTGGCCGAGCAGCGCGGCGATCGGCATGCCGTGCGGCATCTGGCTGGGCGAGGTCTCCGGCGTGTGGGCGTCCAGGTGCGCGTCGACCCAGACCAGCCCCAAGCGCCGCCCCGGCCCGTCACGGCGCAGCGCGGCAACCACGCCGCTCCAGGTGCCGACCGCACACGAGTGATCGCCGCCGATCACCACCGGCAGGTGCCGCGCCCCGATCGAGGCCTCGACCGCCGCGGCGAGCCGACCGGAGAACTCGCCGACCACTGCCATCGGGCCCTGCGGCATCAGCGCGAGGTCGGAGCCGACCACGGTGCCCCAGCGCACCGTCCGTCCGCGGGCGATCAGCCGCGCGCCCAGACCCCAGCGCCGCAGCGACGCCGGGCCCGCCCGAGTGCGGCGGTCGGGGGCCCCCTCGCCGATGGCGGCCCCGATGAGCTCGATCGGTCGCAGGGTCTCGGTCATCGTGCCCCTCCGGGCCGCGCCTGGCCCGTCCGGGTCGGAACCCCGCCCGCCGGGCTGGTCGGGACGGGTTCGGACCCCCACCGACGGTACCATCGAACCGCCGCGGCGCCGTCCGATGCCCGGTCGGATGGCGCGACGACCGACGCCCGGAGCGCCGCCCGCCCGATGCTGATCCGCCCCTACGTACCCGCCGACTACCTGCCGACGCTCGACGCGATGCGTGCCTTCACCGCGGCGCGCCGCGAGGACACGGCCGACGAGATCTGGCTGGTCGAGCATCCGCCGGTGTTCACGCAGGGCCTCGCTGGGAAAGCGGAGCATGTGCTCACCCCCGGCGGGATCCCCGTGATCAGGACTGAACGTGGCGGGCAGGTCACTTACCACGGGCCTGGGCAGGTCATCGCCTACACGCTCGTCGACCTGCGGCGGCGCCGCATGTTGGTCCGCGACATGGTCTGCCGCCTCGAGTCCGCGGCCATCGAGACCTGCGCCGTCTGGGGCGCGAGCGCGCTGCGCAAGCCCGGCGCGCCCGGCCTCTACCTCGCAGGCGCAGACGGTGCAGCGGGCCCGAAGCTCGCCTCGCTCGGCCTGAAGGTCAGCCGCGGCTGCACCTATCACGGCATCGCGCTGAACGTCGCGATGGACCTCGAGCCGTTTGAACGGATCAACCCCTGCGGGTATGCTGGCCTAGAGGTGACCGACCTCGCCCGCGCCCGGGCAGGCCTATACCCGGCCGCCGACCCCGTTGATCCGGCGGCGGTCGCCCGCCATTTCGGCGACACCCTCGCCGCCCATATTGAACGACCATGACCGACTCCGCGACCCCCGAGTCCGCCGCTGCCGCCCCTTACGACGCCACCGCCAAGCAGAAGGGCGCCGGCAAGACCTCCCGGATTCCGATCAAGGTCGTGCCGTCGGCCGAGGTGCTGCGAAAGCCCGACTGGATCCGAGTGCGGGCCGCTGCCCCGGGCAGCCGCTTCCACGACATCAAGCGGATCCTGCGCGAGCATGCCCTGCACACGGTCTGCGAGGAAGCCTCCTGCCCGAACATCGGCGAGTGCTTCGGCAAGGGCACGGCGACCTTCATGATCATGGGGGACAAGTGCACAAGGCGCTGCCCGTTCTGCGACGTCGGCCACGGCCGCCCGGATCCGCTCGACACGAACGAACCGGCGAACCTCGCCAAGACCATTGCCGCGCTGAAGCTCTTGTACGTCGTGATCACCTCGGTCGACCGGGACGACCTGCGCGACGGCGGCGCCCAGCACTTCGTCGACTGCATCCGCGAGGTCCGCGCGCAGTCGCCCGACACCCGGATCGAGGTGTTGGTGCCCGACTTCCGCGGCCGCCTCGACCGCGCGCTCGCCATCCTCGAGGCGGCGCCGCCTGACGTGATGAACCACAACCTCGAGACCGTGCCGCGCCTCTACAAGGAGGCGCGCCCCGGCTCCGACTACGGCCATTCGCTGAAGCTCCTGGCAGAGTTCAAGCAGCGGGTGCCAGGGGTGCCGACCAAGTCCGGAATCATGGTCGGGCTGGGTGAGACCGACGAGGAGATCGTCGAGACGATGCGCGACATGCGCGCGCACAACATCGACATGATCACCGTCGGCCAGTACTTGGCGCCGACCAGCCACCACCTGCCGGTGCGGCGCTACGTGCATCCGGACGTGTTCGCGTCGTTCGAGAAGCAGGCGTATGAGTTAGGGTTCACTCATGCTGCGGTCGGCGCAATGGTTCGGTCCTCGTATCACGCGGATCAACAGGCCGCGGCAGCCGGGGTGGGCTGAGGCGCGCCGGACGGTTGCCGGCTCCGGTTGCCGGCTCCGGTTGCCGGCTCCGGTGGCCGGCTCGGGTGACAGGGTCAGGCGGCGGGCCCGCTCGAACGCCTCAAGTCGCCGGTCCCGGCAGCAGGGCCACCAGCTCGCGGCGCAGCGCCGTGAAGTCTGGCCGGCCCAGCCAGCGCCGCACGATGCGGCCGTCGGGCCCTGCCAGCCAAGTGATCGGAGTACCCTCCACGGCCCCCCAGGCGGCCACCGCCTCGCCCATCGGATCGAGCGCGACCGGGAACGGCAGCCGGCGGGTCGACGCGAAGTGCAGCACGTGGTCAGGCCGGTCGTAGGGCATGGCCACCGCCACCATCTCCAGCCCGCGCCCGCGGTAGGCCTCGTAGACCGAGACCAGCTCCGGCATCTCGGCCACGCAGACGGCGCAGCTCGTCGCCCAGAAGTTCACCAGCACCACCTTGCCCCGCAGCTCGAGCGGGCCGAGGCGCCGGCCGTCGATCAGCCGATAGTCCAGCGGCGGCAGGCTACGCGGGCCGGGCACGCGGGCCCACCGTGCCATGGCCCAGGCGCCCGCTCCGAGCGTCGCGGCGGCGGCCAGCCCGAGGCCGAGCGCGCGGCGCCGGCCGGCGGCCGGATCGGCGTCGGGCGGCACGGCCTGCAGAGGTGTCGGCGAGGCGGACATGGGGGAGCGGACGGGGACGGTCTGGACGGTCTGGACGGTCTGGACGGTCTGGACGGTCTGGACGGTCGGGCCGGTCGGGCCGGAGGCGCTGACGGAGCGGGAGATGCGTCGCCGGACCGCGGCCAGGGCCATGCCGACGACGCCCAGTGTAGCGGGCGGCGGTCTCAGGCGTCCGCGCCTGCCAGCACGTCAGCGGTCTGGTCGTCCCGGGGTCCGGCCCCTGCGGCATGCATCCCCCTCCAGACCGGACCCTGCGGCGGCAGACGCGGCGGCGGCGTGTCGATCGCCACGCAGAGCAGGTACAGGAAGTCGCGGGCCTCGTGGCCGGCATCGGGCGGCAGCAGCGAGACCAGCTGCAGCACGAGCAGCGGGCGCGCCAGCGGCGGTAGCAGCGCGGCGCCGCGCATCGCCTGCTCGAGCGACTCGATCGTGAGCGGACCGGCGGAGCCACCGATCGGTGCGAGCCCGAGCGCGCGGATCGCGGCGTTGGCGGCGCGGTCGGCCCGGGCCTCGCTGACGTGCGCGCAGTGCGCGAGCAGCGCGAACAACACGCGGATGCCGCGTGCGTCGAGCGGGTCGCCGGTTCCAGTGCGGCGCAACCCGCCCGCGCGCCGCGGCTCGAGCCGCAGCCTCAGGCGCAACAGCGCGACGTAGATCCATTCGGGGAGGGTGAGGCAGCCGTCGTGGTTGACGACGCCTCGCACCGTCGCCAGCAGCGACTCGCGCGCCGGGCGCGACAGCGGCTGCAGCCGCGCGACCGCGAGCTCCATCAGCGGCCAGCGCAGCCCCCGCAGCATGTCGACCGGCACCGCGGCGACCGCGGCGCGCATCGACTCCTGGCGCTGCGCGGCGCAGGCCCAGCCCTCGTCCCAGCACGGCGCGGGCTGACCCGGCACCCCGAGCAGGGCCGCCAACAGCGCCGCCGCACCGGCCGGCTCCCGGGTGGCCTGCACCAGCCGATCCGCCGCCGCGGCGTTAGCCGACGCGCCAGCCGGGTCGGCCGCGACGACCGGCGCAAACGCGACGACGTCCCCGGGGGAGGCGCCCGCCATGCCACCGGGGTGCGGACCGGCCAGCCCCGGCAGGGTGTCCGGCCACAGCGCGCCCGGCGCCGGGCCGCCGGCGCCGGGTACTCGCGCGAACACGAGGGCTGAGGTCCCAGTCCGGGCGGTGACGAGCGCCATCGCCTGGTCCTCGTCGTCCAGCGCGGCGCCGGCGGACACCGCCAGCGATACAGCCGGCAGCTCGGGTTCCCGGCGCTCGGAGTCAGAGAGTTCGGGCGGCTCAACCGGCGCCATGTCGCACCGATACAGCCTTCGCACCCGCTCGCGAAGCGGTGGATGGGTCTCGAACCAGCGGTCCGAAGCGACCCGCCCCACCAGCAGCAGGTGCGAGACGTTCTGCCAGTACGGATGGCGCAGCGCGGCCGCACGCCCCGGGTCGCGCGGGGCCGCGCCGGCAGCCTCGGCCTCGCGGGCCAGCACCGCCGGCAGCCCGGCGACCTTGCGCAGTGCGCCGCCCAGCCCGTCGCGCTGCCGGGTGAAGGCGACGGCCTGCGCGTCGGCGAAGTACTCGCGCTGGCGCCCGACGCCCGCCTGGATCGCAAGCGCGGCCAGCTCGCCCAGCGCACCCACCGCCAGAACGATCGCGCCGGTCAGCGCCAGCGGCAGGGCGAGCACCGCGTGGAGCCCGCGAATCGAACCGGCCGAGCGCAGCGCGCGCGACAGCATCGAGCGCCCGAATAGCGCCACCCACTGCAGGCCGTGGTTCATGCCGAGCAGCCGGGTGTTGAGTCGCGCGTCCCCGTTGACGATGTGCGAGACCTCGTGCGCGAGCACGCCCTCCAACTCGTCACGGCTGAGCCGCACGAGCGCGCCGCGCGTGACCACGACCACCGACTGGTTGCGGTCCATGCCCGCAGTCAGCGCGTTGATCGTCGGCTCGTCCTCGAGCACGAACGCGCGCGGCACACCGATGCGCGCTGCGATAGCGAGCTCCTCGAGCAGGTTCTGCAACCGACGGTGCAGCGGGTCGCCGAGCGTGTCCACCGCCACCGCACCGAGCCGCCGCGCGATCAGCGCGCCATCCTCCCTCAGGCGCGAGGTCTCGAGCCAGGCGCCGCCCACGATCAGCGCCAGCACGACACCGATGTTGACGGCATGGAAGCCGTGAGGCGGCTCGGTCGTCGCGCCGAACAACACGTGCCAGGCGAGGGTGGCGAGCGCGTCGACGCCGATCACCACCGCGGCGCTCGCGAAGCCGTGGAGCCAGGTCAGCCGGCGCGCGGTGCGCTCGGCCTGCGCCTGCTGGCGGGCGAAGTTCACCGGCTTCGGCCGGGGCGCGCCGCGGTCTCGAAGCGTGCCGGCACTACAGGGTCACCGCGACCGGCTCCCGCTCGGCGACGCTGCGGGTCGATCGCAACAGGATCGCGGACCGGAACGAGAAGGACAATGCAACGAGGTTCTCGGGAAAGCGCTCGACGCCGTTGTTGTAGTCGGTCACCGAGTCGTTGTAGACTTGGCGCGCGGAGCCGATCCGGTTCTCGGTCGAGACCAGCTCCTCGATGAGGTGCGCGAGGGTCGCGTCGGCTTTGAGGTCGGGATGCGACTCGACGACCACGAAGAGCCGCCTGACCGCGCCGGACAGCACCGATTCAGCGGCATCGAGCCGCTCGATTGCATGGCCATCGGACCAGCGTGCCGCGGCCGAGGCGCGTGCCGAAGCCGCCCCCTGGCGGGCGGCGACGACCGACTCCAGCGTCTGGCGCTCGTGGGTCAGGTAGGTTCGGGCGACATCGACCAGCCCGGGTACCAGGTCGTGCCGACGCTTGAGCTGGACGTCGATCTGCGCGAACCCGTTGCGAAGCGCGTTGCGCAGGCCCACCAGCCGGTTGTAGGCCAGCACCACCCACACGAGGGGGACGGCGAAGACCAATAGGAGGGAGAGCAGACCGGCGGACATCGTTGGCTCCCGAAGCGCGAGCGCGCGCATCGAAGCCCAAGACTAGCGAGTTCGCGGGGGGTGGCCGGCCCGTTCCGATTGACGGTCGCCGGCAACCGAAGCGAGGCGCCGCCGGCGCCGGCGCTCAGCGCGCGGTGATCCGCGCGAGCTCCTCGTCGCTGATGTACTCGTAGAGCGTGACCACGCGGCGCACGCCGCCGACGCCACTGGCGACGGTGGCATAGGCCGGCCCCTCGCGCTGCGTGAGCAGGCCCATCAGGTAGACCACGCCGTTCTCAGTGACCACCTTGACCGCGTTCGAGTTGAGCGCCTTCTGCTCCACGAACCCGGCCTTGATCCGCGCGGTGATGGAGGTGTCGCTGGCCGTCGTGGAGAAGCTCACGCGGTTGATCGTCTCGAGCTCGTTGAAGACCTCGCGCACACCCGGCACCTGGCGCACCGCGCGCTCGGCGTCGAGTTTGGACGCCTCGTCGGGCACCTGTCCGGTGAGCAGCACCCGGCGGTTGTAGCTGGTGATCGCGACACCGCGGGCGCCCTTGATCGCGTCCGGCAGGCGATTGCCGGCTCGCAGCTCGATCTCGGTGTCCTCGGTCTGCGCGCCCACCGTGCGACGGTCGAGGGCGGCCATCGCGCCGACGGCCATCCCGGTGGCCGCCAGGGGCAGGCAGCCGGTGGCGGCGAGCGTCGAGCCGAGCACAATGGTGACGACGGCGAGCCTACGGGTCGAGTGCATGGACGTTCTCCTCGTACGTCCCGCGCCAGGCGAGCTGCCCGAGGCCGAGACCGGCGCGATTATATCGAGGGCACAGCCGGGCCCTTTTGCGGCGCGCTCAGCCGGCCTCGAACGCGCCGCGGATCCAGTGCGGCTCGCCGGCTTCGAAGGCGACGACGTCGAAGCGGCAGGCCGGCCATCCCTGCTGACCGAAGCGCCTGAGCAGGTAGAGCTGCGCGGCGAGCGCGAGGCGCTGCTGCTTGCGCCAGCCGACGCTCGCGGCGGCGCCGCCGTAGCGCGCGTCGCGTCGGGCGCGGACCTCGACGAACACCCAGTGCGCGCCGTCACGCATGACCAGGTCGATCTCGCCGCCGCGAAAGCGCACGTTGCGCGCCACCGGCACCAGTCCCTGACCGCCTAGGAAGGTCTCGGCACGCGCCTCGGCGTCGAAGCCCTCGCGCTGGCGCGGCGCGACCACAGGCCACTCAAGGCGTGGTGAGGGCCGTCGGCACGCCGGCGCGGTACTCCGCCGTCACCGCGGTGCGCTCGATGCGCTGGCCGGCGAGCCGGTCGTAGCGCAGGCGACCGGTGACGCCGTCGAGCTCGAAGGCGGTGTCGCCGGCGAGCAGCTGGCGGCCGGCGCGGAAGGCATCGATGCCGAGCGCGTAGAGGCGCTGCATCTCGATGTTGTAGCCAGCAGGCACCTTGGGATAGGCCATGACCGCCGGGTTGTCCGGCTCGATGAGCCACGGCATGTCGAGCACCCGCATCCCGTCGAGCTCGGGCAGGCGCAGCGTCGCGCCGTTGCCGATGCTCGCGAGCGAGGTGCCCCAGACCGCGGTGTCCGCACCGAGCGCGCCGCGCAACACGCGGGCCTGCTCGGCGCCCATCGAGAGGAATGCGACGTCGGGCACCGGCTGCGCGAGGCGTGCGCGCAGGTCGCGCGAGGGCCGCGGCCCGGCGAACTCCACCACCTCACGCATCTCGCCGCCGAGCGAGAGCCAGGCATCGCGGAAGGCCTGCACGCCCCGCCGCGCGAGCGGCGCGGCGACAGTGACGCCCACCGCGCGCGGCCGCCGCGAGCCCACGCGTTCGAGCACCTGCGCGAACGCGATCGCGGCGACCTGTCGCGCCTCGGTCTCGATAGCCAGCCCGAAGAACGTCAGCCGTGCGGGCACCGGCGGAGTGCCCTCAGGCAGGTTCAGCGCAAGCGTGGGCATGGCGACGCCACCGAGCTCGAGCAGCGCCGCCGCACCGTTGCGGGTCACAGGCCCGAGCACCAGCGAGGCCTTGAGGTCCTGCAGCTCGGCCATCGCGACAGCGATCTCGTCGGCCTGGTCGTCGACCTCGATCGCCTCGACCACGACGCCTGCGCCATCGCGGCCGTGCGCGGCCCGGACCCCGGCGAGCAGGGCGGCCGAGGCGCGCACGAACGGGCCGTCCTGGCGCGGCAGCAGAAGCCCGATGACGATGGCGCCCTCGCCGAAGCGCAGGTGCGGCCGGCGCGCGCCCGGATCGGCCGAGCGGGACGGTGCGGCGGACGGCTGCGAGGGCGCGGCGGAGGGTGACGGCACGGGCTCGTTTGCCCCGCCCTGCGCCGACACCCACAATGGCACCGCGACACCCCCGAGCAGCACGACACGAACTACGGCGCGACGAGACGGCATGGACCTGGAACACCCCGAGCGGCGCGGCCCCGAGGCGGAGCGGCTTGACCCCGGATTGTACGTGGTGGCCACGCCGATCGGCCGGCTATCGGACCTCGGGCTTAGGGCGACCGACGTACTGCGCCGTGTCGACGTCGTCGCCGCCGAGGACACACGCACCTCGCGCGTGCTGCTCGACCACATCGGCGCCCGGCCGACGCTGGTCGCCAGCCACGAGCACAACGAGGCGCGCGCGGCGCAGTCGATCGTCGAGCGCCTGCGGACAGGCCAGCGTGTCGCGCTGATCAGCGACGCGGGAACGCCCGGCATCAGCGACCCGGGCGCGCGCGTGGTGGCCGCGGTGCACGACGCCGGCCTGCCGGTGATCCCGGTGCCGGGCCCGGCGGCGGTCACGGCGCTGCTGTCGGTGGCAGGCTTCACCGAGCCGCGCTTCCGCTTCGAGGGCTTCCTGCCCGCCCGCCCCAAGGCGCGCCGCGACCGGCTCACGCAGCTCGCGCGCAGCGACGCGGTAGTCGTGCTCTACGAGTCGCCGCACCGCATCATCGAGACCGCCGACGACCTCGCGGCCGCGCTCGAGCCGGGACGCCGGGTCGTGGTCGGCCGCGAGCTGACCAAGCGCTTCGAGCAGCTGCACCGGTGCGCCGCAGCCGAGCTGCCGGCCTGGCTCGCCGCCGACCCCGACCACCGGCGCGGCGAGTTCGTCCTCGCATTCGACGCAGCCGCGGCCGAGGTGTCGGAGGTGCAGCTCGCCGACACCCTGCTCGTTGCGCTCTGCGCGGAGCTGCCGGTGCGCCAGGCCGCACGCATCGCGGCGCAGGCCACCGGGCTGCGTGCGAACGACCTCTACAGGCGCGCACTCGCGTTGCGCGCGGGGCGCGAGGAGGCGGACGACGAGCCGCCCCCCGTCAGCGGAGAACGGGGATCGGCCTGAAGACACTGGCCGCGCTCACCCGCTCGGCCACCACAGCGGCGTCGTCGCGACGCGCCCACGGCCCGGCCTGTACCCGCCACAGCTCGCCGTGCTGCACCAACTCGAGCGGCGCACCGAACCACGGCAGGTCGCGCTGCATCCGCATGCGGGCCGCTTCGGCGTTCTCTCGCGTGGCGAAGGCGCCGAACTGCAGCCAGGTGGCGGGCACGTCCCCGCGCACCACCACGTCGTCGACCACCGTCTCGAGAGCCAGCCGCTCGGCGGCCGCGTCAGCGAGCATCGGCACCGCCATCGGGGTGACGCGCGCGACCGCGTCGGCGTCGAGCGTGACGACGTCGGCGCGCACGGCGGTCTGCAAGGGTCGGGCCGGTGGCCCCGTCGGCGTGAGCATCTCGACCTCGACCTCGGCGCTGCCGGCATCGGCGAAGCCGAGTTTGTAGGCCGCGGTGTAGGTGAGGTCGATCACGCGGCGGTTCAGAAACGGACCGCGGTCGTTGACCCGCACGACCACCGCGCGGCCGTTGCGCACGTTGGTCACCTTCATGTAGCTCGGGATCGGCGCGGTCGGATGTGCGGCGGTCATGCCGTACATGTCATAGCGCTCGCCGCTCGATGTCTTGCGGCCGTGGAACTTGCGGCCGTACCACGAGGCATGGCCACGCTCGCGAAGCGACGCGGCCTCGGACTTGGGCACGTAGCCCTTGCCAAAGACGGTGTACGGCCGGTTGGCGATCGGATGCAGCGGCTCGGCGCGCGGCACCGCGTCGGGGATCGCAGCCATGTCTGGCGGGTTGTCGCCGGGGCCGTCGTCCATGTAGTAGGCGCCGCCGCGCGAGACGCGCGGCGCGGGCTTCGGGCGGACCGGCTTCGAGAGCCTGGGCGCGGCAGGCGTGGGCGCCGCGGGTTGCGCGACCGACGCCGGCGGTGCCTCGACGACCGGCTCCGATTCGGGCAGATGCACCGGCGCCGCGGGCTCGAGCGGCACGCTGCTGCAGCCGGCGGCCAGCGCCATCGCGAGGAGGCCCGCGCCGCCGATCAGGCGGCGCATCGAACTGCAGCCCTCGGGGCTCACGCCAGACGCTCCTCGAGCGTCGCGCGCAGTCGGCTCAGGTAATGCAGTCCTTCGATCGCCCGCGGCCCGTACCATGAGGTCATCTCGCCGTCGATCGTCAGGCAGCGGTGGCGCTCGATCCCGTGTGCGTCGGCGAAGGCCCGGGCATCGTGCTCACCGAACCGGTAGGGCTCGCTCGAGAAGAGGATCAAGTCGACCGAGGCTGGCGGGAGGGTGGCCCAGTCGACGTCCGGGTAGCGGCGCGTCGAATCCGGCACGACGACGTCGAGCCCGACCTGCGCGAGCATGTCGGCGATGAATGTGTCACGCGAGACCGTCATCCACGGCTCCTTCCAGATCAGGTACACCACCTTGAGGGCGCACCAGTGTCGCGCTCGCGCTTCGTCCCGTGCGGCCCGCCACGCCGTGCTCAGACGGGCGGCTTGCGGTCTGCGATCGAAGGCACGGCCGAAGCGCTCGAAGAGGTCGAGGGTGTCGGTCGCCCTCAGCGGATGCGTGACGATCACGTTCGGTACATGATCGGCCAGCCGCTCGACCGTGGGCCGTTCGTTCTCGTCGACGTTGACCACCAGGTGGCTCGGACGCAGCGCGAGGATCTTCTCGACGTCCACGGTCTTGGTGCCGCCGACCTTGGGCACGGCGCGCACTGCATCGCGGGGGTGTGTGCAGAAGCCCGTGCGCCCGACCACCTGCGGCCCGAGGTCCAGCGCGAACAACAGCTCGGTGAGGCTCGGAACGAGGCTGACGATGCGCGGCGGGCCGCTCACGACGGTGGCGTGCGCGGTTTGTGCGGGGCGCGCGCGAAGGCCGCGTCGAAGAGCGCGTCCGGCAGCACGCGCAGCAGCCGCGCGACCCAGCCCATCTGCCACGGGATCACGACGAAGCTGCGGCCCCTCGCGATCGCGTCGGCCGCGCGCGCGGCGAACGCGTCGGCGTCCATCAGGAAGGGCATCGGGTAGCGGTTGCGCGCCGTCATCGGTGTGCGGATGTAGCCCGGTGCGATGGTGACCACGCGCACGCCGGTCGCCCTGAGCTCGAGCCGCAGACTCTCGAGGTAGGCGATGGTCGCGGCCTTCGACGCGCAGTAGCCGCCGAGCGAGGGCATGCCGCGGATGCCGGCGACGCTCGCGATGCCCACCAGTGCGCCCGCGCCGCGCGCTCGCATCGAGTCGACGAAAGGCGCGAAGGTGTCGAAGACGCCGACGACGTTGGTGCGCAGGATGCGCTCGAACTGCGCGTCGTCACCGGACGTGCCGGTCATCGTCGGGCCGTTGATGCCGGCGTTCGCGACCACGACGTCCGGGGCTCCGAAGCGCCCAACGAAGTCGCGGCCGGCGGCCTGCAGCGCGGCGCGGTCGGTGACGTCGAGCGGATAGGGGACCGCGGTGATCCCGGGCATCCGGGCCGCGAGCGCGGCGAGCGCCTCGCCGCGGCGCGCCGCGAGGCCGATCACCGCCCCGGGCGAGCGGCGCGCGTACTCGAGGGCAATCGCCTCGCCCAGTCCGCTGGAGGCGCCGGTGACGAAAACGCGCATCGGCGTGACCGCGTCCGAGCAGCGCGGATTCAGGCGCCCTTACGCACGCGCGCGACCAGCTGCTCGACGACCTTCAGCGCGGCCGCATTCGAGCCCGTCATCGACGGCGAAGTCACAAACCGGCCGGCGACGCCGAGGGTCGGCACGCCGTCGATCTGGTAGGCCGCGGCGAGCTGCGTGGCGCGCTGCATCCGCGTGCGCACGCCGAACGACTGGTAGGTGTCGAGGAACTGCTTGCGGTCCACGCCGTTCTTCGCGAGCAGTTCGGCCATCGCCTCGGGCGTGTCGAGCTTGTTGCGGTCGACATGGATGGCGGCGAAAACCTTTTCATCGAGTGCCTGGGCGCGGTCCATCGTCTCGAGTGTGAAGTACAGCTGCTGATGCGCCTGCACCTGCCATGGCACGTGGACCTTGCGGAACGCGATCTCGGGCGGCAGGCGCTTGAGCCAGTCCTTGATCATCGGCTCCAGCGCGTAGCAATGCGGGCAGCCATACCAGAAGAACTCGACTACCTCGACCTTGCCGGCAGGCGCGTCGGTCGAGGCCGGCGGCTTGACCGAGCGGAACTCGTGGCCCTCGCCGGTGCCCCCCTGCTGCGCGTGCGCGCCGGCCGCGAGGCCCGCAACGCCGACGGCTGCGACGAATTCACGACGTGTGATGCGCTTCATGGTCCTGTGTCCTCATCGCTGACGCACGACCGAGGCCTCGATGCCGTTCTCGGCGAGGCGACTGCGTGCGCGGTTCATGTCATCGATCTGGGCATACGGCCCGACTCTCACGCGGTAGAACGTGACCCCGTTGACCTCCGCGGTCACGATCCGGGCCTCGAAGCCGATCAGCGCGAGCTTGACTTTCATGCCCTCGGCGTCCTCCTGGCCCTTGAACGCGCCGGCCTGCAGCAGGTAGGCGGACTTCTCCGTAGGGGCGTCGGCCAGCCCCGCCGCCCCTGACGCGGGCGGGGCAGTCGGCGGCGCGCTCGCGACAGGCGGCGCGCCGGGGGGCGAGGAGGCCGGTGTCGCGGGCGCGGCCGGCGCACCCAGTGTGACGGGCCCCGGGGCAGGGGTCGTGACCGCCTGAGCGTCGACGGGCGCGCCCTTGCCCTTCTGGAGCGCGCGGTTGGGATCGGGCAGCTCGCCCGCCCTGCCGGGCTCGGCCGAGGGCGCAGGTAGGCGCTTGACCTTTTCGATGAAAGGCACCGCCGACTTGGTCATGTAGAGCGCGGCGGCGACCGCGATGGCCAGTCCGACCAGCATGCCCACCAGGATGCCGAGCAGCGTGCCGCCGCCGCTACCGGACCGCCGCTTCTTGCGCTTTGTGCTCATCGGGATCGCCCGCGCCTCACATGCGTTCCGGGGCCGACACGCCGATCAGCGCGAGGCCGTTGCGCAGCACCTGCCGCGTCGCGAGCAGCAGCGCAAGACGCGCCGAGCGCAGCGGCGCATCATCGACCAGGAACCGCTCGGCGTTATAGTAACCGTGAAACTCGGCGGCCAAGTCCTTCAGCCAGAAGGCCAACGCATGCGGCGCGAGCTCGTCGGCAGCCGCCTTCACCACCTCCGGATACTCGGCCAGCCGGGCCATCAGCGCGAACTCGCGCGCGCCCGCAAGCGGCGACAGGTCGACGCCCTCGAGCGCGGCCGCGTCGGCGCCCGGCAGGGCGGCGGCCCACTGCGCCAGCACCGAGCAGATCCGCGCATGCGCATACTGCAGGTAGTAGACCGGGTTCTCGTCGGAGCGCGACAGCGCCAGGTCGACGTCGAAGACAAATTCCGAGTCGGCCTTGCGCGAGATCAGGAAGAAGCGCACTGCATCGCGGCCGCGGCGCATCGCGTCCTCGTGGTCCAGCCCCTCGGGCGGCGAGCCGTCGGGGGCGATGCCGCCCGACCACTCGATCAGGTCGCGCAGCGTCACGTAGCTGCCGGCGCGCTTGGAGATCTTCACCTCCTCGCCGCCGCGCATCACCGTGACCATCTTGTGCAGCACGTAGTCGGGATAGCCCTGCGGGATGCCGAGCCCCAAACCCTGCAGGCCGGCGCGTACCCGGGCGATCGTGCCGTGGTGGTCCGAGCCCTGCACGTTGATCGCACGGGCGAAGCCGCGCTGCCACTTGGCCACGTGATAGGCGACGTCCGGGACGAAGTAGGTGAACGTGCCGTCGGACTTGCGCATCACGCGGTCCTTGTCGTCGCCGTACTCGGTCGAGCGCAGCCAGAGCGCGCCCTCGAGCTCATAGGTGCGGCCCGCGGCCGTCAGCCCCTCGACAGCCGCGGCGACACGGCCCTCGGTGTAGAGCGAGGACTCGAGGTAGTAGACGTCGAAGCGCACGCCGAATGCCTGCAGGTCGAGGTCCTGCTCGCGGCGCAGAGAGGCGACCGCGAACGCGCGGATCGCGTCGAGGTCCTCGGGGTCGCGTGCGCCGGTGACCGGCTCCACACGCAGCGCCGACACCGTCTCGCCGGCCATGTAAGCGCGCGCGATGTCGACGATGTACTCGCCGCGATAGCCGTCCTTAGGGAAACGCTCGTCGTCGGGGGCGATGCTGCGCGCGCGCGCCTGCACCGACAGCGCGAGGTTGCCGATCTGCGCGCCCGCATCGTTGTAGTAGAACTCGCGCTGCACCTGCCAGCCGCAGGCCTCGAGCAGCGCGGCGATCGCGTCGCCGAGCGCGCCCTGCCGGCCGTGGCCGACGTGCAGTGGCCCGGTCGGGTTGGCCGACACGAACTCGACCAGCACCTGGCGGCCCGCGCCGTCGGCGTGGCGGCCGAAGGTCTCCCGGGCCGAGAAGATTCGGCCCACCACCTCGCGCTTGGCCGATGCGGCAATGCGCAGGTTCACGAAGCCGGGGCCGGCGATCTCGGCAGATTCGACCAGCGCGCCGGCCTCGGAGGCACGGACCGCGTCGACCAACGCCTGCGCAACCTCGCGCGGGTTGCGCCTGAGGGGCTTGGCGACCTGCAGCGCGAGGCTGCAGGCGAGGTCACCGTGGCCGGCCTGCTTGGGGCGATCGAGCACGGCGCGCACGCGCGAGACGGCCTCGATCGCGGCGGCGTCGCCGCTCGCCTCGGCCAGCGCGCGCGCCGCGGCCTCGAAGGCCTGCGACAGCCGGAGTTTTTGTTCGATCAGCATGGCGCGGCATTCTACCGGGGGACGCCATCGACCGGCCGCCGGCCGTCGGCTACCATCGCCGCGATTCCACATCCGGTGCCGCCATGCTCGAACTCGACCACCTCGTCGTCGCCTGCCTCGATCTCGACGACGGCGAGGCGTGGCTGCGCGAACGCACCGGCGTGCCGCTGGTGCCGGGCGGCCAGCATCCGGGCTGGGGCACGCACAACCGGCTGCTGCAGCTCGGCGGCGGCGTCTACTTCGAGCTCATCGCCCCGGACGCCTCGCAGCCCGAACCGAAGGCGCCGCGGCCGTTCCTGCTCGACGACCCGGCGATGCGCGACCGGCTGAAGAAGGCGCCGGTGCTGGTGCACTGGCTGGTCCGCAGCGACGACCTAGAGCGCTCGCTCGGCACGCTGAAGTACCTGGCCGGAACCGTCGTGCCGATGACCCGCGGCAGCCTGCGCTGGCGGATCACCGTGCCCACCGGTGGGCACCCGCCGGGTGACGGCCTGCTGCCGACGGTCATTCAATGGGACGTGCCGATGTCCGAGCACCCGACCGCCCGGCTGCCCGACGCGGGCGTGCGGCTCGCGGGCCTGGCGATCCGCGGCCCGAAGGCGATCATCGAGCGTCGCCCGCAGGTCAGCTCGCCGGTGCCGCTCGAGTGGGTGGAGACGCGCGACGAGCCGGGCCTGTCCGCGACCTTCGACACGCCGGCGGGGCGCGTCACGATCGGTTGAGGGCGAGCGGGCGCCGCACCGCGGCCCGCAGCGCGCCGAACGCCTGCGCTACGCGGGCACGCAGCGCGGCCGGGTCGCGCCACGCGCGCTCGTGGAGCACGTACGCGACGGTCTGGACGGCTGGCTCGACCAGCGCGATCGTGCCGGCCACGCGGATGCTGCCGGTCAGCGCATAGGCGACGCCGAACGCGACGCCGAGGTGCATCGCTCCATAGGTGGCGATCTTCATGGCGGGCTCCTTCGTATCGTGGGGACAAGCTCGGATCGTCCCAGTCCCGCACCGCGGCGGCCAACCGCAAATATCGTTCAAACCGATCGGATACGCAGATCGGATCGTAAAGTTCCGGATTGACGTTGGGAAACTGGTTTCCTACTATCCCCATACCGTTAACCAGTTTACCATCCGAGGCCGCCGTGTCCGACATCCGCCCGAACCCCACCGCATCCGGCGCCGCCGAGCCCGCCCCCGCCCGCCGCGGCTTCATCCGGATCGTTGGCTCGAGCGCGGTGATCGCGGCGGCAGCGCCGCTGCTGCCGGCCTGCAGCGCGATGCCCGACGCCGCCACCGAGCCCTGGCGCATCGCCGGCCGCGGCGAGGACGCCAGGCGCCGCCTGCTGTCCTGGGCGATCCTCGCACCGAACCCGCACAACCTGCAGCCCTGGATGGTTGAGCTGCCGGCCGACGGCAGCATCATGCTGTTCGCCGACCCGACACGCACGCTGCCGATGACCGACCCGCCGTCACGGCAGCTCACCATCGGCCATGGCGCCTTCCTCGAGCTGCTGTCGATGGCCGCCGCGGCCGACGGTCTGCGCGCCGAGGTCGAACCCTTCCCGGCGGGCGAGCCCGGCCCGGATCGGCTCGACGCGCGGCCCGTCGCCCGCGTACGGCTGCTGCGCGAGGGCGCCCGGCCCGATCCGCTGTTCGCGCAGGCCGGTGCACGCACGACCTGGAAGACGCCGTTCGCCGAGCGCGCCGTCGGCCCCGAGGCACTCGCCACGCTGGTCGCGGCGGCGACGCGGCCCGGCGTCGTCGCGACCGGCACGCAGGCGCCGGCGATGGTCGCCGCGCTCAACGACATCATGGTCCGCGCCTGGGACATCGAACAGCGCACGCCGCACACCTGGAAGGAGAGCGTGGACCTCACGCGCGTGGGCGGCGCCGAGATCGCGCGGCATCGCGACGGCATCTCGCTGGGCGGGACGATGATGGAGGCGCTGCGACTCGCCGGGCAGATGACGCCCGAGCGGGCGATGGACCCGAATTCGAACTACTTCAAGGCGGGCCTCGACCGCGTGCGGTCCTGGGTGCCCGGAACCGGCACGTGGGTGTGGCTGGTCACGCCGGCCGCGGGCCGCGCACTGCAGCTCGAAGCCGGCCGCGCATTCCTGCGGCTGCAGCTGCACGCCGCCGCGCTCGGCCTGGTCACCCAGCCGCCGAGCCAGGTGCTGCAGGAGTACCCCGAGATGCGCGCGCTGCAACGCGAGTTCGAGGCGCGCGTGGGCCAGCGCGAGGGCGAGAAGGTGCAGATGCTGGTGCGTGTCGGCCATCCGACACGCGAGACCGTACGCAGCCCGCGCCGGGCGCTGCAGGACGTGGTGCGCGCCTGAACCGCGGCCGACGGCATGGCCGTCGCCTCGCGACCGCGCCTTAGAATGCAAGCGTGCCCCGAGCCCCTCGTCCCGTGCCCGCCCGTCTCATACCGGCTTCCGCTCCCGCCTCGAAAGCCGTGCCTGTCGCGAAGGCCGTGCCTGCCGATCCCGCCGCGTTCCGCGTCCTCAACGAGATCGGCATCATCGACCAGCTCGCGCGCAACCGCTTCGAGCGCGTGCTGCCCCAGGGTCTGTCGATCGCGCAGTTCACGGTACTCAACCACTTCGTGCGGCTCGGCGGCGAGCCGAGCCTGGTCGCGCTTTCGCGCGCCTTCCAGGTCAGCAAGCCCGCGATGGGCAAGCTGGTGCACCGGCTCGCCGAGCAGGGCCTGCTCGACGTGCGCGCCGACCCCGATGATGCGCGCGGCAAGCGTGTGACGATCACCGAGTCCGGCACCGCGATGCGCCATGCGTGCGTGGCCGCGCTTGCACCCGAGGTCGTGCGGCTGCACGACGCGCTCGGCGACGACGGCTTCGATCGACTGCTGCCCGCGCTGCAGCGGCTGCGGCAATGGCTCGACAGCCACCGATGACGCCGGCATCCGACCGGCCCCAGGAGACCGCGCGATGAACGGCAGCCCCCATACCCGTCCCCAATGGCGTGTCGAGGGACGCACCGTCGTCGTCACCGGTGCCGCCCGCGGGCTGGGCGCGGTGATCGTGCAGGCCTTCGTGGCCGCGGGGGCGCGGGTCGCCGCGCTCGGGCGGGTCGCCGCGGAGCTCGGCGGCCTCGACACACCGAACTACGTCTACACGCGCCTGGCCGAGCCGCGCGCGACGTACCCGATGCTGAGTGGCACTGCGGCGGCCTGGCTGGAGAAGCAAGGCCTGATGCGATAGGCGACGCCTCAGCCCTTCCGCGCGACTTCGGCCAACAGTGCGTCGTCGATGGCGCGGGCGCGCAGCGCGGCGGGCCGCGCCATGATCCGAGACACGTAGGCGGCGATCGCGGGCCGCTTCTCGATCGTGCCGAACTGCAGCCCCCAGCCGAGCAGCGAGCCGACGTAGACGTCGGCCGCCGAGAAGCGGCCGCCGGCGAACCACTCGTGCGCGCCCAGATGCACGTCGACGGTATCGACGACGGCGGCCAGCGAGCCGTAGCCGACCATGCCGCGTCGCTCGTCGGGCACCGCCACACCGAGTGCCTGGTTGGTCGTCGCCGCCTCCAGCGGCCCGGCGCCGAAGAACATCCACCGGTACCACTCGCCGCGCGCGGGCTGGTCCTGCGACGGCGCCAGGCCGGCCTCGGGGAACGCGTCGGCCAGGTACGTGCAGATCGCCGCGCATTCGGTGACGACCGTGCGCCCGTGCACGAGTGCCGGCACTTTGCCCATCGGATTGATGGCGAGGTAGGCCGGCGCCTTCATCGTCGTGCCGTACTCCATGAGCTCGGTGCGATACGGCCGCCCGACCTCCTCGAGCATCCAGCGCACGATCCGGCCGCGCGACATCGGGTGGGTGTGGAAGACGAGTTCGTCGGACATGGCGGGCCTTAGGCCGGAATCCGCACCGGCAGCTTCGAGTAGCCGCGCACGAAGTTCGAGCGGATCCGGGTGGGCTCGCCGAGGAGCTCGATCGACTCGAAACGCGCGAGGATCTCCTGCCAGAGGATCTTCAGCTGCAGTTCGGCGAGCCGGTTGCCCACGCAGCGGTGGATGCCGAAGCCGAACGACAGGTGCTGGCGGGGCCGCGGCCGGTCGATGATCAGCCGCTCCGGGTCGGCGATCATCCGCTCGTCGCGGTTGCCCGACAGGTACCACATGATGACTTTGTCGCCCTTCTTGATCATCTGCCCGCCGAGCTCGATGTCGGCGACCGCGGTGCGCCGCATGTGCGGCAGCGGCGTCTGCCAGCGGATGACCTCCGGCACCATCGAGTCGACCAGCGCCGGATTGGCGCGCAGCTTCGCCCACTCCTCGGGGTAGCGCGACAGCGCGAGCAGGCCGCCTGTCATCGAGTTGCGGGTGGTGTCGTTGCCGCCCACGATCAGCAGCACCAGGTTGCCGAGGAACTCCAGCGGCGGCATGTTCCGCGTCGCGGGGCCGTGCGCGAGCATCGAGATCAGGTCGGTCTTCGGCGGCGCGTTGACGCGCTCGTTCCACAGCCGCGTGAAGTATTGCGCCATCTTCACCAGCTCGGCCTGTCGCGCCTCCCACGAGGACACGCGGCTCGTGTCGATATCGGGGTTGGTTGTGGCGATGTCCGACCACCAGGTCAGCAGCCGGCGGTCCTCGAACGGAAAGTCGAACAGCGTCGCAAGCATCATGGTGGTGAGCTCGATCGAGACCGTGTCGACCCAGTCGAAGGTCTTGCCGCGCGGCAGCGAGTCGAGCACGCGCTCCGTGCGCTCCCGAATCAAGCCTTCCATGTTCGCGAGGTTGCCCGGCGCCACGATCGGGCTGACCGCGAGCCGCTGTACGTCGTGCTTCGGCGGATCCATCGCGATGAACATCTGAAGCCGCTCGGTCAGCGGACGGTCCTGGATCGCGATGCCGCCGTTCGACCAGTCGGACGAGAACACCTGATGGTTGGTGTCGACCGCCATGATGTGGTCGTAGGTGGTCACCGACCAGTAGTCGCCGAACATCGGGCTGTGCGAGCGGTGCACCGGCGCGTCGCGGCGCAGCCGAGCAAAGTAGTGGCCGATCGTGTCGTCGGCGAACAGCAGCGAGTCGCTCGGGTCGATCTCCTCGAGCGGCATCGAGAACGCGCGCTCGTGCGCGGCGGCCTGGGCAGGGGACAGCACCTCGGTGGCGGTCGTCATGGCGGTACTCCTCGTGTGTCGAGCGGATACGTCGCTCAGTGCTGGCCTTCGGGCATCGTCACGGTCAAGCCGTCGAGCGCATCGACGACCGGGATCTGGCAGGCGAGGCGCGAGCTTGCGCGCCGCTCGGCGGTGAAGTTCAGCATCTCCTCCTCCTGCTGCGAGGGCGCCGCGAGGCGCTGCGCCCACTCGGGCTCGACGAACACGTGACAGGTGGCGCAGGCGCACATCCCGCCGCAGTCTGCGTCGATGCCGGGCACGCCGTTGTCGACGGCGGCTCGCATCAGCGATTCACCGACCGCGGCGTCGACCGCGTGGCGGGTGCCGTCATGGGCGATGAAGGTGACACGGGGCATGGTGGCGCTCTCTGAGGTTGGGTTCGGATCGGGAGGGCGTGTCAGCGTTTCGGCGCAGCGCGGCGCGCCTCGATCTCGGCGCGAGTCATGCCGAGCGCCTGGCCGATCGGGCCGGGCGTGTCCAGGTCCCAGCTGTGGCGCGGGCCCATGGTGATGCCGCCGTCGACGGTGATGTGCGTACCGGTGACGAACCCGGCCGCGTCCGACGACAGGTAGATCACCGCGTCGGCGATGTCGCGCGGACGGCCCGAGCGGCCGATCGGGTTGGCAGCACCGCTGCGCTCGGCGACCTTCGCCGCGAGCTCGCGCGCGTCATCCTCGCCGAGCCCGAGCGAGTACCCGAAGATGCCCGTCGCGATGAAGCCGGGCACCACCGCGTTGATGCGGATGCGGTGCGCCGACAGCTCGGCGGCGGCGACCCGGGTGTAGTGCAGCACGCCGGCCTTGGCCACCGAGTAGGCAAGCGGCGCATAGCCGGCCTGCAGCGCCGAGATCGAGGCGGTGTTGACGATCGCGCCACCGCCGCGCCGCTTCATGTGCGGCACTGCGTACGAGGTGCCCGCGGCGATCGCGCGCAGCAAAAGCGCAAAGGTGTCGTCCCAGCCCTGGGCGTCGAAGCCCTCGACGCCGACCGCCGAGCCACCGTGCCCGGCATTGCTGAACAGGATGTCGAGCCCGCCGAAATGTGTCGCCGCCGCGTCGATCGCGGCACGCAGTTCATCCAGCCGCGTGACGTCGCAGCGCTCGAAGCGTACGACGCCGGGGAAGCGCTCGGCCAACGCTCGGCCGGTCTCCTCGCGGAAATCGACCGCCAGCACGCGCGCGCCCTCCTCGACGAAGCGCTCGACCGTCGCCAGGCCGATGCCCGAGGCCGCGCCGGTCACGACGGCGACCTTGCCGTCTAGGAGTGGGTTCATTGCCATCTGAGCAGCGCCTTCTCGAGCCGGGTCATGCCCTGGGTGACGATCACGCCGAGCAGCGCCAGCAGCGCCAGCAGCCCCATGACGCCGTTCATGTTGAAGGTGGACTGCAGGTAGGCGAGCACCTGCCCGAGCCCGTGCTCGGCGGCGATCAGCTCCGCGCCCACGACCCCGAGCATCGAGTAGATGAGTGCCAGCCGCAAGCCGGAGAAGATCACCGGCACCGCCGACGGCAGCGTGACCTTGAAGAACACTTGGCGCGGCGTCGCGCCGAGCGAGCGCGACAGCGTGACCAGGTCCTGCGACACGCCGCGGATGCCGGCCACGGTGTTGGCCAGCACGATGAAGAAGGCGAGGCTGGTGCCGACCGCGACCTTCGAGCCCAGCCCCAGGCCGAACCACAGCAGGAAAAGCGGCGCGAGCGCCAGCCGGGGCATGGCGTTGAGCACCGTCAGGTACGGGTCGAGCGCGCGCTCGACCTTCGGGACCATGACGAACACCAGGCCGAGCGCGAGCGCCGCCACACTGCCCAGCACGAAGGAGATCAGCGTGCCGGCGACGGTGTAGCCCAGGTCGCGCCACAGCTTTCGCCCGGTAACAAATCCGTCCCACAGGTAAGCGGCGATGCCGCTCGGCTGCCCGAAGAAGGTCTGCGCCAGCCACTCCTGGCGCATCGCCAGCTCCCAGACCCCGAGAAAGGCGGCGATCGCCGCGGCGTGGGCGGCGACCGTGGACGCGCGCACGCTGCTCACGTGATCGCCCCGGCCGTCGAACCCAGCCCTTCCTCGAGCTTCTCCCAGACGTATGCGTAGACGTCGAGAAAGTGGCGGTCCCTCTGCAGCGCCCGCACGTGGCGCGGCCGCTCGAGATCGATCTTCACGTCGGCGACGATGCGCCCGGGACGGGCGCTCATCACCACCACGCGGTCGGACATCGCGACCGCCTCGGCCAGGTCGTGGGTGATGAAGACGACGGTGCGCTGCTGCGCGCTCCACAGCTCGAGCAGCAGGTCTTCGAGCTGAAGCTTGGTCTGAGCGTCGAGGGCGCCGAATGGCTCGTCCATCAACATCACCGGCGAGTCGAGCGCGAAGGTCCGCGCGAGCGCGCAGCGCTGCCGCATGCCGTGCGAGAGCTGCTTGGGCCACTTGTCCTCGAAACCCGCGAGGCCGACGCGCGCCAGCAGCTCGCCCGCGCGCCTCGTGCGCGTGGCCTGGTCGATGCCGCGCACCTCCATCCCGTAGCAGGCGTTGGCCAGCGTCGTACGCCAGGGCAGCAGGCAGTCTCGGGCCAGCATATACGCGACGCCCGGATTGCCCGCCACCGGCGTCTTGCCGAGCAACGAGATCCGGCCGTCCTGCAACGGCACCAGCCCGGTCAGCAGATTCAGGATCGTCGTCTTGCCGCAGCCGCTCGGGCCGACGATCGACACGAACTCGCCTTCGCCGATCGACAGCGAGACATCGTCGACGGCGACAACGTCGCCGAAGCGCACCGTCAGCCCGTCGATGGAGATCGCGGCGCTCATCGGGACGCTCATCGGACCACTCAGGGCGCGCGGTCGAGCACGAGGTCGGAGACGGCCGCGGCCTTGTCGATCTGCTTGGTCTCCAGCAGCAGGTCGAGGTTCGCCTGGATCGCCTTGCGGTTGATCGTCGCGCGGTAGGTGCCCGAGTCGATCGCGATCTTCAAGGCCGTGGTGAGCACCTCGTCACCACGGGGCATGTCGAACTTGAAGAACTGCTGGGTGATCTTCGTGACCTCCTCGAAATTGGCCGGCACGTTGATGAAGGCGTCGGCCTCCTTCACCGCGCGGATCACCGCTTCGATCACATGCGGGTTGCGGTCGATGTACTCCTGGGTGAAGACCAGCCCGTTGCCGCCGCCGTTGAGCGCGAACTGCTCGGCCGGCAGCTTGTCGATCGCGGCCCGCCACAGCACCTTGCAGGTCTTGAGCACGTCGCACATCGCGCCCGCGGGCTCGAACATCGACAGGGCGTCGACTTGCTTCGAGACCAGCGCGCCATAGGCGGTGTTGGGCGCGCCGACCGCCACGAAGGTGACGTCGTCCGGATTGACGCCGGCCTTGGTCAGCATCCAGCGCATGGTGACCTCGGTGGCCGCGCCGCGCGCGGTCACACCGATCTTCTTGCCTTTCAGGTCGAGCATGAACGCGGGCCAGCCGCGGGTCGCGTTCGGCGTCTCGAGGTGGTTGCCGGCCAGCAGCGCAGCGACGTTGGTGACCGCGCCGCCCGCGACCATCTTCATCTTCGCGCCGCGCATCACGGCCTGGTTCATCACGTCCGAGGGGCCGAGGAAGGCGTCGATGCTCTTGGCGAGCATCGCCTGTGCGCCGAGCGGCGCGGCCGGGATGGTTTGCAGCTCGCACTTGATGCCGGCGCGCTCGCAGTAGCCCTTGGCGATAGCGACGCGGATCAGCATGTTGCCAAGGCCGGGATAGTCCTGGAACTTGACTGACTCGCCCTTGCCCTGCGCGGTGGCCGGTGCGGGGGCGGCCAGCAGGCCGAGGGTCGCGGCCAGGGCGGCGGCGGTCGACACGAGGAGCCGGGTCATGGTCTGTCTCCGTGAAGTCGTTGCGGCCGTCGTTCGTACGACGGCTGGGGTGCGGGGCGATCCGCGAAAGACGAATCCGAGCCCCGAATGCGGCGCTCGCGCAGGAAGTCGAAGCCGTGCAGCTCGATCTTCGTGCCGATCGGTCGCGCCGGACGCGCCCGCCAGGTCGAACTTGAACGGATCGCGGTCGACGGCGATGACCCGCGCCGCGCCGGCCAGCACCGCGGCGTGGATCGCCGACAGGCCGATGCCGCCGGCGCCGAAGATGGCCACCGTCGAACCGGGCTCCACGCGCGCGGTGCGCACCCGCACTTCGCGCCGCCTGAGCTGCTCGATGGCCACCTGCTCGATCGTCATCGGCTGGCGAGGCGCGTGCAGAACGGCGGCTTTCATCGCTGTCTCCTCGTCCGTGACGTCCACTTGACGTCCCCTTGACGGGCGTGGCGTGCGGGCTTGCGTCGTGTAATTCGAGTGAATTACAGTCGGATCGCCCTCTTGTGTCAATTGCCTCGGGGGGAAGGCGATCACGCCGCGATGCACAAGACTTCCATGTTCGCCGGGGACCCTGGCACCGCCCCGACCGCGATGGCGCTGCTCGACGTCGCCGAGCGGCTGTTTGCGCAGCAGGGCATCGCCGCCGTATCCCTGCGCCAGATCGTCATCGCCGCCGGGCAGCGCAACCTGTCGGCGGCGCACTACCACTTCGGCTCGCGCGAGGGGCTTATCCGCGCGGTGATGGAGCGCAGGATGCGCACGATCGACGCGATCCGCCACCGGCGACTCGACGCGATCGAGGCTGCGGGGCGCACCAGCGAGCTGAACGCGATCGTCGGTGCGGCGGTCGAGACGCTGGCCGAGGTGGTGCGCGGCACGCCCTGGGGGCCGGACTACGTGCGGGTGCTGGCGCAGGCGCTGTTCGACACGGACATGCGGCTGCTCGAGACCACCGATCCGTCGCTGCGCAGCGGCATCGAGCGGGCGCGTGTGATGGCCCGCAGGCTGCTGCCCGCGTTGCCGCAAGCGACATTCGATGCGCGGGTCGCCATCGTCCACCACGAGACGGTGTATGCCATGGCGCGCTGGGTGGACAGACACGGGCCGGTCGATGACACGAACCGCCGGAGCTATCGGGCCACGGTGCGCGGACTCGTCGAGTTCATGAGCGCGGGCCTGGGCGCGCCGGTGCTGCTGGCGCCGACCCGGGTGCGGGCCTGACCGGTTCGCACCTCGACTGGCCACGTGCGGGCGCACGACACGAGCGGTACCCTGCGCCGTCCACCCCGTTAGACGACCGGCCCGCTCGGCGGTAAGCTCGGGCGCCCCGCGGCGGGCGCACCACCGTGCGCACTTGATCCGATCGCCCAACAAAAGAGAGAAACAACCCCATGAACCGTACCGCCTCGCTGCTCATCACCTGCGCCCTCGCGCTGCCCGCCGCCGCCTTCGCGCAGGGCGCCACCGCAACCGCCGCCACGGGCGCCGCGCCCGGCGCCCGTGGCGCCGCTGGCGAGGTCACGGTGCGCGCGCGCGTCGTCGAGATCGACAAAGTCGCCCGCACCGCGACGCTGCGCGGCCCGAACGGCAACGTGACGACCGTCGCCATACCCGCCGACGTGAAGAACTTTGACCAGGTCAACGTTGGTGACACGCTGGTGATCCGCCACATCATGGCGGTCGCGGCCCGGCTCGAGCCGGCCACCGCCAGTGGCATCCGCGAGCGCGTCGAGTCGAACGCCGTGGCGTCGGCCCCGGCGGGCGGTGCGCCCGGCGTCGGCGCGGTCCGCACGGTCGAGGTGCTCGCGGTCGTCCAGGACCTGGACCGCAAGGCCCGGACCGCGACGCTGCGTGGCGTGCACCGCACGGTGCGCGTCTCGGTGCCCGAGGACGTGGACATGTCGAAGATCAAGGTGGGCGGCGAGGTCCGCGCGGTGATCACCGAGGCGTTGGTGCTCGCGGTCGAGCCCGCGCCCAAGGCGCCGACGAAGCCGACGACCAAGCCCGCCCCGAAGGGCTGAGGCGCCGCTTCGATCCCCCTGCACCGGTCCGGCGGTCGGACCGCTGCGTGACGCGAACCCCGCCGCCCGAAGGCAGCGCGCCTCCGTGCGTCGGGGCGACGGGGCCAGCAGGCGACAGTCCCGTTGACCGCATCGCCACCCCTTTGGAGACTGCTCGCAGGAGAGTCCGATGAAGGTGGCGCCCCCCCAGTTGCATATCCCCCGCCGCGTCGCGAGCCTGCTCGCGGCAGCGGTCCTGGGTGCCTGCTCGACGAGCGGACGCGACCCGGCGACGCTCGAGGGCAGCGCCTGGATGCTGTCGGCGATGGGCCCCCAGACACTGGCAGCCGATGCCGCGCTGCCGACGCTGCGCTTCAGCGGCGACCGGTTCTCCGCCAGCGACGGCTGCAATCGATTCGTCGGCACTTGGTACGGATCGGGCGAGGTGATGCGCATCGGGCGCGACCTCGCCGCCTCGCGTCGAGTCTGCGCCGAGGCGGTGCTCGCGGGCGCCGAGGCTTACAGCCGCACCCTCGCCCGCGCCACCGCATGGCGGATCGCGGACGGCACGCTCGTTCTGCTCGATCGCCGCCGCGCCGAGCTCGCCACCTTCGTGCGGCAGCCAGCCGGCCTGGTCGACAAGGTCTGGCGCGTGACCGGATATGCCGACGCCTCGCGCGCGATCGTCGGCGTGCGGCCGGGCAGCCTCATCACCGCCGAGTTCGACACCGACGGGCGCCTACGCGGCTTCGGCGGCTGCTCGCCCTATGCGGGCCCCTGGATGCTCGCCGACAAGCGCCTGGCCGTCGGGCCGCTGCAGTCGGCGAACGTCGCGTGCACCAGCACCGCCGACCTTCGGGGACAGCAGGACGCCTTCCTGAGCTCGATCGGCAGCGCCGTCGCGATCCGCCGCGACGGCGAGCGGCTCGAGCTGCGCAATGCCTCGGGCGCGGTGGTCGCCACCGCCGCCGCGATGGCGCGGACCGCGCCGGTCAGCAGCCGGGACTGAACGGGCACCTCCGGGCGCGGCCGGACGCCGTGTACCGCCAGTGCCGCCCGGGCACCGGCCAGCGATTCACCCGTATTTCAGCGAGCCGTCGTCCAAGTCGGCCGCCGGCAGGTCGACCGTGTCGAACGCATAGTCCTGCGAGTGGCGCCACGGGCCCCGGTCGCCCTGTTTCGGCAGCCGGTCCCCGCCACGCGCGAGGTAGCCCGGGCTGAAATCCTCCGGCTCGACCCACGGGCGAAGCGGCATGTCAGCGTCCTCGGGGCGCAGCGCAGGCGTGACGACGGCGGCGCCGCGCTCGCCCATGTGGGCGAGCAGGCGACAGACGAAATCGCCGAGCAAGTCCACGCGCAGCGTCCAGCTCGCGCGGAAGTAGCCGAACACCCACACGAGATTCGGCACGCCGGTGAACATCGCGCCGCGCCAACCGACGGTCGCGGCGAAGTCGAGCGGGCGGGCGTCGATCTCGAACGGGATGTCGCCGAGCACGCTGAGCTCGAAGCCGGTGGCGGTGACGATCACGTCGGCCTCGAGCGTGTCGCCGGACTTCAGCAGCAGGCCGGTCTCGGTGAAGCGCTCGATCTCGTCGGTGACCACCGAAGCCTGCTTCCCGCGGATCGCCTTGAACAGGTCGGCGTCGGGGATGAAGGCGATGCGCTGGCGCCAGGGCTTGTAGCGTGGCGTGAAGTGCCGGTCGACGTCGACCGTGTCGCCGAGGTGCGCACGCACGTTGGCGAGCAGGTCGGCGCCGAGCCCGTCCGGATCCGAGAACGCGCGCGCGTGCAGTGTCTTCTGGTCGAACAGGATCTTGCGGCGGACGATTTCGTGGATCCACTCCGGCGGCAGGTCGAGCTCGCGCAGCGTGTCGGCGAGCACGTTGGCATTGCGCCCGGTCACGAACCAGGTCGGCGAGCGCTGCAGCATCGTCACGTGCGCGCAGCGGCCGGCGAGCGCCGGCACCAGCGTCGCGGCGGTCGCGCCCGAGCCGATCACCACCACCCGCTTGCCGGCCGCGTCGAAGTCCTCGGGCCAGTCCTGGGGGTGCACGAGGCGGCCGCCGAACGTCGCCATGTCGGGCCACTGCGGGGTGTAGCCGGCCCCGTGCCGGTAGTAGCCCTGGCACATCCACAGGAACCGGGTTGTGATCTCGAAGCGCTCGCCGGTGTCGACCCGGTGCACGTCGAGCGTCCAGCGGCGGTCCGCCGACGACCAGCTCGCCCGCTCGATCACATGGCGATAGCGGATGCGCTCGCCGAGGCCGGTGTCCTCGATCACCTCGCCCATGTACTTCAGGATCTCGGCGGCGGTCGCGATCGGCGCGCCCGTCCAGGGCTTGAAGCGGTAGCCGAAGGTGTAGAGATCGCTGTCGGAGCGGATGCCGGGGTAGCGGTGTGTGACCCAGGTGCCGCCGAAGGTGTCCTTCGACTCGAGCACCAGGAAGCGCGTGCCCGGCGACTGCGTGGCGAGGTGCCAGGCGGCGCCGATGCCGGAGATGCCGGCGCCGACGACAACGACGTCGAGGACCTCGGTGGCCGGTGCGTGGGGCGTGTCCGCGGCGGAGCGGAGGTCGAGCCTGGCGTTCATGTCGTCTCCTCGTCGGGGCACGCGGGCGCCGCCGAACCGTCGGCCGACATCATCGCATCGTGCTACGCCGCACCGGTGCGCCGGCGCCGTGCAGCGGAACGGCGACGCCGGCGGCGCCGCTCGGCAGTGCGCCGCGTGAGGCGAGCTGACCGCTCATGCGTCGATGCCATGGGTGGCGAGCAGCGCGCGCATCCGCGCGCAGGCCAGGCCCGGGTCGCGCAGCAGGCCGGCGGCGTCCGCGAGGCGGAACAGCTCGGCGAGGTGCACGACGTGGCGCGTGGACTGCTGGCCGCCGACCATCACGAAGTGGTCCTGCAGCCCGTTGAGCCAGGCCATGAAGACCACGCCCGTCGTGAAAAAGTGGGTGGGCGCGCAGAACATGTGCCGCGACAGCGGCACCGTCGGCCCCAGAATCGCATGGAAGCCCGCGACATCGCCGCGCGCGAGCGCGGTGAGCGCGGCCGAGGCCGCCGGCGCGATCGCGTCGAAGATGCCGAGCAGCGCGTCGGAGTGGCCCTGCTCGTCGCCCGCGATCAGCTCGGCGAAGTTGAAGTCGTCGCCGGTGTACATCCGCACGCCCGGCTCGAGGCGGCGGCGCATCGCGATCTCGCGATCACGGTCGAGCAGCGAGACCTTCACGCCGTCGATCTTCGAGGCGTTGCGGTTGATCACCTCGACGGCGACGTCCATCGCCGCATCGAGCCCGTCGTGGCCCCAGTAGCCTGCGAGCGCCGGGTCGAACATGTCGCCCAGCCAGTGCAGGATGATCGGCTCGCGGACCTGCGCGAGCAGCCGGTCATAGACCAGGCCGTATTGGTCGGGCGAGCGCGCACAGGCCGCGAGCGCGCGGCTCGCCATCACGATCAGCCGTCCGCCCAGGCCCTCGATGGTCTCGGCCTGATGCTCGTAGGCGCCGATCACGTCGGCCACGGTCAGGCGCTCGCCGGGCACCAGATGGTCGGTGCCGCAGCCCGAGAACAGGCGTGCGCCAGGATGGTCGCGCGACGCGTCGATCGACCGGCGGATCAGCTCGAGCGAGATCGGCCAGTCGAGGCCCATGCCGCGCTGCGCGGTATCCATCGCCTCGGCCACGCCGAGCCCGAGGTCCCAGAGCCGGCTGCGGCAAGCGATGGTCGCATCCCAGTCGACCGCGCAGCCGAGCCAGGGGTCGACCGTCGACCGCGGGTCGGCAACGACGTGCACCGTCGAGAACGCGATCCGCGAGAACGGGCCCTGTGCGACGTCGGAATAGCCGCGCGGCTCGGAGGTGGTGAAAGGCGAGAGCCGGCCGTCGAGGCCGGGCAGCGTGATCGTGGGCATGGCGGAGCTCTTCGGGACGCGGGAACGGGATTCAGGCCGGAAGGGTAGGCAGACACCTCCTGCCAGCCTGGAGTGGCGCGCTCCGCCCGAGGCGCTGAACAGCCAAGACAGAGCGCCGATTATCAGAGGATCGGCCCCGACGAGCGGGCGGCATCCTGCAGCCATACCGTAGGGGTTTTCCGACAACGACCCGTTCGATCGACCGCCATGGCCACTCCCGCCCCGACCCGCACGCCCTCCGCCCGGCCCGTTGGCCCCCTCGCGTCTGGTGCCGGTGCGCCGGGTGCCGGTGCGCCGGGTGCCGCCACCGCGAGCCCTCAGCCTGGCGCCGCCCTCGACGGCAGCGCGGAACTGTTGCGCCGAACGCTGCCTCTGATGTCGCGTCACGCGGCCGGTTACGCGCCGGAGTCGTACGCGCTTTGGTATGAGTACGTGCGCGGCGGCAACCCCGCGCTGCGGGCCGAGCTCGACCAGCTGGTCAACGCCTGCGAGCGGCTGTCGCACGAGCTGACCTTCGAGCTGCATCAGAAGCACCTGTCGGACCGCGGCGAGGAGTCGGTGCGCAAGGCGGGCGCCGGCCTGCTCGAACTGATGTACACGATGCGCCGCTCGGTCGAGGTCGCAAGCTCCGAGGCCACCGAGTTCGACGCTCAGCTGGCCGCGTTCGGCGAGGGCATCTCGGCGGCGGAGTCGCCCGAGGACATGCGCCAGCACGTGGACACGATGCGCGTCGACGTCGACCGGATGAACCGCTCCCTGTCGGCGCTGACCAGCCGGCTCGAGACCAGCCACCAGGAGGTGTCGCGCCTGCAGAGCGAGCTCAAGCGCGCTCGCGAGGAGGCCTCGCTCGATCCGCTGTCTGGCATTCTGAACCGGCGCGGCTTCGATCTCGAGCTCAACCGGCTGTGCCGTGCCGCCACCGAGCAGGGCATCGAGTTCTCGCTGGTGATGGTCGACATCGACCTCTTCAAGAAGATCAACGACAGCTACGGGCATCCGTTCGGTGACCAGGTGATCCGGGCCGTCGGGCAGGCGCTGTCGCAGCTCACGCAGCGCAAGGACGTCGCGGCCCGCTACGGCGGCGAAGAATTCGCGCTGCTGCTGCCCGAGACGGCCGCCGCCGGTGCCCGCGAAGTCGCGGACCGGGTGCGCGCGGCGATCGCGCGCGGCACGATCAAGCGTGGCGGCAATGCGCCGGTGGGCAACATCACGATCTCGGCCGGCGTCGCGCAGTACGTCCGCGGCGAGGACCCGCTGTCGCTGATCGCGCGCGCCGACCGGGCGCTCTACGCGTCCAAGCAAGGCGGCAGGAACCGGGTGACGCTGGATTGCTGATCACCCCTTTGCCCGCCCCGCCCCGAACAGCCCCTCCGCACGCTTCACATCCTCGTCCGACAGCCGCGTGACCTGTGCAATCGCGAAGCGCACCTCGGGCGACAGCAGCCAGGGCGCGTCGGCCGCCGCCTCGACGAGGGCACCATCGAACGCGAGCCGCCCGTCGACGGACCTCACCCAGCCGAGTTCGCCGAGCGTCGCGATGATCGCCCGGAACGCGGCGCGATCGAAGAACTCGGGCGAACCCGGCTCGTGCAGGAAGGTCATGCGCTGCGCGAGCAGGTAGCACAGGTCCTCGAGCGCCTTGGAGCTGAGCGCGCCCGAGCCCTGGCCGGTGAGCACGGCGAGCGTGATGAACCAGCGCTCCAGCGGCTGGCGCATCAGCTGCGCGAGCGTATGCAGCGCCGCGGCGCCGTCGCCGCGAGCGGCGGGTCCCGCGCCCGTCAGCCCGAGCGCGGCGAACGCGTCGAGACAGGCATCGACCTTGCCGCCGAGCTCGGCTGCATCCCACGAGAGGAACAGCTCGGCGCGCAGCAGCGGAAACACGCGGTTCGAGACCGCCAGCAGCCGCTCACGATCGACGCCCGGGTGCTGCGACAGCAATGCCGCCAACAGTGCGGGCAGCGCCCAGGCGTGCAGCACGTTGTTGCGGAAGTAGGCGAGCAGCGCGACCTGCGAGCCGTGCACCTGGAGCACGTCGCCCAACGGATGCGCGATCCGCCAGAGCACGCCGGTGCGCTCGGCCTGCTCGACGATCTCGACGCCCGACAACGGCGTGACCACAAGGCGCGCCGAGTACGGCGCGCGCGCCAGCAACTCGCGCAGCAGGTCGAGCTGGCGCACGAGCTGCGCGGCGTCCATCGCATGGCGCGGCGAGCCGAGCATCGCGACCGACACCAGGTTCACCGGGTTGACCACCACCGCGTCGTTGATCCGGGTGACGATCTCCAGCGCGAGCGCGTCCACCGCGGCCCGGCGCTCGAGGTCGGCCTTCGTGCTGGCGGCCGCACGTCGCGCGGCGGTAGGCACCGCCGCGCCGTCGACCGCGGGCGCCGGCAGCGCGCCTCGGGCCTGCAGGAACGGGCCGAGCGCGATCGGCTCGCCGACGTTGACGTGCACGCGGCCGAACTGCTCGCGCAGCACCCGCAGCGAGCGCAGCAGCCCGAGCAGCGACTCCTTCTGCTTCGGCCGGCCCGACAGCTCGGCGATGTAGGTGTCGCCCTCGAGCACGCGCTCGTAGCCGATATAGACCGGCACGAACACCAGCGGGCGCTGCGGCGCGCGCAGCCAACTGTCGACGGTCATCGCGAGCAGCCCGGCCTTGGGCGAGAGCGTGCGCCCGGTGCGGCTGCGGCCGCCCTCGACGAAGTACTCCACCGGGAAGCCGCGGGTGATCATCGCATGCAGGTACTCGGCGAACACCGCCGCATACAGCGCGTCGCCGCGGAAGCTGCGCCGCAGGAAAAACGCGCCGCCACGGCGCAGCAGCCCGCCCACCACCGGCAGGTTCAGGTTCGCGCCGGCGGCCACGTGCGGCGGCGGCAGGCCCTGGTAGTAGATGAGGAAGGACAGCAGCAAATAATCGATGTGGCTGCGGTGGCAGGGCACGTAGACCACGGTGGCGTCCGACGCGATGGCGCGCAGCTCGTCGAGGCGGTTCGCCGAGATCCCGTCGTAGAGCCGGTTCCAGAGCAGCTGCAGCAGCAGGTCATAGGCGCGGATGAACGGATACGAGTAGTTCGATGCGATCTCCCACGCCGCGCGGCGCGCAGTGCGCTCGGCGCGCTCGCGTGTCTGGCTCTTGCCCTGCGCGGCCTCGTCGATCGCATGCTGCACCGGCTCGCCGGCGATCACCGCGTTGATCAGCACGTGGCGGTGCGACAGGTCGGGACCGACCACGCGCTCGCGCACGCGTCGGTATGCCGCCCGCAACAAGCGAGCCGCGCGGCGCAGCGCGAGCGCGTCGTCGTCGGCACCCTCGGTCATCTCGCGCAGCGACATCGGCTCGCCGAACTCGAGCATCGTCTGGCGGCCGTGGATGATCACGCGGGCGAGCTGACGCAGCGGCCCCGGGATGCCCCAGCCCTCGGCGAACAACGCCTTGAGGATCGAATCTTGGTTGCGGGGCGCGCGGCCCCAGAACACATGGACCGGCACGATGGTGACGTCGGCCGCCGGGTCCGCGCGCACCGCGGCGGCCAGACGCGCCAGGCGCGGCGCATAGGCGTACGGCTGCGCACGCAGCGGCGAGGGCTGTCCCGATCGCGTGAGATAGAAGAAGGAGTGCGACTCGACCGCATGCGGCGTACCGTCGGCCCCGGCCGCCGCCAGGGGCGCGAGCGGCAGCGGCAGCCCCAGCGCGCGAGCCTGCTCGTCGAGGACGACCAGCGTCGACAGCGTGCGGAACTGCAGCGCGTAGCAGACCGGCTGGCCGCGATCGAGCTTGCCGGCGAGCGCCTCGGCGCCGACCACCTGCACGCTGACCATCCGGCGCAAGAGCGGACGTATCGCGGCGATCGCGAGGCGCCCGAGCCAGGAGACGCGGCTGCGGACGCGCCGGGCGGAGGGCGCGGCAGGGGTCTGCCCGACCGGCGAAGGGGGCGAGGCGGTCGTCGGGGTCGGCGCGTGCTCGGGGGGATCCACCCCCGAAAGGTCGCACCGGGATCGACCGGCCGTCAAACCGGCGGCGGCGAACGGGTCGCGCGCGGGGTTGCGCGCGGCCCACCTGCGGCTGCCTCAGAGGGACAGCACGTGCCCCTGCTCGGGTCGGCCGCGGCCCTCGACCATGTCGACCCAGACGCGTGACACGTCGGCCGGCCCGTGGCCCTCGACCACCGTCATCCAGCCGCCCGCGCCCCGCAGCTTCGCTGAGAAGCCGTCGCGTGCGGCGGCCAGCCGACGCTCGACCTCCTGCGCGCCCCAGTCGGCGTCGCGCTTCCTCCAACGGCCGGGCGCGAAGAACATTGCGGGCTTCGGGCCCGGCAGCGGCGCCGGCGCCGCCCCCTCGGAGCGCCGCGGCGCACCCTGCTCCCAGTGCGTGAACCCCACCGCGCAGTCGTATCGAAGCGCATCGCCCAGCCGCCGGTGGATCGCCTCGCGCATGCGGGCGTCGCCCGACATGTCGACGTAGACCGTCGGCACCTCGGCCTCGAGCGAGCCGGCCGCGTCGTAGGGCAGTACGCGGTCATAGCAGCCCAGCGCCTCGACGAAGGCGACGTTGCCCGGCGAGGTCAGCCCGAGCACTTCGACGGCCGCGGCCGTGCCGCGGCGCTGCGCCAGCAACCATGCGGTGGCGTAGGCGGTCTTGCTCGAGGCGCTACCCAGCACCACGCGCCGCGCGCCGAAGAAGCCCTCGTCGGCGAGGAAGTCGTCGATCAGGAACGCGGTGATGAACAGCGGACTGAGCAGCATCTGCTCGGCCTCGCGCGCGGCGCGCGCCGAGGTGTCCTCGTCCGCCCGCCCGCGTACCCGCAGGTAGGTGTTGTACACCGGCGAGAGGCCGGCGCGGTGGGGCGCTGCGTCGGCAAAGCCGCGCGGCCCGAGCGCGGTGGGCTCGACCTCGAGGTGTGTGGACATAGGCAGGTAGCCGTAGAAGCGATCGCCGACCGGCAGCTCCGGATGCGAGGACACGACCACCGTCGCGAAGCCCCACACCGGCACCCGCCCCCAGCCCTCGGGCGCGGGAAAGAAGCGCCAGTACTCCAGGCCCGGGGCGGCGCCGCAGGCCCCGTAGGTGACGTTGTTCGCCGTTAGCGCGAAGCGCTCGACGCGCAGCACCGCGCGGCCGGGCTCGAGGCCGGTCGCGCCGGGCAGCGGCCCCTCGACAACACGGATGTTGCGCAAGTCGTCCCGGCGAACCTGGATGTCGACGAAGCCGGGGGCGTCTTGACGACTATCGGCGGATTCATGTTCTGGTTGCATTGAGCCTCGCGTCTGTAGGCGCTCATCGATTCGAAGGTGGCGGCCGGTGGCCGCCGAAACCCCTACTTCACCATTTTTACGCTGCGATCCAGGAACTCGTTCGTGTACGCGCTCTTCACGTCGAACGGCTTGTCCAGACCGATGTACTCCAGCACCAGGCCGTAGTCGGCCTTCATCCGCACGTCGTCGTGGAGGCCGAGCGCGACCTCGCGCGAGGTCCTGTCGCTCATCAGCGTCGCGACCCGCTTCCAGCTGGTGAGCGCGTTGTCGAACTTGAGCGCGCCGCTGGCCTCGATCAGCGCCTGCACACACGGCTCGGGCAGCGCGATGCAGGCGGCGAACGCACGCTGCGTGACCTTCACGAAGCGGTCCAACAGCGGCCGGTTCTTCGCGAGGAACTCGGCGTTGACGATCACCGAGTTGCCGTACGGATTCAGGCCTGCGTCCTTCCACGCGAGGAAGCCCATGTCGTCGCCGAGCGCGCGATGGAAGATGGGGTGGAGGTTGTAGAACGAGGTGGTGGCATCGATCGACTTGGCCTTGAGCGCAGACAGCTTGGCGTTCGCGTCGATGTTCACCCAGGTGACCGACTTCGGATCCATGCCATTGGACTTCGCGAGCGCCGGCCACATCGTGCGCGCGCCATCGCCCGCCGGATTGCCGATCTTCTTGCCGACGAGGTCCTTGACCGACCTGATGCCCGAGCTCTCGAGCCAGTAGAAGCCCTGCGGCGAGTTCGCGTAAACGTTGAAGACGGCGACGAGGTCCGCGCCCTTGCCGCGCGCCACCAGGACGCCGCCCATGTCAGCCACGCCGATCGGGTTCGCGCCCGCGCCGACCTTCTGCGTGGCCAGCGCCGAGCCGCGGCCCGGCTCGAGGTTCAGGTCGATGCCTTCTTTGACGTACCAACCCTGCTTCTTGGCGAAGTAGTAGGGGGCGTGGTCACTGCCCGGCACCCCGTCGAGCGCGAAGTCGACCTTAGTCTGCGCGCCGACCGCGGCCGCGCCGAGCAGCGCGGTGCAGAGGGTCGCAACCTGTGTCGCGCGCGCGGTGAACCCTTGCATCGTTGCCATCTCGCTCCTCGCCTGTCATCGTGCTGCGGGCGGCCTCGGACTGACTCAGGTCGATGGTATCGACCGGTTTCCGAGGGTGTCAACGCCGTGCGGTGCCCGTGTGCATGCGCGCCGGAAGCCTCGCGATCGGCTCGCTCGACGCGCCGGGCTTCGAGATCGGCGCGATGCCGGCTCTAGAGCCCGCCCTCCACACCCGCGCTTGCCAGCCCGCGAACCTCGGCGCACGGTGGGACGTCTCCCATCACGGGCCGCCTCCCCGCGCCACCGACCTTGACCGATCCGACTGCCTCGCCCCGCGCCACACGCGCCAGCGGCCCCGTGCTGCATGCGGCCGACCTGCGCGGCCTCGCCCGCCTCGGCATCGATGCCGTGACCGGTGTCACCGATATCGTCGAAGGCATGCACGCCGCGATCGCGCAGCCCTCGTGGCCGCTCGGGCCGGCCGGGCCGGCGCGCGCCCGCGGCCTGAGCGGCTTCGTCTATCGCACCGTGCGCGGCACCACGCGTGCCGTCGGCGCTGGGCTGGACGCGGTGCTGGGCGGCGTCGGGTCGGTCGCCAGGCCCGCTGCGCCGGGACACGCCCCCTCCGCGCGCCGCGAGGCCCTGCTCGCCGCGCTCAACGGCGTCTGGGGTGACCACCTCGTCGCCACCGGCAATCCGCTCGCGATTCCGATGACGCTGCGCGTCGACGGGCGCGTAATCGACCCCGCGGTGGGCTCCTCGCACGGCGACGGCCGCCGGCTGCTGGTGATGGTCCACGGGCTGTGCATGAACGACCTGCAGTGGCGCAGCAACGGCCACGACCACGGCGCGATGCTCGCCGAGACGGCGGGCTGGACGACGCTGCATGTCCACTACAACACCGGGCTACGCGTGGCGGACAACGGGCGCGCGCTCGACGCCCTGCTCGAGGACCTGCTCTCGCTTTGGCCGGTGCGCGTCGAGGCGCTCGTGCTGCTCTGCCATAGCATGGGCGGCCTCGTCGCACGCAGCGCCTGCCACGCGGCGACCGCGGCCGACCATCGCTGGCCCGCGTCGCTGTCGGCGATGGTTTGCCTCGGCACGCCGCACCACGGCGCCCCGCTCGAGCGACTCGGCCACATCGTCGACCGCACACTCGGCGCGAGCCCGTACGGCGTGCCGCTCGCACGGCTCGGACGGGGCCGCAGCGCTGGCATCACCGACCTGCGCCACGGACTGCTGCGCGATGAGGACCGTGCGGGCGACGACCGGTTCGCCCATGCACACGACACGCGCGTACCAACGCCGCTGCCGGCGGGCGTGCCGGTCTACCTGGTCGCCGCCACCACCGCGGCGCGCGTCGGCGGACGGCGCGACACCTGGGTCGGCGACGGCATGGTGCCGCTGGCGAGCGCGCTCGGCGAGCATCCCGATCCGGCCTTCGCGCTCGGCGTGCCGCGCGCACGCCGCTTGATGGTCGCCGCGGCCAACCACTGGGACCTGCTCGAGCACCCCAAGGTCGCGGCGCGCTTGCGCCGCTGGCTCGGCGGCCCGGCGCGCCTCACTCCACCGGCACCGGCCGCAGCGCGTTGACCACGCGCTGGTCTACGGCCGGGGCGGAATGGCCCCAGCTGTTGCGCAGCCAGTTCACCAGTGCGGCCGCCTCACGGTCGTCGAGACCGGGGCCGGCCGGCGGCATGCCGTAGGGCCGGGGGTTCGCGCGGGTGGCCGGCGGGAAGCCGCCGTGCAGCACCGCGCGGATCGCGTTGACCGGCGAGGCCATCGTCAGCGTGCGGTTGCCGGCGAGGACGGGCCAGTGCGGCGGTGCGCCTTCGCCCTGCTCGCCGTGGCAGTCGGCGCAGCGCTCGCGATAGAGCCGCGCGCCGAGCTCGAGCGATGCGCTGCCTGGACGGAGGTCCGCGCGCCCCGGTGCCGCCGGCGGCTCGATGAGAGGCAGCGCGCGCAGGTAGATCGCCATTGCCTCGAGGTCGGCGGGTACCAGGTACTGCAGGCTGTTGGCCACCACCTGCGCCATCGGGCCGCTCGCGACCGCACGCGCATTCAAGCCCGCACCCAGCCATTCGCGCGTCTCGGCCTGCGTCCACGCGGCGACGCCGCCGTCGCGCCCGTCGAGCAGCGAGGGGACATGCCAGCCCTCCAGGGGCGCCGCAGCCCCGCCGAGTGGCGCGCCCCGCGGGGCGCCGAGCGCGTTGCGCGCGGTGTGGCAGGCGCCGCAGTGGCCCAGTCCCTGCACGAGGTAGGCGCCGCGGTTCCATACCGCATCGCGCGCCGGATCGGGCTCGAATCGCCCCGGGCGGAAGAACAGCAGCAACCAGCCGTCGAGCAGCCCGGGCAGGTTCCACGGGAAGCGCAGCGCGTGCGGCCGGTTCGGCGCGTGCACCGGCGCGAGGCTGCGCAAATAGGCATGCAGCGCGTCGGCATCCGCGTCCGACACCCGCGTGTAGTCGGTGTACGGGAACGCCGGATAGAGCGCGTGGCCGTCCCGAGAACGGCCCTCGCGCAGCGCGCGCCGGAAATCGTCAGCGTTCCAGGCGCCGAGACCGGTCTCGACATCGGGCGTGAGGTTCGACGCATGGATCGTGCCGAAGGGCGTCACGATGCCGCGGCCGCCTGCGTAGGGCGCGCCGCCGCGCGCGGTGTGGCAGCCGGCGCAGTTCCCGGCAAGCGCGAGGTAGGCGCCGCGGGCCACCGGGTCGGCCGAGGACGGGTCGGGTGCGGCAGCGGGCGTGGCTGGTACCGCGGTTGCCGAGGTTGCCACCCAGGCGTTTGTCACGGACGTGACGATCTCGCCGGGCGACCCGCCGGCCGGCGTCGCGTGACGCCCGATCAGTGTGGCGAGTACGAGCCCGATGACCCCCAGCAGCAGCAGCAGCAGTCCGGCATTGCGGCGCGTGCGCGGGTTCATCGCCCGAGCCCGCCGCAGTCGAGCGGCATCCTGGCCGGCAGTGCCACGGCGGGTCGCGCCGCCGACGGCACGGGCTGCGATGCGAGCCAGGCGGTGACCGCCGCGATGTCCTCGGCCGGCAACCGGCGCGCGATCGTCGCCATGCAGTCGGGCGCCATCGCGCGGCGCGTGCCGTTGAGCCATGCGCCGAATTGCGCGTTCAGGTAGTCGCGGGGCAACCCGAGCAACCCCGGCACTGACGGCTGCGCGCCCAGCAGCGCCTCGCCGTGGCAGGCTGTGCAGGCGGGCAGCTCGCGCGACGGGTCGCCCGCGACCACCAGCCGGCGGCCGCGCTCGAGCACTTCCAGCGACACCGCAGGCGGGGGCGGCGCCGGATACGGCGGATGGCGCGACGCGAAGTGCGCCGCGATCTCGCGCAGGTAGTCGTCCGACAAGTGCCCGACCATCCAGGTCATCGAGGGCACAGCGCGCCGGCCGTCGCGGAAGTTGAGCAGCTGATTCGCGAGGTAGCCCGCAGGCTTGCCCGCGATCCGCGGGTAATAGCCGTCGGCGGTCGCTCGGCCCTGATCGCCGTGGCAGCCGGTGCAGGCGAGGAGGCGGGCGTCGATCGTGTCAGGAGGCGGGGCCGCTGCAAAGGCCGTCGCCCCCGGCAGCGCGAGGGCCAGGACGAAGGTGAGCGCGAGCGCGACGCGGATCAGGAACGGCATGGAGCGGTGAGACATTCAAGACGGCGCTCGGGCCGCGGGCAGCCAGGAAGCAGCCAGGGCCGAAGACGAACACTTTCGAGTATAGCGAGCCGGACCCGGCGTCCTGCGCCGGGCCGGGCCGGGCGAGCCTCATTGCCACGACCCGCGACGAAACGAAACGTCCGATGCAGGCTCGCTTCTTGCCTCGACACAACCCTGACCTACGCCGCGCGATCGTGCGCGGCGCCTCCTGCCAGCCCCGCATGACCTTCTGCATCGGTATCCACATCGACGCCGGGCTGCTCGCCCTGGCCGACACCCAGATCGTCCGCGGCGAGCAGGTCTCGAGCAAGGCGAAGCTGTCGATGCTCGAAGTGGGGCCGCGCCGGCTGTTCCTAATGACCTCGGGCCTGCGCTCAGTGCGCGACAAGGCGGTCAGCCGCCTCGAGGACCGGCTCGCGGCGATGCCCGAGCCGTACACCCGCGCGCACCAGCTCGTCTCCGCGTTCGGTGACGTGCTGCGCGAGGTGCGTGTCGAGGATGAGGCGACGCTCAACGCCGGCGGCCTGTCGTTCAACCTGCACGCGATCATCGGCGGCCAGCTCGCGGCCGACGCCGGGCCCTGCCTGTTCCAGGTCTTCCCGGAGTGCAACTGGATCGCTGCGACGCAGGACTCGCCGTACTTCGTCATCGGCCGAAGCCACTTCGGCAAGCCGATCCTCGACAGACTGCTCGGCCATCGCACGCCGCTGCGTACCGCGCTTGCGCTTGCCTACCTGGCGTTCGACGCGACGCGGGCCAGCGTCGTCGACGTGGATTTCCCGATCGACGTGGTGGTCGACGACGGCGCGGGCGCGGGTTTCCGGCAATGCCGGTTCACCGCCGACGACCTCGCCGCCGCGCGCGACGGCTGGCATACGGAGCTCGAGGGGGCGCTGAAGGCGTTCCCGATGGGCTGGGCCGACCCACTGTGGCGCGCCCGACCCGAAGGTTGACCCACACTTTCGATCGACGTCTACAGCGCGATGAGCAACCGGATCGGCAACGAGTCGTGCTTCTACTTTTCGGTGAGGGTGGACAAACGCGTGCGGGTGTCGGCGGGCGCGGGGGCGAGCGCGCGATCGCGTGGGGTCACCCGGCGCGCAGGTGTGACAGCGCGATGGACTGTTCCTGCAGCACCCGGTTGTCCAGGTCGAGCAGCGACAGCTTCAGTTCTCCGGCGGCGAAGTCGACACTGACGATCCCATGATGGTTGACCGTTACCAGCGGGCCGACGCGGTTGGGGCCGGGCTCGTTCGCCGTCGACCAAATCCTGGTGGCGCCGCTGGAGGTCATCTCCCACAGCGGATAGTTCAGCTCGGGCCCGGCGTGCCGGTAGATGCCGCCGATGTGCCGGTCGCCTGAAACCAGCACGACGCCACGCGCGCCGCTGGTCCGGATGGTTCTAAACAGCCGTTCACGCTCCAGCGGCAGGTTGCCCCAGCGTTCCCAGCCGTGGCCTTCAGTCACACACTGGATGCTGCTGACGATGAGGTGTGCATCGGCGGGCGTGGCCAGACGTTGTTCCAGCCACCGCCACTGGGCCGCGCCGAGCATCGTCTTGGTCGGGTCGGGGTCGGGCAGGTAGCGTTCCTTGCCGATGGCGCCGCGCTGGTCGGTCGGCCTCAGCGGCGAGCGGAACCATCGCGTGTCCAGCCCGATGACCTGCACACGCTGCTCGCCGGCGGCAACCATCTGCGCGTGGTACACACCCGCACGCAAGCGGCGCGGGTCCGCCTCGGACACGCGCCAGAAGCGCAGGAACTCGTCCTTGGCGACTTGCGCCAGTTCCCAGCCTGCGCCGCCGTCGTTCAGGCCGTAGTCGTGGTCGTCCCATACGGCCAGGTGCGGCACGGTCTGGCGCAGACGCTGGAAGCCGGGCTTGGCACCCAACGCGTCATAGGCGGCGCGCAGCCGCGCCTGCGTGGCCGGGGGGTCGCTTGCGTAGACGTTGTCGCCGGCAAAGATAAAGAAGTCGGGCCGCATCGCCAGCGCCGCATCCCACACCGGTTGGGGCTCATTCTGGTCGGCGCAACTGGTGACGCCCACACGCAGCAGACCGGGCCGGGCCGTCGGCGACACGCCTGGCGCCGCCGGCGCACACGCCGACATCAACCCGGCGGCAGAACCGCCCAGCGCGGCAGCAGCCACTGCAATGGCGCGCCGAGTGCCCCCTGCCAGCAGGCGGCGGCGCGAGCAGATCGTGTTCATGGACAGCCGAGGACGGTTCATCGAGGAAGCGTGAGGATAGTGCATCAGAGCACCCTATTGACTCCCCCTTTCGGACTTTCGGAAGAAGCCGCACAACCAGGATCCCAAGGTCTGCGCGTGGTCGAAGACTCACCCGGCAAGTGCCTTCTACATGACGACATTGACGATCCCGGAGATCGAACGCGGCGCACTGATGGAAGAGACAAGGAATTCGCCGCAGGCCTCGGTACTGCGCACATGGTTCAATGCACTTCGCATCGCCTAAGCGGGCTGTGTGCTGCCTTTCAACGAGGGGGCTGCCATTCGCGCTGCTCAACGCTCTGGCGGCAACCGCCCTTCGGTAGACCTCATGATCGCGGCCATTGCGCTGGAGTTCGGCGATGCCGTTACGCCGCGCAACGTACCGTGTTTCAGTTTCGCCGGTCTTGCAGTCGTGGGCCCGTGGGCCTGACCCGACGCCCGTGGCTCGAGATGTTCGGTACCGAACGGACGCCAAGAGCGGGCAAGCCTAGGATTGCGGTTGAGCGATTCATGGTCACCCAAGCGCAAGCTGAGGCGTCATCGACCCGCGTGAGGCGTGTGCGGTAGAGCCTGCCAACCGAGGAGTTGCGATGAAGGGGTTCGTGCAGGATATCGAGGGTCTGGCGAGCCGAAACGTCGAGTTCCGCCACGTGCTTTACACGGCTGAGAACTGCCAGCTCGTGCTGATGGCCTTGAAGGCCCGGGAAGAGATCGGAACAGAGGTTCACCACCTCGACCAGTTCTTCAGAGTTGAGCAGGGCAATGGCGAGGCCATCCTTGACGGGGTCAGGACCGAGATCCGCGCCGGATATGCAGTGCTCGTGCCGGCGGGGACGAGGCACAACATCGTCAACACCGGCCTGGAATCCTTGAAGCTCTACACGCTCTATGCGCCGCCGAACCATCGTGACGGGGTGGTCCACCACACTCGTGCCGAGGCCCAGGCCGACGGAGAGCACTTCGACGGGAAGACCTCGGAGTGAACGGTTCCGACTTGCTGCAGAGCTCAATCAACACAAAACTGAGTTCCGTGCGAATCGCGAGCCGGCCGCGCAGTGCGCGACGGTTGCCGCGGCACATCGGTTTTATTCCGGACGGGAACCGGCGATGGGCGGTGCAGCAGGGCTTGCCCAAGGAACAAGGCTACGCCCGGGGCATCGCCCCCGGGTTGGCGCTCTTCGACGCCTGCAAGGCATTGGGCGTCGAAGAGGTCTCGGTCTACGGATTTACACAAGACAACACGCGCCGCCCAACCGAGCAGACTAAGGGGTTTCGTGCTGCCTGTGTGGCGTTCGCGCTGGAGATACAGCGCCGTGGGGCTGCCTTGCTGGTGGTCGGCGATGAGCAATCAAAGCAGTTTCCTCCCGACCTGGCGGCGTTCCGCGTTCGCCAAGGCGCAGGCATCAAAGTCAACCTCCTCGTGAACTACGATTGGGAATGGGACTTGGCTGGCATGAACAGCGGCGGGTTGAGGTCGGCCGATGTCTCGCGTCTGGACATGGTCGTCCGTTGGGGAGGTGGACGGCGCTTGAGTGGCTTCCTGCCCGTGCAGTCGGTCTATGCAGACATTTTTGTGCTGGACGCACTGTGGCCCGACTATCGGCCACAGCACCTCGACGCTGCATTGGCCTGGTTCGGTCAGCAGGACCGCACGCTGGGCGGTTGAGTTCAACGCGGTGGCCCGGGCAGCCCATGCCGATGGGGCTGGTTCCGCAGGGCGCATGCTGCTGCACGGCTCACCGGTGTCTAGCCGGTGCACTTCGACGTCTAAGGCTTCCTGAGGTGTCAGGGCCAGGACAATAAGACCAAAGCCCGTTCCAAACATGGTGACGCTTAACTCGTTCTCGTGTCCTTGACGACTTCCTTGACGTCGCCAACTGCCGGATCTAGCTTCAATCGTCATGGAGGAGGATGGCGTCCCATCCCGGCGCATTGCCTTGGGGAGGGCTCGCCCCGAGAGGGCCTGCAGCGCGCGGCAACGCACCCACGGAGTCGGCGCCTCGTGCCCCACTGCAGCAGCAGGCTGTCGGGGCGGACGTTTACGAGCGGGCCTAGGCGATGACATCCCTCGTGGACAGTGGGTTCTATCGAGACGGAAAGCGGATCGGCGACTTACCCATCGCCGACATCGGCGAGGCCATCAAGCGGGCCGGCACGTTTGTGTGGCTCGGACTGCATGAGCCGGACGATGCAACGTTGCGAGTCATCCAGCAGGCCCTCGGTCTGCATGAACTGGCCATCGAGGACGCTCACTGCGCCCATCAGCGCCCAAAGATCGAGTCTTACGGCGACTCGCTGTTCATCGTTCTGAAGACGGCCCAGTTGCAAGCCCGCCATGTGGCCTACGGAGAGACACATCTTTTTGTCGGATCCAACTTCCTGGTATCGGTGCGCCACGGTGCGTCAACACGCTACGCGCAGGTGCTGCAGCGCTGCGAAGACGGCACGAAGGGCCTGCCAAAGGGGCCGGGGTTTGCTCTGTATGCGATCCTGGACTTCGTGGCCGACAACTACCAACCGGTTGTCGCCCAGTTCCAGCAGGACTTCGATGCGATCGAGACCGACATCTTCAAGGATCAGTTCGACCGGCTGGTGATCGAGCGCTTGTACGCGCTGAAGCGCAATCTCCTCGAATTGCGCAACGCCGCGCTGCCCCTGGCGGAGATCAGCGCCGAACTGATGCGCCTACATGAGGACCTGATTCCCAAGGAACTGCGAGCGTACTTCCGGGACATCCAGGATCATGTCTCGCGCCTGGTGGGCTTGATCGATGGCATGCGGGACATGCTGACAACTGCGATGCAGGTGAACCTGGCGCTGGTGGCCAACAACCAGAATGAGGTGGTCAAGCGCCTGGCGGGCTGGGGCGCGATCCTTGCCATCCCCACCGTCATCTTCAGCCTGTACGGGATGAACTTCGAGTGGATGCCGGAGTTGAGGTGGAAGGCCGGCTATCCGATGGTCGTTGCCGTGACCGCGCTGGGATGTGTCCTTGTCTATCGTCGGCTGGGTCGGGCCGGATGGGTCTAGTGCCGCTTGGAGACCCCCCTCCCCCACGCAGGGCGCAACGGCTTTTGCCTCATGACGCACTCGAAGCTCACCATCGGCGGCAGCCTCGGACGGAATGGCGGGGCGGAACGCTGGCTACGGCTGCATGTTCCTCGAGGCCGCCGCTAATGCGGCGGCCGCCAAGAGCGACAGACTGCGCCGCTAGTGGCCCACGAGGCTCATGTTGGGGTTCGAGGTGCTGGTGTCCCGGTTCAGGACGGTTGCGCCCGGCCGGCGATGGAACGGTACACACCCGCACCCAGCACGGCACCCACGATCGGCGCGACCCAGAAGAACCACAGTTGCTCGAGCGCCAGGCCACCTGCAAACAGTGCCACGCCGGTGCTGCGTGCCGGGTTGACAGAGGTGTTCGTCACCGGGATGCTGATCAGGTGAATCAGCGTCAGCGCCAGTCCGATGGCGATCGGAGCGAAGCCCTTGGGTGCACGCTCGTCTGTCGCCCCCAGGATCACGACGAGGAACATTGCCGTCATCACCACTTCGCACACCAGTGCCGCGACGAACGAGTAGCCGCCGGGGGAGTGCGCGCCATAGCCGTTCGATGCAAAGCCATTTGCCGCTGAGAAGCCGGCCTTGCCACTGGCGATCAGATAGAGAACGCCAGCCGCGAGGACGGCGCCGACGACCTGTGCGGCGATGTAGGGCAGCAGCTGTGAGGCGGGGAAACGTCCGCCCGCCCACAGCCCAACCGAGACCGCAGGGTTGAGGTGGCAGCCGCTGATGTGGCCGATCGCAAACGCCATGGTTAGCACGGTCAGACCGAAGGCCAGCGAGACACCCGCGAAACCGATGCCCAGCTCGGGGAAGGCTGCCGCCAGCACCGCGCTGCCGCAACCTCCCAGAACGAGCCAGAAGGTGCCGACAGTTTCCGCTGCATACTTGTTCATCTGATCTGTTCTCCTTGAATTGAACTACTTGATATCGAACCTGAGGACCGCGCCGGGCGCGGCCCCCGAGGGTACCAGTGGCGGCTTACCACTTCGTGTAGGTTCGGAAGTCGCGCGCCTCCGGGAGGCCGGCACTCGGAGAGGCGGAGATTGCCGGATCGTACGGAATGTCTTTGCCTAGCGGCGAATCAAACGGCGCCCACATAAATTCGCAGAACGAACGGCCAACAACCGGCCCGGTCGGGCTGTCCTTGCGCAGCCGCGCAGCACCTTCCCACATGCCGCCGTTGAACAACTGCGCCTCGGCGACTTCGACGACCGGGTCGGTATAGAACTCACCGACCGGCGTGTTCATCTTGGCGTATACCGGATAGTCGACGCCGGTCTCGGGCGACTTCCACCACTTCAGCGGCTCGAAAACGAACGCCGACCCCATCCAGTATTGCACAGTGCCGTTGGGCCGAATCACGGTGAACCGGTTGGCCGGATCGGACGGCACGTACTTCCCTGTCTTCACATCGCGGTAGGTGCGCCAGTTCATGATGTCGCCGTTATCCATGCGCGCCCAGCCCCAGGTGTACCGAGCCTGCTCCATGCCGGGAATCCGGATACGACCCCACTGGTGCTCGTAGTACACCTGACCAGTGAGATCGAGGTCCATGTCGTCGAGCTTCAGCTTCAGGTCCATTTCCATGCACGGCGCTGTGACATACCAGGACAGCCCCGCGCCCGTGTACGGGTTGGCCAGATTGTTCGCCACGTCGGTGCCGAGCCCTTCCTGCGTGAACCCATAAGGCACGGGGCAGCGAAAGCCGGGCTTGACCACCCGGGCTCGAGCGTCGATGAAGTAGTCGCCCCTGTTAATTCCATAACTCATTGATTGAGAACGACATTTAGGCGTTGTTCTGATAGCATTTCCCCCAGTTTCCTGCCTGTTTTCTGCAGTTTTCTGGGAGTTGTCCGATGAGCGATAC
>JBIPLJ010000018.1:0-70251 GCA_044368415.1 Burkholderiaceae bacterium
CATGGCTGCCCGAGGCGAGCGGCGCGACCTCGTCGAGGAAGGTCTTGGCCCAGGCGATCACGCGGGCGCCGCGCGCCTCGTCGTAGCCGCCCGGCTGGGGCGAATCGCCCATCGCGTCGGTGCCGTACAGCGCGTCGTACAGGCTGCCCCAGCGGGCGTTCGCCGCGTTCAGCGCGTAGCGTGCGTTCATGACCGGCACCACAAGTTGCGGGCCGGGGATGCTGGCGATCTCGGGATCGACGCCGGCGGTGTCGACCGAGAAGTCCGGACCCTCGGGCACGAGGTAGCCGATCTCGCGCAGGAAGGCGGTGTAGGCGGCGGCGTCGTGCGGCTGGCTCGTGCGGGCGGCGTGCCAGGCGTCGAGCCGGGCCTGCAGCGCATCGCGCCGGGCGAGCAGTTCGCGGTTGCGGGGCCCGAGCTCGTGGACCAGCGAGGACAGACCCCTCCAGAAGGTATCGGCGTCGATGCCGGTGCCGGGCAGCGCCTCGTTCACGATCATGTCGTGCAGCGGACGGGCCACCTTCAGGCCGTGGAGTTCGATGCGTTCAGTCATGGCGGGTCTCTCGGGAGGTCGGAAAGGGGGGGGGATCGAAATGCCGATCGGAGCGGGATCGGAGCCGGGCCTCAGGCGCGACGCGTGGCGACTGCGACGACGTCGCTCAGCAGGGTCCCGACGTGGTCGGGCTCGGTGTCGAGCTGTTCGGGCGGGGCGCCCGCGCGGTTGATCCAGAAGCTGGTGTAGCCGAACCAGCGGGCTGCGATCGCGTCCCAGGCGTTCGAGGATACAAACAGGATTTGCTGGGCCCGGCAGCCGAAGGCGGCTGGCGCGAGTTCGTAGATCGCCGGCTGCGTCTTGAAGGTCTCGACCTGCTGTGAGGACAGCACGTGGTCGAACAAGCCGTCCATGCTGGCGCTGCGGATCGAGACGTCGATCATGTCGCGGTTGCCGTTGGTGAGGATGGCCAAAGGCAGTCCCGCGGCCTTGAGCGCACACAGCGCGTCGAGGTTCTCGGGGAAGGCCGACAGGCTCGAGTACTGATTCATCAGCCGCGTCTCGTGCGCTGCGTCCAGGGACAGGCCGAGACGGGCGGCGCTGTAGCGCAGCGCGTCGCGGGTGATGTCCCAGAACGGCTTGTAGCGGCCGGACAGGGCACGCAGCCAGGAGTACTCGAGCTGCTTGGTGCGCCAGGCCTGCGACAGGGCATCGCCGCGCCCCGGCCACAACTGCTCGGCGAGGCAGGCGACGGAATGGACGTCGAACAGCGTGCCGTAGGCGTCGAAGACGACCGCCTTCAGCGGCGAGGCGGACGGCGCGGAGGGTGTCATGTGCGAATGCTAGTCGGTCCATTCATGCGGAAAAAGAGCCTAATCAGGAATTCAGTCCGGACTTTTTTGCAATAGTGGCGATGAGTGAGCCGCTCCGTCTGTCGACAAGGGGTCGATACGGTCAATCCGCGGGCGTCGGGTCGACCCTCATCCAGAGCCGACGCGCCCGTTCGAACAGTGGAGCGGGCGCACCGAACACGGCAGGGTCCAGGGCGGCGGCCACCCAGACACGGGTGTCATGCTCGGCCCCCTCGTGGACTGGACGGGCGCGCTGCTCGCTCAGCCAGTCGTGCACCGTGCGGTAGGCGCCCGGGTCCTGCTGCAGCGTCCAGGCGAGCGCGACCAGGTCCGCGAAGCCTTCCTCGCGGCGGGCGGCCTCAACGGCATCGCCAGCCGACCCGAACGCCGCCGGCCAGGCGTGCCAGTCGCCCCGGGCGTGCCGCCAGCAGTGGCCGAGCTCATGCGCGAGCATCGCCTCGACCAGCACCGTGGGCAGCGCAGCATCGCGTGCCGCCTCGAGCAGCGGCGTGCCGCCGGGTCCGCGCATCGTCAGGACCAGCTTGCAGCGGCCGGCGACAAAGGCAGTCGCCAGCGCTGGCTCGCCGGCGTTGGGCTGGGGTTGCACCACGACGTCGAGGGGCAGCCGCTCGTGCCGGGCCTGCGCCAGCACCGGATACGCGGCTTCGAGCCATACACGCTCGGATGCGGTGAAGGGTGCGGTGAGCGGCGGCGCGGCTCGCGCCTGCACGCATGCGATCACGGCGATCGCAACCGCCCACGCCCATCTACGCCGTCCTGCCATCCCGGTGCCCCGTCCGCCGCGTCGCCGAACCGGCAGTGGACCTGCAGTCGGACGGCCGAGCTTACCCCCCGGATGCCGGGCCGCAGCCAGGACCGACAGGCGGCGGGCCGTCAGCGTCCCGAGCCGCCCGCTGCCGCGCCCGGGGCGGGAGCGCCCGTCGCGGCATCGTCCGAAAGGGCCGCGCCGCCGCTCGGCTATCCTCGGGGCACCGCGCGCATGGTCGCGCCGACTCCAACGGCGCACCCGATCATGACCTCCCCTCCCGCGCTGCCGCCTCCCTTATCCGGCGCCGTGCGCCGCGACCTCTCGACACGCGCCGGCCGGATCGCCCTCTGGAGTGCGGGCGACGGCCCGCCGATGCTGCTCGTGCACAGCATCAACGCGTCGGCATCGGCCTACGAGGTGCGCCCGGTCTTCGAGCGGATGCACCACACACATCGCGTGTACGCGCCCGATCTGCCGGGCTTCGGCGCCTCCGAGCGCGGTGACCGTCATTACGACATCGCGATGTACGTCGCCGCGATCGAGGCCTCGCTCGATGCCATCGCCGCCGACTGCGGCGATGTCGCGGTGGACGTACTGGCGTTGTCGCTGAGCTCCGAGTTCGCCGCGCGCGTCGCGGCCGCGCGACCGGAGCGCGTGCGCACGCTGGCGATGGTCACGCCGACCGGCCTCGATCGGCGCTCCGCGTCCCTGCGCGCGCCGCCCGGCACCGACCGGGAGTTCCCGGGCGTGTATCGGATCGTGTCGTTCAGGCTGTGGAGCCAGAGGCTCTTCGATGCGCTGGTGAGCCGGCGCAGCGTGCGCTACTTCCTCGGGCGGACCTGGGGCTCGAAGGCGATCGACGAGGGGCTGTTCGAGTACTGTTTGGCCACGGCCCACCAGCCGGAGGCGCGTTTCGCGGCGCTGGCGTTCCTGTCGGCGAGGCTGTTCTCGAAGGACATCCGCGACGTCTACGAGCGGCTTGTGTTGCCGGTCTGGGTGCCGCACGGCACGCGCGGCGATTTTCGCGACTTCAGCGGCGCCGACTGGACCGCGTCGCGGCCGAACTGGCGGCTGCAGCCCTTCGAGTCGGGTGCGCTGCCGCACTTCGAGCATCCCGACGCCTTCGAGGCCGCCTATCGGGCGTTTGTCGTGTCCCGCTGACCGGACGTGTCGGCGCGGCTTGCACGTCTGCCTCGGCGCCTCGACAATCGCGCTCCTTCGAGCCGCACGAGACGCCCGCCCGCATGTCCGCTGCCCCCCCGTTCGCGCCGCTGTCCCCGATCGAGGCCCGTGTCCTCGGCGTGCTGGTCGAGAAGCGCCACACCGTGCCCGACACCTACCCGCTGACGCTGAACACGCTGGTCGCGGGTTGTAACCAGAAGACGAGCCGGGACCCGGTGATGGAGGTGTCGGACGCCGATGCACATGCCGCGCTCGATGCGCTGCGCGCGCGCTCCATGGTGATCGAGTCGAGCGGCGGGCGGGTAATGCGCTACGAGGAGAACGCCCGCCGCGTGCTCGGCGTGCCGTCCGAGTCGGTAGCGTTGCTGGCGACGCTGATGTTGCGCGGGTCGCAGACCGCGGCCGAGCTGCGCGCGAATTGCGAGCGGATCCACCGGTTCTCCGACGTGTCTGCGACCGAGGGCTACCTCGAGGAGCTGGCTGCCAGAAGCCCGCATCCGTACGTCGTGCGCCTTGCGCGCCAGCCCGGCTCGCGGGAGGGCCGCTGGGCGCACCTGCTGTGCGGCGAACCGGACGAGCCGCGTGCGCCGGCCTTCTCGCCTTCGGCTGCCGGGGCGTCAGCCTCGGACGCAAGCCTGCAGGGCGCCAGCGCCGCGTTCGAGGCCCTGGTCTTGCGCGTCGAGCGTCTCGAGTCTGAGCTCGCGGCGCTGCGGGCGCGGCTGGGCGACGGCTGAGGCGGGCGGGTCGCGCCCTCAGGCGCGGCAGGCGTTCGCCAGGCGCTGGCCTTCGCGCGTGTCGAGCAGCATCGAGGTGCCGGGGATCACGATCCACGCCAGGCCCGAAGTCTCGTCCTCGTAGCGCAATGCGCCGCTACGGGCCTGAACGGCGCGCAGCGTGAAGTCGCGGCTTCCCCAGCGCAGCACCGCGGTCCGCCTGTCGGCCGAGACGTCGCGCACCTGCACACTGCGGCCGAACTCGCACCGGTAGGCCCCCGAAGGCATCGCGATCCGGTACGGGTTGAAGCCTGACGGCACGACGGCGGTCCGCCCTGCCGGCGCCTCGCGCGCGACGCCCTGCCGCACAGCAACCGGTGCATCGGCGTAGACGTAGGTCGTCACGCTCGGGCCGGCCGATGCGCTCGGCGCCTCGGGCGCCGACGCCTTCGCCGCCTCGCTGCGGGCGACGCGGGTCGCGCGGTTCGTACGCCCTGCCGCCGCGGTCTTCACGGACGGCGCGGCCGTGGGGCCGACCTGGATGATCCCCGCGGGCTCGGGCGACGGGGTACTCAACAGCGCCACGTCGGGGCCATCGGGCAGCGCGGTGAGCAACGAAGGCGGATCGGCGAGCACCGTCGCGCCCTTGCCGAACGGCGTCGAGCAGCCGGCCGTGGCCGCGGCCAGCAGCAGGGCGACGAGGATCAAGGGGTTCGGCGTGCGCGGCATCGGATCCTCCGGATCGATCGGGTGCACGGTGCAGGCTGCGGGCGGGTGGAACCTGCGGCAACCGGCGGGTGACTGGCGGTCGCCGCGCGTCGGCGGGAGGCGACCCGGCATGCTCTCGCGGCGGGGCCCGCCCGGCTTGGCCGCCGGCCGGGCGTCGCGGGCGTCGCGGGCGTCCCTGACGTCCCTGATTCGGCGCCAACGCCGTGCCGGGGCCTCAGAGCTCGGGCTGGACCGTGCGGGCCGCGACACCGCCGCGCGTGGCCAGGAGCGCGTCGCGGTACTGCGTTGGCGAGGTCCCGGCCCAGCGTCGGAACGCCCGGGCGAATGCGCTCTGCTGCGAGAAGCCGAGCTCGAAGGTGATCTCGCCGATCGCGCGGCGCGGGTCCTCGATCATCCTGAGCGCCATGTCGCGCCGGGTGGCGTCGACGAGCTGCTGCCAGGTCGTGCCGGCGTCGGCGAGCTTGCGGTGCAGTGTGCGGCGGCTCATCGCCAGATCGCTCGCCACCTGCGTGGCGGTGACCTCGCCGCTGGCCAGGCGCCGGTGCAGCAGCGCGCGGCAGCGTGCGACGACGTCGCTGCGGTCGAGCCGCGCCAGGTCCTCGGCCATCACCCGGTCGAGCAGGCCCGCGATCTGGCGGTTCGCGGTCGCCAGCGGCGTGTCGATCGGACCGCGTGGCATGACCACGGCGCGCTCCGGCGCGCCGAAAAACACCGGGCAGCGGTAGAAGGATTTGTAGGGGGCGGTGTCGGCCGGCTCCGGCCGGATCAGTCGAACCTGCACCGGATTGAAGTCGCCGCCGGCATTCATGCGGCACATGTCGACGAGGACCGAGAAGTCCATGTCGGTCGTCACCGCGGCGATCACCGGATCGCTGCGCGGGTTGCGCAGCACGACCGCGAGGCCGTCGCGATCCTCGCGCAGCGTGATCGCGGTCCGCTGGCCGAGAAGTTGCCAGTAGCGCTGCAGCCGCTCCAGGCCCCGGTGCACGGTCGAGCTCGCGAGCCAGGCGTGGCCAAGCGCGCCCAGGCTCCCCGGATGCCAGCACTCGGCCGCGAGCAGGCCGAACGCGGGGTCCTGCACAAGGGCCGCGACTTCGCGCACGACGTCGTCGATCGCGTCCTGCGACAGCCTCGCGCTCGGATCGGACAGCTGTCCGCGATCGATGCCGCGCCGTGCGAAGAGCGGACCCGCGTCGATTCCGAAGCGGCCGATCAGCTTCTCGACCACCTGCACGCTGGTCGCCATGGTCGTGTCCAAGCGCCTTCTCCAGGGGTCAGCGGGGTGGGCACGATTCTGGCACACGCGGTCGAGCGGCTGGCTGCGCCCGTCGGCTGCGGCCGTCCGATCATGAAGACACGTGTGCGACACGGTCTGGAGGGCGGATGACCGCGAGCGGATCGATGAGGCTTCATCCGGTGATGCGGGCGCTCGGTGAAGGTTGCGTGGCCAATAGGCGATGCTCGTGTGGCGGGTTCCCGTGGTTTGCTAGTCTTGCATCGAGGCGGCTCCCGACACCGCGGAGCCGCGACGGAGGACGACATGGGACAGATGACCGATTTCGAGCGGCCCGACGGCGGCCGCACCCGCGGCTACCTTGCCAGTGCCGGCACCGGCCGTCCCGGCGTCGTGGTGATCCAGGAATGGTGGGGCCTGAACGACCAGATCTGCGGCGTCGCCGACCGGTTCGCGCGGGCCGGCTACTGCGCGCTGGCGCCCGACCTCTACCAGGGCCGGGTCACGCAGAAACCCGACGAGGCCAGCCACCTGATGACCGGCCTGGACTTTCCCGGCGCCACCCACCAGGACATCCGCGGCGCCGTCCGGCACCTGGCCGCCGGCGGCGCGAAGGTCGCGGTGATTGGATTCTGCATGGGCGGCGCCCTGACCATCGCGGCCTGCGCGCACATTCCAGAGGTCGCGGCCGGCGTGTGCTTCTACGGCATTCCGCCCCAGGACTTCGCCGATCCGGTCGCGATCGCGGTGCCGTTCCAGGCGCACTTCGCCAACCGGGACGATTGGTGCACGCCGGCGGCCGCCGACGGCCTCGAGCACGGCATGAAGGCCGCCGGCCGGGTGCCAGAGGTGTACCGCTACGAGGCCGCCCACGGCTTCTTCAACGAGCGCCGTGGCGACGTCTACGACGCCGGCTGCGCGCAGCAGGCCTGGGACCGGATGGCCGCCTTCCTGCAGCGCACGCTGTAGCCCGCGCCGTGAAGGGATTCGAGGACGCGGCCGCGCGCTGGAACGGTCGCTACGCGGCAGACGGGTTCGTGTTCGGCACCGCGCCGAACGACACGCTCGCCGCGCGGGCCGATCTGTTTGCGACCGGCGATCGCGTGCTGTGTGTGGCCGACGGCGAGGGCCGCAACTCGACCTGGCTGGCGGCCCGCGGCTGCGCGGTCACGGCCTTCGACATCGCCGAGCGCGGGCTGGCCAAGGCCGCCACGCTTGCTGGTGAGCGCGGGGTGCGGGTCGACTTCCGGCAGGCGTCGACGCAGGACTGGGGCTGGGACGATGCGGCTTGTGGGGCGCCGTTCGACGCGGTCGTCGCAGTCTTCGTGCAGTTCGCGACGCCCGCTCTCCGCACCGCGATGTTCGAGGGCTTCGCGCGGGCCCTGCGCCCGGGCGGCGTTCTGCTGCTGGTGGGCTACGGGCCGCTGCAGATGACGTACCGCACGGGCGGACCCGGGATCCTCGAGCACCTGTACGACGAGCCGATGCTGCGCGAGGCCTTCGCGGGCTGGTTCATCGAGCGCCTGCACCGCGCGCAGCGTGTGCTGCACGAAGGCAGCGGGCACGAGGGTATGTCCGATGTGATCGAGTTGATCGCGCGGCGCCCCTGACCCCGGAACTCAACAGGAGACCCTCCATGGCCGACGGCGAGCGCTTCATCCGGCTCGAGCAGCAGCATGACTTCCGCGTCGCGATCACCTGGGACGAGGCGCGCGCGCCGATCCTCGGCGACGAGCCGCCGCCGCTCGGAACCGGCGAAGGCCCGAACCCCTCGCAGCTGCTGCTCGCGGCGGTGGCGAGCTGCATGACCGACTCGCTGTTCTTCGCCTTGCGCAAGTTCGCGCTCGACGCCGCGCCGCTGAAGACCGAGGCGCGAGCCGAGGTCGGCCGCAACGCCGAGGGCCGTCAGCGCGTGCTCGCGATCGACGTGAGGCTCTCGCTCGGCCAAGTGCCGGACGACGCCGGCAAGCTCGCGCGGGCGCTTGCGCAGTTCGAGCAGTTCTGCACCGTCGGCCAGAGCGTCGCGCAGGGCATCGCCACCCGGGTCACGGTGCACGCGCCCGACGGCCGCCTGCTTCACGGAGCTGCGGAATGAGCCTCGCCTTCGAATCGGTCGACCTCCCGGCGGGCGCGCATGCGCTGCGCGCCCGGGTCCGCTCGTTCTTGCGTGCCCAGCGCGAGGACGGCGCCTACGAGTCGCGCTGCTCGGGCTGGACGGTCTTCGATCGGCGCTTTACCCGCGCCTGCGGCAAGGCGGGCCTGATCGGGCTGACCTGGCCGTCCCGGTGGGGCGGCCAGGAGCGCTCGACGCTCGAGCGCTACGTCGTCGTCGAAGAGCTGCTGGCGGCCGGCGCGCCGGTCGGCGGCCACTGGATCGCCGACCGACAGAGCGGCCCGCAGATCCTGCGCCACGGCAGCGACACGCTGCAGGCCGAGGTGCTGCCCGGCATTGTGCGCGGCGAGATCACCTTCGCGATCGGCATGAGCGAGCCCGACGCGGGGTCGGACCTGGCGAGCGTGCGCTCGCACGGCGAGCGGGTCGACGGTGGCTGGCGGCTCGACGGGCGCAAGGTCTGGACCACCGGCGGTCACCTCGCCGACTACATGATCGGCCTGTTCCGCACCGAGTCGGTCGACCCGCAGCGACGCCACGCCGGCCTGACTCAGTTCGCGGTGGACCTGCGCTCGGCGGGCATCACGCGCCGCCCGATCCGCAACCTCTGCGGCCGCGACGACTTCAGCGAGATCACCTTCGACCAAGTGTTCGTGCCGGATTCGCATGTCATCGGCCAGGTCGGCGACGGCTGGCGCCTCGTGACCGGCGAGCTCGCCTTCGAGCGCAGCGGCCCGGAGCGCTTCCTGAGCGTCTTCCCGCTGCTGGTCGCGCTGCTGCGGGCGGGCCCGCGCGATGACACGCCCACCGCGCGCATCGAGCTCGGACGCGCCGTCGCGCACCTGGCGGCGCTGCGGCGCATGGCGCTGTCGGTCGCGGCGACGCTCGACGCGGGCGGGGATCCGGCGACCGAGGCCGCGCTGCTCAAGGACCTGGGCAATGCGCTGGAGCGCGAGATCCCCGAGCGGTTGCGGGCGCTGCGGCTCGCTGAGCCGGGTTCGCCGCAGGCTGCCGCCTTCCGCGCGATGCTCGACGACACCGTGGCCGACGCCACGTCCTACACGCTGCGCGGAGGCACACCCGAGGTGCTGCGCGGCATGATCGCCCGCGGGCTGGGACTGCGATGAGCGCGCACGAATCGATGATCGCCGACGCGGTCGAACGGATGCTGGCGCAGGTCACGCCCATGGCCGGCTTCGACGCGCGGCTGTGGTCGATGCTGGTCGAGGCCGAGGTGCCGCGCCTGCTGCGGCCCGAGTCGCAGGGGGGCGCGGGCGAGGCTTGGCGGGATGCGGCCGCCGTGCTGCAGGCCGCCGGCGCGCAGGCCGCGGCGGTGCCGCTGGCGGACACACTGATCGCGCATGCGCTGCTCGCGCAGGCCGGGCTCGACGCGGATGCACGACCGGTCCGGCTGTCGATCACCGCACCCGACGGGCGTCCCGACCCTGCGGATGCGGTTGCGCTGCCCGATGCGCATCGGCTGGTGCTCGACGCCTGGGGGACCTGCGGGGTCGGCACGTGGCACGCAGCCGGCGGTGGGGCGCCGAAGGTGTTCGAGCTCGCGGACGGCGCGGCCGTGCGGGCCCGACTGGCGCTGGCGGGGGCGGCGATGCTGACCGGGGCGCTGCGCACCGCGATCTGCCTCGGCGTCGAATATGCCGGGCTCCGGAAAGCCTTCGGTCGTCCAATCGGCCAGTTCCAGGCCGTGCAGCATCCGCTCGCGGTCGCCGCCGAGGACGTTGCGGCGTCGCGGGCCGCGCTCGACTGGGCGGCGGCCGGCGTGGAGGCGGGTGGCGGGGAAGTGGCTGCGGCGGTGGCCAAGGCACGTGCGGCCGAGGCGGCCGGCCGGGTCGCGGCGATCGTGCATCAGGTGCACGGTGCGATCGGCTTTACCGCTGAACACGCGCTGCACCGCTCCTCCGGTGTGCTCTGGCACTGGCGCGACCGGTGGGGCGACGAGCACGACTGGCACGCGCTGTTGGGCGCACGTGCGATCGCGGCCGGTCCCGAGGGCCTGTTCGACCTGCTGGACGGCGCCGAGACGCGCTAGCGGCGGGCGTTTGAACGGCCCACGTCCGCGGCGTCAGCCGCAGGCGCGGCGCCTGGGCCCACGAACCCGAAATCCCGAGAGGGACCGGGGCGCCGCGCCTGGGCAGCGGTGCCCCGGCCGGGCCTCACTTGGTCGCGCTGCCCGACCCGGCGGTGCCGCCGACGCCGGTCGTCGCACCCGCCCCGGTCTGGCCGCCGCTGCCGGGCCGGGAGGTCCCGGTGCCGGGCGAAGTGGTCCCGGGCATGCCGCCGCTCGAACTGCCGGTCGCGCTGCCGCCTCCGGAGGCCCTCGTCGCACCCGTGCCCGAGCCGTTGCCCGCGCTGCCGCCGGAACTGCCCATGGCCCCGCTCTTGCCGGCCGCCCGGTCACCCGCGTCGGATCGGGCCATCTGAAGGTGCTCGCGCAGGGTCGGCAGCATCTTCGCCGCCCACTGGCTGAGCTCCGGATCTTGCCCGCTCTTGGCCTTTCGCTCGAACAGCGTAACCGCCTTCTGGTGGTCGGCAACCTGCCCGTTCATGTAGGCGCGGTCGAAGTCGGCGCCGGAGCGCTTCTGCAGCGCATCCAGCTCCTTGCTACGACTGCGGTCCGGCTCCGACGGCAGAGGCACGCCGCGCGAGCCTGCCAGCTTCATCAGCTCGCCGTTCGCCGCGGTGTGCTCGTCGATCATCCGCTGCGCGAACTGCTTGACCATCGGATCCTGAGCTTTCTGCACCGCGAGCCGGCCGGCGGCGACCTCCGCCATCCCGGCCTCCGCGGCCTCGGTGACGAACTTGCGGTCGGCGGTGGAGAGCTGGCCGGACTTCACGCCCGAGCCGCTGCGGCCGCCCGGGTCGGACGCCGTGCCCGGCGAGCCGGCGGACCCGGTGCCGGAGGCCGGCGTCGGCGATGCCGGGCCGCCTTGTGACCAGGCCGGCCCTGCAGCCAGCGCTGCGGTGATCGCTGCAGCGAGCAGCGCGGTGGTCGGATGTTTCATGTGTCGACTCCTCGATCCCTGTAGAGGTCCCTCCATGCATGCAGCCGACATGCCCGCAGCGTGACCGGGAACGCCGATGGCATGCCTCGGCGCACGACTTCGTGGAGACCACATCAGCGCGCGCAGTACACTCGATCCCGACGTCACCCCCGAGCCCGGCGCAGTCCGCCCGCCGGGTCACGACATCGGTTCGCCCGGGCAGAGCGACGTGCCGGACACCGGCTCCGACAGCGTCGGGCCGGGCGGCAATGACCCCGCGGTCCTCGACTCCGACAGCGATTCGGTCGGAACCGGCGTCGATCCGTCGCCGGGTGAGCGCAACGACGTCGACCCAGGCGGCGACATCGGCTTCGATCGCATCGGCGCCGGCGCCTGCTTCGGCGCCACTTCAGTCGCCGCCGCGTGCAGGCACACCCGGCTCGAATCTGCGCTCGAGCAGGTCGGGCTCGTCGAAGTGGCGGCGGCCGACGAAGGCCGTGGCGTGCCGGCCCCACTGCCGCATCGAGCCCGCATCGGCGATGCCCATCGGCCAGAACAGCCAGCGCTCGGCGCGCTCGCTGCCCGGCACGCGGCCGTGCGGGTCGTAGAGGCTGCGGGTGCCGCCGGCGGGCCGCGGCAGCGTGCGCAACGTGTCCTCGTCGGCGAGCCGGTAACGCGCGTCTGCGGGCACCTCGGGACCGACGGCGTCGATGCCTTCTAGCGCATGGGTCGCGGCCGCGAGCCGGATGCGCACCCGGGCCTCGGGCGACACCGCGGCGAGCCGTGCGGGCACGAACGCCCACTCGTCGCCGGCCACCGGCGGCCGCCGCACGCGGCGCTCGCCCACCGGCACGAACATGTGCCAGCAGCCACAGGCGTGGATGGTGTCGATCATCGCCACACGGCCGTCCTCGTCCAGCGTCAGCCGCAGGATCACCCCGTCGAGATGGCCCGCGAGCAGGTCCAGCGCACTGGTGGGCGGGCGCCGCGGAAACCACGCCGTGTAGACGAGCTGCACGCGAACGGCGCCTTCCCACCGCGTGAATGCGATTCGTCCGTGCAGCCACGGATCCGAGGTGTCGACCGCAGCGCGGTCGTTCGCATCGAGCGTCGGCCGGCCGAAGCGGTCGTCCGGCCCGCTGCCGGCGAGTGCGAGCACCGGCGCGTGTCGAGCGAGCAGTGCGCCACGCTGTCGGGCATCGAGCACCGGTACGCCGAGGGCGTCCCGAGGCAGGCCGCCGGGTGCGATCGCGGGCGTGCCGGAATCGGCCGGTGCCGGGGCATAGTGGATCGTGCCCTCTGCGATGCGTGCCGCGTTCCGCGCGAACGCTTCGCGTCCGCGGGCCTCCTCGCGTCGCACACCTGCGCCGAACGGCAGGATGGCGATCGGATAGAGCCCGAGCGCACGCTGCCAGTCGACATAGTCGTCCGGCACCCGCGCCGCCGCACGGACCCGGGCGAGCGCGTTCGCGTCGAGTGCGAGGGCGTCGATCTCGGCACGGCCGCAGCGGGCGATCGCCGTGGCCAGCCTCGAGGGGGCGTCCGCGGGTCCGACGCCCGGCGTCGCATCGGGCGCTGCGTCCGCCAGCGCGTCGCGCGTCGCTTGCGGCAGGTTAGACACCTCGACCCGGCGCGCATCCGCGTCGGCCGCCCGCAGCCGCTCGAGCCAGGTGCGCGTCGCCGCGTCCGACAGCGGTTCCGAGGCGAACGAGGCGTCGAAGCGGTCCGCCCGCAGCCAGCGCGCGCTCGCCACGCGCGTCTGCTGCGCGTCTCCGACGCCGGCGGCCCGCACTGCGTCGTCGAGCCGCGCGGCGAACGCATCGCAGGCCGGGGACTCGCCCGAGGGATCACTCGCCGCGACCGGTACCATCGGCACGGTGGTGCAGGCGCCGAGCCCGAGCACCAGCGCCAGCATCGACCTGGCGAGCGAAGCGGATGCGCGTCTGCGTGCGCGGACGCGCGCGGGCGGGTTGCGGAAACGGGCAGGGCGGTCGGACATGGGCGGGCCGAGGTGCGCGGCGGCGGGCAGCAGTGGTCGGAGGGTGGATGCTAGGCGGTGCGACGGCGGCACGCCAGCCCGGGACGCGGCGACTGAGCTGCTAGAGACCCGCCCCATTCGAAGCGGGTAGCGCAGGCGAAGATGGATGGCATGCGGCCAGCGCCCGGCGCCCGGCGTCCGGCAGGCAGTCGGGCTGGTGCTCGATGCGGATGGCGCGCTCTGGCCGATCGTGGCGCTCAGTCTGCAGGTGAGCGGTCTGACGACGCTGATCGCCGCCACAGTCGCGCTGCCGCTCGCCGCATCGCTCGCGCTCGCTCCATTCCACGGACGTGGTGCGGTGGTCGCGGTGTTCAACGCGCTGATGGGGCTGCCCGCGGTGGTGGTCGGCCTGATCGCCTACCTGCTGCTGTCGCGTGCGGGCCCACTCGGTCCGCTTGGACTGCTCTTCACGCCGGTCGCGATGGTGGTCGCGCAGTCGATCCTGGTGCTGCCGCTCATCGCGGCGCTGGCGCGCCAGACACTCGAGGATACGCTCGCCGAGTGCGGCCCGTACCTGGGCTCGCTCGGCGCGAGCCGGCTGCAGACGATCCTGACCCTGCTGTGGGCAGGCCGCTTCTCGCTGTTCACCACGGTGCTCGCCGGCTTCGGGCGGGCCGCGGCCGACGTCGGCGCGGTGATGATGGTCGGCGGCAACATCGACGGCGTGACGCGGGTGAAGATCACCGCGATCGCGCTAGAGACCAGCAAGGGCGACCTGCCGCTCGCCCTCGGCCTCGGTCTGGTCCTACTCGCGGTTGTCGTGATCGTCAACGCGTGCGCTTTGAGCGTGCGTCAGTATTCACCTGATGGCGCTGGCCGCGCGCGGCATCGGTGTGGTGACGACGACGCACGACCTCGCGCAGGCGCGTCGCGTGGCCGAGCGCATCGTGCTGATGCACCGGGGGCGCGTGGTCGAGACCGGCGAGGCCGGCACGTTCTTCGCGTCGCCACACACGGCGCTGGCCCGGCGCTTTCTCGCGGGCGGCTGGCTAGACTGAGGCTCTGAGCCCAGGCACGGCCTGTGCGTGTCTCGTCGGGACCTCCCCGACCAGGCAGCCCCGACATGACCCGCCGCAAGCCCCATACGGTGATCGATCCGCTCGGCCGCTCGGCGCGCAGCGCCGAGGCCCTGCGCCAGCCGCACGATCGCGATGAGTCGGTCCGCAACGCGGCGCGCAGCAGCGAGTTGGCGCCGATCCAACGAGTGCAGATGGAACGGGCGCGGCGGGATGCCGAGGGACCGACCCGGGACACCGACTGTCGCAGCATGCCCTCGGCCGACGCGGGCTGCGGGCAGCCTCAGGATGCCTCGCTGCTGGACGACGTGCTGAGGCCAGGCGGTCGCGACGCCGAGAACCGCGAGACCGCCACTCATGATCCGGGCGAGCCGCCGGTCCGTCCCGACGGCTCGAGACCCGGATGACGCGCCGCCGTCGAGCAGCCCGCCCGACGACGGCAGCGGGCCGACACTCAGCGCTTGGGGCGGTCCTTACCGAGCTGGTTGCCGATCAGGCCGCCTGCGGCCGCGCCGCCGACGGTGCCGAGTACGCCGCCCCCGACCGCGCTGCCGACCACGCCGCCGGCGGCCGCGCCTCCCACGGTTGCCTTCTCGCGCGTGCTCAGGCCGTCCCAGGTGCCGCAGCCCGCGCTCGTGCCGAGCACCCCGATCGCGACGGCCAAGGCCGCGCTTCGTACTGCATTGTTCATCGTCGTCTCCTTGTGGGGTGCCCGACGGGCACCGATGGGAGATCGCGATGCAGTTTTCGTGCCCCGCGTCGTCCGGCGGCCCAGCAGGTCAGCCCGCCTCGATCCCCGCCATCGCGGCCGGATCGATCCAGCGGTCGAAGTCGGCCCCGGCGACGCCCTCGGCCTGCGCTGCCTCGCGCAGCGTCGCGCCCGCCGTGATCGCCCGGTGCACGATGCGCGCCGTCGCGTCGTAGCCAATGTGCGGTGCGAGCGCGGTCGCGAGCATCCGGCTGCGCGCCACATGCGTGGCGATGCGCGTTGTGTCCGCCTCGATGCCCGCGACGCAGTGCACGGTGAACGAATGCGAGGCATCGGCGATCAGGCGCGCGCTCTGCAGCGCCGCGTGCGCCAGCAGCGGCTTGTAGACGTTGAGCTCGAGCATCCCGCCCGCGCCCGCCATCGCGACAGTGGTGTTGTTGCCGATGACCTGAACGCATGCCATCGCGAGTGCCTCGGCCTGAGTCGGATTGACCTTGCCCGGCATGATCGAGCTGCCCGGCTCGTTGGCCGGCAGACGCAGCTCGCCGAGACCTGCGTCGGGGCCGCTGGCCAGCAACCGGATGTCGTTGGCGATGCGCAGCAGCGAGACCGCGGCCGCCGCCAGCGCCCCGTGCGCGGCGACCACCGGATCGTGCGCCCCGATCAGGGCGAACCGGTCCGAGGCCGGCTCGAAGGGCAGCCCGCAGTCGTCGGCCAGCGCTCGCGCGACCGTCGCGCCGAACCCCGGCGGCGCGTTCAGGCCGGTGCCGACCGCGGTGCCGCCGATTGGCAGGGGCATCAGGTCGGCCAGTGCCGGCACCAGGGCCCGCCGGGCGCGCTCGATCTGGCTCGCCCAGCCCCCGAACGCCTGGCCGAGCGTCATCGGCACGGCATCCTGCAGGTGGGTGCGGCCGATCTTGACGACCGATCGGAACGCCTGCCCGCGCTCGCGCAGGGCCGCCGCGAGCGCGTGCAGGGCGGGCTCGACACCGCGCGCGATCGCTACCGCGAGCGCGACGTGCAGTGCCGTCGGGATCACGTCGTTCGACGACTGCCCGCGATTGATGTCGTCGTTCGGATGGACGCGAACCGTGCCGCCGAGCCGCCCCTCGGCGAGCTGCGCGAGCACCTCGTTCATGTTCATGTTCGTCTGGGTGCCGGATCCGCTCTGCCAGACGGACAGGGGAAACGCTTCCGGGTAGGCGCCCTGCGCGACCTCGTCCGCGACCGACGCGATTGCGTCGGCGAGCGCAGCGGGCAGCGTGCCGCCTGCACGGTGGGCGCGCGCTGCCGCCCCCTTCACCCGTGCGAGCGCGACGATGAACTCTCGCGGCCAGCGCTCGGTGGAGATCGCGAAATGCTCGAGCGCGCGCTGCGTCTGCGCGCCCCAAGGCCGGTCGGCGGGCACCGCGACCTCGCCGAATGTGTCGCGCTCGATGTGTACGCCAACGGGTGCGTCCTGGGCGTGTTGCGGTGTCGTCACGGGCAGTTTCCTTTGGCGGCGGCGGGCGGCGAAGTGGTGGCCGCGGGGCGGGATGCCGTGGCGATCGGCGCAACAAGGGTGCCGAGCGCCACCGACGACTGCCACGGGACCAAGGATCCGGCGGGCCTCAGCGCGGCCCCCCAGGCCATGTCGTCCCGCGGGTCGCGGTGTGGGGGGCGGATCGACGTTCATTGGGTAGCTCCGGTTCGCCGGGGCCAGGCGAAGCGCCATTTTGGACCCGTTGGGCCCGCAGCTCGCGCAGGCCGATCGATGCAGGTCAACGACGGCCTGAGCGCCTACACGCCTACGATCCCCGACGGTTTCGATGCCGCTCGCGCGCGCGGTGCTGCTGCGTCTCGGCCTGTGCGGCCCGGCTGCACGCGCTCGCCGAGTCGACCGCTGCCACGCGGCTGGCGCGGGTCCATGGTGACGCGAGCCCGAAGAGCATCTTCGCCGGACCAGCCGGGCCGATTCTGTTGGACGCAGAATGTGCCTGGTACGGTGACCCTGCGTTCGACGCGGCGTTCTGCCTGACCCACCTGCTGCTCAAATGCCTGTGGAACCCGCCGGCGGCCGGGGCGCCGTTCGAGTGCTTCGAGGTCTTCGCCGCGGCCTGGCTGGCCGGCGCCCGCTGGGAGCCCACCGCGGGGCTCGCCGCCCGCGTCGGCGCGCTGTTGCCGGCGCTGTTGCTCGCGCGCGTCGACGGGAAGTCTCCGGTCGAATACTTGGTCGACGAGCGCGACCGCGGGTTCGTGCGCCGCGTCGCCGCGCCGCTGGTGCTCGATCCGCCCGCCACGCCCGTGGCGATCGCACACACCTGGCGCGCCGCGCTCGCCGCCCGCCGATCCGCGGCGAGTCACCCTCCCGCTGTCCCCACATCCTTCAGGAGACCCCGCCCGTGACCGACGCCCTGCCGACCGTTCCGCCCACCCGCCGGATCGTCGCGGTCCATGCCCGGCGTGTCTGGGATTCGCGCGGCAGGCCGACGGTCGAGGTCGAGGTCGCGACCGCCGCTGGCGCACGCGGTCGCGCGATCGCACCGGCCGGCGCCTCCACCAGCAGCGGCGAGGCGGTCGACCTGCGCGACGGCGGCGTGGCGTTCGGCGGATTCGACGTGCGGCGGGCGCTCGCCGGCATCGAGGCCGAGATCGCCCCTGCGCTGATCGGCTGCGACGTCACCGCGCAGGCCTCGCTCGACGCGATGCGGGTCGCGCTCGACGGTACACACGACCGCTCGCGCCTGGGCGGCAACGCGCTGGTCGCCACGTCGATGGCGCTCACGCACGCTGCCGCGGCCGCCGCCGGGCAGCCGCTTTGGGCCTGGCTCGCGGGCGACGCGCCCGCGATGTTGCCGCTGCCCGAGATCCAGATCTTCGGCGGCGGCGCACACGCCGGCGGGCGCCTCGATTTGCAGGACTTCATGGTCGTTGCGGTCGCCGCCGAGGACTGGTGCACTGCGCTCGACTGGACCGCCGAGGTTTACCGCGCGGCGGGCCGCCTGCTCGCTGACGCGGGGCGCCTGCAGGGGGTGGCCGACGAGGGTGGTTTCTGGCCCGCCTTCGTCGACAATGAGCAGGCCCTGGCGATGCTCACCCGCGCGATCGAGACCGCCGGCCTGCGGCCGGGCGAGGACGTGGCGATTTCGCTGGACATCGCGGCGAGCAATTTCGGCGGCGGCGGGCGCTACCGGATGGCGCGCGTCGACGGCCGGCCGCGCGAACTCGCCTCCGAAGCGCTCGCTGAGCTGCTGCTCGGCTGGTTGCGCCGCTATCCGGTGGTGTCGATCGAGGATCCGCTCGCCGAGGACGACCTCGCCGGGCTCGCCGCCTTCACGGCGGCCGCAGGGCCCCGCGTGCAGGTCGTCCTTGATGACACCGTTGTCACGGATGCGGTGCGCATCCGTAAGCATGCCGGCGCCGGCAACACTGCACTGATCAACCCTAACCAGGCCGGCACCCTGAGCGAGTCGCGCACCGCGCTCGAGGCCTCGCGGGCCCTCGGCTGGGACGCGATCGTGTCGGCCCGCTCCGGCGAGACCGAGGACACGACCATCCTGCACCTCACGGTCGGCTGGGGCGTGTGCCAGCTCAAGGTCGGATCGTTCGCGCGCTCGGAGGGAATGGCCAAGTGGACCGAGGGGCTGCGTATCGGCGCGACGCTGGCCGAGGGCTTCGCGCTGCCGCCGCGCTCGGCCTTCCCGTGGGGCTGATCACGTCATCAGTCCGGCCGCAGGCCCAGCCGGTTGGCGGCGAGCACAGCCTGCGTGCGGTTGCGTGCGCCGAGCGCGCGCAGCACGGCACTGACGTGAACCTTGACGGTTCCCTCGGCGAGCTGAAGCTGCCGGCCGATCAGCTTGTTCGGCAGCCCGCGCATGATCAGGCGCAGCACGTCCTTCTGACGGTCGGTGAGCCCGAGCTGGCGCACGTCGGTCGCCGCGGCGGCGCCCTGCGTGGCCCAGACACGCGGCGCCGCGCCCTCGGTGTCTCGCGGCACGTAGATGCCGCCGCCGGCGATCGCCCGTACCGCGGTGTCGAGCCGCTCGCCGTCGGCGGTCTTCGGCAGGAACCCGCTCGCACCCGCCCGCAGGCAGCGGTCGATCGTCGCTCGGTCGGTCGCGCCGGACAGGACCATCACCGGCACGCGGGGGAAGCGCTGTCGAAGCGTTTCGATGCCGGAGGTGCCGATCGTGTCGGGCAGGTTCAGGTCCAGCAGGATCAAGTCGAAGCGCGGCGCCGAAGACAGCAGCCTCAGACCGTCGGCGAGGCAATCGGCCTGCTCGACGCAGGGCGCGTCCGTCGTCTCGCGCAGTTGCACGATCACCCCGCCGCGGATCAGCGGATGGTCGTCGACGATCAGCAGGTGCATCGCCATGCCCGGACCCCTCTCAGCATCGTTCGTGGTTTCGGTTATGGTCCGATTTGCGCCGCCAGGGTGTCAACGGGCTTCCCGCCCTCGGGGCTAAGCCTTTCGGCTGATCCGGGTACGATACCTCGCCGCCGCAGCCGGCTGCCGACCCTTTCGCACGGTCCCGGGGCTATCGGCGCCGATCAGCACCCCCTATCCTCACGCCCGCAGAACCGAGTCCGCACGCCCGAGTCCATGCACGCCGCCTTATCCGACACGCGTCTCACCGACCCGGCGCCCGTGCCCGCCCGGAGTGCTTCCGACTGGCGCTTCTGCGTCGCGCCGATGATGGATTGGACCGACCGTCACTGCCGCGTCTTCCACCGGCAGCTGTCCCGGCGCGCGCGGCTCTACACCGAGATGGTCACCACCGGCGCCGTGTTGCATGGCGACCTCGATCGCCTGCTCGGTTTCGACCCGCTCGAGCAGCCGGTCGCGCTGCAGCTCGGCGGCAGCGAGCCGGACGCGCTCGCCCGCTCGGCGCGGATCGGCGAGGAGCGGGGGTACACGGAGATCAACCTAAACTGCGGCTGTCCGAGCGAGCGGGTTCAGCGCGGCGCATTCGGCGCCTGCCTGATGGCCGAGCCGGCGCTGGTCGCCGACTGCGTCAAGGCGATGCGCGACGCGGTCTCGGTGCCGGTTACCGTCAAGCATCGGATCGGCCTCGGGCGCGACGAGTCGTACGACCTCGTGCGCGATTTCGTCGGCGCGCTGCACGACGCGGGCTGCCGTGTGTTCATCGTGCACGCCCGCAACGCGTGGCTCGACGGCCTGAGCCCGAAGGAGAACCGTGAGGTGCCGCCGCTGCGCCATGCGGTAGCGCATCGGCTCAAGGCCGACTTCGCCGATGCGACGGTGGTGCTCAATGGCGGGCTGGCGTCACTCGACCAGGCGCTGGCGGCGCAGCCTGGCGTCGACGGCACAATGCTCGGACGTGCCGCGTACCATGACCCGTGGCAGCTCGCCGGCGTCGACGCATGCGTCTATGGCGAGCACGAGCCGGGCCCGACCCGGGCCGAGGTCGTCGAAAGGATGATCGACTACGCGGCGGGCATGCGCGCGCAAGGCGTGCCGCTGCGAGCCATCGCGCGTCACATGCTGGGGCTGTATCACGGGCGGCCGGGTGCTCGCGCCTGGCGACGCACACTGTCGGACGCGCGCTTGCTGACGGGCGCCGACGAAGGCCTGCTCGCGCGCGCCGTGCGCGAGGTCGAGGCGGCAGCCCACGAGGGCGAGTGGCACAGGCCCCAGGGCTGCGCGCAGCCGGCGCACGGAGACGCGGATCCGGCTTAGTGCTGCTCCGTTCAGGCGGCAGGCGGGGCTGCCGCAGTCCGCGCTGCCTTCACGGTCGCGAGGATCGCGACCCAGGCGATGCCGGCCAGCGCGGTTTCGATCCAGCCGAGCAGGCGGCTCGTCCCGTCGGGGTCGCTCATGCCGCGCACGATGCCCTCACACAGGTAGACGAGGATCAGCATCGACCACCACTGGAACGCACGCACGCGGCCGCGCACGAGGGCCGGTAGCACGGCAATCAGCGGCAACGCCTTGAGCGCCATCAGGGAACCGCCGGGCTTGAGCGGCGCGAGCCACAACTCCCACGCGAGCGCGAGCACCACGAGGGCGGCGACGGCGGCCACGACGATGCGGCGGGGCAGGGCGGTCGGGTCCATCGCTCGAAGGTATCATGCCGCCGATGCGCGATTTCTCGACGAACCTGCGGCAGTTGCTGGCGTCGATGGTGCGGCAGGCGGCCGCGCTGCGCCTGCAGCAGACGGCCAGCAGCCTCACTCTGCTGACCCTGATGGCGGTGGTGCCGATGGCTGCCGCCGGCCTCCTGGTGCTCGCGGCGTTGCCGGCCTTCGGAACGATGCGCGCGAACGTGCAGCGCTTCGTGACCGAGAACCTGTTCCTACCGTCGTTCAGCCAGACGGTGACCGAGTACATCGAGGTGTTCGTCGGCGCGGCTGAGCAGCTGTCGGCGATCGGCACGCTGATCTTCCTCGCCACTGCGCTGACCGCGATGCTCACGATCGACCGCACGCTCAACGGCATCTGGCGGACCTCGCGTGCGCGGCCGCTCGCGCAGCGCCTCGCGCTGTACTGGAGCCTCCTCACCATCGGGCCGGTGCTGCTCGGCGCGACGCTCGGTCTGCAGGTCCGCGTCGCCGAGCGCCTGGGCGACTGGGGCGTCCTGGTAGAGGCGATCGCGCGCACGCTGCCCACGGTGCTCGGCGTGATCCTCATGACGCTTGTATACCGGCTCGCGCCGAACACCCGCGTGAAGTCGAGCCATGCCCTTGCAGGCGCGCTGGTGGCCGCTTTCCTGCTGGAGGTGCTGCGGCGGCTCCTCGGCGTCTACATCGCGCGCTTCCCGAGCTACACCGTCGTCTACGGCGCGTTCGCCGCGCTGCCGCTGCTGTTGGCGTGGCTGTTCGCGATCTGGATGAGTGTGCTGATCGGCGCGCTGTTCGCGGCGAACCTGCGTCATTGGGGTGTGTCCCTCGGAGCGCCGCATGAGTCGACGCCGGCCGCCGAGTTCGATCGCGTGGTGCGGGTGTTGACCGAGGTCGTGCGCGGCGCACCCCATCGTGTCCCGGCGGCGCGTTTTCGCCCCGAGTTCGATGGCGATCCGCTTGCCGCCGATCGTATCGCCTCGATGCTCGCCGCCCAGGGCTACATCGTGCGGGTCTGGCCGGTGAGCGGCGAGGGCGGCGCCGCGGGTGTCTGGGACGAGCTCTGGCTGCCTTCGGTCGGACTGCCGGGCATGACGCTGAGGCCGGTGTTCGACCGGGTCTGGAGCGGTGTCCCGAACCGCCGGGCCCGGCTGCAGGCGGGCCGACGCGGCATCGAGCCGGTGATCGACCCGGGCGCGGCGCTGCTGTCGCGGCCCATCGGCGAGGTCCTCGCGGCGCCGGCGTGATCAGCCCGCCGGCGCACACGCCTCAGAATCGGAGGCGACCGGTCAGCATGTCCCGGTACATCACCCAGTCGCCGGCGAGGCTGTAGAGCGGATACCGGAAGGTCGCCGGCCGGTTCCGCTCAAACACGAAGTGGCCGACCCACGCGAAGCCGTAACCTGCCGCAGGCATCGCCAGCAGCCAGCCAGGATGGCCGGTTGCGATCGCGGCGACCAGCAGGCCCAGCACCAGCGAGGAGCCGACGAAGTGCAGCCGCCGGCAGGTGCGGTCGGCATGCTCGGACAGGTAGTACGGATAGAACTGCGCGAACGAATCGAAGCGGCGTGCCGCGTCGTCAGCGTCGGGGGTCTGCATCATGGGTCTCCTGCGGCAGCCGACCCCGCGTGGCAAGGCGGGGCGGGGCGTCGATCTTTCGCGGCCGCCGCGCGTTCGAGCGCGGCGCCGCGCAGCCATCCATCGAGCGCTTCGCGCAGCGCGTCGGGGGCCTCGGTCATGATGGCGTGGCCGCTCCCGGCGACCCGCACGACGCTCGCCCCTGGCATCGCGCCGATCAGCCCGGCCGCCGCCCGCGGCGGCGTCATCGCGTCGCGCTCGCCGAGCACCAGCAGCGCCGGGCAGTGCAGCGCCGCGGCCCGCTCCAGACCCCGGGTGTAGGCGTTACACGCGTTGAAGTCATTGAGCAGCACGCCGGGCGCCTGCCGCTCCATGAGTCGCAGGTTCTGCACGTACACCGAGAACCCCGGTCCCGGTGTGCCCGGATGGTGCACCAGGCGTGCGTGCGACCACTGGTTGATCATGTCGAAGGCCGCCGGCTCGTCGTCGCGCGCGGCGTTCAGAAGGACGTCCGACACCTTCATCGGGAAGGCGGTGCCGACCATCGCGATGCCGCCGACCGACTGCGGTGCCTGGCCGGCTGCCTCGAGCGCGATGAGCGAGCCCATGCTGTGACCGACGAGGGCCGCGGCACGCGTCACCCCCGCCGCACTCAGCGCGCGCAGCACCCAGCCGGCCATCGATTCGACGTCCGACAGCACCGGGCCGGCGCTGCGGCCGTGGCCGGGCAGGTCGAACGCCAGCACCGAGAAGCCGTGGTGGGCGAGGTGCCGTGTCTGCAGGATCCACACGCTGTGGTCGTGCTGCGCGCCGTGCACGAAGGCCACCACCGGGCGCCGAGCATCGAAGGGTCCACCGCCGGTGTAGGCATAGGTGCTGTGGCCGTCGACCTCGAACTGCATGCTCGCTCTCCTCAGCCCTTGGCCGCCGCGCGAAACCCGCGCTTGAGGTCGTCGATCAGGTCGTCGACGTCCTCCAGCCCGATCGACAGGCGCAGCGTGGCCTCGCCGATGCCGGCCGCGGCGAGCGCCGCCGCGTCCATGCGGAAATGGGTGGTCGACGCCGGATGGATCACCAACGACTTCGCGTCGCCGACGTTCGCCAGGTGCGAGAACAGCGACAGGCTCTCGACGAAGCGGCGCCCACCCGCGCGATCGTGCTTGAGGTCGACGCTGAACACCGCCCCGCAGCCGCGGGGCAGCAGTCGCCTGGCCAGCGCATGGTCCGGATGCGACGCGAGCTCGGGCCAGGCGATGCGCGAGACCTGCGGGTGGGACACGAGGAACTCGACGATACGCCGTGCATTGGCCACGTGCCGGTCCATCCGCAGGCCCAGCGTCTCGATGCCCTGCAGGATCTGGAAAGCGTTCATCGGCGACAGGCACGCGCCGAAGTCGCGCAAACCCTCGCGTCGCGCCCGCAGCAGGAACGGTGCGACGGTCGACTCCTCGGCGAACACCATCCCGTGGAAGCCGTCATACGGCTCCGTCAGCTCCGGGAAGCGGCCCGAGGCGATCCAGTCGAAGTGTCCGGAATCAACCAAAAGCCCGCCGATCACCGTGCCGTGGCCAGATAGGAACTTGGTTGCCGAGTGGTAGACGAGATCGGCCCCGTGCTCGAACGGCCGGATCAGCCAGGGCGTGGTGAAGGTCGAGTCGACCAGCAGCGGCACGCGGTGCGCATGTGCGATATCGGCCACCGCACCGATGTCTAGGACGTCGAGCCCCGGGTTGCCCAGCGTCTCGCCGAACAGCAGGCGCGTGTTGGGGCGCAGGGCCGCGCGCCAAGCATCGAGGTCGCGCGGATCGACGAAGCTCGTCTCGATGCCGAAGCGCGACATCGTGTAGCGCAGAAGATTGTGCGAGCCACCGTAGAGCGACCGGGAGGCGACGATGTGCGAGCCCGCGCCCGCCAGCGTCGCCACGGCCAGGTGTAGCGCCGCCTGTCCGCTCGCGGTGCCGATGGCGCCAACGCCCTGCTCGAGCGCCGCGATGCGTTCCTCGAGGACGGCGACCGTCGGATTGCTGATCCGGGAGTAGACATGCCCCGAGCGCTCCATGTTGAACAGGCCCGCGGCCTGCTCAGAGTCGGGAAACACATAGGCGGCAGTCAGGTGGATCGGCGTGGCGCGTGCGCCGGTCGCCGGATCGGGCGCGGCGCCCGCGTGCAGGGCCATCGTCGACAGGCCTTGAGGATCACGACGGATCATGGCGGGAGGTCGGCAAGACGCTTCGCAGGGGGAGGCAGCCGAATCTATCACGCGGCTCTGGATGGGCCGCCCCTGCCCGGGCAGGCCCGCCGCCTGGCCCCGCCGCCCGGCCGCCTGCGGCCGACGGAGGTCCGCCCGTCGGTCGGCCCCCATCGCCGTGGCGCGCAACCGACGGCGACTCGAGACCGCATGCGGCGCGAGCCCCACAATCCGGAGTAATCCCCGCATCCAGCGGGACGCCCATGTCCGACAAGCCCAGCTACACCGTCACCGTCGCCGGCCTCGATGCGCAGCACCTGCGGCTGATCGAGGTCGTCTTCCGGCACATTCAGCACAACCGGTTCCTTTTCCGGCTGGACGAGGCCGACGAACATGAGTCGGCCGACGTGCTGATTGCCGGCATCGGCGATCCGGTGGGGCGAGAGGCACTCGAGCGGGCCCGGGCGCGGGGCCGACCCGCGGCGACCATCTCGGTCATCGGTCCCGATGGCTCGGGCGGCGGTCAGCATGCGATCGAGGTCGGCCAGTTGGTGCGCCAGCTGCTCCCGATCCTGAACCGGGTCGTCGAGCTCGAGGGCCTGGCGGGCGGGCCACGCCGAATGCGGGGCGCGACGCGCATCGGTCGGGCGCCGGACAGCGTGCTCCGCGGGGGCGAACCCGGCGAGGTCGGCGAGCGGCCGCGGGTGCTGCTGATCGATCGCGACGAGTCCATCCGCAGGCAGCTCGCGGATGCGTTCGGCAGGATGGGCGTGGACATGGACACCGCCTCGAGCAGCGACGAGGCGCTCGAGCGGCTGGTGATGCGTCCAACCGACGTGGCGCTGCTCGACGGGGAGCTGCCGGGCGGCGAGGGCCTGCGGCTCGCACGCACCATCCGGCGGGAACCCGAATGGCGGGAGCTGCCGATCGTTGTCCTGAGCGAGCGCCGCACGCCGCTGGACGTGATCCGCGGTGCCTTCGCCGGCTGCAGCGCCTACCTCGCCAAGCCGGTCGAGTACCACGACTTGCACCGCACGATCGTCCGCCAGCTCGGGCGTGTGCGCACGCCCGAACGCATCCCCTCGCAGCTGCGCTTCGCCGCGGCACGATGAGCGCCGCCACGGCCGGCTTGCCAGCCCCCCATTGAGCCGATAGCATCGATCGGAACACACCGGGGGACGGCCATGGAAGTCAGCGAGATCCTGAAGGTCAAGGGCACCACGCTGTACACCGTCGTGCCCGACACGATGCTGTCCGACGCGGTCATCGTGATGGCCGAGCACGACATCGGGTCATTGGTGGTGATGGATCGAGGCCGGCTCGCCGGCATGCTGACCTTCCGCGAAGTGATCCAGATCCTGGCCCGCCGTCAGCAGGAACATCGGACCGGGCCAACCCGGCCGGTCGCCGAGATCATCGTGCGCGACGTGATGAATCCCTCGCCGACCATCGCATCGCCTTCGATGGACGTCAACGAGCTTCGCCGCCTCATGCTCGAGAACCGCCAGCGCTACCTGCCGGTGATGGACGGCGAGGTGCTGCTCGGTGTGATCTCGTTCCACGACGTGGCCAAGGCGGTTCTCGAGGAGCAGGGCTTCGAGAACCGGATGCTCAAGGCCTACATCCGGGACTGGCCGGCCGAGGGCTGAGCGCCGCCTGAGGTGTCCCCACTACGCCCGAGTCGGCGCCGCCCGTGGGGTTCCGACCGGCGATGGTCCGTCGGTTGGTAGAATCGGCGCAATGCGGATCCTCATCAGCAACGACGACGGCTACTTCGCCCCGGGCCTCGCGGCACTGGCCGAATCGCTCCGGGACATGGCCGAGATCGTGGTGGTCGCACCCGAGCGCGACCGATCCGGCGCCTCCAACTCCCTCACGCTCGACCGGCCCCTGTCGGTCAGGACTGCGTCCACGGGCTACCTGTACCTGAACGGCACGCCCACCGACTGCGTCCACGTTGCGGTCACTGGCCTGCTTGACGTCCGGCCCGACTTGGTGGTCTCGGGCATCAACGACGGCGCCAACATGGGCGACGACACGATCTACTCCGGCACCGTCGCCGCAGCGATGGAGGGCTTTCTGCTGGGTATCCCGGCGATCGCATTCTCGCTCGCGCACAGGGGGCACGAGCACCTCGACAGCGCGGCTCGCGTGGCCCGCGACGTGGTGCGCCGCTTCGTCGACAGGCCTTACCCGTCGCCCGGGCCGGTGCTGCTCAACGTGAACATACCGAACCTGCCTTACGATCGCATCGGCGGCATTGTGCCGACCCGGCTCGGCAAGCGGCACCACGCCGAGGAGGTGGTGCGCGCGACCAACCCGCGCGGCGAGACCGTGTACTGGATCGGTCCGGCCGGATCGGCGAAGGACGCCGGCCCGGGCACGGACTTCCATGCGGTCGCCGCCGGGCAGGTGTCGGTCACGCCGCTGCACATCGACCTCACCGCCGCCGCCCTGTCCGACGCGACCCGCCGATGGCTGACCGACTAGCCCGCGCTCCCGGGTCCGGCGGCCTGACGTCGGACCGGGCTCGTGAGCACATGGTCCAGGGCCTGCGCACACTCGGAATCCGGCACGAGGTCGTCCTCGCGGCGATGTCCGCGGTGCCCCGCCACCTGTTCGTCGACCAGGGCCTGGCCAGCCGGGCCTATGAGGACGTTGCGCTGCCGATCGGTCAGGGCCAGACGATCAGCAAGCCGAGCACGGTCGCCAAGATGATCGAGCTGCTCGTGCGCGAGCGCGATCCGAAGTCGCTCCGCACGGCCAAGGTGCTGGAGGTCGGCACGGGCTGCGGCTATCAGGCCGCCGTGCTCGCCCATGTCTTCGGCGAGGCCGTGTCGATCGAGCGCCTGCGCTGGCTGCACGAGGCCGCCCGCACGAACATCCGGCCGATGCGCATGCCCAACCTGCGCCTGACCTTCGGCGACGGCCGGCAGGGTGTCGAGGTCGCGGCGCCGTACGACGCGATCATCGTCGCGGCGGCGGGCGAGGACATCCCGGACCCGTTACTGATGCAGATGAAGGTCGGCGGCACGCTGATCGCGCCGGTCGCGTCCACCGTCGGCGCCAGCCAGGCGCTGCACTTCGTCGAGCGTCCCGGCCGCGACGAGTGGACCTTGACGGTGCTCGACGCTGTACGATTTGTCCCGCTTCGCCGCGGCACCAGCTGAGCGCAGCCGCGATCACGTTCATTATCGACATGCCCCAACGCGCCTCCTGTCCGTTCGCCTATGTCCGAGCGCTGCTCGCAGCGGGGCTCGTGCTCGCCCTCGCGGCCTGCACGAGCGCGCCGCCCGCGCCGATCGTCGCGCGCACCCACTCCGGCGCCCGACCGGCTGCGCCCGCGGTACCGCCTGCCGCTCCTGTTGTTGCGCCGACGCCGGTACAGCCCTCGCTGGACGCGACCGTCCAGACCGCGCCGATCCGCAGCGGCTCGGTCGAGTCGCGCGGTATCGAGTCGCGTCCGCTCGAACCGCGTGCGCCCGCTGCGACATCCGGAGCCCTCGGCCCGGCGGTGACGCCCGGCACCGGCGCACCGCCTGCGACCGCCTCCGCGCTGCCGCCCAATACCCGCAGCACGCCGCGCGGCACCAAGCTGCCGTACTCAGAGAGCGCGCTGGCCGACCTGCGCGCGGCCGATGCCGCGGCGCCGCCCGCCGCAGCGCCGGCCGCCTCGGCGCCGGCCCCCGCAGCTTCGGCGCCTGGCGTCACGCCCCCCGCGCCGGCGCCGGCAGCCCCCGCACCCTCGGGCGGGGCGGCTTTCACGGCACCCCCGGTCGTCGCTGCGCCGCCCCCGGGCGGCCCGGCACCGGCCGCGGACGGAGACGGCGAATGGGCCTGGCCTTCGCCGGGCAAGGTCATGCAGTCGTTCTCCGAGTCCGGCAACAAGGGGGTGGTGCTGGGCGGCAAGGTCGGCGACCCGGTGGTCGCCGCGGCCGAAGGGCGCGTGATCTTCAGCGGCAACGGACCGCGCGGCTACGGCAACCTGGTCATCGTCAAGCACGCCAACGAGTTGCTGTCGGTCTACGCGCACAACCGCACGCTGTCGGTCAAGGAGGGGCAGGCGGTCAAGCGTGGCCAGAAGATCGCGGAGCTCGGCGACTCGGGCACGGCGTCGCCGCGACTTCACTTCGAGATCCGGCAGCAGGGCAAGCCGGTCGATCCGACCCGGTTCCTGCCGAAGCGCTGAGGGCCGACAGATGGTCCCGATCCTGGTCTTCGACATCGAGACCGTGCCCGATGCCGCCGGGCTGCGTGCGGCCTGGGGCCTGGATGGCGACGATGACGTGGTCGTCGAGGCCGCGCTCGCGCGCCGCCGTGAGCAGACCTCGGGCGCGAGCGACTTCCTGCCGCTGCACCTGCACAAGGTCATCGTCATCTCGATGCTGTTCCGCGACGCCGAAGGTCTGCGCGTGCGTTCGCTGGCTGGCGGGCCGGACGATGAGGGGAAACTGGTCCAAGGGTTCTTTCGCACCGTCGAGAAGTACACGCCGAACCTCGTCTCCTGGAACGGCGGGGGCTTCGACCTGCAGGTGCTGCATTACCGTGGTTTGATCCACACGGTGCAGGCGCACCGCTACTGGGACCAGGGCGAGGATGACCGTGACTTCAAGTGGAACAGCTACGTGTCGCGCTACCACTCGCGGCACACCGACCTGATGGACCTACTCGCGCTCTATAACGGCCGTGCCGCCGCACCGCTCGATCAGCTTGCCAAGATGTGCGGCTTCCCCGGCAAGCTCGGGATGGACGGCTCGCAGGTCTACGATGCCTGGCAGGCGGGCCTGCAAGACGAGATTCGCGACTACTGCGAGACCGACGTCGCGAACACCTGGCTGCTCTACAACCGCTTCCGGCTGATGCGTGGTTCGCTCACCGCCGACGAGTACGAGGCCGAAATGACCCTGACGCGCGAGACGCTCGGCGCGCTCGAGGGCGACCACTGGCCGGAATTCCTTGCGGCCTGGTCGACGTGAGCGAACGGTACCGGATCGAATCCCTGGACCTCGAGGCGAACGGCGTCGCGCGCAGCGAAGGCAAGGTGACCTTCGTGCGCGGTGCGCTGCCCGGCGAGACGGTCACCGCGCGCATCGTGCGGCGCAAGCCGCGCTTTGACGTCGCCGAAGTCGAGACCATCGAGCGCGCGAGCGTGCTCCGCACGACACCGCGCTGCCCCAACTTCGGTGTCTGCGGCGGCTGCACCATGCAGCACGTCGAGACCCGCGCGCAGGTGTCGATCAAGCAGCGCGCGCTGGAGGACTCGCTGTGGCACCTCGGGCGCGTGCGCGCCGAGACGATGCTGCCGCCGATCGTGGGGCCGGCCTTCGGCTACCGATACCGCGCACGGCTGTCGGTGCGGCATGTCCCCAAGAAGGGCGGCGTGCTGGTGGGCTTCCACGAGCGCGGCTCGAGCTATGTCGCCGACATGCGCGAATGTCTGGTGCTGCCGCCCACCGTGTCGGCGCTCCTGGTGCCGCTGCGCGAGCTGGTCGGTGGCCTGTCGATCCGCGACCGCATGCCCCAGGTCGAGCTCGCCCAGGGCGAGACGGTGCTGGCGCTGGTCTTCCGGATCCTCGAGCCGCTGACCGACGCGGACGTCGCGCTGCTGCGTGCGTTCGGTGCCCGCCATGCGGTCGAGATGTGGCTGCAGCCCAAGGGGCCCGAGACCATCGAGCTGCTCTCGACGCCCGGCGGCGGCGGCGAGTCGGTGCTGCACTACTCGCTGCCGGAGTTCGGCGTCGTCCATCCGTTCCGGCCGACCGACTTCACCCAGGTCAACCACATGATCAACGCGACGCTGGTCGGTCGCGCGGTGCGCCTGCTCGATCCGCAGCCGAACGAGCGGGTCGCGGACTTGTTCTGCGGACTTGGCAACTTCACGCTGCCGCTGGCCACTCGGGCCCGCGAGGTGGTCGGCATCGAGGGCAGCCGCGCGCTTGTCCAGCGGGCGCAGGCCAACGCCCAGGCCAACGGGCTCGAAGCGCGAACCGCGTTCGACGTCGCCAACCTCTTCGAGCTGACCCTAGAGCGCTGGCAGTCGCTCGGTGCCTTCGACCGGGTGCTGGTCGATCCGCCGCGCGAGGGCGCGCTCGCGGTGGCGCAGGCGCTGGCCCAGCCCGGCGTGCCGCGCCCGAAACGCATCGTCTACGTGTCATGTAATCCGGCCACGCTTGCCCGCGACGCCTCGATCCTGGTCAACGAGGGGGGCTGGCGGATCGGCGCCGCGGGCGTGGTGAACATGTTCCCGCACACCTCGCACGTCGAGTCGATGGCGGTATTCGAGTCCGACTGAGTCCGGCGCCCGCAAAGCAGAAAGCCGCCCCGAAAGGCGGCTTTCGCGCGTAGGGCCCGCAGGCCCGTGTTGATCCGATCAGTCGCGATCGCCGCCGAAGATGCCGAGCATCGCCAGCAGGTTCGAAAACACGTTGTACACGCTCAGGTAAACCGACAGCGTCGCGGTGACGTAATTCGTCTCGCCGCCCTGCACGACCCGCTGCAGGTCGACCAGGATGAAGGCTGAAAAGATGACGATCGCGATGGCCGAGATGGTCAGCGTCAACGCCGGCATCTGCAGGAAGATGTTGGCGACCGCCGCGAGGATCAGGACGAGCGCGCCGACGAAGAGGAAACGGCTCATTCCCGTGAAGTCGCGCTTGGACACCGTCGCAACCGTGGCCATCACGCCGAAGATCGCCGCCGTGCCACCGAACGCGGTCATGATGAGCTGAGCTCCGTTGGAGAAGCCGAGCACCGAGCCGACGAGCCGCGACAACATCAGGCCCATGAAAAACGTGAAACCGAGCAGCAGCGCAACACCGATGCCGCTGTTCTTGAACTTCTCGATCGCGAAGAAGAACCCGAAGGCGACGCCCATCATCACGGCAAAGCCGATCAGCGGGCTGCCGGCGAAGAACGAGATGCCGGTGGTCACGCCGATCCAGGCGCCGAGCACCGTCGGGACCATGGATAGGGCGAGCAGCAGGTAGGTGTTGCGGAGCACCCGGTTGCGCGCGACGGTGCCGAGCTCGCCGGTGCGGCCGTAGGGCATCGACGGGTTGGACTGGGTTTCGTAGGCCATCTGGACTCCGTGAAAAACGAGGGGCGGCGCGCGGGCTCGCGCGTGAAAATCCCGTGACTTCTACTGTATGGGCTCTGGCTGTGGATTTCAACCCGTACGCCAGCAAGGTCGTCGGGCGCCGGATCATGCGCGTCGGCTGCTCCGGGGCGGGTCGGTGCGCCTGCAAGAAGGGTCGGCGACGTGCCGCGGCTATGGCATGCTAGAATCGCAGGCTAGACTTCTGTCAAGCTACCTTCGCTAACCCTCTCATTTTCAAGAATATTCCCGGAGTGCACATGGCTGTAGAGCAGACTCTGTCGATCATCAAACCCGATGCCGTCGCCAAGAACGTCGTCGGTCAGATCTACGCCCGATTCGAAGGCGCCGGTCTCAAGGTCATCGCCGCCCGAATGGCCCACCTCTCACGCGGCGAGGCCGAAGCCTTCTACGGTGTCCACCGCGAGCGCCCGTTCTTCAAGGACCTCGTCGACTTCATGGTCTCCGGGCCGGTGATGATCCAGGTCTTGGAGGGCGACAATGCCATCCAGAAGAACCGCGACCTGATGGGCGCCACCGATCCCAAGAAGGCCGCCGCGGGCACGATCCGCGCCGACTTCGCCGACAGCATCGATGCGAACGCGGTACACGGCTCCGACGGTCCCGATACCGCGCGTGGCGAGATCGGGTTCTTTTTTTCGGGGATGAACGTCTACAGCCGTTGATCGCGGCCCGCCCGCAGCCGCGGGCGCCGCGCGCCGGGTCCCCGGGGCGCGGAGCAGGGCAGTAGAGGCACCATGACCGAAGCCGGCGTCACCGATCGCATCAACCTGCTGGGGCTTGACCGTCTTGCCTTGGTCGCGCTTTGTCGCGACTGGGGAGAGAAGCCGTTTCGCGGCCAGCAGCTGATGCGCTGGGTGCACCGCCGGTTCGAGTCCGACTTCGACGCGATGTCGGATCTCGCCCGCGGCTTTCGCGAGACGCTGCAGGCTCGGGCGCGGCTCAGCGCCCCCGGGGTCGTCTCCGATCATGTCGCGAGCGACGGCACCCGCAAGTGGCTGCTCAGCGTCGGACCGGAGAACGCGGTCGAGACAGTCTTCATTCCCGAGGTGTCTCGCGGCACCTTGTGCATCTCGACCCAAGCCGGCTGTGCGGTCAACTGCCAGTTCTGCTCAACGGGCAAGCAGGGGTTTGCGCGCAACCTGGCGGCCGGCGAGATCGTGGGCCAGCTGTGGCTCGCCAACCGCCTGCTCGGCGCGCGCCGTGCCGAAGCCGCCGCGGCCGCCGCTGCGGCGGGCGGCGGCGGCGATGAGGAGGTTCCCGACGACCATGACCGGATCATCACCAACGTGGTGTTCATGGGCATGGGAGAGCCGCTGCTCAATTACGATGCGACGGTGACGGCGCTGCGTATCATGCTCGATGACCATGGCTACGGCTTGTCCCGCCGCCGCGTGACTGTCTCCACCTCGGGCGTGGTCCCGATGATCGACCGGCTGCGCGACGACATGCCGGTGGCGCTCGCGGTGTCGCTGCATGCGCCGAACGATGCATTGCGCGACCGGCTGGTGCCGCTCAATCGAAAGCACCCGCTGGCCGAGCTGATGGGCGCGTGCCGCCGCTACCTCGAGCGCGCGCCGCGCGACTTCGTGACCTTCGAGTACGTGATGCTCGACGGCGTGAACGACAGCGACGCGCATGCGGAGCAACTCATCGGGCTGGTCCGGGATGTGCCCTGCAAGTTCAATCTGATTCCATTCAACCCGTTCCCCGGCGCGGACCTTCGGCGCTCCTCGGCCGAGCGGATCAAGGCGTTCGCGCAGCGGCTCTCGGACGCCGGCATCGTCACGACGGTGCGGCGCACCCGGGGGGACGACATCGATGCCGCCTGCGGGCAACTCGCCGGCGACATCGTCGATCGCACCCGTCTCGCGCAGCGCGGCGAGCGCCGGCGTGTGGCGATCGCACCCGCGTGAGCACGACCCCGATGACCCGTCGATCGGAGCCCCTTCGGCGCTCCCCCGGCAGCGCCCCGGCTGTCCGGGTGCGGCGCTTGGCAGCGATGCTGTTGGCCTGCGGTGCGCTCGCGGCGTGCACGACGGTCGACGAGAAGCAGCAGCCGGTGCGCGAATTGCGGGGCAACGATGTGCGCGACCAGCGGCGCGATCCGCCGCCGGCACGGGCCGAGCCGGGCGGCGCGCCGCCGCTCGCAGGTACGCCGCAGAACGTGTCTGAGCAGCGGCGTCGCGCGTCGATCCGGCTGGAACTGGCCACCGGCTACTATCAACAGGGTAACTATCCGCAGGCCCTCGAGGAGCTGCGCTTGGCGTTGTCCACCGATTCGGGCTATGCGCAGGCCTACGGCATGCTCGGCTTGGTCTACATGGACATGAACGACCGCTCGCGCGCGGAGGAGAGCTTCCAGCGCGCGCTTCGGCTGGCGCCCGACGACTCCGAGCTGCTGAACAACTACGGCTGGTTCCTCTGCCAGACCGAACGTCCGCGCGAGTCGATCGCGCAGTTTCAGGCGGCGATCCGCGATCCGCTGTACCAGACACCTGCGCGGCCGTTGCACAATGCCGGGATCTGCTCGCTGCGGGCGGGTGACCTGAAGAGCGCGGAGTCCTACTTCGACCAGTCGTTCCGCATCGACCCGAGCAACCCGGTCGCGATGTACAACCTGTCAGAGATCTATCTGAAGCGCGGCGAGTTAGAACGCGCCCGCTTCATGTCGCAGCGGCTGCTTGCCAGCTATCCGCCAAGTCCGGAGACGCTGTGGCTCGGCATTCGGGTTGACCGCAGGGCCGGCGACCGCGACAGCGTCGCGAGCCTGTCGGCGCAGTTGCGGCGCCAATTCCCGACCTCGCGCGAGGCGAACCTGTTGCAACGTGGAGCATTCGGTGACTGAATCGGTGACTGACCCCGCTGACGGTCCGGGCCCCTCGGATCCGCTGAGCACCGTGATCACCTCGGCCGAGCAACTGGCCGCGGTGCGCGAGAAGCGCGGACTGGGCAAGGGCGAGGTCGCGCAGCGTCTCAAGCTCCACCCCCGGCAGCTCGAGGCGATCGAGCGGGGCGACTGGGCAGCGCTGCCCGGCCGGGCGTTCGTGCGTGGCTGCGTGCGCTCCTACGGCCGACTGCTCGACGTCGACGTCGAGCCATTGCTGCAATCCATCGGCGGATTTGCCGAGGCCGAAGAGCTCAAGCCGACCTCGACGCTCGCGGCGCCCATGCCTCGGGGCGGTGGGTTCGGCTTCGATGGCGAGGGCAAGGGCAGCCGCCTGATGTGGGTAGTGCTCGGCGTGGCGGGCGTGATCGCGGTGGGGCTCTTCTTCGGCCCCGATGGCGGCGTTTCCCAGAGCTCCTCGTGGATCGGCGGCTCGCAACCGCCAGCGTCCGTCGCGCCGGCGCCGGCGCCGGCGCCCGCCGCCGGGACGGACAGTACCGTGGCGGGCATGCCGCTCGTGCCGCCGCCGCTCGTGCCGGCACCGGGCGCCGCGGCCGGCACCGCCGGCGGCGCTTCGCTGCCCGCCGCGCCGGGCGTGCCCGCGGTTGTGCCGCCGATCATTGCTTCGCCGCCGGCGCCGCCCCTGGCTCTAGTGCCAGCGCCGCCCGTGGCGCTCGCGCCAGCGCCGCCCGTGCCGCCCGTGGCGCCCCCGCCGCCGATCCGCGTGACCGTCAAGCAAGACGTCTGGGTGGACGTGCGCCAAGGCGACGGCAAGTCGATATACATGGGCACGGTCAAGCCGGGCACGCCGCTCGAGGCCAAGGGCGTGGCGCCCTTCTCGGTGACGATCGGCAACGCGAGCGCGGCGGTGCTGGAGTTCGAGGGCAAGCCGGTCGATCTGAAGCCGCTGACCTCCTCGCCGAACAACATCGCCAAGGTCAAGCTGCCGTGATCGAGGAGGCCGTTCCGATGCCCGCCGGGCCGTTGGTTCGGCGCGTGTCGCGCCGAGTGGCGGTGAGCTGGGGGGCGCGGACGGTACATGTCGGCGGCGGCGCGCCGGTGGTCGTGCAGTCGATGACCAACACCGACACCGCCGACGCGATCGCGACCGCGGTTCAGGTCAAGGCCCTGGCCCAGGCCGGCTCCGAGGTCGTGCGCATCACGGTCAACACGCCCGAGGCCGCGCGCGAAGTCGCCGCGATCCGGGAGCAGCTCGACCGGATGGGCGTCGATGCGCCGCTGGTGGGCGACTTTCACTACAACGGCCACAAGCTCCTGACCCAGTATCCAGAGTGCGCCCGCGCGCTGTCGAAGTACCGGATCAATCCGGGCAACGTCGGTTCGGGCAGCCGGCGTGACGGCAACTTCGCGCAGATGATCGAGGTCGCGAACCAGCACGCCAAACCGGTCCGCATCGGCGTGAACTGGGGCAGCCTCGACCCGTCGGTGCTGGCGCGAATGATGGACGAGAACGCCCGGCGAGCCCGGCCCTGGGAGGCCTCGCAGGTCATGCGCGAGGCGCTGGTCGTCTCGGCGATCGAGAGTGCCCGACTGGCCGAATCGCTGGGCATGCCCGGCGACCGGATCATCCTGTCGGCCAAGGTCTCTAACGTGCAGGACGTGGTCGCGGTTTATCGCGAACTCGCGCGGCGCTGCGACTATCCGCTTCATGTTGGCCTGACCGAGGCCGGCATGGGCAGCAAGGGCATCGTCGCCTCGACCGCGGCGCTGTCGGTGCTGCTGCAAGAGGGCATCGGCGACACCATCCGCGTCTCGCTCACGCCCGAGCCCGGCGGCGACCGCACCCGAGAGGTGATCGTCGCCCAGGAGATTCTGCAGACGATGGGCCTGCGCGCATTCACGCCGCTGGTCATCGCCTGCCCGGGATGCGGGCGCACCAGCAGCACCTTTTTCCAGGAGCTCGCCGAGAGCATTCAGTCTTTCCTGCGCTCGCAGATGCCGGTCTGGAAGGCCTCCTACCCTGGCGTCGAGTCGATGCAGGTGGCGGTGATGGGCTGTGTCGTCAACGGCCCCGGCGAATCGAAACACGCCGACGTGGGCATCTCGTTGCCGGGCGCCGACGAGGCGCCCGTCGCGCCGGTGTTCGTCGACGGCGAGCGCACGGTCACCCTAAAGGGCGATCGCATCGCCCAAGAGTTCCAAGCGATCGTCGAGGCCTATGTGCACCGCCGCTATGGCCGTCTCGTCGCCGCCGCCGACCCGTCGGCCTGAGCGTCGCCCGCCCGTACTCGCCGCCCGCCACGTTCCGACCGAACCCCATGTCCGACGAAGCCTCCTTCGCCTCCGAGTCCGCCGTGCCCGCCGTGCCCGCCGCGCGCAAGGCCGAACGCTTGTCGGGCGTGAAGGGCATGAACGACCTGCTGCCCGGCGACACCGAGCGCTGGGAGCGTCTCGAGCAGGTGGTCGCACACTGGGCGCGCGGCTACGGGTACCGGCAGATCCGCACGCCTATCGTCGAGCCTACGGCGCTCTTCCGCCGGGGCATCGGCGAGGTCACCGACATCGTCGAGAAGGAGATGTACTCCTTCGAGGACGCGCTCAACGGCGAGCACCTGACGCTGCGTCCCGAGAACACGGCCGGTGTCGTGCGCGCCGCAATCGAGCACAACCTGCTCTACGATGGACCGAAGCGGCTCTGGTATGTCGGGCCGATGTTCCGTCACGAGCGTCCGCAGCGCGGCCGCTACCGCCAGTTCCACCAGATCGGCATCGAGGCGCTCGGTTTCGCAGGTCCCGACATCGATGCCGAGGTGATCGCGATGTGCCAGCGCCTGTGGGACGACCTCGGCTTGCAGGACATCCGCCTCGAGCTCAACTCGATCGGCGACCCGGCGGAGCGGCGCGGCCACCGTGAGGCGCTGATCGCCTACTTCCAGGCGAATGCCGCGCAGCTCGACGCCGACGCGCAGCGCCGCTTGCACTCGAACCCCCTGCGCATCCTCGACACGAAGCATCCTGCGATGCAGGCGCTGGTCGAGGGCGCGCCCAGGCTCGCCGACTTCCTGGGCGAGGCGTCGCGCGAGCACTTCGAGGGCGTGCAGTCGCTGCTGCGTGCGGTCGGCATTCCGTTCCGCATCAATCCGCGATTGGTCCGCGGCCTCGACTACTACAATCGCACCGTGTTCGAGTGGGTCACCGATCGGCTTGGCGCACAGGGCACCGTCTGCGGGGGCGGGCGCTACGATCCCCTGGTCGAGATGCTCGGCGGCAAGGCCGCGCCGTCCTGTGGCTTTGCGATCGGCGTCGAGCGGCTGCTCGAGCTGATGCGCGAAAGCGGTGAGGTGGTGGCAGGCCCGACCTGCGACGTCTACGTCGTCCATCAGGGCGAGGCGGCGCGCAGCGTCGCCTTCACCGTGGCCGAGGGCCTGCGCAGCGCCGGCCTCGACGTGGTGCTGAATGCAGGCGGTGGCACCTTCAAGGCGCAGTTCAAACGCGCCGACGCCAGCGGCGCCGAGTTCGCGGTTGTCATCGGCGACGACGAGGCGGCGGCCCGCACCGCCACGGTCAAGTCGCTGCGCGGCGCCGACGGCGAGCACGGCGCCGGCAAGCAGGAGTCCGTGCCGCTCGACGGGCTCCCCGATTACCTGGTCGATGCGCTCGTCGCCACCGGCGACTGAGTCCGACCGTCCACCCCGATCTCGCGGAGGGCCGATGGCCTACGATCTCCAGGAACAGGACCAGCTCGATGCCGTCAAGGCGTTCTGGGCTAAGTACGGCAACCTGCTGCTCACGCTGCTCACCGTCGCGTTGCTCGCGGTCGCCGGCTGGCGCGCCTGGGGCTGGTGGCAGCAGAAGCAGTCGGTCGAGGCCTCGGTGCTCTACGACCAGTTGCGCGACGCGGTCGACAAGAAGGATATCGGCAAGGTCAAGCAGACTTCGGGGCCGCTGTTCGAGAAGTACTCTGGCACGGTGTATGGCTCGATGGGCGCGCTGCTCGCCGCGCGGGCCTATCACGACGCCGGCGACCTGAAGGGCGCCAAGGCGCCCCTGCAGTGGGCGGTCGAGCATTCCAAGGATCCGGAGCATGTCGCGCTGGCCCGCCTGCGGCTGTCCGGGATCCTGCTCGACGAGAAGGCCTACGATGACGGACTGAAGCTGCTGCCCGCCGATGCCAGCGGCCCATTCGCGGCCGCCTTCGCCGATCGCCGCGGTGACCTGCTGCTCGCGCAGGGCAAGCGCGACGAGGCACGGGCCGCCTACAGGCTCGCCCTCGAGAAGCTCGCCGCCAACGCGGCGAGCCGCCCGCTGCTGCAGATGAAGCTCGATGCCCTCGGGGGAGCCTGAGGTGTCGACGTCCCGACTGCGCCGGGCCGCGTTCGCCGGTGCCGCGATCGCTGCGCTCGGCGCCTGCTCGCTCTTTGGCTCGACCCGCACGCCGCCCGATCCGCTACCCGTGCCCTCGAACGCCGTGCGCATCGTGCCGGCGTGGAACACATCGCTGGGCGCTCGCTCGGGTATCGGCTTCGCCCCGGTCGCCATCGGGGACTCGGTCTGGGCCGCAGCTCAGGACGGCACGGTGGCTCGCCTGAACATCGATACCGGCCGCCCCGTCTGGCGCGTGGCGGTCGGCAAGCCGCTGACCGCGGGTGTCGGCACGGATGGTGCGACCACGGTCGTCGCGGCGCGCGACGGGACGGTGGTCGCGCTCGACGAGCAGGGCCGCACGCGCTGGACCGCGCCGGCCAACGGCGAGGTCGTCACCGCGCCTGCCGTGGCCGACGGCGTGGTGCTCGTACGCACCACCGACAACCGCGTCCTCGCCTTTGAGGCCGACAGCGGCCGGCGGCGCTGGGCGTTCCAGCGGCAGAACCCGCCGCTGGTGCTGCGCAATTCCGGCGGCGTCGCCATGATCCCGGGTGCCGCCTTCGTGGGCATGCCGGGCGGACGCTTGGTTGCGCTTGCGTTGCAGAACGGCGCGCCGCGCTGGGACGTGCCGCTGTCGCAGCCGCGCGGCACAACCGAGCTCGAGCGGATCGCCGACGTAGTCGGCTCGCCGCTGATCATCGGCCGCGAGCTGTGCGCGGCGACCTACCAGGGCCGCATCGGCTGCGTCGATCTCGCGAGCGGCGCACCGGCCTGGCTGCGCGACTTCTCGTCGGCCGTGGGCCTGGACGTCGACACACGCGGCGTCGTGGCGCCCAACGCCGATGACGTCGTGCACGCCTTCGACCGCAGTGGCGCGCCGGGCTGGCAGGTCAAGGCCTTCCAGCGGCGCCGTCTCTCCGCGCCCCTCATCGTCGGCAGCGTCGTCGCCCTCGGCGACCTCGAGGGCAACGTGCTTTGGCTGTCGCGTGCCGACGGTGCGCTCGCCGCCGTCACCCGCACCGACGGCAAGCCGATCGTCGCGCCGCCGGCCGCGGTCGGCGCAATGCTGGTGGTCCAGACTTCCGGCGGCGGCCTTTATGCATTCAGGACACCGTGAACGACCTCTATGAACGACGCGAAGGCGGGCCGCCTCCTGTCGTCGCTCTCGTCGGCCGCCCCAACGTGGGCAAGTCGACGCTGTTCAACCGCCTCACGCGCAGCCGCGCCGCGCTCGTCGCCGACATCCCAGGCCTGACCCGCGACCGCCACTACGGCCAGGGCCGTCTCGGCGAGCGCCGCTTCATCGTCATCGACACCGGCGGCTTCGAGCCGGTCGCCAAGACCGGCATCTCGGCCGAGATGGCGCGCCAGACGCGCCAGGCCGTCATCGAGGCGGACCTTGTGATCTTCGTCGTCGACGGCCGCGAGGGCATGGCGGCGCGCGACCGCGACATCGCCAACGAGCTGCGCCGTACCGCGGCCAAGGTCGTGTTGGCGGTCAACAAGACCGAGGGCATGCCGAGCGCCACCGCCGCAGCGGACTTCTGGTCGCTCGGACTTGGACAACCGTACACGGTGTCGGCCGCCCACGGCGACGGCGTGCGCGAGCTGATCGAGCTCGTGCTGCCCGAGGCCGCTGATGCATCGGCCGCCACCCTCGACGAGGTGGCGCCCGAGTTCGAGGTGCCGCCGCCGCCGACCGAGGCCGAGCTCGCCGCCGTGGACATGCCGCAGGGCGAGGGCGCCGCCGTCGAGGGCGACGCCTTCGAAGCCAAGCCGTACGCCAAGCGCATGCGGATCGCGGTCGTGGGCCGACCGAACGCCGGCAAGTCGACGCTGATCAACACCTTGCTCGGCGAGGAGCGGATGATCGCCTTCGATCAGCCGGGCACCACGCGTGACTCGGTCTCGGCGGACTTCGAGCGCAGCGGGCGGTTCTACACGCTGGTCGACACCGCCGGCGTACGTCGTCGCGGCAAGGTCACCGACGTCATCGAGAAGTTCTCGGTGGTCAAGACCCTGCAGGCAATCGAGGACAGCCACGTCTGCGTGCTGATGCTCGACGCTTCGCAAGACATCGCCGATCAAGACGCGCACATTGCCGGCTTCCTGCTCGAGGCCGGTCGCGCCGTGGTGGTCGGCGTCAACAAGTGGGATCTCGCCGACGAGTACCGGCGCGAGCGGCTCAAGCTCGAGATCGATCGTAAGCTCGGTTTTCTCGGTTTCGCCCGCACCCATTACCTCACCGCGACCGAGGGCAAGGGCGTGGGCGCGCTGATGCGCTCGGTGAACGAGGCGTACGCTGCGGCGACCGCCAAGCTCTCGACGCCGCGGCTCACGCGGGCCCTGCAGGAGGCGGTCGAACGCCAGCAGCCGCCCCGACGCGGGCCGATCCGACCGAAGATGCGCTACGCGCACCAGGGCGGCCAGAACCCGCCAGTGGTCGTCATCCACGGCAACGCTCTCGACCGGATCTCGGACAGCTACCGGCGCTACCTCGAGGGCTGGTTTCGGGACACCTTCTCGCTGCAGGGCACGCCGCTGCGGGTTGAGTTCCGCACCTCGGCAAATCCCTACGCACGCTGACGGCGAAGCCCGGTGCGCTTCGCCCAGGGTCGGCTGGCGAATCGCCCCGCATTTCCGGTACAGTCGACCGGCGGGGTCGATCCGCCGCCGGGCTTGAATCCCGGTTCGACGCCCCCAACATAAAAGCAAACAGAGCCGGAGCTGCAATGAGCAATAACAAAGGGCAACTTCTACAAGACCCCTTCCTCAACCTCCTCCGCAAGGATCACGTGCCGGTCTCGATCTACCTCGTGAACGGCATCAAGCTGCAGGGTCAGATCGAATCGTTCGACCAGTACGTGGTGCTGCTGAAGAACACCGTCACGCAGATGGTCTACAAGCACGCGATCTCCACGGTCGTGCCGGCCCGCGCCGTCAACTTCCAACAAGAAAGCACGGAAACCTGAACGCCTCGCCCGAAGACACCCGCTCGCCGGTTCTCCTGGTCCGGGTCGCCCTCGGCCGAGAACGGGTCGATCCGGCCTCGCTCGACGAGCTGGCAGCGCTTGCCGTATCGGCCGGCCACGAGGTCGCCGAGCGAGTGATCTGTCATCGCCCGCGACCCGACCCCAAGCTGTACATCGGCCGGGGCAAGGCCGAGGAGATCGGTGCGCTGATCGCCCGGACCGAGTCGCAGGTCGTGCTGTTCGACCGCGAGATCTCGGCTGTGCAGCAGCGCAACCTCGAGCGCGAATGGAAGGTGAGGGTGCTCGATCGCACTGAGCTGATCCTCGACATCTTCGGCCAGCGTGCCCGCTCGACCGAAGGCAAGCTGCAGGTCGAGCTCGCCCGGCTGCAGCACCAGTCATCGCGGCTGGTCCGGGCCTGGAGCCACCTGGAGCGTCAACGCGGCGGCATTGGCGTGCGCGGCGGGCCGGGCGAGACCCAGCTCGAGATGGACCGCCGGATGCTCGCGAGCAAGATTCGCCAGGTCCGCGAGCGGCTCGACCGCACCGAGCGGCAGCGCCGCACGCGGCGCAAATCCCGCCATCGCCGTGGCGCCTTCAGGGTGTCGCTGGTTGGTTATACCAATGCGGGCAAGTCGACGCTGTTCAATGCATTGACCGGCGCGGACACCTTCGCCGCCGATCAGCTCTTCGCCACGCTCGACACGCTCACCCGTCGCCTCGTGTTGGCGCCTGGCGTCGAGCTCGCGCTGTCGGACACGGTCGGCTTCGTGCGCGACCTCCCGCACCAGCTGGTGGCGGCCTTTCGCGCCACCTTGGAGGAGACCGCCGATGCCGACCTGCTGCTGCACGTGGTCGACGCCTCGGCCGAGGACCGCACCGAGCAGATCGAGCAGGTGCAGCGCGTGCTCGAGGAGATCGGCGCGAACCATGTCCCTCAGTGGCTCGCCTGGAACAAGATCGATGCGCTCGGCCTGGAACCCGAAGTCCAACTGGACGGCTGTGGTAGCATCGAACGCTTGTCCGTCAGCGCCAGGACTGGTGCCGGCCTGGATGCCCTTCGCGGCGCCCTGCGGGCGGCGGTCATGGCCGACTCGCTCGAGCAGACGGCTCACGGAGCCGACGGTCGAAAGGTCGACGCCTGCGTCGACGACGAAAACGGCGATGCCGACCCGGAACCCGGTCGCGGCACGCACCCTCCGACATCGCAGCACCTTCCCAACGGCACGCCAGATGTGGACCCGCATTCGAACTCTGTTGTCGCTCAATGACCCGGGCTGGGGCCGCGGCGGCTCCGGCGGGAAGAACGACGACCGCCCGCAGCGTCCCGGCGGCGGCAACGACGGCCCGCCCGACCTCGACGAGCTCTGGCGCGACTTCAACCGGCGGCTGAACCGCATGTTCGGCAAGAGCGGTGGCGGTGGCGGTGGCGGCGAGCCGCCCCGCGGCGCTCCCGGAATGCCGACGATGAAGGGCGCTGGCGCCGGTCTGGGCCTGATCGGCGGCATCGCCTTCCTGCTCTGGCTGGGCAGCGGCTTCTACATCATCCAGGAAGGCCAGTCGGCGGCGATCCTGCGATTCGGTGAGTTCAAGTACATGGTGGAGACCGCCGGCTTCAAGTGGCGGCTGCCGTACCCGATCGAGACCGCCGAGCTGGTCGACGTTCAGCGCCTGCGCCAGGTCGAGGTCGGTTACCGGACCAACGTGAAGAACAAGGTTCCGCGCGAATCGCTGATCCTGACCGGCGATCAGGCGATCGTGGACCTGCAGTTCGCCGCGCAGTACCGCATCACCGATCCGAAGGCCTACCTGTTCAACAACAACCCCGGCGGCGCGCCCGAGGAGATCGTCCGCCAGGCCGCCGAGACGGCGACCCGCGAGGTCATCGGCCGCACCGGCATCGACCAGGTGTTGTACGAGGAAAAGGAGCAGGTCGCCAAGGACGCGCTGGTGCTGATGCAGTCGATCGCCGATCGCTACAAGGCGGGCATCGGCATTGTCGACGTCACCATCCAGCAGGCTCAGCCGCCCGAGCCGGTGCAGGCTGCCTTCGAGGACGCGAACAAGGCCGCCCAGGACCGCGAGCGCCTGATCAACGAAGGCCGTGCCTACGCGAACGACGTGATCCCGAAGGCCCGCGGCACCGCGGGCCGCCTGCAGCAGGAGGCAGAGGGCTACAAGCAGCGGATCATCGCGACCGCCGAGGGCGATGCCTCGCGTTTCAAGCAGGTGCTGGCCGAGTACTCCAAGGCGCCCGCAGTGACCCGCGAGCGCCTGTACCTCGATACCATGCAGCAGGTCTTCTCCAACACCAGCAAGGTCTTGGTCGACTCGCGCGGCAATGGCAACAACCTGCTCTACCTGCCGCTCGATCGGCTGGTGCAGCAGGCCGCGGCGGACGCCCGACCCCCTGCCGCGCCGGTCGCGCCGTCAGCCGATGCGCCGTCGGCGCCGACAGCTCCGTCGAGCGCCGGCACCCGCGACGGCCTGCGTGCCCGCGACCGCGATGCGGGCCGCTGAGGACATCCGACCATGAACAGAATCGCCCCCATCCTCCTCGGCCTGCTGGTCGCGCTCGGCATCGCCTCGACGATGCTCTTCGTCGTCGACCAGCGGCAGTACGCGGTGGTCTTCGCCCTCGGCGAGATCAAGGAAGTCATTGCCAAGCCGGGCCTGCACTTCAAGCTGCCGCCGCCGTTCCAGAACGTCCAGTACTTCGACAACCGGATCCTGACCATCGACACCGCCGACGTCGACCGGTTCATCACTTCCGAGAAGCTGAACGTCCAGATCGACACCTTCGTGAAGTGGCGGATCGCCGATCCGCGCCGCTTCTTCACCTCGGTCGGTGGCAGCGAGATCACCGCCAGCGACCGTTTGCAGCGCAGCCTGCGTGACTCGCTGAACAATGAGATCGCCAAGAAGACGGTGTCCGACGTGATCTCCGGCAAGCGCCAGGAGCTGCTCGACCTGGTCCGCAACAAGATGAACGAGGATGCCAAGCAGATCGGCGCCGAGATCATCGACGTGCGCCTGAAGCGGGTGGACTTCGCCCCCGAGGTGTCGGAACGCGTGTTCGACCGGATGCAGTCCGAGCGCAAGCGCGTGGCCAACGAGCGGCGGGCCACCGGCTCGGCCGAGTCCGAGAAGATCCGCGCCGATGCCGATCGGCAGCGCGACGTGATCATCGCAGAGGCCTACCGGGACGCGCAGCGCGTCAAGGGTGACGGGGATGCAAAGGCGTCGGCGCTGTTCGCCGAGGCGTTCGGCCAGAACCCCGAGTTCGCGAGCTTCTATCGCAGTCTCGAGGCCTACCGGAGCAGCTTCCGTAATCGCAGCGACGTGCTCGTGCTCGATCCTCAGTCGGAGTTCTTCCGGTACTTCCGCGGGCCGGGGGCGGGGCAGAGCGCCTCGTCGCCGTCGCCGCGCAAGTAGTCGCGCGATGGCCGCGAACCTCCTCGCCGCGCTCGGCCTGATGCTGATCGTGGAAGGCCTGATGCCGATGGTGTCGCCCCCGAGCTGGCGCGAGGCGATGCGACGCATCGCCTCCCTGCGCGACGGCCAGATCCGGTTCATGGGCCTGGCCGCGATCCTCGCGGGCGTGGCGCTGCTCGCCTTCGCCGCCTGATCGCGCGTCGCGAGACGCGCCCGACCGATCCGTCCCATGCCGCGCTGGCTGCTTCCCGAGAGCATCTCCGACATCCTGCCGAGCGAAGCGCGGCGGATCGAGGAGTTGCGCAGGCGCCTGCTCGACCTGTACCGGTGCTACGGCTATGAGCTGGTGATGCCACCGACCATCGAGTACCTCGACTCGCTGCTGACGGGCAGCGGTCGCGACCTCGACCTGAGTACCTTCAAGCTGATCGACCAACTGACCGGCCGCACGATGGGCCTGCGCGCCGACATCACGCCGCAAGTTGCTCGGATCGATGCCCACCTGCTCGATCGGGCGGGCGTGGTGCGGCTGTGCTACTCGGGCAGCGTGCTGCACACGCGGCCCGCGGGGCCGCTGTCGACACGCGAGCCCTTGCAGGTGGGCGCCGAGCTGTTCGGCCACGCCGGGCCCGAGGCAGACCTCGAGGTCGTGGAGATGCTGCTGCAGTCGCTTCGCACCGCAGGCGTGCCGCGGGTGCGCATCGACCTCGGCCATGTCGCGATCGTGCGCACGCTGCTCGGCGCGCTGCCGGGCCTGGCGGAGGACGAGATCTTCCCGCTGCTGCAGGCCAAGGACGCGCCAGGGCTCGCACAGCGCCTCGCCGCGGTGCCCGAGTCGCCCGAGCGGCGTGCGCTGCTGGCACTGCCGGGCCTCTTCGGACCGGCGGCCTCGGTGCTCGAGCGGGCCCGAGCCGTGATGCCGGCGGCACCGGTGATCGCCGATGCCCTCACGCAGCTCGAGCAGCTCGCGGCCGCGCAGCAGCTCGCAGGCGGCAATGGGCTGGCGGTCGAGATCGCGCTCGATCTCGGCGATGCCCGCGGCTACCGCTATCACAGCGGTGCGATCTTCGCCGCGTACGTCGACGGCGTGCCCAATGCGATCGGGCGCGGCGGTCGATACGACAACGTCGGCGCGGCCTTCGGCCGGGCCCGTCCGGCCACCGGCTTCTCGCTGGAACTGCGCGAGCTTGCCGCGCTGATCCCCGAGCGGCCGCCGTCCGGTGCGATCAGGGCGCCATGGGGCGCGGACACGGCGCTCGCCGAGGCGGTGCGCGCGTTGCGTGCCGCCGGCGAGATCGTCGTGCAGGTGCTGCCCGGCCATGAGCACGAGCAGCAGGAATTCGAATGCGATCGCGAGCTCGCACGACAAGCCGCGGGCTGGGCTGTCAGCCCCCTGCACCGTGGCGGGAGGCAGTAGGAGCACATGGGTAACAACGTCGTCGTGATCGGCACCCAGTGGGGTGACGAGGGCAAGGGCAAGGTCGTCGACTGGCTGACCGAGATTGCGCAGGGCGTGGTCCGTTTCCAGGGCGGCCACAATGCCGGACACACACTGGTCATCGGCGGGAAGAAGCAGGTGCTGCGCCTGATTCCGTCGGGCATTCTGCGGCCGAAGGTCACCTGCTACATCGGCAGCGGCGTCGTGCTGTCGCCAGAGGCCCTGCTGCAGGAGATCGACGAGCTCGAGCGCGCGGGCGTCGCGGTGCGTGATCGGCTGCGCATCAGCAGCACCTGTCCGCTGATCCTGCCGTACCACGTGGCCCTCGACCGCGCACGCGAACTCAAGCGCGGGGACGCGAAGATCGGCACCACCGGGCGCGGCATCGGGCCGGCCTACGAGGACAAGGTCGCCCGCCGTGCGGTGCGCGTGTGCGACCTGTTCGCGCCGGATCAGCTCCGCGCCAAGGTCCGCGAGGTCCTCGACTTCCACAACTTCGTGCTGGTCAACTACTACGGGGTGACGGCACTCGACGCCGACCGCGTCGTCGACGACGCACTGCAGCTCGCGCCGCGCATCGCGCCCATGGTGGCCGACGTGCCCGCCGAACTGGCCACGGCGTCTCGGCGCGGCGAGCGCCTGCTGTTCGAGGGTGCGCAGGGCGCGCTGCTCGACGTCGACCACGGTACCTATCCGTACGTCACCAGCAGCAACTGCATCGCCGGCGCGGCTGCGCCCGGGTCGGGCGTCGGCCCGCAGATGCTCGACTACGTACTGGGCATCGCCAAGGCCTATACCACGCGCGTGGGCTCCGGGCCGTTCCCGACCGAGCTCTTCGACGACACCGGCAAGCACCTCGCCACCAAGGGCAACGAGTTCGGCTCGGTCACCGGCCGCCCGCGGCGCTGCGGCTGGTTCGACGCTGTCGCGATGCGCCGCTCCATCCAGCTCAACGGCGTCAGCGGCTTGTGCGTGACCAAGCTCGATGTGCTCGACGGCCTCGAGACCGTCAAGATCTGCACCGGTTATCGCCGCGCCGGCCAGCCGGTCGACCTGCTGCCCTTCGGTGCTGAAGACGTCGCCACCTGCGAGCCGCTGTACGAGGAACTGCCCGGCTGGTCGGACACGACCTACGGCGCGCGTTCGTGGGAGGTGCTGCCCGCCGCCGCACAGCGCTACTTGCAGCGCCTGTCCGAGCTGGTCGGCGCCCCCATCGACATGGTGTCGACCGGCCCCGATCGGGACGAGACCATCTTGCTGCGCCATCCCTTTCAGCCCTGAGGGGGCCGACGATGAGGGATCTGCACGTCTCCTGGGACGAGTACAACCGGTTGATCGAGAAGCTCTCGGTCCGCATCCACGATGCGAACTACGACTTCGATGCGATCGTCTGCCTCGCCCGCGGCGGACTGCGGGTCGGCGACGCGCTGTCGAGGCTGTTCCGAGTGCCGTTGGGTGTGCTGTTCACCAGTTCGTACCGCGAGAACGCCGGGCAGACGCAGAGCCGGCTGATGATCGCCGAGCACATGAGCAGTGCCGAGCCGCTACCGGGCACGCGCTGGCTGCTCGCCGACGACCTGGTCGACTCGGGGGCCACGCTGGTCGAGGTGATCCCGGCCCTCAAGGCGCGGTATCCGCAGGTGACCGAGATCCGGTCCGCGGTGATCTGGCGCAAGGGCCAGTCAGTCGCCGAGCCGGACTTCTACGTCGATCACCTGCCGACGAACCCGTGGATTCATCAGCCGTTCGAAGAGTACGATCATCTTCGGCCGAGCGACCTGAAGGCGCGGTGGCCGTCCTGAGGCATGTGTCGTCGACGCAGCCGGGTGTGCCTCGATCCGTCTTCGTGGGCGCGCGCCGATCCGTCTTCGTGGGCGCGCGCCGATCCGTCTTCGTGGGCGCGCGCCGATCCGTCTTCGTTTTCCCCCGCCGGCCCTTCATACCCGCGCTTGGCGCTTGCACCGCGCACAATAGAAAAAGCCCCGCTGAGCGGGGCCTTTCCCTGAAACGTGGTGCCCAGAAGAGGACTCGAACCTCCACACCGTTGCCGGCGCTAGGACCTGAACCTAGTGCGTCTACCAATTCCGCCATCTGGGCGCGGTTCGTGCGGGTGAAACCCAACGAAGCCGCGGATTATAACTGCATGAACCGATCTGTCAAACCGTGACCAAGTCCTGGACACCACCCACCCGGGAAGAGATCCTGGACGCCCTGCGCAGCGCGGAATCGCCGCTGACGCCGACCGAACTCGGCGAGCGCTTCGGGGTCCCCCTGCGCCATGCCGAAGCGCTCGAGCAGCGCGTCTTGGCGATGGAGCGCGACGGCCTGCTGCTCCCCAACCGCAAGGGCGTGCTGCTGCTCGCCGACAAGCTCGACCTCGTCGCCGGCCGCATCACCGGTCACCGTGACGGCTTCGGCTTCCTCGTACCCGATGCGGGCGGAGCGGACCTGTTCCTGCCGCCGCGCGAGATGCAGAAGGGGATGCACGGGGACCGCGCGCTCGTCAGACGCACCGGCCTCGACAACCGCGGCAAGCCCGAGGGCTCGATCGTCGAGATCACCGAGCGCGGGCACCGCCGCCTGGTCGGCCGCGTACTTGTCGAGCGTGGCGTGACCGTCGTTGTGCCCGAAGACCAGCGCATCAAGCACGACATCCTCATCGCCCCCGGCGACGCTGGCGGTGCGCAGCCCGGACAGGTCGTCACCGTCGAGATTGTCCAGCCGCCGAACGGGCACACCCCGCCCATGGGACGTGTGGTCGAGGTGCTTGGCGCGATCGACGACCCGGGCATGGAGATCGAGATCGCGGTGCGCAAGTTCGACGTGCCGCACGAGTTCTCAGAGGAGGCGCTCGCGCTCGCCGCGAAGCTGCCCGCGCAGGTACGGCCGGCCGACTACAAGCGCCGCATCGACCTGCGTGACGTGCCGCTGGTGACGATCGACGGCGAGGACGCGCGCGACTTCGACGACGCGGTCTACTGCGAGCCGCTGGAAACCTCGGGCCGCCGAGCGGGAGGCTGGCGCCTGTTGGTCGCGATCGCCGACGTCGCGCACTACGTCGAGGACGGCAGCGCGCTCGACCTCGACGCGCTGCGGCGCTCGACCTCGGTGTACTTCCCGCGGCGCGTGATCCCGATGCTGCCGGAGAAGCTCTCGAACGGGCTGTGCTCGCTCAACCCGGCGGTGGACCGGCTGGTGCTGGTCGCCGACATGGTGATCACCGCACGCGGCCAGGTGAAGGCCTACCAGTTCTACGAGGCGGTCATGCACTCGGCCGCCCGCCTGACCTACGACGAGGTCTGGTCGGTGCTGTCCGGGCGCGACCCGGCGGCGGCGCGTGCGCGCGCCCCGCTGGTGCCACACCTACAGAACCTCTACGACCTGTTCCGTGCGCTGGTGAAGGCGCGCGGCGTGCGCGGCGCGATGGACTTCGAGACGACCGAGACAAAGATTGTCTGCGACGTCGCGGGGCGCATCGAGCGGATCGTCGCGCGCACCCGTAACGATGCGCACAAGTTGATCGAGGAGTGCATGCTGGCGGCCAACACCTGCGCGGCGGACTTCGTCTCGCGCAGCCGGCATCCCGCGCTGTACCGGATCCACGAGGGGCCGACGCCGGAGCGGCTTACGCTGCTGCGCGAGTTCCTGCAGAGCGCAGGCCTGTCGCTCGGTGGCGGCGACGATCCGACGCCGGCCGACTACGCAGTGCTCGCCCAGCAGATCGCGCCGCGGCCCGATGCGGGGCTGCTTCAGACCATGCTGCTGCGTTCGATGCAGCAGGCCGTCTATTCGCCGTACAACGTCGGCCACTTCGGCCTGTCTTACGAGGCCTATGCACACTTCACGTCGCCGATCCGCCGCTATCCGGACCTGTTGACCCACCGCGTGATCAAGGCGCTGATGCAGAGCCATCGCTATGCGCCGCCGGTGCCGTCGGCCGAGACGATCGCCGCCGCGCCGCCGCCGCGCGGGCGTCGCGGTGGGCCGCCCAAGCCCTCGGCGAAGTCAACGGCACGCGCCGAGGATCGCGCCGAGGCGCGTACCCGGATGAGCCTCGCGCAGCGCGAGGAGCTTGACCGCTGGCAGACCCTCGGGCTGCTGTGCTCGGCCAACGAGCGACGCGCCGACGACGCCTCGCGCGACGTCGAGGCCTGGCTCAAGTGCCAATACATGCGCGAGCGGGTCGGCGAGCAATTCCGAGGCCGCGTGACCGGGGTCGCGACCTTCGGGCTGTTCATCACCCTCAACGACCTGTATGTCGAGGGCATGGTCCACGTCTCGGAGCTCGGCAGCGAGTACTTCCAGTACATCGAGGCCGCGCACGAACTGCGTGGCGAGCGCACCGGAAAGCGCTATCGCCTGACCGACGAGATCGACGTCCAGGTCTCGCGGGTCGACCTCGAGGCGCGCCGGATCGAGTTCCGGATGGTCAAGACCGATGCGCCGCGTGTCGACGCGCGCGGTGTGCGTGTGCCGACGGCCGCCGAGCTCGGACCGTCGCCGCTCGCCGAGCGCAGCGGCCGCAAGGCCGCGCCCGCCAAATCGGAGCAGGTGGCGCGGGTGCGCACCGAGCGGCAGGCGGCCAAGCGGCGGGGCGGCGCGAAGTCCGAGCAGCGCGGTCCCAGGCGCAAACGGAGGTAGGCCGGTGCTCGTGTTCGGATTCCATTCGGTGACCTCCCGGCTGCGCAGCCAGGCCGCCTCGGTCAAGGAACTCTACGTCGATGTGCGTCGCGAGGACGGACGCATGCGCGAGCTGCTGTCGGCGGCGGCGCAGGCCGGTGTCGAGGCGCGGCGAGTCGATGGTGCGCGGCTCGACAAGCTGTGCCCCAACCGTCGCCATCAGGGCGTCGTCGCGATCGCCGAGGCGCAGCCCCTGCGGGTCGGCTTCGACGAGCTGCTCGATGCGATCGAGGGACCGCCGCTGCTGTTGCTGCTCGATGGCGTGACCGATCCACGCAACCTCGGTGCCTGCCTGCGGGTGGCCGATGGCGCGGGCGCACATGCGGTGATCGCGCCGAAGGACCACGCCTGTCCGCTGAACGAGGCGGCGATCCAGACCGCGAGCGGCGCGGCCGAGAACGTGCCCTACATCATGGTCACCAACCTCGCCCGCACGATCGACGAGCTCCAGGAGCGGCGCATCACCGTCATCGGCACGGCCGATGGCACCGACGCGACGCTCTACGACATCGAGGTGCCGGCCTCGGTCGCCTGGGTCCTAGGCGCCGAGGGTGTCGGGCTGCGGCGCCTGACGCGCGAGCGCTGCGACACCCTGGTGTCCATCCCGATGGCCGGCCAGGTGAGCAGCCTGAACGTGTCGGTCGCGGCCGGCGTCGTGCTCTACGAGACGATGCGCCGCACGCGGCTGGGCGCGCCGGCGCGCTGACGCCCGCTCAGCCTTCGGGGTCGGTGCGTGGGCGCCGCGGCGGCGCGGCCTCGTTGCGGCGCATCCGTGAACGGAAGTCCCAGGGGGCCTCGGGCTCGGCGTCTTGCCACAGCCCGGCCCGGCGCGCGCGGGCGGCGCGCTCGGCCTGTGCGTAGCGCGGCACGTCGGCCGGCGGCTGGTCGGCGCGGTAGCGCACGAAATGCCAGGCCAGGCCAGCCTCGACCAGCGACAGTGCGGCGTCCGCAGGCGGCAGGTCGGCGTCGAGCACCCACACCTTCGCGACCGTCCGGTCGAAGACATCCTGCTTGATCGGATCGATCCGCAGCCGGTGGCCGCGCAGCATTTCTTCGAGGTGGCGGCGCGATTGATCGGCGTAGGGCTGGTGGTGCTCGGGCGCGTCGATACCCGAGACCCGAATGCGCAGTCGCCGGCCATCGTCGCCGCGGAAGGTGAAGGAGTCGCCGTCGTGGACATTGAGCACGATGCCCTCGACCGACGGCGGCAGCGCGCGGGCTGCTGCGGCAGCGGCCGGCCCGGTGTGTCCGGCGTGCGCTGGAAGGGGTGCGACGAACGTCGAGGCGAGCGTCGAGGCGAGCGGGGTGCTGCGGGTGAGCGCGACGAGCGTCGAGTGGAGCGGGTGTCTGGAGGCGAGCACGGCGAGCGTCGAGGCGAGCAGACGGCGCCGGGCGGGGAGGGGCGCAGACGACGGGCGGGCGGGCATCGGGGCGGCGAGTTTTGTGCAGCAGGCTAGCACGCGATGGCGGCGGGGCCGCGCGCTCGCGGTAGCATCGCGGCTGACTTCACGACGAGGCGACCCATGCCAGACACGCTCTCCCGTTCCCTGCCGCGGCGCATCGGGCTGCTGACGGGAGGCGGCGACTGCCCCGGCCTGAACGCCGTCATCCGGGCCTTCACGCGCACCGCGCGCGGCCGTCACGGTGTCACGGTGGTCGGCATCGAGGACGGCTTCGAGGGGCTGCTCGAGGGCCGCATGCGCGAGCTCGACTACGGCGAGGTCGCCGGCCTGATCGGCGAGGGCGGCACCATCCTTGGGACGACCAACAAAGGCGACCCCTGGCACTTCCCGATGAGCGCGCCTGACGGCTCGCTCGAGATCCATGACGTATCGGCACGGATGCTCGCGCGGATCCGCGAGACCGGGCTCGACGCGCTGGTCGTGGTCGGCGGCGACGGCTCGATGCACATCGCGCAGCGTTTCGTCGCGCTCGGCGTGCCGGTGGTGGGCGTACCGAAGACCATCGACAACGACCTGTCCGCCACCGACACGACCTTCGGCTTCGACACTGCAGTATCGATCGTCTCGGAGGCCATCGACCGGCTCACCACCACCGCGTCGTCGCATCATCGGGTCATGGTGATCGAGGTGATGGGGCGCTACGCGGGCTGGATCGCGCTGGCCGGCGGCATGGCAGGCGGCGCCGACACCATCCTGATCCCGGAGGTGCCGTTTGCCTGGGAATCGGTGTTTCATCACGTGCGCCAGCGCGCGCTGCGCGGCCGGCGCTTCTCGATCGTCTGTGTGGCCGAGGGCGCGACGCTGCCCGAGGGCGGCGAAGTGCTGCGAGGAATCGATCGCAGGCGCACCGACGCCAAGCAGCTCGGCGGCGTGGGCGCCGTGATCGCCCAGCGGATCGAGGAGGGCACCGGCCTCGAGACGCGAGTCACCGTGCTCGGTCATCTGCAGCGCGGCGGCACGCCGACCGCCTACGACCGACTGCTGGCAACGCGCTTCGGCGTGGCGGCGGCCGAGTCCGCCTGTCGCGGCGACTCCGGCGTGATGGTCGCACTGCGGGGCACCGAAATCGTCACCGTGCCGATCGCCGATGCGATCGCCGCGCTGCGCACGGTGCCGCCCGATCATGCCTGGGTGCAGGCCGCGCGCGCGGTCGGCACGCGCTTCGGCGACGAGCCGGTGCCGGCGGATGAGGCGGGTGCGGGCGGCGACGACGTGCCGGCCGGCGAGCCGGCGTCCTGAGGCGCCCGATGTTCGCCAAGGGCCCGGGTTTGTAGCACAGCGGCCGGCGGCTTCCCGGGGCCGCGCGCACGCGTCCCGATCGAGGGCCCTACCAGAGCCCGAGCGCCAGTCCGGCGGCCAGCGTCCCGCCGAGGGTCGCGGCGCGCTCCAGATCGGCCGGACCGATCGCTTTGGGCGCGAGGATCGCCTGAGCGGTCTGGGCGCCGGTGATCACCCGAAGCGGCTCCGCCGCGCGCACCAGCCGCCAGCCCGTCGCGATCCGCTCGATCTGGCGGACCGTGCCCAGGCCGTCGCCGCCGGCGCAGACGATGGCGGCATACGGCCGTCCGTTGAGGGCGTCGAGCGCAGGGTAGTAGCAGCGATCGAAGAAGGCCTTCATCGGGCCGGCCATCGAACCCAGGCACTCCGGGGTGGCGAAGAGCAGCGCGTCCGCCGCGAGCACGGCCGCGGGGGCGAGCCGGTCGCAGCGCACGTCGAGGACATGGGGCGGGTCCGGCTCGTCGCGGACCGCCTCGCGAGCACCGTCGGCCGCCTCCTGCACTAGGCGGGCCGTGCCGCCTGTGTTCGACCACCAGATGATGAGCAGCCGGCGGCCGGGCGCGGGCACCGCGCGGGTCAGCGGTTGAACAGCCCGCGCAGCACGCGGGCGCCCTCGCGCAGGCCCTGCTCGACGGCCTCGGTCGGAGTGGCCGGCGCCTGCGAGGCTGGCGGCTGCCCGCCGTCGGAGGGGGGCGCCGATCCGGTCGGCGGTGGCGGCGCGCTGCCTGCCGAGGGCGCGCCGGCGGGGGCTCGCCCGCCACCTCCCGAAGCCCCCATCAATCCGGCCATGCCCTCGCCGAGCATCAGCGAGGTGCTCGACTTCAGCCGCAGCTTCACCGACCACTGGATGTCCCAGGGCACCTTGGGGTCGGTCGGGCGGGGCGGATGTGAGACGTTGAGCTCGTCACCGTATGCGACGAAGCTGAGCAGGCCGGCGGGCATCGCCTTCACCACCTCGGCGGGCAGCGTGCACTCGGTGCGATCCGGCGGCAGCACCACCCGTTCCCGAACGAGTCGGGACACCTCGGCGGGTTGCACGTAGTCGGCCAAGGCCCCGCCGGTCTCCTGCACCGCGCTCGAGGTCCACATCACGATGTCCACCGTGCCGCCGCCATCCGCGCTGCCGGCGCCGGCAGCGCTCATGAAGTAGCCGGTCGCCCCGCCCACCGGGCGCCAGCTCATCTGCTGCGTGCCCGCGGGTTGACGCGAGGTGCTCAGCTCCACCGGCGGCATGAAGTCGTGCTGTTCGACCGCGAAGCGGATGTCGGGCGAGTAGGTGCCCTTGACCTGGTGCTCGCCGCGCAGCGACGCTTGGGCGGGAACGGTCTGACGGTCGCGCTCGTTCGGCCAGGCTCCATAAGTTCGGCTCTGGCCGAAGCTCGGCCCGCGCGGGCCCCTCACGCTGCGCGACGTCAGGTTCGGCATCGCCTGCCCAGGGCCGATCTTAGAGAAGTCGATCACCACCGGCTGACCCGGTCCGACCTTCTCGCCGCAGCCCCAAAAGATGAGCATTCGACCCTTGGGTTGCTCGTCGATGCCCTTGGGCAGCGTGCGCTCGGCCGGCTCGGTACTCGCGCGGGTCGGCTCAGGCGTGAGGAGCGGCAGCTGCGAGCCCATCGACATGCCGGGCGGGATCAGGTGCGCGGCCTCGGGCGCAGCCGATGCGCCCTGCGACGAGCCCAGTCTGAGGTCAAGGGTGCGGACAGGCGCGGGGGCCCGGCCGGTGAGCATGCCCAGCATGCTGCCGAGACCCATGCCGCCGCCTGCGCCCATCGCTCCGAAGCCGGAGACCGTGTCGGCGCTCAGCCAGTAGGTGGCGACCGGGCCGCGCACGACCTGCGCCGGCGGAGTCTGCGCGCCGGCCGGGGAAACGGAGAGACCGAGCGCACCGACGATCGCGAGCGCGGCGCGCTGTCTGGGTCGGACTGGGAGGTGCGTCGAATGGGACTTCGAATGCATGACGATCATCTCTGTCCTGAGCGTCCACGGAGTGTATGCGCTGTGCAGTGGGGTCGTCCCATTGAACTCACGTTGCGCTGGGCGGAAATCGCTGCGCTCGTCGCAGTCGCCGACTCGGTTCATCTCGAGGCCGAGTGTCCCGGGATGGACCCGATCGGCCACTTCGTGCTCGCTTTGTGGCCGCCTTCGGTGGCGGCACGCTGTGCGACGTGCTGATCGATCGCCCCCCGCGCTGCATCACGAGTGGGGGTGGTCGCAGGTTTCGCGCTGAGCCTGCTGCTGCCTTGGCTCGCGCGGGACCGCGTGCGGCCCTGGGTCGAACGTGCGGTGCGTGGCCCGATGCGTTCGGCTTCGGGCTGCGGATGCTCGCGCTGCGGCGCGGCTGGCGGCCTCCTACGCTCGTGCCTGACGGGGCTTGAGTCGTTTGATACGGGGAAATCGTGAATTTCGACACCGCTTTGCCGGAATCGATAACAGCGAGAAGGGTCGGCCTTCGGTCGTAGTCCCTCTCGGGGAATCTTCCAATAGAAACTCGGCTCGACAGGGCCCATGATGAGGGCCTAGGAGTCTCCACCGTGCCACCGCATTCGATCCTGCTGACCGCCCAGCTCCGCGATCTAGCGCTCGCCGAGAGCCTCGAGCTGGGCCCCTATACCCTGGTCGTACGCGAGCTCGCGGCGGACGAGATGCCGGTGCGCCGTCGGCATGCCTGCCTCGACCTCACCCACGGACGTATCCTGGTGCGCGAGGGGCTCAACCCCGTGCAGTGGCTGCGCGCCTTCGTGCACGCGCTGGTGCGCCTGGTGCATTACTCGCAGGCTGCACTGATCGTCGACAGCACCGAGGAGCATCTGACGCATTCGCTCGCCAGCGGCCTGTCACAGCTCGCGCGCCGTAATCCCGCCCTCGCGTGGGCACTACTGCGGGCGATCAGCCCACACGTGCGGCGCAGCGGCCGCACGCCCCAGCGCCTTGTCGTCGGGCAGGCGGGCTGGACCGTCCGCCAGCTGCCGGTCAAGACTGCGACGCGCCTGCGCGTCTTCGGCCAGGCCGATCTGGAGCGGCGCCGCATCGAGCTCGACCCGGCCCTGTCCGGCACGCAGCTCGCCGTGATCTTCCTGCACGAGGCAATCCACGGGCTCCACCACGAGGCCGGCGTGAACGACCAGACGCCGCTGCGTATTGCGCACGCCCGCGAGGCGGACGCGCTGCTGCAGTTCTTCCGCAGCAACCCGCAGGCCGCGGGCTGGTGGTTCACGCTGCTGCAGCCGCGTTCGCAGCCTCTGCCAGCGCCCGCGCCGGTGCGGCGCACGCAGCCGGCCAGGGCGCGACTCCGACAGGCCAGCGTCGCTCGCTGAGGTTGCCCTAGAGCCGGCCCTAGAGCCGGCCCGAGAGCCTGTCGCACCGCCGCGCTTCAGCCGGCCCGGGAGCCCAGCAGCTTCGACAGGTTCGCCGTCGCGCCGGCCGCATGCGTGCGGAACCGCGCCAGGATCGCCTGCCGGGTCGTGTCCTGCGGATCGACCGAGGCGATCAGCTTGCCGAAGCCGTCTAGCCGGCTGTCCCGGATCCAGGTCCGCAGGGCCTTGTCCTGGCTCCACAGGTACTGGTTGGCCATGTTCACGAGCAGAGAGCGCGGATAGTCCTCGGTCCGACAGGGGAAGGGCACCGGGCCGCAGAGCCGGTTCTTCGTCGCGTCGTCCCCGTAGCCCGCCTCGACGCGAGCGATCAGCGCCGCGCTGAAGGTGGGGAGCGGCAGGCGCACCACCTGCAGCACGATGCGATTGCCCTGAAACACCTGCTGGATCGGCCGCGGCTCGACCGCGGAGGCTGTGCAGTCGATGCACAGCGTACCGGGCGGTAACGCCTCGCGGCCGTGCTCGAGCTCGAGCCCGTCCGCGTCGATCGCGCGCACATGCCCCTTGCGGATGACGTGGCCGATCCGCCGCAGCGCCTCTGTCTCGCCGACCGAGATCGTCGCGAGGTGGAACATCGTCGGCCGGCGGGTCGGGTCGATGCGCAGCAGCGTGCCGCAGGCCTCCAGGCGGTCGTACAGGTCGTCGATAGAGCTCGCCTTCGCACAGGCCTCCATCTGGTTGGCCTGCCCGCCGATCGAGTGCTCGAAGAACTCGTCGCCCGGCTGGGTCTGCAGCCGATTGAGCAGCCACGAGTCGCGCGGCACCACCCAGCTGATCGATTCGGGCGGCACGCCGGTGTCGAGCAGCCAGATCGCAGCGTCCATCGCGGTCTTGCCGCCGCCGATGATCGCGAAGTGACGCGGCCGGTCCCGCCCGGGGGGGGCTTGCCAGAGCTGCGGTAGGGCGCCCGGCGGCAGCAGCCAGGCGTCGGCCGAGACCGCGAAGCGCGGCGTGTGGGTGGCGGGCACGCGCGGGCTCAGATACGCCGCGTCGACCACCTTGCGGCGCACTGTCACCTCGGTGACCGCGCCCGACAGGATCGACACGAAGCGACCGTCGCCCAGCCAGTCGCACATCGGCCGGTAGTCAACGCGCCCGCTCGGCAGCAGCCGTTGTTTCATGACCCGGTCGAAGTACCCGCTGATCTCCGGCCCGGAGGCCAGCTCGTACAGGCCCCGGTTCACACCCGCGGTGTCCTTGCGGCCCGCGCCCAGCTCCATCGAGTTCACGCCGTAGAAGGCGGAGGGCTGATGCAGCGCGACGAAGGGGTAGGCGTCGTTCCAGTGCCCGCCCGGCTTGCCGTGCCGGTCGACGAGGGTGATGTGCGCGTCGGACTCGGCCAGCAGGGTGTCGGCGAAGGCGAGGCCCGCGGCGCCGCTGCCGACGATCAGGTAATCGGTCTCGATCCGGCCCATCGTGTCTCCGTCTGGCGCGCCCGTCCGTGGGCCGCGCTGTCTGCGCGTCCAGTCCGGTGGGGCGGGCACTCATTCTGCACTGGGCTGGGCCGTTCCGTGTGTCGACCACCTGAACCTGCAGCCCGACGTGCGCCCCTAGACGGTCGACGACTGTGTGCCGTACACCGGCCGACCTACTGCACGACGTGGTCTATGCGAGCTCGGACCCTCGCCCGACGCCATCACGGGCGCCGCCGCCTCCGTTCAGACGAACCCGATGTGCTTGCGCAGCGGCAGCTCGCGGATGCGCTGCCCCGTCGCAGCGAAGATCGCATTGGCCAGAGCCGGTGCCGCAGGCGGCACGCCGGGCTCGCCGATGCCCTTGATGTGTCCGGTGGTCTGCAGCGCCCGGGTCACGATCTGCGGACTTTGGTACAGCCGCAGGCTTTGATAGGCATGGAAGTTGGTCTGCTGCGGCATGCCGTCGGCATACGTCAGTTCGCCCAGCATCGCGTGGCCCAACCCCCAGATCACGCCGCCGGCCAATTGTGCATCGAGGTTCACCGGATCGAGCACCCGTCCCACCTCGGCGACCGCGAAGGCCTTGTCGATTCGAATGCCCTTGGGCGTGGCCGTGACTTCGACGACCTCGGCCACCGGCACGCCGAAGGACAGGGTGAAGGCCAGTCCCCGCCCGCGCCCCTTGGGCAGCGGCGTGCCCCAGCCCGCCAGCTCGCCCACCGCCTGCAACACGCGTCGCGACGGTTCGTGCGAGCACAGTCGGAGTCGCTCGGCCAGTGGGTCGGCGCCTGCGGCCGTGATCAGCTCGTCGAGAAAGCACTCGTGCATGAAACCGTTGCCCGATGCACCGACCGAGCGCCACGAGCTGACCGGCACCATCTCCGGCACCCGGTAGCCGGTGATCCGATAGTGGGGGATCGCGAACGGCTGGTCCCAGGCACCGGCCACGATGCTCATGTCGGGGCCCATCGCCGGCTGGTTCTGTCGACCGAGCTGGGACGCGGCGACCGACTGCGCCGCGATGCTCAGGTCGAGCGCCTGCACGCGGTCCCGGTCGACCACCCCTCGCGCGCGGGCGACAGCCAGCGTGCGCGGGAAGGTGTGTGTCATGTCCTCCTCGCGGCTCCAGGTCATCTTGATCGGCACGCCCTGGTGCGCGCGGGCGAGCGCCACTGCTTGGCGCACGTAGTCGTCCTCGAGCCTGCGACCGAAGCTGCCGCCCATGATCTGCACGTGGACGTGGACCTGCGATTCCGCAATCCCGGCGACGGCCGCCGCCCCGGTGACGACGAAGCGCGGGACCTGCGTGCCGGTCCAGATATCGAGCCGCCCGTCCTTGAGCTGCACCACCGCGTTCATCGGCTCGAGCGGCGCGTGGGCCAGGTAGGGCAGCCGATACTCGGCCTGCAGCACACGCTCGGTCGGCGCGGCCTTGAGCGCGGCCTCGACGTCGCCCTCGTCCTTTTGGCGGCTGTCGCGGCGCGCGTCGGTGAACGACGCTGCGGCCTGCGCGAACATCGCCTCGGTCGTCGTCGGGTACGGGGCCGAGCCCCATTCGATCTCGAGCAGGTCGGCGGCCCGGAAGGCGCGCCAGGTGTTGTCGGCGATCACGCCGACGCCGCCCGGGATCGGCACGACCTTCAGCACGCCCCGAGCGGCCTGCGCCTTGGCTGCGTCGAAGCGAACGATACCGCCGCCGAGGCGGGGGTTGGTGCGCACCGTGGCGTACACCATGCCCGGCATGCGAAGGTCGATGCCATAGACCGCCGTGCCCGTCGACTTGGCCGGAACATCGAGCCGCGGCATCGGCTTGCCGAGCAGACGCCACTGATCGACCGGCTTGAGCGTCACATCCGACGGCGGGGCGAGCCTGCCCGCAGCCACGGCGAGCGCGGTGTACGGCAGGCGCTTGCCGTCGGGCAGCAGCACCGCGCCGTCGGCGGTCTTCAGCTGGACCACGGGGGTGCCGGTCTGCTCGGCTGCGGCGGCCAGCAGCATCTGCCGCGCGACGGCACCGGCGACGCGCAGCCGGTCGAACCCGTCGGAGACCGTCGACGAGCCGCCGGTGACCTGCAGACCGAGCAGCTTGCCCACCGCATCGGCCGCACCGCGCCCGGCGCGGGCCATGAAGCTGTCGCTGGTCGCCGCAATCGGGAACGATTCCGCCAGCACGACGCCGTTGTAGTACGCCGCGCTCGGCGGTCCTGGCTCGACGCGGAACTGGCCCCAGGCGAGGTCCAGTTCCTCGGCGATCAGAGCGGCCTGCACCGAGTACGCCCCCTGGCCCAGGTCGGCGCGCGGGGTGATCAGCGTGATGCCGTTCGCATCGATCCGGACGTACGGGTTGAGCGTCGCAGCGCCTTCGGGCAGGTCAGCCAGCAGGGGATTGGCCGGGTCGCGCCGGTAGGCCCAGGTGCCGACCGCCAGCCCGCCGGCCACGCCGACGGCCAGGGCGCCCGCGCCGATCAGGAAGGTGCGGCGTGCGAAGCGTGCGAGATCAGCCATTGTGCCGGCCTCCCTTGAGCAGCGACGCGGCCGCCTGCACGGCCTGCCGGATACGCGGATAGGTGCCGCAGCGGCAGAGGTTCCCCGACATCGCCTCGTCGATCTGTGCGTCGGTCGGAGTCGGCTCGGCGGCCAGGAAGGCCGCAGCCGCCATGATCTGCCCGGACTGACAGTAGCCACACTGTGCGACCTGGTGCTCGATCCAGGCCTTCTGCACGGCATGCAGAGCGTCTGGCCGGCCCAGCCCCTCGATGGTGGTCACCGGACCCTGGACGGCGCCGACCGGCATCGAGCAGGACCGCACCGCCACGCCGTCGAGATGGACGGTGCAGGCACCGCACTGGGCCAGGCCGCAGCCGTACTTCGGGCCGGTGATGCCGAGCTCGTCGCGCAGCACCCAGAGCAGGGGCATCTCGGGTTCGACCTCCAGTTCATGGTCGCGGCCGTTGACGGTCAGTTTCATGTTCGAGTTCCTGGATCATTGGGGTCGGGCACGTTTGGTCGATCACGCATTGCGGACTGCATCGTACTGTGCCGCGCTTGCGGCTGCGGCGTGGTGCCGGTTCAGCGCCAGTCAAGGCAGGCGACGCTCATTTTTCGGTTTGAACGCCTGCATGGGCGGGAATCGAACTTCGAGCGCTCGGCCCCCCGCAGTACGCCAACGAACAGACTCGAAGGGCCGTGACGCGCAGGCTGCGTCTCCAGACCCTCCGGGGACAGGCGGCCAGGCACGCCCGTCGCAGCCCGCAGGTCCAATCCCTGCCAGGAGTTCCTCCGATGCTCTTCGATACGTTCTCCGTCCGCTCGCTGCGCCTCGCCAACCGCACGGTGATGGCGCCCCTGACACGCAGCCGGGCCACACCCCAGCACACACCGAACGCGCTGATGGCGACCTACTACGGCCAGCGCGCGACGGCCGGCCTCATCATCACCGAGGGCACCTCGCCGAGCCCCAACGGTCTGGGCTATCCGCGCATCCCCGGCCTGTACGACGCGGCACAGGTGACCGCGTGGAAAGACACCACGAAGGCCGTTCACGATCAGGGCGGCAAGATCTTCGTGCAGTTCATGCACTGCGGACGCGTGGCGCACGTCGCCAACCTGCCGGCCGGTGCCGAGGTGCTCGGGCCCGGTGCCGCCGTGTGCCCGGGTGAGATGTACACCGACACGCTCGGCATGCAGCCGCACAGCCCGCCCCGTGCGATGACCGACGATGACATCGCACACGCCATCGACGAACACGTGGTTGCCGCGAAGCTCGCGATGGAAGCAGGCTTTGACGGCGTCGAGCTGCACGCCGCAAACGGCTACCTCATCGAGCAGTTCCTCAACCCGCTGGTCAACCTTCGCACCGACGGCTACGGCGGCAGCAACGAACGCCGCAACCGACTGGCACTGGAGATCGCACGCGCCACTGTCGCCGCCATCGGCCGCGATCGGGTGGGCATGCGGCTGTCGCCCTACGGCGTGTTCAACGGCACCGGCGAGTTCCCCGAGGTCCAGGCGCAATATCTCGCGCTGGTTCACTCGCTTTCCGCCCTGGGCCTGCTCTACCTGCACCTGGTCGATCACTCGTCGATGGGTGCGCCGCCGGTGCCCGCAGACTTCAAACTCGCGCTTCGCAATGGCTTCGACGGCCTGTTCATCTTGTCGGGCGGCTTCGACCATTCCAGCGCCGAACAGGCCTTGTTCGAGAAGCGAGGTGACCTGATCGCCTTCGGACGCCCGTTCCTGGCCAACCCCGACCTCGTGGCGCGCATGCGCCAGGACGCGGCGCTCAACCCACCGGATGCGGCCACCTTCTACGTGCCGGGCGCCAAGGGTTACACCGACTATCCGGCCCTGGCGGCCTGATCAGCCCTTCCAACGGCCGTGGTCGGCGAACTCAGCCCGATCAGACCCAGGCCGGTCGATGCCGAGGCCGGTTGGCCGGCGCGCTGATGTGTGCCGGCTGGGACCTTCGGCCCTTGCTGTGGCTGCTGGCGCCGCTCCTCTGGCTGCAGGCTCGGCACGTACGGCGCGTCACGCCGCGTATGCCCGAGCCGCCGGGTCGCCGCACGGGCACCGCTGGCAGCGGCACGCTCATCCGCCTGCTGGTGGCTGGCGACTCGGGTGCGGCCGGCGTGGGCGCCCCGACACAGGATCAGGCGCTGTGTGGCCAGCTCGTACGGCGCCTGAGTCGGCATCACACCGTGGCGTGGTGTGTGATGGCGGTCAACGGACTGGACTCGCCCGGACTGCTTAGGTTGCTGCAGGATGCACCCTGTGCGCGGTTCGACGTGGTCGTGCTGTCAATGGGCGCCAACGACGCCACCGGCCTGTGTGCGCCAGCACAGTGGGGCCGGTGGCAAACCCGCCTCGCCGAGGTCATCGAGCTTCGCTTCGCACCGTCCCTGCTCGTGCACAGCGCCGTGCCGCCCATGCATGCCTGCCTGGCACTGCCACAACCGCTTCGTTGGTTCATGGGACGCTGGGCGCGGCGGATGAACCACAGCCTGGCCGGCCTGCTGATCGAACGGGGCGGGCAGATCATGCATTGGCATCCGGAAACGACGACCACGGCGGGCATGGCGGCGGACGGGATCCATCCAAGTTCAGAAGGCTACGCGGCCTGGGCTGATGGCTTGAGCCTGCGCATTCTTGCCAAGCGCGCGGCAGGGGCATGACCGGCCTGCACGACCGGCGGGCCGCAAAAGGAAAGGGGCTACCCGCCGAAGCGCGTAACCCCTTGATTCTTCTGGCTCCCCGACCTGGACTCGAACCAGGGACCTGCGGATTAACAGTCCGTCGCTCTACCAACTGAGCTATCAGGGAACAGCCTTCAAGTATAGCGGGTTTCCAGCCCAGTGCAAAAGGCCCCGCCGATCGCGGGGGAGGTGGGCGCCCGCGGCGCGGGGCGCGCCCACCTGAAGCACTCCGACGGCGAAGGTGTCGCGCCCGCCCATCCGGCAGTGGCTGTCGGCGGGATGTTTGGCTGCGCCCGGCGATCCTGCCGACCAAGCGGATCGCGAGGGTGGCCGACGGATCCTCGCACTCCACGCGCAAAGCCAGCGTGACGCCGGTCGCGTCGCCCGCGCTGAGCTCGGCCGAGCCCCGGGACGTGTCAAGACGGGGGGGCGGTCGGCGGTGTCCCGGGAGCAGGCGCGATACCATCCCCGCTCTGCGATTCGAACGAGAACAGGGGGAGACATGGCTTCACACGAGAAGGTGGCGCTGGTGACCGGTGCCGGCACGGGGGTGGGTCGCGCGGCGGCGCTGGCGCTGCTTGAGGACGGCTACCGGGTGGTGCTCGCAGGGCGGCGGCTCGAGCCGCTGCAACAGGTGATCACCGAGTCGGGCGCCGAGGCGGCCCGTGCACTGGCGGTGCCGACCGACGTCACCGATCCGGCATCGGTGGCGGTGCTCTTCGACCGGACTGTCCAGGCGTTCGGCCGCCTCGACCTGCTGTTCAACAACGCAGGGGTCGGCGCCCCCCCGATCAATCTCGAGGACCTGACGCTCGCCCAGTGGCAGGCTGCGGTGAACACGAACCTGACCGGGCCGTTCCTCTGCACGCAGCACGCGTTCCGGATCATGAAGGCGCAGTCGCCGCGCGGCGGCCGCATCATCAACAACGGCTCGATTTCAGCCCATGTGCCGCGGCCCAACTCGGCGCCGTACACCTCGACCAAGCACGCGATCACCGGCCTGACCCGCTCGACCTCGCTCGATGGCCGCAAGTACGACATCGCCTGCGGCCAGATCGACATCGGCAATGCCCACACCCCAATGGCCGCCCGCATGGCCGACGGTGTGCCGCAGGCCGACGGCTCGATCAAGCCCGAGCCGCTGATGGACGTCGCACACGTCGGTAGCACCATCCGCTACATGGCGAGTCTGCCGTTGGACGCCAACGTCCAGTTCGTGACCGTCATGGCGACCAAGATGCCCTTCATCGGGCGCGGCTGAACCCGCCCGGAGCCGACTGGCTCCCGCCGAAAGCGCTGACCTGGCGCGACGGGCCGCTGATCTCTCGCTTGTCCAACCCGTTCCTCGCACCGACCGCATACTCGGAGCTGTGCCGATTGACGCCCAGGCCTCGCACGACCCCGGCGAGCGGGGGTGCAAGATCCAGACCCGCAATCAGGCGATCACCGCGGCGATCGCGTCGGCGACCGCTTCGATGTTGCGGCTGTTGACCGCCGCCAGGCAGATGCGTCCGGTGGACACTGCGTAGATGCCGAACTCGTCGCGCAGGCGATCGACCTGTGCCGAGGTCAGGCCCGAGTACGAGAACATGCCGCGCTGCTTCGCGACGAAGCCGAAATCGCGCTTGACGCCGCGCGCCGCCAGCCGCTCGACCAGACCGGTGCGCATCGCGCGGATCCGGTCGCGCATGCCCGCGAGCTCCTGCTCCCACATCGCGCGTAGCTCGGGCGAGGCCAGCACCGTGGCGACGAGGGAGCCGCCATGGATCGGTGGGTTCGAGTAGTTGGTGCGAACGACGCGCTTGAGCTGACTCAGCACGCGCGCCGCCTCGTCCTTGCTCTGAGCGACGAAGGACAGGGCCCCGATCCGCTCGCCGTACAGCGAGAAGGACTTCGAGAACGAGCTCGACACCAGGAAGTCGATACCGGCCGCCGCGAAGCGCCGCACGGCTGACGCATCGGCGTCGATGCCGTCGCCGAAGCCCTGGTAGGCGATGTCGAGGAAAGGGATCAGCTCGGCGGCCTTGCAGGCCTCGACGACCTGCTCCCACTGACCTTCGGTCAGGTCCACGCCGGTCGGGTTGTGACAGCAGGCGTGCAGCACGACGATCGAGCGGGCGGGCAGGGCGCGCAGCGTGGCCAGCATCTCGTCGAAGCGCACGCCGTGCGACCCCGGGTCGTAGTACGGATAGGTCTCGACCACGAAGCCCGCGCCCTCGAACAGCGCGCGGTGGTTCTCCCAGCTCGGGTCGCTGATGAACACCTGGGCGTCGGGCACGAAGCGCTTGAGCAGGTCGGCGCCGACCTTCAGCGCGCCGGTGCCACCGAGCGCCTGGACGGTCGCGACCCGTTGGTCTGCAATCAGCGGCGAGGCCGGCCCGAAGAGCATCGACTGCACGGCCTTGTTGTACTGGGCGATGCCATCGATGGGGAGGTAGCCGCGAGCGGGGGCGGCGGCGGTCAGCTGGGCTTCCGCCTGGCGGACAGCGGCCAGCAGAGGGATCTTCCCGGCGTCGTCGCAATACACCCCGACGCCTAGATTCACCTTGTTGGTGCGCGTGTCGGCGGCGAATGCCTCGTTGAGTCCGAGTATCGGATCCCGCGCAGCCATAGGCACGGCGGAAAAGGGTGAGGAAGCCATCGCAAGACCTTGATCTGAAAGTCGGTATACAAGCGAAGCCGACCGACGGAGGCTTCGCCGCTGCTCAAAATTTGAGCAAAATGCTGGCTTTTTGAATGCGCAGGGGGGATAATCGTCGTTTTGGCGCGTAGCAATAACGCGTAGCGAAGTTTAGCACGCGCGCCTAACACGGACCCTTCGCGGACTCCATGCCCACCGCCCCGGACACCCCCCGGCTGATCGAGTATCCAGGCAGCCCGTTCCAGCTGCACCAGCCGTTCCAGCCGGCAGGTGACCAGCCGGGGGCCATCGCGCGCCTGATCGAAGGGGTCGAGGATGGACTGAGCTTCCAGACGCTACTCGGCGTCACCGGCTCGGGCAAGACCTTCACGATGGCCAACGTCATCGCCAAGCTCGGGCGTCCGGCGCTGGTGCTCGCTCCGAACAAGACCCTCGCCGCGCAGCTCTACGCCGAGATGCGCGAGTTCTTCCCGAACAACGCCGTCGAGTACTTCGTCTCTTACTACGATTACTACCAGCCCGAGGCCTACGTCCCGCAGCGCGACCTCTATATCGAGAAGGACTCGTCGATCAACGAGCACATCGAACAGATGCGCCTTTCGGCGACCAAGTCGCTGCTCGAGCGGCGCGACGTCATCATTGTCGCCACCGTGTCGTGCATCTACGGTATCGGCAACCCGGGCGATTACCACTCCATGGTGATGACGCTGCGAGTGCGCGACAAGGTGTCGCAGCGCGATGTGCTGCAGCGCCTGGTGGCGATGCAGTACAAGCGCAACGAGACCGAGTTCTCGCGCGGCACCTTCCGCGTGCGCGGCGACACCGTCGATGTGTTCCCGGCCGAGCATGCCGAGTTGGCGGTGCGCATCGAGCTGTTCGACGACGAGATCGAGTCCATCCAGCTCTTCGACCCGCTGACCGGGCGCGTGCGCCAGAAGATCCCGCGCTTCACCGTCTACCCGTCGTCGCACTACGTGACGCCCCGAGCCACGGTGCTGAGGGCGGTCGAGACGATCAAGGTGGAGCTGCGCGAGCGGCTCGACGAGCTTCGCACGAACGGCAAGCTCGTCGAGGCGCAGCGCCTCGAGCAGCGCACCCGATTCGACCTCGAGATGCTCGCTGAAATCGGTTTCTGTAAGGGCATCGAGAACTACACGCGTCACCTGTCGGGTGTCGCGCCCGGCATGCCGCCTTCGACCTTGGTGGACTACCTGCCGCAGGACTCGCTGATGATCATCGACGAGTCGCATGTGACCGTCGGCCAGCTCGGTGGCATGTACCGGGGTGACCGCGCCCGCAAGGAGACGCTGGTCGAGTACGGTTTCCGGCTGCCCTCGGCGCTGGACAACAGGCCGCTGAAGTTCGAGGAGTTCGAGGGCAAGCTGCGCCAGTGCGTATTCGTGTCGGCGACGCCGTCAGACTACGAGAAACGGCAGAGCGGCCAGGTCGTCGAGCAGGTGGTGCGTCCGACCGGGCTGATCGATCCGACGGTGATCGTGCGCCCGGCCGGCGCGCAGGTCGACGACGTGCTGGGCGAAATCCATCTGCGTGCGGCCCGGCGCGAGCGCGTGCTGGTGACGACGCTGACCAAGCGGATGGCCGAGGACTTGACCGACTACTTGACCGAGCACGGCGTCAAGGTCCGGTACCTGCACTCCGACATCGACACGGTCGAGCGCGTCGAGATCATCCGAGACCTTCGGCTGGGCGTCTTCGACGTGCTGGTTGGCATCAACCTGCTGCGCGAGGGGCTGGACATCCCCGAGGTCTCGCTGGTCGCCATCCTCGATGCGGACAAGGAAGGCTTCCTGCGCTCCGAGCGCAGCCTGATCCAGACGATCGGGCGCGCGGCGCGCAACCTCCGCGGTACCGCGATCCTGTACGCCGACCGGATCACTGATTCGATGAAGCGGGCGATCGACGAGACCGATCGCCGCCGTGCGAAGCAGGTCGAGTTCAACACCGAGCACGGCATCGTGCCGCGTGGCGTCATCAAGCAGGTGCGCGAGCTCATCGATGGGGTCTACGACCCGTCGCAGGAGAAGAAGGAACTGAAGGCGGCCGAGCATCGTGCGCAGTATGAGTCGCTGGGCGAGAAGGGCGCCGCCAAAGAAATCAAGCGCCTGGAGAAGCTGATGCTCGACCATGCGCGCAACCTCGAATTCGAGAAGGCGGCCCAGGTTCGCGACCAGCTGACCCTGCTCAAGGCGCAGGTGTTCGGCGCCGGCGGCACCGACAACATCGTGCCGTTCCCAACCGACAGGGCGGCCTAGCGCCGCCGACCCAAGACAATTGTTTCCAGCGCGGAAGAAGACATGGCAAAACGAGAACCTCTCACGATGGCGATGAACACCCGGGTGCTGTTCGTCTGCATGGGCAACATCTGCCGCTCCCCGATGGCCGAGGGCGTGTTCCGCCACCTGATCCGGCAGGCCGGCCTTGACGACGTCGTCAAGGTCGAGTCGGCGGGAACACACGCCTTCCATGCGGGCGAGGCGCCTGACAAGCGCGCCCAGGCGACGGCGGCCAAGCGCGGCTACGACATCTCGGACCTGCGTGCGCGACAGGTCGAGGGCATCGACTTCGAGCGCTTCGACCTGATCCTCGTGATGGACTGGGACAACCTGTCCCTGCTCCAGCAGACCGGCCCCAAGAAGGCGCACCACAAGCTGCAGCTGCTGATGCGCTTCGCGACCGAGCACGAGTCGGCGACCATCCCCGACCCCTATTACGGTGGGCAGCAGGGCTTCGATCAGTCGCTCGACTTCATCGAGGACGCCTGCGCCGGGCTGCTTGAGGTCGCACGCCGTCGCGCCACCCAGGTGGCTGCCGCGTAGAAGCCGCGAATAAACCGACTGTGCGTCCCGAGCCGACGCCTGCGATGCTCGCCGGGGAGCCTCGCGCCTAAAGGCGCGAGGTGTTCGGCCGGCATCTCGACGCAGTGCGTCGAGCGTGCGCCGTGAAACTCCGGCCTTACCATCACGTACGGCTCGGCTCCTCGGCGCCGGCTCGGGCTTGCTCGCTACGGTTTCTTCACGACTTCTGAGTGTCCCGATCCGACGGATGCGCTCGTTTCCGCGCAATTCCCCATAGGGACGACCCCGCCCCGGACCCTGCCCGGCGTGGGGTCTTCGTGCGTCCGGCGGATGGCCGAAGTCCGTTTGTCGTGCCGAATCGACCGCCTCGTCCTGAGCAATGCCTTGACAAAATACTCGGGTATCCCTACCGTCGTGTGCGGTTGTTCGTTTGTCCAGGACAAATTCCCCGACGCCTGTACGGATACTCGACCAACCCGGTAGGTTATTGGTATTCTTGAGTCGCTTAGTCGGGTTTACCGGAGCTTCGTGATGAGACTGACCAC
>JBIPLJ010000065.1:0-23700 GCA_044368415.1 Burkholderiaceae bacterium
GGTCGACGCCACGCTCTACGTGATGACGCCCGAGTTCGGCGCCGCGAGCCAGCTCGAGAAGATCGACATGCTCGACTTCGCCGACTTCGTCGCGATCAACAAGTTCGACCGAAAGGGCGCGATGGACGCGCTGCGCGACGTCTCCAAGCAAGTGCAGCGTAACCGCGAGCTGTGGACCACGCCGCCCGAGCGCATGCCGGTGTTCGGCACCCAGGCCTCGCGCTTCAACGACGACGGCGTGACCGCGCTCTACCAGGGCTTGCTCGGGCGCCTGGTCGCGCTCGGCCTGAAGCTGCCGCTGGCCGGCGTCGCGCGCGCGGGCGCCGACGTGTCGCACGCCGAGGCACCCGCGGGCGGTCGGCTCGCGAGCGTTGTGCAGCGTCACTCAAGCGCGCGCTCGGTGATCGTGCCGCCGGCGCGCGTGCGCTATCTCGCCGACATCGCCGACACCGTGCGCGGCTACAAGAAGAAGGCCCGCGCGCAGGCGCGCCTGGCCCGCGAGGTGCAGCAGTTGCGCGAGTCGGCGCGGATGCTGCTCGAGGACGATGCAACGAAGTCGGGGGCGCACGACGCCCCGAGCGCACATGGCGCGCGAGACGCCCTCATCGCGCTGGCCGTGCGCCGCGAGACGGATCTGGAGGCGGCCTCGCGCAAGCTGCTCGCGATGTGGCCGGACATGCAGCGCGCCTACGCCGGCGACGAGTATGTGGTGCGCATCCGCGACCGCGAGCTCCGCACCGGCCTGACCTACACCTCGCTGTCGGGCACCAAGATCCGTAAGGTGGTGCTGCCGCAGTACGAGGACCACGGCGAGCTGCTCAAGTGGCTGCTGCTGGAGAACGTCCCCGGCTCCTTCCCCTACACCGCCGGTGTCTTCGCGTTTAAGCGCGAGGGAGAGGACCCGACGCGGATGTTTGCGGGCGAGGGCGACGCGTTTCGCACCAACACCCGCTTCAAGCTGCTGTCCTCGGGCATGCCCGCCAAGCGGCTGTCGACCGCATTCGACAGCGTCACGCTCTACGGCAACGATCCGGGCCTGCGACCGGACATCTACGGCAAGGTCGGCAATTCTGGCGTGTCGATCGCGACCATCGACGACATGAAGGTGCTGTATGGCGGCTTCGACCTGTGTGATCCCGCCACCAGCGTGTCGATGACCATCAACGGCCCGGCGCCGACGATCCTTGCGATGTTCATGAGCACCGCGATCGACCAGCAGATCGAGAAGTTCGTCGCGCAGAACGGCCGACAGCCGACCGACGACGAGGTCTCGAAGATCCGCGCCTGGACGCTCGCCAACGTGCGCGGCACCGTGCAGGCCGACATCCTCAAGGAGGACCAGGGCCAGAACACCTGCATCTTCTCGACCGAGTTCTCGCTCAAGGTGATGGGCGACATCCAGGCGTACTTCGTCCACCACGACGTGAGGAACTTCTACTCGGTGTCGATCAGCGGCTATCACATCGCCGAGGCCGGGGCGAACCCGATCAGCCAGCTCGCCTTCACGCTGTCGAACGGCTTCACCTTCGTCGAGGCGTACCTCGCCCGCGGCATGCACATCGACGAGTTCGCGCCCAACCTGAGCTTCTTCTTCAGCAACGGCATGGACCCGGAGTACACCGTGATGGGCCGTGTTGCACGGCGCATCTGGGCGGTGGCGATGCGCGAGCGCTATGGTGCGAATGACCGCAGCCAGAAGCTCAAGTACCACTGCCAGACCTCGGGTCGCTCGCTGCATGCGCAGGAGATCCAGTTCAACGACATCCGCACCACGCTGCAGGCGTTGATCGCCACCTACGACAACGCCAACAGCCTGCACACCAATGCCTTCGACGAGGCGATCACCACGCCAACCGAGGAGAGCGTGCGGCGCGCGATGGCGATCCAGCTCATCATCAACCGCGAATGGGGCCTCGCCAAGAACGAGAACCCGCTACAGGGCAGCTTCGTCGTCGAGGACCTGACCGAGCTGGTGGAGGAGGCGGTGCTCGCCGAGTTCGAGCGCATCGCCGAGCGCGGCGGCGTGCTCGGCGCGATGGAGACCGGCTACCAGCGCGGCAAGATCCAGGACGAGTCGATGCACTACGAGCACCTCAAGCACACCGGCGAGTACCCGATCATCGGCGTGAACACCTTCAGGAACCCGCACGGCGACCTCACCCCCGAGACGCTCGAGCTGGCGCGCTCGACCGACGACGAGAAGCGCTCGCAGCTCGCGCGGCTCGAGGGCTTCCAGTCGGCTCACGCCACCGAGTCGGCGGCGATGCTGCAGCGCCTGCGCGCCGCGGTCATCGCCGACACCAACGTGTTCGAGGTGCTGATGGACGCGGTGCGCGTGTGCTCGCTCGGGCAGATCACGAACGCACTGTTCGAGGTGGGCGGTCAGTACCGGCGGAACATGTAGCGCAATCACCCGACCACCGGGTTGTATATCCTCAGTGCCGTAAACCGGGCGAGGTCGCGGTCGGCCGACCACAGTTCGGCCACACCGTGCGCAAGGCAGATCGCTGCGATGCGCGCATCGTGGACCGCCTAGAGGTCACCCGTATCAGTAATTCGGGTGATTGGGTGGACGAAGAGTGTCGGTCGATCAAGGTGCCGGTGCTCCGACAGCTCGTATCGGTCGGCACCGGTAATCACCCAGGGCGTCGGACCGAGCTCGCCGTGCGACGGCCGCAGCGTGCACGCCGCGGTACGGGTCGATGCACACGAGCGCACGCGGCTGCAGCGGCTCTGCCGCTGCATCACGCGACCGGCGCTGTCCGACGAGCGCATCCAGCCGAGTCTGAACCCGATTGGCATGGCATGGCGTGGCGTGGCGGCAGGTCCACGTCTATCGGTAGTGACCCTCACGTACTTAGCGGTTCGGGTCGGCCAAACGGATGTGTTCAACAAAAAGTCCTTTGGAGGACTCGGTTCCGGAAAACACCACCTGCACGCCGTGCGGCCCCCGCTGGCGTACGGCATCCCACAGAACACGGTCCACGCAAACATTGCCCATTCGCGTGGGGTTTCGTCCTGGAAGTTCTACGATGTCCAGACTTCTTGCGCAGCCCAGTCGGCTGCCGAGCAGCGGCGCCTCAGCCACCGTGTAGGTACGCTCAAAGGGGCGCCCGGCCGTCAAGGTCCACGCCATGGGCAACCAACTGGCGCCAGCAAATGAGCCCGCGACCAACGCACCGAACAAGATCTCCTTCAGCGGGGCCTTGTCCAACCAGCGCTGCAGCACCAGCCAGGCACAACCGCCAAGGGCCATGGTCAGCAGGCCCACAGTCAGCACGAACTTGATCCCAGCTGCACGGCCTACCGTACTGAAGCAGGTCTGTGATCCCGCAAGGAGACTGACCAACACGAAGACAGCAAGACTCGCACCCGGTAAGCCGAAGAGCCACGGTGATGTCAGGAAAGGCTTAAATACTCGGGTGAAGGAAACTTTGTTCACCGGATTGAACCAATGTGCCGGACTAGATGGAATGTCACTTGATTTGGCCCACTCTCGCCGAAGATTCGAGGGCAACTGACTGAATGCAAAGCAGGTCTGACCAAGAATTGAAAGGATCGGGTTCTGACGCACCCAAACCATCTATCTGAGGCAGCCCCGCCTCTTGGATCGTAGTTAGCAACGCGCGGGGCAGCAACAACGCAGCAGGAGCGGAGGCCGAGTGGGCGGCCTGCAAGCGGTGGAATTCTTCAACGCGCTGACACCGCCGGCAGGATTGATGAGGTGCCTCGTCATGCGTAGGCAAACCGCCCGCCGCCGAAGGACCAGCTTTCCCAAGTTGTCTCGACGAAACACAGCATAACGTGCTCAGGATCGAGGCCGGGTGCTTCGCGCAGCTGGGCGATCAGGTCGTTCACGATGGCGCGCTTGACCTTCAGGCTCCGGCCCGCCGAAAGCAGGATCTCGATCATCACGAAATCTTTGCCCCGAGGGGATGCGAGATCGGGATAGTGAGGGTCGAAGCGGAAGTCTTCCGGGCCGAGTTCCAGCACTCGGTGGAAGAGGTCGGTGGCTGGGACGCCGGCGATGACCAGAGCGCGGTGGGTGGCATCGAGCACTGCGTCCTTGAACACGGTGCCATGGCCAGGCCGCAAGGTCAGGGTTACGAGGGGCATTTGGATCTCCCGGTATGGTGGTGCCGATGCTATAGACGAGACCACGTTTGGAAAAACGGGATGATCCGTTGATCTCCTTCGGAGATTCCGAATTCAAGACTTCTTCGATGCGCGGCCTCGACCTGGATCACCTGCGTTCCTTTGTTGCCGTGTGCGAGTCCGGCAGCCTCACCGCTGCGGCGCCGAAAGTGTTCCTGTCCCCGTCGTCGATCAGCGAGCAGCTCGCAAAGCTGGAGGCCAGACTGGGGCTGGTGGTCCTCGAACGTGGCCGGCAAGGTGCTGTTCCCACCGCGCACGGTTTGCGTCTGCTCAATCATGCGCACGCACTGCTCGCGCTGCATGACGCTGCCCTTCAGGACATGACCGGCCCCTCGGTGAGCGGCGACGCAACGCTTGCGATCAGTGACTACTACCGTCCGAGCGACATTGCCCTGCTGTTGCGACGTCTGGTCGCCGCGCATCCGGCGCTGCGCCTGCGCGTCATCGTCGCGCGCAGCGGGGCGATCGACGCCGGACTGACCAGCGAGCCGTTCGACCTGGGTCTGTCCATGCAAATCGGTCCGCTTCCGCGCGAACGCAGTGCACAGGCGCTCTCCTTGCGGCGCGAGCGCTTGCTGTGGGTCAATGCGGCGATCGGATCGGCTCCTTTCGAGCGTCCCTTACCAATCATCAGCGCGCCCGAGGGGTGTTCTGTGCAGGCCTTCACGGCGCGTGTGTTGGCCCGTGCCGGGGTGGCCGTGCGGTTTGCGCATGCGGCCTCCGGTGTGGCGGGGGTACAGATGGCGGTCGCGGCGGGACTGGGCATCGCCTGTCTCAACGAGTCGTCGGTCACGCCAGAGCTCCGTCCCTGCGACCCGGGTCTCGGGCTGCCACCGCTGCCCGAAGCCGAGTTCCGGCTCCTGCCCCCGCGTCGCGGAGAGGCGCCCCGCATCGCGGCATTGCGAGAGGCGATCCGGCAGTGGTTCTAGGCCGCGCAGGGCGTGGAGTGACTGACTCGAGGCGGCCAAAAGGAGTCACCCACGGTGCAGCACAACTCGATTGCCCGCTCCAAGCACGTCCGACTCGGCTCGGACGTAGTGACCCATGGGTATCGTTCGCCATCTTGGCGGACTGAAACGATCAAGCAGCGACGACAACGTAGATCCGGCAGTCAGCCGCCTGAGGAGGCAACAGAGAACCTCATCGGCCAGGGGCGGCTCGGTAGCGGGGCCCGACGCGACGACCGGATCCGACTTATCGTCCGGGTCGGCAGCGAACGCGGGCCGATGCACAGGCACTGCGAATTCGGGCGATGATGACCGCCGAATCCGGGGATCGTGACCGGCCTGTCCGGTCCGACCCTGCGTAGGGCGGGTGTGGAGGTCAGGCGGTCACGGTCACTGCGAGAGCGGATCAATCAGAGTCGTCGAAACTCAGGACATGTAAGCCGGCGCGCATCGCCTGATCCTTGAGTTCGGACGCGAAGCCGAGTAGCTTCAGGAATAGGCGTGAGTTGAGCCTCTGCAGCAGGTCGGCGATCGCGTCATCGACGTCGCAGACTTCGTCGCAACGGCGGTCTCGCAGCCGTGCCAGGGTCCACCGCTCGCTTCTTCGTGAGCAGCCTGATGACGCAAGTGCTGGTGATCGCGTCGGGCGTCGTGCTGTCGGTGGTGGTGGTGCCAGACGCGAAGCTGCTTAGCCGCTGTGGGCCGGTTTGTGCCAACCCCCTGGCTGCCCTGCATCATCCGGGCGGCGCCGATGCGCGTACCGGGGGCGCGATGCCCGGACTCGACGCGTAATGTAGGTGCGCGACAGACCGGTGATGACACTGATTTGGGTCAAACCAAAGTGAAGCGAGAATGAACTCGAGCAAGGTTCTTCTTTTCTGCGCCTTGAATTGGGCTTTCGGTTTTGCCAGCGCGGAGCTTGTGGAGACGCAGATGGAGCTACCCGTAGCGGTGACGGCCGCTCAGGGGCAGCGCGTCGAGCACACGATCAAATTGACGTTGTTTGTAGATGATGCAACCCCCTCGCCCCGACCACTCATTGTGATCAACCACGGACGGGCTGTCACCGCGCGCGGCCGTTCGTCGATGGGGCGGTCACGCTATCCGGAGGCAGCCAAGTTCTTCGCGAAACTTGGTTATGCGGTTGCTGTTCCCACGCGCATCGGCTACGGCGTAACCGGAGGCGACGATCTGGAAGACACCGGCCCTTGTAACGCGCGAGATTTTGCCCCGGGGTTTTTGGTGGTGGCACAGCAAACGCAGTCTGTGCTGCGGTTCCTCAAAGCAAGCCTTGACGATGTGCTCAAAGACCGCAGCGTGGTACTGGGTCAGTCCTTTGGTGGAGCCGGGTCAGTCGCGCTTGCATCGCTCAACCCGCCCGGGGTGGCAGCCATCATCAACTTCGCTGGCGGGTCTGGAGGTGATCCAAAAGGCCGCCCAGGAAGGCCGTGTAGCCAGCCGCTGCTAGAGAGCGCTTACCTAACGTTCGGCAAGACAGCACGCACGCCAATGTTGTGGCTCTACACCGAGAACGATTTGTACTTTGGCGCGGAGTACCCACGTGCTTGGTTCAAGGCCTACACGTTACACGGCGCACCAGCCCAGCTGGTGCAGTTCCCACCCCATGGAGACGATGGACACAGTCTCTTTGTCCGGTTTGGCGAGGTGTGGCAACCGGTGGTGGCCGAGTTCTTGAAAACCCATGGTAAGGGTCGCTGATCAAGACCTTGACCCGAACCCCGGCTTCGATCTCGTCTTCACTAAGCGGCTCGGAACCGGCGGCGGTCAGCGCCGGAGCGATGGCCAGCATCCGATCCAGCGCGGCAGGGCATCGGCCCGGCGAGGTGTCGCCCGAGGGGCGCGAGGCGCCGCGCTAATGCTCAAAGCCTCACTTCAAGATCATTCCGCGCGAAGTCATCTGAACACGGTCGGCGTCTGTCTTGAGGAACTGCTCGAGATAGGTGCGGGCGGTCGCGCGCATCGCCTGCTCGGTGGCCGAATTGGGCTGCTGCTTCAGGCCGGTCTGTGTTCCCGCCATCAACATACCCAGGATGGCCATCTGCTCATACATCTCGCGCTTCTCTGCTTCGGCTGCGCCTTGGATACTCGGTTCGGCGGCAAGGGTCGAGCGCATCTGATCGACGATGGGCTTGAAATGCACATCGGGGAAATCCGCGTTGTGCAGGCCCATCCAACTGCCAGCCAGGAACGCGGCTACGGCACCTGGGAGATCGCCATGAGGAATCTGGAACTGCCGCTCCACCTGAGCGTAGCGGACAAGCAGGTCCTCGAACATCGCCTGCGCCTTTGCGCGGTGTGCCGCTGGGTAATGACTCGCCAGCTTGGCTGGCATCACGCTGGGCCCAGACGTACGCGCGTTCAGGCCCGTCAACGCTTCGTTATGCCTGAGTAGGGTGGGCGGCGCCAAGGCCTGCTGGTTCAACTTCGCGCCAGATGAGCGCCCCAAGTCGTTGCTGAGCGTCTGGGTCAGAAAGCTCGTGCTCAGGAAGTTGGACATCGGTGCGCCTGTCAGCGCATACCCGGGGCTGAACATCTGCGCGCTAGCCGACGTCGCCAGCACCAGCAACGCACCGCAGGCCCAGCTGCGCTTGTTTGGGACGAGCACGGTGGTTTTGCTCACTTGAAGTTGTGCGACGAGACTACCAGTGGTCCGCCGCGCCGATCAAGTCGCTGAGCCGCAGCCGTTTTTGTCTTCCGAGGAGCACGAGCAGGTCCATCAAGGTGTCCAGGGTGTGCGCTGAGCGCACTCGCCGCCTGGCCGAGATACGAATCCGCCCGTCGGTCGTCGTAATGTCGTCACGCTCTTCCAGAGGTTCGGCCGATACCATGATCGGGTGGATGTTCTCGGGCACGTGCCCGCTGCGTCCGACTACGACCTGATGCCACCGCCCGCACTGTTCGACACGCCACCCGATCTGTCCGCCCCTTTGCCTCACCCCGTGTGGGCGAAGCAGATCGTCGTTGAGCGTCGTCTCGTAACAGTCTTCCAGCCGATCTTCGACGTGGTGAGCGGAGAGATCTACGGCTACGAGGCACTGATCCGCGACCGGACCCGCCCCGACGCGGACTTCCCGGCCGACCTCGCCGAGCTGATGCGCGACGCCGGTCGGTCGGTCGAATTCAACCTCGCCTGTCTGCGCGTCGCGGTCGCCGCGTTCCACCAAACCGACCTCGCCGGGCGGCTCTTCGTGAACATGGACCCGGCGGCCCTGCGCCCCGAGTCGGTCGCCGCGATCGAACAGTTGATGGCCGAACATGCCGACTCGAGCACCTGGCATCGGCTGGTGATCGAGGTGACCGAGTCGACCCGGTCCGATCCGTCCATGCTCAGCGAGGCCCTCGCGCGGCTGCGCTCGCACGGCGCGTCGATCGCGCTGGACGACTTCGGCGAAGGCTTCGCATCGCTGCGGCTGTGGTCACAGGTCCGCCCGCAGGTCGTGAAGCTCGACCGGCACTTCTGCGAGGGTATCGACGCCGATCGATACAAGCAGGAGTTCGTGCGATCGCTGCGCCGGCTGTGCGCGCGACTCGGCATCCTCACCATCGCCGAAGGTGTCGAGACCGAGAGCGAGCTCGACACCTTGGCGTCGCTCGACATCCGTCTGGTACAGGGCTACCTGGTCGGTCGGCCTTCGTCCACGCCGAAGCGTCGTCTCGAGCCTGCGCTGCGCAAGGTGCCGAGGGCGATCGCGGTGCCCGAGAACCGCTCCGACCGGCTCGGTCGACTGGTGATCGCTTCGCCCACCGTTCCGCCCGAGACCACGACCGAAGCGGTGTATGCGCGTTTCGAATCCGACAAGTCGCTGCAGCTGCTGCCGATCGTGCGCGACGGTGTACCGATCGGCTTGGTCGAACGGGCGCGCCTGATTGACTTCCTGGCGCGGCCCTTCAGGCGCGAGGTGTTCGGCCGCCGCAGCGTGTTGGACGTGGTCGAACGCGAGCCGCTGGTGCTGGAGGAGGACTGCCTGGTGTCCGACGCGGCCCGGTTGCTGGCGGAGAAGGACGAGGGCGCCCTCGACGATGGCGTGGTCGTGACCGGCGGCGGCCGGTATCTCGGCATCGTTCCCGGGCGCGACCTGATGCGCTCGATCGCGGAGCAGCAGCTGCAGGCCGCCCGCTATGCCAACCCATTGACACTGCTGCCAGGCAACGTGCCGATCGATCGGGCAGTCGAAGAGCGACTCGCCGCGCGGACAGCGTTCTGCATGGCCTATGTCGACATCGACCACTTCAAGCCCTTCAACGACACCTACGGCTACGGAACTGGCGACGAGGTGATCCGGCTGCTCGGCGACCTGCTTGTCGAACACGCCGATCCCGACGCCGACTTCGTCGGTCACATCGGCGGCGACGACTTCGTGGTGCTCTACGCCTCGTCCGACTGGCGCGAGCGCATCGACCGTGTGCTCGCCGATTTCGCCGAAGGCGCGCGTCGGTACTTCGGCGATGAGGAGCGGCGGCTGCGAAGCTTCCCGGGTCGCGACCGCGACGGCCTGTCGCGCCGCTTCGCGCTGCTCACGCTGTCGGTCGGTGTGGTGGCCGTGCCGCCGGCCTGTCGCGTCGCGAAGTCGCGACTGCTGCGCCTCGAAGCCTGCGCCAAGCGCCAGGCCAAGCGCGAGCCGGGCTCGACGGTGTGTGTGCTCGACGCGCACGACGAGACCGTCGACGCCTGACCCGCCTGACCCGCCTGACCCGCCTGACCCGCCTGCGCGCCTGCGTTGCCTTTGCAGGACGCCCTGCCAGCTGCTGCGTAGTGCCGCGGGGGCGGTTCGTCCCGTCAGTTCAGAGGCGCGCGTTCCGGGCCGCCCGCACCAGGGTTCGGGCGAGTCGCAGGTCCTCCCGGTGATCCTGCTCGATCGTCATGGCAGCGTTGCGCGAGATGCGCGCGTACGCCTCGGGCGGGAGCTCGAACACGTGACGCAGCGTCTGCGCCCAGGCCTGCGGATCGTCCGGTGGTACGAGGAAGCCGTTCTCGCCGTGCCGGATATACAGGCGCGACGAGATCGCGCTGGTGGCGACGACCACCGTACCGAAGGACATCGCGTTCAGGATCGTCTGGTCTGCCGTGCAGCGCGTGAGGCCGCCGGGGATCGGCATCGCGAAGACGGTGGCGTCCGCCACGGCCTGCCAGTACTGCCGGATGGTCCAGTCGCTGACGAGCTCGACGTTCGCAAGGTCCTGCGCGAGTCGGCGCGTCGAGGCCGTAATCGGGCTGTCGGGTAGACCGACCCGCAGCCGCAGGCCGGCGCGGCGGAGCCCGTCGAACAGCGTCGGGTAGTCGCGATAGCTGTGACCGCCGGACACCACGACGCGGTCGCGCGTCGATCTCGGCCGGATGTCCTCGTAACCCGACAGCGACGTCGACCAGGGCAGCGGCCGCACCCGGTCCGGTGGGACGCCGAACCGCTCGTCGAGGATCTCGATTTCCTCCGGTGAGTGCGGCTGCACCTCCGACAGCAGGCGCCGGCCCATCCTCAGCAGCAGGCGCTGGAGCCGCCCCAGGATCCCGTCCTTCGCCTGCCAGTGCGCGTCGACAATCACGTGCGGCGTGCGGATCCAGGGCAGCATGCCGGCGATCGCGAGGTAGATCAGGTCGATCCGTTCGCCGCCGTTGAGCAGCACCACGTCGGCCTTCGGCGCGCGGCGCAGCAGGTCGAGGATCAGTCCGGGCTGGACCAGTCCGAAGCGATAGGCGAGCGACGAGGGCCGGACATCCCGCCGTTTCAGCGACTCGACGTTGTCACGCCAGAATGCCACGCGCTCGAACGGCAGCGTCGACAGGATCGACAACTGACCGCCGCGCGCCGCGCGCAGGCGCAGGAACTCTTCTAACTCGGGCAGGCCTCGCTTCGGCTCGGCGGACGCGGCAGGTCCGACGCGCGTCGGCTCGAGCTCTTGCACTGACGTCTCGGAGATGAAGGGGCCGTACATCGTGCGTCCTAGCGGGAAGTTGACCTCTCTCACAAAATTCTAACGAGCCGCCTCCGCGGCGGGTGAATCGACACCCGGTCGCATAGGGGCTCTCGTGACCGATGTCACGAGCCCCGGCCTTGCATCAGCCGCGTCACGCGGCCCGCGGCGGGCATGGGCAGCGACGCGTTCAGTTTGAATTTCGATCCCCCGCGCCGCGGCCCCGCTGACGTCAGGCAGCAGGCGAGCTCACCGCGCCAGCTCTGCCGGGACCGCCTGCGCCAGGAAGTCGTAGACCCGCCGCACCAGCCGATTCGACCGGATCTCCCGATGCACGGCCAGCCAGCACGGCAGGGGCGGGATCTCCAGCATCGGCAGCAGCGCCGTCACCCCCGGCCAGTGGCGGATGTTGTAGTGCGCGACGAAGCCGATGCCGGCGCCCGACGCCACCAGCCGACCGTAGGCCACCTGATCATCGGTACGCACCGAGAACTGCTCGTGTGTAAGCGCGAGGCCCATCCGGGCCATGCCGCGCTCGATGGTGTCGTCGCGGTCAAAACCGATCAGCTGGTGGCGGGCGAGTTCGTGCGGCTCGCGCGGCATACCGGCGCGCTGCAGATAGCTGCGATGTGCGGCGGCCACGATGGGCACCTCACCCAGCTTGCGAGCGACCAGCGAGTTCTGGACCGGACGCACCATCCGCACCGCGATGTCGGCCTCGCGCCGAAGCAGGTTGGTGAGCTGGTTGGTGGCCACGAGCTCGATCGCGATGGTCGGCTCGGCTTCACGGAGCGCGGCGATCACCGGTGGCAGCAGCCAGGTGGCCGCCACCGAACTGGTGCTGATGCGCACCGTGCCGGACTCCGCGCTGCGTGCCGTGGCGAGGCCTCGTGAGAGCGCCAGGGCGCCCGCCTCCATCTGACGCGCCGCATCCGCGATCGCGAGTGCCGCAGCGGTTGGGGTGACACCCCGGCCAGTGCGTTCGAACAGCGGCGCACCGAGCTGTGCCTCGAGCTCGGCCACATGGCGGCTGAGCGTGGGCTGTTGCGCGTTCAGGCGCCGCGCCGCGCCCATCAGACTGCCGGCGTCGAGCACGGCGAGAAAGCTCTTCACGAGCGCCCAGTCGAAACGGTCCAGTGCGGGTTCGGCCATACGAAAGTGTATGACTGACCTGCAGGGGTCGGCAATTGTCGGATGGCGTGCCGCTGGCGACACTGGCGTCACACCCGTTCAGGAGCCTTCCATGACGATCGCATCCCCTGTCGCCCTTCGCCCGACCGTGTTGATCCTCGGCGCCAACGGCCGCTTCGGCACCGCCGCCGCCCGTGCCTTCGCGGGGGCCGGATGTCGCGTGCTGGCCCAGGTGCGCCGTGCGGCGAACCCCGAACTCGACGGCGTCGCGCAGTCCGTCGCGATCGCGCTCGACGACACCGAGACCCTCGTCCGAATGGCCTGTGGGGCCGAAGTGGTGGTGCATGCAGTCAACCCGGCCTACACCCGCTGGGATGCCGAGGCGATGCCCGCGCTCGAGGCCGGCCTGGCCGTCGCCACGCGGCTCGGCGCGCACTTCATGCTGCCGGGCAACGTGTACAACTACGGCGAGGCGATGCCCTCGCTGCTGAGCGAGGACACCCCGCAGCGCCCGAGCACCCGCAAGGGCGAACTGCGAGTCCGCATGGAGCGCACGATCGCCGACCGGACCGCCCTGGGCCGCTTCAGTGCGAGCGTGGTGCGCGCGGGCGACTTCTTCGGCAGCGGTACCGGCAACTGGTTCGACCAGGCGATCGTGAAGTCGCTGCGCGCCGGGAAGGTGGTCTACCCCGGCCCGCTCGATCTGCCGCACGCCTGGGCCTACCTGCCCGACCTTGCCGGCGCCTTCGTGCGGGTGGCGCAGCAACGTGACCACGCCGCGTTCGCATGCTGGCACTTCGAGGGGCACACGCTGACCGGCCGACAGCTCCTCGATGGTATCGAAGCCGCCGCGACCGACCTGGGCATCACGCCCGCGGGCGGCCTGCGACGCGGCGGCATGCCCTGGGGCCTCATCGGCGCCATCGGCCTCATCGTCCCCACCTGGTTGGAACTCGCGCGCATGTCCTACCTGTGGCGCGTCCCGCACGCGCTCGACGGCCGCCGCCTGGCCGCACTGTCGGGCGAGCCGCTGGTCGCCACGCCGCTGGCCGGCGCACTGCGCGAATCGCTGATCGCACTCGACTTCGCGCCGGGCGGACAGACCCGCCTCGCGCACTGATCCCACCTCGTCCCATCACCCCACTCCGGAGCCCACCGTCATGTCCACGTTCGTGTCCACCCTCGCTGCCCCGTCCCCCGCTGCGGCAACCTCCGTCGACCGTGCACCGCTCCGCGGCCGCGGCCGCGGCCTCGCCGTGCTGCTGATCGCCGACGCGGTGCTGTCCTTCGCGCCGGTGGCCATCCTCGGCGCCGCAATCGGCTGGCCGGCCTCGCTCGACAATCCTGCCGCCCGGCAGCTCGCCGCCATCGCGGCCGCACCGGAAGCGGTCGCGTTCGGCTACGGCGTCTACCTGCTCTACTCGATCATCGTCGCGCCGGTGATGATCGGCCTCGCCGCATACGTGTTCGGCGGCCTCGGCCGGCCGCTCGCGGCCACGGTCGCGGCGTTCGGCGCGCTGTCGGCGCTCGCACGCTCGATCGGCATCCTGCGCTGGCTGACCGTGATGCCGCTGCTGGCCACTGCGCACACCACGGCCGACCCCGTGTTGCGTACCCAGATCGAATGGCTCTTCACCGGCCTGACCGAGTTTGGCGGCGGAATCGGTGAGGTGCTTGGCGTGAGCGTGTTCATGGCCGCATCGGTCGGCACGCTCGCCGTCGGCGCGCTGGTGCAGGGCGGCATGCCGCGCTGGCTGGCCGGGTTCGGCCTGCTGTCCGCGGTAGTGCTCGCCGGCCTCGCGCTGCCGGTGTTCGGCGGCCCGGAGCTGGTGCCGGTGGCCGTGGCGGTGAGCCTGTTGTCGGCGTGGATGATCGCGGCCGGCGTGTGGGTGTGGCGGCAGCGCGGTTGATGACCGGAGCCCGCTTCGAGCGGGTTCGCGGTCGCGCCGGGGAGCTGAAGATCATCGCAGCGATCCTGCAGCGGGCAGCGATCGAGAAGATCCTCGCCCACCTGGGGTTGGATCCTCGGCCGCCGCCCCGGGACGGGCGAACGAAGCGGGCCACGCGTACGCCGCCGGCCGAGAGGCGCGCGCCATGTGCTGGCGCGCCAGCGCTGCAGCCGGGGTACTTTTCGACACAGCGAGACAAAGTCTGCAGACACCAGTGCCTTCGCCGATGCCCAATGCACACTTGCCCGAGCCCTGCCTGCGCCGCCGCGTGCGACTCCGATGACTCCCCCTCGTATCCTCCTGCTCGAAGACGAACCCGCGATCGCCGACACGCTGGTCTACGCCCTGCGCAGCGATGGCTTCGACGTGGTCCACGTCCGCCTGGCCTCTCAGGCCCTGCGCGAAGTGCGGGAGACACCCCCTGCCCTCGCGCTGCTGGATATCGGCGTCCCCGACGGCAATGGTTTCGACGTCTGTCGCGAGGTCCGTCGCACCAGTGCTGTGCCGATCGTGTTCCTCACCGCCCGCACCGAGGAGATCGACCGAATCCTGGGCCTGGAGCTCGGTGCGGACGACTACGTATCCAAGCCCTTCTCGCCGCGCGAGGTGTGCGCACGGGTGCGGGCGATCCTTCGCCGCAGCGGGCAGGCGGTGGCAAGTGGCGCGGTAGCGGTAGGGCCGACGCCCTCGCAGCACGCGCCGGCGACGGGCCCCGCCGATGAACCCGCATCGGCCCCGACCCGTGTACCCACGCTCGTCCTCGACGAACCCGCCCAACGCATTCGCTGCCACGGCAATCCCCTGACCCTCACCCGCTACGAATACGGCCTGCTGGCCACCCTGCTGCGCCGCCCCCAACGCATCTTTTCCCGTGCCGAACTGATGGCGCTGGTGTGGAGCGACGCGCCGGATTCGTCGGACCGGACCATCGATGCGCACGTGAAGCTGCTGCGCGCCAAGCTGCGCGAGTGCGGCCTGCAGGGCGAGCTGATCCAGACGCACCGGCACATGGGCTACTCGATCAGGCTGCCGGACTGACGCGGTGCGCATCGGCCTTCGTCTGCTGCTGGCGTTCTTCCTGATCCTGGGCCTGTCCGTGGTGACGGTGCTGCGGGTGTTCGACGACGAGGTGGAGCCGGGCACGCGGGTGGCGATGGAAGACAGCCTGGTCGACACGGCCTACGCACTTGCCCGTCTGGCCGCGCCCGACGTGATCGCGGGCGTCATCGCCGACGGCGGCTTTTCGCAGGCACTCAAGGGCCTGTCGACGGCCTCGCCCAAGGCGGACATCCATGGCCTGACCAAGCAGCAGGTCGACCTGCGCGTAACGGTCACCGATGCCGACGGCATCGTGCGCTTCGATTCACGCGGCCAGGATGTCGGTGCCGATCATTCGCGCTGGAACGATGTGTACCGCACGCTGCGCGGGCAGTACGGCGCGCGCTCCAGCCCGGACGGCAGCGACGATCCCCAGGGCACGGTGATGCACGTGGCCGCGCCGATCCTCGATGGCGATCGCATCGTCGGCGTGCTGACGGTAGCGCGGCCCAACCGGGCGCTGGAGCCTTATGTGGCGCGCAGCCAGGCGCGGGTGATGCGCTGGTCGTGGTGGGCGCTGGGCGTGTCGCTGGCCATGGGTTTGCTGACGAGCTGGTGGCTCGTGAGCTCGCTGTCGCGCTTGCGGCGCTATGCGATGGCCGTGGCCCGCGGCGAGCGGGCGGAGCTGCCGCGGCTGGGACGCCTGAGCGGCAACACCGAGTTCGCCGACCTGGCACAGGCGCTGGAGAGGATGCGGGTGGAGCTGGAGAACAAGGACTATGTCGAACGCTATGTGCATGCGCTGACGCATGAGCTCAAGAGCCCGCTGGCCGCGATCCGCGGTGCGTCCGAGCTGCTGCAGGAACCGCTTCCCGACGCCGAACGGATCCGTTTCGCCCGCAACGTGCAGAGCCAGACCACACGCCTGCAACAGCTGATCGAACGGCTGCTGGCGCTGGCCGAGGTCGAGCAGATGCGCAGGCTTTCCGATGTGGAGGGCGTCGACCTGACTGCGCTGACCCGCGATCTGCTGCACTCGCTGGAGCCCAGGCTGCGCCAGAAGAACCTGAAAGTGGTCGACCAGCAGACGCCGGGCACGATGCTGCAAGGCAACCGCTTCCTGCTGTCGCAATCGCTGCGCAACCTGCTGGACAATGCGATCGAGTTTTCGCCGGACGGTGGCACGCTTGTGATCACGTCCACGCATCAGGCCGGCCGCATTCAATGGCAACTGCGCGACGCAGGCCCCGGCATCCCCGACTACGCGGTCGGACGCATCTTCGAGCGCTTCTATTCGCTGCCCCGCGGCGAAGGGCAGGAACGCAGCTCGGGGCTGGGCCTGTGTCTGGTGCGCGAGGTGTGTGACCTGCATGGCGGCACCATCGAGGTGGTCAATGTGGGCGGCGCGCAGAACGATGCAAGCGGCTGCGAGGCGCAGCTGACGCTGCCCGCCCAACAACACCGCCGCTGACTTCACGCTGGCTTCACACGGGCCGCATGTCGGCTCCCGATGCAGTGCCTAGAGTGGGCGCATTGCCACTCGAGGACCCTCACGTGTTCAAGTTCCCGCTCGCTGCCAAGCTGGGCATCACCGCTCTGGTGATGTTCATCCTGTTCATTCCCTTGTCGATGATCCGTGACGTGATCGCCGAACGCGCCGGCTTCCGTGCACAGGCCCTCGACGAAGTGTCCCGGGCCCACGCCGGCGCGCAGACGGTCACGGGACCGGTGCTCCACCTTCCGTACACCGAGACCTACACCGTCCAGGTGCCGGTGGCAGGCTCACCCGGCGCGACGGTTCCCGAGATTCGCAACATCGATGGCGTGTCGATCCAGTTCCCGCGCACGCTGAACGTCGACGGCGACCTGAGTACCGAGGTCCGCTATCGCGGCATCTTTCCGGTGACGGTCTACACCAGCCGCCAGCAGATCCGCGGGCGCCTGGCCATCGATCCGATCAAGCCCGCCCACAAGGAAGGACGGATCACCCTGGGACAGCCTTCGCTGCTGGTGGGCGTGAGCGACCTGCGCGGACTGCGCAGTGCACCGCGCCTGTCGGTGCAGGGGCGCGAGCTGACCGTGACGCCTTTACCGGCCGGCCTGAATGCGCCGCTACCCCTGGCCGCAACGCTGCCCGCCGAGTGGGCACAAGCCGGCACCGAGATGGACTACACGCTGGACCTGGATCTCGCCGGCACCGCACGCATCGCCTGGGTGCCGCTGGCCGTCGAGAACACCGTGCACCTGGCATCGGGCTGGCCGCATCCCAGCTTCAGCGGCAACGTCCTGCCGCGCGACCGGACGGTGACCGAACACGGCTTCGACGCGACCTGGTCGGTGCCCGCGCTGTCCTCGCAAGCCCAGCAGCAGTTCCTGTCGCCTCAAGCGCGCGCCATTGCCGGCGAGTCCTTCGGTGTCGACCTGTCTGACCCGGTGGACGTGTACCGGCTCAGCGAACGGGCGGCCAAGTACGGACTGATGTTCGTGCTGCTGACTTTCGCCACCTTTCTGGTGGTCGAGGTTCTGGGGCGATCGCGCATCCACCCGATGCAGTATTTGATGGTGGGCATGGCGATGGTGCTGTTTTTCCTGCTGCTCCTGTCGCTGGCCGAGCACCTGCCCTTCTGGCTGGCCTACCTGTCGGCGGGCATCGCGTGCATCGCGCTGATCGCGTACTACCTGAGCCGCGTGCTGGGCAGCGCCAGGGCGGGCGCCGGCATGGGCGCGATGCTCAGCGCGCTGTACGGCGTGCTCTACGGCATCCTGGTGTCGGAGGACAACGCGCTGATGTTGGGCTCGCTGCTGTTGTTCGGGGTGCTGGCGGCGATGATGGTGGCGACGCGCAGGTTGGATTGGTATGCGGTGTTGCCGGCGTCTGCTGCGGGGTCCGTGCCGAAGGTTGCGGTGGAGGAGGCGTGACGGACTGGGTTGCCGCGGCAGACCGTGCAGCCCCCGTCCCATGGTACTTGCTGCCCCTGCGCGGCCTTGTCTGGGCGTTCAGGGGTGACCCGTCACGCATGCGTTGCACGTCATCCGGATTGGCTGGATGACCTGCATCGTCCCCCGCGTCCGCGATCAGCGTTGGGATGCCGTCGCCGAAGTGGATCGCCAAGCGGTCATCGGCTTGCTGCCGGAGCGAAGCAGTGGCGGTCGTCACGGCGTCGGCCGGGTGAGTGCGGCGAGAGGGTCACAGTGCGTTGAGCGGAATCTTCAGATAAGCCACGCCGTTGTCTTCCTTAGGCGGCAGTTCACCCGCGCGGATGTTGACCTGCACGGAGGGCAGGATCAGCGTTGGCATCTCCAGCGTGGCGTCGCGTTTCGTGCGCATGGCCACGAACGCCTCTTCGCTCACGCCGTCGTGCACATGGATGTTCTTGGCGCGCTGTTCGGCCACCGTGGTCTCGAACGCCACCTCGCGGTCGGCCGGCGGGTAGTCGTGGCACATGAACAGCCGCGTCTCGGGCGGCAGGCTTAGCAGCCTACGGGTGGAGGAATAGAGCACGCGGGCATCACCGCCGGGAAAATCGCAGCGGGCGGTGCCCACGTCGGGCATGAAGAGCGTGTCGCCGACGAACACTGCGTCGCCGAAGCGGTAGGCCGCGCAGGCCGGGGTGTGACCCGGCACGAAGAACACATCGCCGAAGCGTGCACCCAACGGGATCGCCTCGCCTTCCTGGAACAGGTGGTCGAACTGCGAGCCGTCCTGCTTGAAGCCGGGCTCCAGGTTGAAGACGCCCTTAAAGACCTTTTGCACCGTGGTGATGTTGCCGCCGATGCCGATCTTGCCGCCCAGTTGGGCGCGCAGGTAGGGCGCTGCCGAGAGGTGGTCGGCGTGGGCATGGGTCTCGAGAATCCATTGCACCTTCAGGTTCTGGCTGCGGACGTACTCGATCACCTGGTCGGCCGAGGCGTGTTGTGTACGGCCCGATTTCGGGTCGTAGTCGAGCACCGAGTCGATGATCGCGCAGGCGCTGCCCGGGCCGTGGTGAACGACGTAGGTCACCGTCCAGGTGGCGGGATCGAACATGCCATGCACTTGGGGCGAGGGGGGGGTGGTCGAAAGCGTGGTCATCAAAGAGTCCTTTGAACGAGCTTCGTACAATATATTGACAGATACAATGTCTGTCAATATATTGTCGTGCTGGAGCAGGGTTGCACTGCGCAGCCTCAACGAACAGAAGGACAGTTCAATGAAAAGTGGCTCGATGGACCTGGAGGCAATGCACTCGGCAGCCGGCCGAGCCTGCCGCCTGATGAAGGTGCTGGCCAATCCCGACCGGCTGCTGATCCTGTGCCGGCTCTCGCAGGGGGAGCGCCGCGTGGGCGAACTCGAGGAACTGCTCGGCATCGTCCAGCCGACCTTGTCGCAGCAGTTGACCGTGCTGCGCGACGAGGAGCTGGTGAGCACCCGCCGCGAAGGCAAGCACATCCATTACGCGTTGACCAGCCCCAAGGCGCTGGCCGTGATGCGGGTGCTCTACGAACAATTCTGTGTTGGTGAAAAGGAGTGAGTCATGGCGATTGATTGGACCAACTTCACGCCCTGGGCCTCGCTGTCCGGCGGCATCCTGCTGGGCGTTGCCTCGGCCTTCTTCATTCTGGTCAATGGCCGGGTGCTGGGCATCAGCGGCATCCTGGGCGGCCTGCTGCCACCCAAGTCGGGCGACGCTGGCTGGCGTATCGCCTTCCTGCTGGGCATGCTGGCTGCACCGCTGGTGTATGGCCTGCTCGCACCGGCCGGCTTTGTGCAGGCACCGCGCATCGATGCGGGCTTCGCCACCATCGTTGTCGCCGGCTTGCTGGTGGGGCTGGGCACGCGCTATGGCTCGGGCTGCACCAGCGGGCACGGCGTCTGCGGACTCTCGCGCCTCGCGCCCCGGTCCCTCGTTGCCACGCTGGCCTTCATGGGCGCTGGTTTCGCGATGGTCTTCGTGGTCCGCCACGTTCTGTAAGGAGCACGCACATGCACCGCATCACCGAATTCTTCGTGGGCCTTCTATTCGGCATGGGCCTGCTGCTCTCCGGCATGACCGACCCGGGCAAGGTGCTCGGTTTCCTGGACCTGTTCGGCAACTGGGATCCGTCGCTGGCCTTCGTCATGGGCGGCGCCATTGCCGTGGGCTTCTTCGCCTTCGCATTGGCACGCAAACGCACCATCAGCTTCCTGGGTGGGGCAATGCACCTGCCCAAGTCCAGCCAGATCGACACGCGTCTTGTGATCGGCGGCCTGAGCTTTGGCGCCGGCTGGGGACTTGCAGGTTTTTGCCCCGGTCCGGGCTTAGTTTCCATGGCTTCGGGCGAGGTGAAGGGCGCGCTGTTCGTGGCGGCCATGCTGGTGGGCATGGTGATCTTCGAGATCGTCGAGCGCACCAGGCTGCGCCAGCGCGTGGGAGCCTGACATGTCGCCGGTGAACCTGATCCCCCTGTCGGACACGCTGTCGGTGGCGGGGCAGATCTCGCCCGCCGACCTGCCCGCCATTGCACGCGCAGGCTTCAAGTCGCTCATCTGCAACCGGCCGGATGGCGAGAGTCCGGGCCAGTTCAGTCACCACGATCTGGCGGCAGCAGCCAGTCAGGCCGGGCTCACCCTGGCCTACCAGCCGGTGGAGTCGGGTCGGGTGAGCCAGCCAGACGGATGGGCCTTCGCCGCCCTGCTGAACCAGTTGCCGGGCCCGACTCTGGCGTATTGCCGCAGCGGCCTGCGCTCGGCCACGCTGTGGGCACTCTCGCAAGCCGACTCGCAGCAATGGCCTGTACTCGTGCAACGGGCCGCTGCGGCCGGGTTCAACCTGACCGGCGTGGCGCCGCCCACCCAGCCTTCGCGCCCGTGACACATGCGATCCGAAGAGACCCCATCGCATGAACCCATCGTCCCGTTGGCGCCAGCTGCTGCCCTCACTGCCCGTGCTGGAGTGGGGCCGCGCCTACAACCGCGAAACGTTGCTCAGCGATGGGGTGGCAGCGTTGATCGTCACCATCATGTTGATTCCCCAGAGCCTGGCCTACGCCATGCTCGCGGGACTGCCGCCCGAGGTCGGCCTGTACGCCAGCGTGGCGCCGCTGCTGCTGTATGCGGTGTTCGGCACCAGCCGCGTGCTTGCCGTGGGGCCCGTGGCGGTCGTCTCCCTCATGACGGCGGCGGCCATCGGTCAGCATGCGGTGGCCGGCACACCCCAGTACTGGGCGGTGGCTATCACGCTGGCCTTTCTCTCGGGCCTGCTGCTGCTGGCCATGGGCTTGCTGCGCTTGGGGTTTCTGGCCAACTTTCTCAGCCACCCGGTCATCTCCGGGTTCATCTCGGCCTCGGGCATCCTGATCGCCGCCAGCCAGCTCAAGACGCTGATGGGGGTGAAGGCTGAAGGGCACAACGTCGTCGACCTGAGCCTGTCCCTGTTGTCACAGCTCGGTCAGGTGCATGGGCTGACCCTGACCATTGGCGCGGCGACGGTGGCGTTCCTGTTCTGGGTGCGCAGCGGTCTCAAGCCCTTGCTGCAGCACCTGGGCATGAAGCCGCGCGCGGCCGACGTGGTGGCCAAGACAGGTCCGGTGGCTGCGATCGTGGTGACCACGCTGCTTGCATGGGGCCTGGACTGGCAGGCACAGGGTGTAAAGATCGTGGGGGTGGTGCCGCAGGGCCTACCACCGTTCACCTTGCCGCTGTGGGACCTCGGCCTGTGGAAGATGCTGCTGATGCCGGCGCTGCTGATCAGCGTGGTCGGGTTTGTCGAGTCGGTGTCAGTCGGCCAGACCCTGGCTGCCAAGCGCCGCCAGCGCATCGAGCCCGACCAAGAGCTGGTGGCGCTCGGGTCGAGCAATCTATCGGCCGCCTTCACCGGTGGCTTTCCGGTCACCGGCGGCTTTGCCCGTTCAGTGGTCAATTTCGATGCCGGTGCCCAGACCCCAGCGGCCGGTGTGTACACCGCGGCCGGCATCACGCTGGCCTCGCTGTGCCTCACGCCGGCGCTGTACTACCTGCCGCAGGCCACACTGGCCGCCACGATCGTGGTGGCGGTGCTGTCGCTGGTGGACTTCAGCATCCTTCGTAAGACCTGGCACTACGCGAAGTCCGACTTCGTGGCGGTGCTGTCCACCCTGGTGGCCACGCTTACGGTGGGTGTGGAGACCGGGCTGGTGGTGGGCGTGGGCGTGTCACTGGCGCTCTACCTCTACCGCACGAGTCGCCCGCACATGGCCGAGGTGGGACTGGTTGCGGGCACCGAGCATTTCCGCAATGTGCAGCGCCACTCGGTGCTCGTGAGCCAGAGGGTGCTGAGCCTGCGCGTCGACGAGAGCCTGTACTTCGCCAACTCGCGCGCGCTCGAAGACCGCATCAACAACGCGGTGTCCAACCGCCCGGGGCTGGAGCATGTGGTGCTGCAGTGCTCGGCCATCAACGACATCGATGCGAGCGCCCTTGAAAGCCTGGAAGCCATCGACCTGCGCCTGCGCGGCGCCGGCGTGCGGCTGCATCTCTCCGAGGTCAAAGGGCCGGTGATGGACCGCCTGAGAAACACCGAATTCCTGCATGGTTTGAGCGGCCAGGTGTTCCTCACCCACTACCAGGCCATTCACGAGCTATCGCCCGAGGTGGTTTGAGCGGGATGCGCCCGGTAAAGGTCAGAATCGTCCGTGACCTCCGAGCAGGGCGGGGTGCGGGCCTGCTTTCATCGGCCGCATCCGCAGAGAGAGAGAGAGGCGCCGCGTTACCGGGTGAAGGACGCGCGAGCGTTCCTCGAGCGAATCGGAGTCAAGCCATGAGCGTGATGACCTATCGCGGCTATGCCGCACGCGTCGAGTTCGACGCGAACGATCGAATCTTCGTTGGCCACGTGGCCGGGATCCGCGATGTCGTGGGCTTCCACGGCGCTTCGGTCGACGAGGTGGAGGGGGCGTTTCGCGAGGCGGTCGACGACTACCTGCGGGCGTGCGAGAGACTCGGCCAAGCGCCCGCCTAGCCGTAATCCGGGCGCGTGATGTTCCGCATCGATCCCGAGGTTCATGTGCGATCCGCGCTCGCCGCACAGCTTGTCGGCCTCAGCATGAACGAGTGGGGTGAACGGGCTCTGCGCCATGCGGCCGAGCGGGCGACGGCGAAGTCGTGATCCGCGGCGAGGCGCTGGCTCGACAAACACGGGTCGCCGTCCTCTGCCACCCCCGGCATGCTTTGGCCGCGCGCGGTGTGCCTCCCTATCCCTGGGGGGCTCGATGATCAACAGGTCGGTGATCTCACGGCGCTGTGTCGAGGCTCTCTGGATCGGCTCTATGCCATTTCGTGTGGGACGCGACGGACCTACCTGATGGCCGCCGCGGCGCTGAACAGGTGAGCTGGAAGGTTCTTCAGGCGTGAGAGGCGCAGGTAGGCGATGGCGATGAAGTTCTTGGCCGTGCGGTATCCGCGGGCAGCGCGCTTGGCCTGCTGGAGCTGTCCGTTCATCGTAAGCGCCCGGCGAAGTCATCTTGAGCCGATGCGAATTCGTAAGGAGCATCGTGTCCACCAAGAATGAGGTGGACACGTGCACACCACGAAGAGTGAAGAAGGGGTGGTCGGG
>JBIPLJ010000102.1:0-7369 GCA_044368415.1 Burkholderiaceae bacterium
TCGGCCTGCCGAACGTCGGCAAGTCGACGCTCTTCAACGCGCTCACCAAGGCCGGCATCGCCGCCGAGAACTATCCGTTCTGCACGATCGAGCCCAACGTCGGCATCGTCGAGGTGCCCGATCCGCGGCTGCAGGCGCTGTCCGCGATCGCCAACCCCGAGAAGACACTGCCGGCCACGGTCGAGTTCGTCGACATCGCCGGCCTGGTCGCGGGTGCCTCCAAGGGCGAGGGCCTGGGCAACCAGTTCCTCGCGACCATCCGCGAGACCGACGCCATCGTCCACGTGGTGCGCTGCTTCGTCGACGAGAACGTCATTCATGTGTCGGGGAAGATTGATCCGCTGTCCGACATCGAGGTGATCAACACCGAGCTCGCGCTCGCCGACATGTCGACCTGCGAGAAGGCCCTGCACCGCGCCGCGAAGCAGGCCCGCTCGGGCGGCGACAAGGAAGCGACGCGGCTGGTGGCGGTAATCGAGAAATGCCTGCCGGTACTGAACGAGGCGCGCCCGATCCGCTCGCTCGACCTGTCGCCCGAGGAACGCCTGGCCCTGCAGCCGCTGTGCCTGATCACGGCCAAGCCGGCGATGTATGTGGCCAACGTGCGCGAGGACGGCTTCGAGAACAACCCGCACCTCGAAGCGGTCAGGAAGCTCGCCGCCGCCGAGCACTCGCGGGTGGTACCGGTGTGTGCGGCGATCGAGGCCGAGATGGGCGACATGGCCGACGAGGACAAGACGGTCTTCCTCGCAGACATGGGCATGACCGAGCCGGGCCTGAACCGCGTGATCCGCGCCGCCTACTCGCTGCTCGGGCTGCAGACCTATTTCACCGTCGGACCTAAGGAAGTAAGGGCGTGGACCGTGCGGATCGGCGCCACCGCACCTCAGGCCGCGGCGGTCATCCACACCGACTTCGAGAAGGGCTTCATCCGCGCCGAGACGATCGCCTACGACGATTTCCTCGCGTGCAAGGGCGAGGCCGGCGCGAAGGAGAAGGGCAAGATGCGGCTCGAGGGCAAGGACTACGTTGTGCACGACGGGGACGTCATGCACTTCCGATTCAACGTCTAAGTCCCGGGCCGATCGGGTCGCCCTCGGCCGGCGCGACGACCGAGTGCTCGGGCACGGGCGCGACGTCGCCGGAGCCCACAGCCATCGCGAAATGGGGCGGGTTCCCATCGCTGACCGGCAACTGACGTCCGACCTGATTCTGGGCTCGAGAAGTTCTACACGACCGAGGCGAAGATCAAGGGCGAGGTCGCGGCTGCGCCGGGCGATGCGGTGTTCACCACCTACGGGCTGAGCTTCATGCTCGGCGGCGGCGGCGGCGGCTCGGTGGGCGCGGCGGGCAAGGGTGCCGGCGGCGCCACCGGCCAGAAGATAGGCTCCGGGGCGAAGGTCTACACCGTCACCAAGAACGGCCTGCAGGCAGGCGGTGCGGTCGAAGGGACCAAGGTCTGGACGGACAAGGCGCTGAACTGAGCCGGGCCCCGGTCCGCCACGCGCGGCGAGCCGGGTGAACGCATCGCCCACCCGGCCGACCGTTCGCCCGGTGACGCTGCCCGAGGTCGGCCCGGCGGCCGGACCGGTCGATCAGCCGGCGCGCGCCGCCCTGCGGGCCCGCTTGGCGGCGCCCGCATCGGTGGCGCGCGGCGCCGGTCCGGGATCGGCCTGCACGGTCTTGCCCGGCTTGTCGGCGGCCGACACGGCCACCGGCGCCGCGGGCGATGCCGCCCCCGGAGCACGCCCCCCGGCCGCGGCGCCGCGCGCCTCCTCGCGCAGCCGCTTCGACTCCTCCAGAAGGTAGCGCTGGTAGTCGTCGAGATCGCCCGAAAACGGCGCGAGGCTGCCGCGCCCGACCAGCCAGAACTCGTCGCAGACGCTGCGCAGCAGCGCGCGGTCGTGACTCACCAGCATCACCGTGCCCTCGAACTGGTTCAGCGCCATCGCCAGCGCCTCGCGCGTGACCAGGTCCAGGTGGTTGGTCGGCTCGTCGAGCAGCAGCAGGTTCGGCCGCTGCCACACCATCATCGACAACACCAGACGCGCCTTCTCGCCGCCGCTCATCGTGCCCACCGGCTGACGGATCATGTCGGCGCCGAAGTTGAAGCTGCCGAGGAAGGCGCGCAGCGCCTGCTCGCCGGTTGCCTCGCGCGCGTTCGCGCCGACCTCGCGCGCCAGCCGCACCATGTGCTCGAGCGGGGTGTCCGCCGGGCGCAGCACATCGAGCTCCTGCTGCGCGAAGTAGCCGATCGACAGGCCCTTGCCCTCGGTGATCTCGCCGGCGAGCGCCTTCAGGTCGCGCGCCACCGTCTTCACGAAGGTCGATTTACCCTGCCCGTTTGCACCCAGGATGCCGACCCGCTGGCCGGCCAGCACCGAGCGGCTCACGCCGCCGACGATGACCCGCGGCTCGCCCTCGACGATGTAGCCGAAGTCCGCGCCGCTGATGGACAGCATCGGGTTCGGCAGGTTGACCGGCTCGCGGAACTCGAACTCGAAGTCAGCGCTCGCCAACATCGGCGCGACCTTCTCCATTCGCTCGATCGCCTTGACCCGGCTCTGCGCCTGCTTGGCCTTGCTCGCCTTGGCCTTGAATCGGTCGATGAACTTCTGCAGGTGGGCGATCTTCTCTTGCTGCTTGGCGAAGGCCGCCTGCTGCAGCAGCAGCTGCTCGGAGCGCAGCTCCTCGAACTTGCTGTAGTTGCCGCCGTAGCGCGTGAGCTGCGCGTTGTCGACATGTACCGTCACCTCGGTGACCGCATCGAGGAACTCGCGGTCGTGGCTGATGACCAGCATCGTGCCGGCATAGGTCTTGAGCCAGGCCTCCAGCCACACCAGCGCGTCGAGGTCCAGGTGGTTGGTCGGCTCGTCGAGCAGCAGCAGGTCGCTCGGACACATCAGCGCGCGCGCGAGTTGCAGGCGCATGCGCCAGCCGCCCGAGAAGCTGTCGACCGGGCGCTCGAGCTCGTCGGTGCCGAAGCCCAGGCCGAGGATCAACGCCTGCGCGCGCGCGGTCGCGTCATGCTCGCCGGCGTCGGCGAGGTCCACATGCGCCTGCGCGATCGCCATGCCGGCGTCCGGATCGTCGGGGTCGCGCTCGAAGTCGTGCTCGGCGATCGCGAGCGCATCGCGCAGCGCGCCGAGCCGGGTGTCGCCGCCGACCACGAACGCGGTCGCGGTCTCGTCGGTCTCGGGCATGTCCTGCGCGACCTGCGCGAGCCGCCACTGCTTGGGGTAGGAGAATTCCCCCGCGTCCTCGTGGAGGGTGCCGTCGAGCAGGCGGAACAGCGTGGACTTGCCGACGCCGTTGCGCCCGACCAAGCCGACCCGCTCGCCGGGCGCGACGACAACCGAGGCGCGATCGAGCAGGACCTTGGCGCCACGGCGGAGGACGAGGTTCTTGAGGGTGATCAAGGTGGACGAGCTCCGGCGCGTGCAGAGGAATAGAGCGCGATGCGGGCGGACGGGGCCGCCAGCCGCAGGGCGTGCGAGTGTAACCGCGCAGCATGACACGTCGCGCCGACGGGCGCCCGCGCGGCCCGGCAGGACAGGCGCAGGCGAGCGCGCGGTCATGGCACGGTCACGGCACTCACCCTCGTTCGACCCGCTCGCGTCGAGGCGGTCTCCGCAGCGCAGCTCGGCGTATGCGCTACCGGTCGCGCGTGCCGTACAGCATCGTCACGTTGATCCGACGGTGCGCGTACCCGGGCTTGAAGCGGAAGGCGTCGGTCTCGTGGAAGTAGTGCGAGTCGAAGACCACCGCCCGGTTCGCGCGGTAAGGCACGCGCAGGGCCTCGCTGCCGACCGAATCGAGGTAGCGGCGGATCTCGGCCGCCTCGGAATCGACGCGCCTCAAGCCCCCTTGCAGCGGCACCTCGCCCGAATGGACGATCAGGCCGCCGCCCGTTGCATCGAGGTTCGCCTCGTCGGGCGTGACCCAGAAGTTCACGTTCACTGCGGCCTCGTCGGCGTGCAGGCCGGTGCCGCTGTACTGGGAGTCGTACTTGAAGCCCCACATCGTCTGCAGCGGCCGCTCGCCGATCACGCGCGGCATCCGGTCGCGCAGCTCGGAGGCGATCTGCAGCAGCACCGGATGCGTGAAACCGTCGTGCATCAAGGCGCCGAGGTAGCCGGTCCTCACCTCGTTCCAGACCGTAGCCTCCAGGCACCAGGTGCGCACCGCCTCGAGCGCGGCCGGCGTGAGCAGGCCGTCGATGGCCACCAGGTTCGGATCCGCGCCCAGGTAGCGGGCCTCGATGTCGCCCCAGTCGAGGGTGTCGCTCACCAGCGGACCGTCCGGCATGGCGATCGTCGGCACGTGCAGCGGACGCTTGTACGAGGCCGCGAGCGTCGGATAGCGGGCCGGATCGAGCGGCACCATGCGGTACGGGTCGTCGGGCAGCGCGGGGTCCACGAGCGCGCGCCGGTACTCCTCGAGCAGCGCGTCGAAGCCGGGGCCGATGCGTCCGGCCGCGCGCAGGTAGCCGAGCTGCTCGATGTCGTGCTCGAGCTTGAAGCGCGTGCAGCCCCAGTCCTTGTCGCGCGGATCGCAGCGGCTGCTCGCCAGCCGCTGCCCGAGGACCTCGTCGCTCCACGGCTCGCCGCGGCGCATCGCCCGCGCGGCGTCGAAGTCTCGCGCGGCATCGTCGAGCCCGCCGCGGTCCATGCGCAGCAGCCCGAGGTTGAAGATCGCGTGAGCCGAATCGGGCAGCACGTGCAGCGCGCGCTCGAGCAGCGCCTCGCCCTCGGCGCTGCGCCCGGCGTCGCGTGCAGCGATGCCGGCGAGGATCAGCGCGTCGGCATTCTCAGGCGCGAGCGCAACCGCGCGGGAATAGGCATTGAAGGCCTCTTCGCCGCGCGCCATCTCCTCATGCAGCGCGCCGAGCGCGATCAGCAGGTCCGCACGCGCACCGTGTGCCGAGATCACGGCCTCGTAGGCCTCGGCGGCCTGCGCCGCATGGCCGGCCGCGGCCAGCGCCGCGGCTAGCGAGATCGCGGGCTCCGGCGGCAACGGCTCGAGCCTCGCCCAGGCACGACAGGCCTCGAGCTCCGTGTCGGCGTCGCCGCGCCGGCGCGCCAGGTGCGCCGCCGAGCAGGCGGCCCGGGCGGCGTCCTCGATGCGGCCCGCGCCCTCCAGCCCCTGCGCGAGCGCGAGGCTGGCTCGGGGGTCGTCGGGGGCAAGCGCGACGGCCCGCCGCAGCGGGAACAGGCGCTCCTCGCCCGGCGACGGTCCCGCCGGCGTCCGCGCCTCGCCGGTGCTCCGCGACAGCGTGTCGGCCCGTCGTTCCAGCCGTTCCTGCATCCGGCCCAGCAGTGTCCTCAGGCCCATGGTCAGACCTTGGCCCGTGCGATGCGCCCGAGGTAGCGTCGCACGATCGTCTGGCTGGCCGTGGTGTCGGCGCCAGCCTCAGCCAGGCAGGTGCCGAGCGTGCGGCACAGGCGCGCCTTGCCGTAGATGCCGAGGCGATGCTGACGCGAGAACGCGACCGCGCGGTCCTCGACCTCGTCGATCAGCCCGGCGAGCGCCGGCGAATCCACGCTCGGGCGGGCCTGGGGCAGAAGACGCGGCGCGAGCGCCGCGGACAGATCCTGCGCGAAGACGTCGATCTCGCGCGACTTGGACTTGAACAACCCACCCAACACGATGTCCTCCGTTGGCACGGACTAAGTGGGTCGATCATAGGGGGCGACCGCTCGGAGACAGCCGCAGCGGCCGATCGGGGCGACAGGCGGCAGTTCCGAGGCCGCCGAAGCGTATCCGCGAGGCGCGCACGCCACGTGTGCGGACGGGCTCGGTTGCGCGCTGCCTGCGGAGTCAAGCGCGAGCGGCGGCGCCCGGGGCTCGCGTCGCGGCCGGCCGGCCGGCCGACGAAGTCAGGGTGGGCTCCGGAATGCGCAGCTTCCCGCGCCGGTTGGCCAGCGGCGACAGGAAGCACGCTCCGAGGTCGCCGCACGCGACCTGCAGCGCCGTTCACTCGAAGCCGGCGCCAAGCGCGAGCCGGTCAGCAGCACGTGGAAGTCGCCGACGCGGCCGTCGACCGCCCGCTGCTGCGTCAGCGGCGACATCGCGATGCGGTTCCGGAGCATCACCCCCCTTGATCGCGACGGCGCTGGAGAGATCGCGCATGTGGGCGCTCCGGGCGACGTGGCGGAAGAGGACGCAACATCGCCGCTCCGCGCGGCCTGCGGGCACACGGCCGTCCGGCGTCGCGCGAACGCCGCGCCCGGCCGCCGGCCAGCGCCTCGCGACCGCCTTTCGGGAACGCCGCGGACCGCGGCGGGTCGGCACACAGGGGTCGCCCAGACACGGTCGGCTACCCTTGCCGCATGAGCTGGTCCGATCCCGCCCCGGAACTCGTCGAGCTGTTCGACCAAGCCGTCGCAGCCGACGCCCGCGTCGAGCGGCGCACGCTGTTCGGCTGCCCCGCCGCCTTCGTCGGCGGACATCTGGCGGCCACGGTGTTTCGCGAGCAGTTCGTGATCAAGCTCGGTGCCGCCGACGTAGCGCGCCTGCACGAGGGCCGCAGGCCAGTGTCCTTCGAGCCGATGGAGGGTCGTGCGATGCGCGAGCTCTACGTCGTGCCGCGCGGCGTAGTGGCCGACCGCGAGACCCTCGACGAGTGGATCGCCGCCGCGCTCGATCGCGTCGGCGCCTGGCCGCCGAAGAGCGGGCGCCCGCGACGCGGCAACACGCCCAAGGCACCCGTCCAGGGCACCGCGGCACTGCCCATGCTCGGCCCGCGCTCGCGCGAGATGCTCGAGCTCGCCGGCATCACCACCCTGGACCGCGTGCGCACGCTCGGCGCGATCCGCGCCTACATCGCAGTCAAGCGCGCCGGTGGCCGGCCGAGCCTGAACCTGCTGTGGGCGCTCGAAGGCGCGATCTCGGGTAAGCGCTGGCAGGACGTGGCGCGCGAGGACCGCACGACGCTGCTGCTGGCGCTGGAGGACACGCTGGCGGTGCCACTGGGGGCGGAAGACTGAGCGTCACGGCGCGCCCGCAGGGCAGTGCCGCTCACTGCCGAGCGATGAGAACCGGCCCCGCGAGAGGCAACGTTCTTGCTGGAAAGCCTTGCTGCGTCCGCCGCTCAACGCTTCGCCAGATGGTGGGCGACCAGCGCATTCGCGTGGCCGTGCCCCATCCCGTGCTCAGACTTGAGCAGCGCCACCAGCTCCATGTGCTTGAGCCCGCCTGCAACGCGCAGGATGCCGAACCAGTGTTCGACGGGATGGCCGTACTTCGTCCGTCCTGAACAACCCGTGAAGCGGCCGACCTCAACCCAGGGGAGCGAGTGTCAGCCCCATGACTGCGAGCAGCCATGCAATGGGCTGGGCACAAAAACGCCGCAGCGCCCGCAGCAGCA
>JBIPLJ010000103.1:0-7365 GCA_044368415.1 Burkholderiaceae bacterium
TGCAGAAGCCGACCGACCGCAGCGAGGACCTGATCGCCGCGATCGACCGGTTCCAGCTGCAGCGCGGCACGGCGACCGGCAGCGCGCTGGTGGTGTCGCTGGCCACCCTCTTCCCGGATGAGGACATCGACGTCGAGTCGGTGGTGTTCGGCCGCGCCAGCGGCGGCGCCGGAAAGGGCGTGGCGATCGACCGGCCGGCCAGGCCCGAGCGCGAGCGCCCGGCTCCGGTCAAGCCAGGCTCGTTTACCTCCGGCGTGATCGTGCTGCTGTCCGACGGGCGCCGCACCACCGGGCCCGATCCGATCGAGGTGGCGAAGATGGCCGCCGACCGGGGGGTACGCGTGTTCACCGTCGGCTTCGGCACCGTCGAGGGCGCGACCATCGGCTTCGAAGGCTGGTCGGCCTACGTGCGGCTCGACGAGGAGACGCTCAAGGCCGTGGCCGAGATGACCCGCGGGGAGTATTACCACGCGGGCACCGCGGCCGACCTGAAGAAGGTCTACCAGGAGCTCAACACCCGCTTCGTCATGGAGCGCAAGGACACCGAGGTCACCTCGCTGTTCTCGCTGGCCGCGGCGCTGTTCGCGGCGGCGGCCGGAGTGCTGTCGCTGGCCTGGTTCGGGCGCGTCGGGCGCTGAGCCACCGCGCCCGCCCTTTCCTACCGCCGCGCCCCGCTCAGGGGGCAGTCGCCGACCTCACCCGCGGCGCGATCATCCGTACGATATCTGCATCGGCCGGCACCGAGGCGATGCTGGCGCGACGAGCCATCCGGTTCGAGGCGAACGAGTACACGTCGGCGGACAGGAACGCACCGGTGCCCGCCCCCCGCATGATCACCACCACCTCGGACCGTCCGTCGCGATCGAGATCCTCGACGACGAGACGCTCGAGGCTGCCGTTTCGCGGACTCACCATGCCCGCGATGAACCGGTCGGTCGCGAAAGCCGAGCCGCCGGCGGCGTACAGCCGGATGGCATAGCTGCCGATGGAGCGCGGCTCCTGGTCGCCCTCGGCGACCACCACGGTGCGGCCGTCGGGCAGGACCACGCGCAGGACGACGCGCGGATCGGCGGGCGCCGCTGCCGGCACGTCTGCGGGGACCTGCGTCGGCGAAGGCACTGCGGCGGGGGCCTCGGCGGGAGGTGCGGGCGCGGGCGCGGGCGCGGGCGCCCCATCCTGCTGAGCCGCGACCGGGCCGGTGGAAAGGACGGCAAGCGCTGCGGGCAACAGGGCGAGACTCAAGGCCGCACCGCGGCGACTCGGACGGGTCGGCACGGTCAGAGGTCCCCGGCGTAGCGCGCAAGCATCTGCGCCTGCGACTCAGGCACGACCTCGTCGCGGGTCTGGTCCTTGATCGCGAGCACGGCGAAGGGCGACATCGCAACGAAGGTCCGGCAGTGGGGGGCGAGGGCGTCGAGCTGCTCGTACAGCGCGCGCTCCTTGGCGGGCGAGTACTGCGCGCGCAGCGCGTCCAGGGTGTCGAGGGTCATCGCGGGCTCCCGGGCCCGGTGCCAGGCGGGGACCGCCCGCGGTGCCGGGTCCGCGTGGGGCGCAGGTTTACCCGAAGACGCGGCGCGCGTCGAGTCGTTCCGGGCGGCGCCCAGCGCAGCCGTGGCGCCGGAGTCGACCGGCGCGGGCCAGAGCCCGCCAAGAGCGGCGTGCGGCGCCCCAGAAGACACCGCTCTGCTCGATGAAGCCCTTCACCGAGTCTTCGACCCTGTTCGGCCACAGGCCCGCGCCGGCTCGGCGGTCATGCCGTCTGTCTACCCGAACCCTGGAGGGGCGTCGAGTCGGTCTCGCCGCGCGAATCGCCGCCGTCCACGCACACCCGGTCGCGTCCTGCGCGCTTGGCACGGTACAGGCTGAGGTCGGCGCGCCCGAGCAGCTCGCCCTGCGTCATGCCTGGGCGCGCGAGCGCAACGCCGACCGACACCGTGACCTCGAGTTCCGCGCCGAACTCGCTCCACGGATGGGCGGCGACCGCCTCGCGCAGCCGGTCGGCGACCATCCGCGCGGCCTCGGCGCCGCCGGAGGCCGGCAGCACCACAAGGAACTCTTCGCCCCCCCAGCGTCCGATCCGATCGCTCACCCGTAGCGAGCGCGCCGCGACCGTGACAAAGCGGCGCAGCACGTCGTCGCCCACCGGATGGCCGAAGCGGTCATTGATGCCCTTGAAGTGATCCAGGTCGACAAGCGCCACCGCGAGCGGCCCGGCATTCGCATCGACAGTGTCCAGCGCGACATCGAGCGCCTCCATGATCGCGCGCCGGTTGAGCGCGCCGGTCAGCGCGTCACGCATCGCCAGCCGTTCCATGCGGCCGGTGGCATCCGCGAGCTCGCGCCCGCGCTGCACCAACTGACGTCGAAGGCCTGCCCCGTAGAGTCCGAACAACGCACAGCGCCCCAGCGACAGCGCCAGCCAGATCGTCGACAGCGCCGCCTGCAGCGGCGTGGCCGCGGGCAGCGCGGGCGGCGTCGGCGCCGAGGCCATCACCGCCGCCAACCCCACCGTGATGCCTGCCCAGGCAAACAGCAGCTGGCGACTCGTCATGCGCAACGCTGCGAAGGCGAACACGATGAACAGCACCGCCGCCATCGGCATCGCTACTGCAGGCGACTGCGCCGCCGCGACCAGCGCGATGCATGAGGCGCCGAACAGCTGCGGCAACGTCAGGTAGCGGTCGCGCGAGTACCGGTTCCAGCGCCGCGCGAACGCCAGGGCAAAGCACGCGGCGCTCAGTGCGCCGCCGATCGTCACCGTCCAGAAGGCCGCCTGCGCGGGCACCCCCGCGACCCAGGTGAGCAGCCCGAGCATCAGCGCGTCGACGGCCCAGCAGGCGGTGGCTGCCGCCAGAATCCGCAGCGGTGCCCTGTTGCGATCGGCGGCGGTCGTGCCCGCTTCGAAGTGGATCGGGTTCGGTCTCATCGGCGAGTCGGGTTGCCCCGCGCACGGACGGTGGATCCTGCGGACGGAGCGCGGCGATGGATGGTCTACAGCCCCCCGAACCGCGGTCGAGTGCCGATCGCCGACCGGACGGGCGGGCCGGCCGAGCGGGCAATCGCCGCAGGTGAGCGGCCCTCGAGCGCGTCCTCAGCCGCCCGGCCCGTCAGCCATTCGCGAGGATGTAGGGCACATGCACGATGCGCGCCGGGCTACGGGCCCGCCAGGCGTACAAACGTTTGAACGGGTCGCGACAGCATCGATGCGGGCTCCGATACGCAGTGGCGTGCCGCAAGCCTGGCCGTTGGCCGCGCAGGCCAGTCGGCATGGTGCCGATCAGTCGCCGCCGCAGCCGCCGCCGTCACCGTCGCCGCCGTCGACGCCACCATCGTCGCCGCCGTCGGAGTCGGACGACGACAGGTCCGAACCGCAGTACGGATTGCTGCCGCCACGGCCGGCACCGCCGCAGTCGGCCACATAGATGAATCCCCCGACGATGTTCAGCTTGCCGTCGAGCGCGAACAGCAGCGGCAGCCGCGTCGGCCGGCTCGGCTGGATGCTCTCCTCCAGGCAAGCGTAGCGCCAGCAACGCCGCAGTCCCGCCCCGGCAGGGCCCGAGCCCAACACCGAGGCCGGCGTGTGATGCAGGAAGCGGCCGAACCCGCGACGGCAGAAGGTCTCGTAAGTCCGGGTGTGCAGGATCAACTCGTGCCACAGGTCGTCGACCACCTGCGAGGGCATCGTCACGGGCTGCAGGCCGCTCTTGAGGTACGCGAGGAAGAACTGCCGCAGGCCGCGCCCCACCAAGTGACAGTCCTTCTGCGTGAGATGAGGATGCTTCACGCGCAGTCGCTCGAACAGGCCCCGCGGCAGCGGTTCGCTGCGGATGAACGCCTCCCTGCGCAGCCGGTCGTGCCGGCGGTGGATCCAGAACGCAACGACGCCGAGCAGCAGGAGGGCGACAGACAGCGGGCGGGTCAGATCCACGGTCAGTACGGTTTCGCCGCGTCGCAGCGATCGGAGATCACCGCGTCCAAGCGCGCCTCGTCGATGTCGGCCATCGGCACATTGACCGGGCCGCTGATGCCCGCGTTGTTGACCGAGCAGTCCAGCCACGCGAAGCGATCGAGCGGGCGGGCCCTAAGCGACACCACCTCGAGGTTATGGGTGACATCGGCCCGCACGAACAGCCCCTCCCCGCCAAAAGACTCGATCCGCCGCACCACCGCCTCGCCAGCGTCCTGGCGCCGAGCGGCCACGACCGCGCGCGCGCCCTCGCATGCGAACTGCAGCGCGGTGGCCGCGCCCAGCCCCGCGCTCGCGCCGGTAACGATCGCGGCCTTGCCTTTGAAAAGCTGGTTCATCAGGAGTTCTCGCGTCACGGACGCAGCCGCTGGAGGAGCCGTGATCGTAAGCGTTCGACATCGGCGCTGCACGATAGGCGCGACGCTGGCACCATGGACGCCTTGACCGGCCGACGGCCGGGCGTGAATACCTGGACGGATGTGATGTGATGCGACGCTCGACGATGCGGCTGCACGCCGCTGCAGCCCTCTTCTGCGGATCCGCGGCGCCCGCCGTGCTCGCCCACCATCCGATGGGCGAGGCGGTCCCGCAGACAGCCTGGCATGGCATGTTGTCTGGGCTCGCACATCCGGTGATCGGTACCGACCACCTGCTGTTCGTCGTGGCCGCGGCGGTGGCCGCCTCCTGCTCGGGGGTGGCCGGCGCGACCGCGCTGCGTCTGCTGCTCGCCTTCGTCGTGTCCGGCGTCGCCGGCACCCTGCTGCGCGTGCCCGGCGTCGAGCTGCCCTTCACCGAGGCCGCGGTCGGCGCATCGTTGCTGGGCGTGGCGGCACTGCTGTGGGCGCGCTGGCGCGGCACCGCGGCCGCGATGGCGCTCGCCTGCGTGGCCGGCCTGCTGCACGGTCAGGCGTACGGCGAGGCGGTTGTCGGAGCCGAGGCGACGCCCGTCCTGGCCTACCTCGCGGGCCTCGCGCTCGTGCAGTCGCTGATTGCGTTCGGCTGCTTCCGCGCGGCGCGGCGCGGGCGCGAGGTTGCTCCCGAGGCGCTTGGGCATGCGCAGCGCGCGCTCGCGGTCGTCGCCGCGGTAAGCGGGGGCTGGATGCTGGCGCTCGGAGCGCTCGCCTAGGTCACCGGCGGCGGCGGCGGCTTCGGTGGCGAAGGCTGCGCCTCGACTCGCTCGAGCGCCGCATCGAGGCAGGCCCAGGCGGGCGCGCTCGCGCTCCAGATGTTCGCGCTCGGCCTCACCGAGGACGGATTGTCCAGCGTACCGACCCGCACCACCGCCAGCCCCGGGCGGCCGGTCGAGTCCGCGAAGAGGTGCGAGCCGCAGCGTGCGCAGAACCGGCGACGCACACCGTTGCCGCTGTCGGCCGTGCTCGTGAACTCGGCGGGCTCGCCCGTCACCTCGATCGCCGCGCTGGGCACTATCACATTCACGGTGCCGTTGGACGACAGGTGCTGGCAATCGCGGCACCAGCAGATGCGCGACACGACGGAGTCCGCCGTCAGGCGATAGCGGATGTCGCCGCAGAGGCAGCGTCCGGTGCGTTCGGTGATGGTGGGGACGTGCGAGGGCGGCGTGACGGGGTCACTCATGCGCGAAGGTCCAAGGTCATGAACACGCTGTTCGGATCGTCGATGTAGTCGACGAACGGGGCGCAGCGCCCGAAGCCGGCCGAGGCGTAGAGCCTGCGCGCAGGCTCGAATCCGGGCTGCGTACCGGTCTCCAGACTCAGCCGCCCATAGCCGCGGGCTCGGGCCTCGGCGACGACGTGCGCAAGCAGCGCGCGCGCCACGCCGCGCCCGCGCGAGGCGGGCGCCGTGCGCATCGACTTCAGCTCGCCGTGAGCCGCATCGAGCTCGCGCAGCGCGGCGCAACCGAGCAGCGTCTCGCCCTCCCACGCGCTCCAGAAGCTCACGTCCGGACGGCGCAGCCGCTCGACGTCCATCGCGTGCACGCTCTCGGGCGGGGACTGCGCATGCATGTCGCGCAGGTGGTCCTCCAGCAGCGCCCGGATCGCGTGTCCGGTGAGGTCGTCGGCAACGATCTGCATCGCGTAGTCTCCATTCAGCGCGCCTCGGCACCGTACAGTACCCCGGCCACGCGCCCCCAGCGAAAGCGCAGCGTGGCTGGCAGGTAGCCGGGGCCGCGGTCGTAGAGCCACTCCTCCACCGGCTCGCAGCCCGGCGACACCGCCACCCAAGGAACCGGCCCCAGGCCGTAGACACCGCGCTGCCACACCGGCAGGCAGATCGTGTCGCGCAGCCTCGGCTCGCCGCACTTCTGCAGCACCGCGAGCCGCGAGTCGCCCTCGACGGCGAAGCCGCCCATGCAGCGAAGCTGCTCGGCGCGCGCCGCAGCGGGCATCAGCGCGCCGATCGCGAATAGCGGCGTGACGAGCAGGACGGCGAGCGGGCGGGGCATGGCATGAGGGCGACAGTGCCGATGCTGAACTCTACCCGCTCCGCGGCATCCCGGCTCAGCCAGGGATGTCCGGCTCCACCAGCGCCGCGAGCTGCTCGAGCGAGTCCTGCCAGCCGAGATAGCACATCTCAAGCGGAATTGCCTCCGGGATGCCCGACTGTTCGATGTGCAGCGCCGTGCCGCCGACAACCGCCGCCATCCGCACCGTGACCTCGATCACACCGGGCAGATCCGGATCGTCGAAGCGGTCCGTGTAGCGGATCAGGGTGTCGGGCACCAGCTCGACGTATTCGCCGCCGAAGGCGTGACCGTTGCCGGTCGAGAAGTTCCGGAACGACATCCGGAAGCCGCCCCCGACCCGAGGGTCCAAGGACTCGACGCTGCAGGTGAAGCCGTGCGGGGGCAGCCACTTGGCGAGCGCATCGGGCTCGAGGAAGGCGCGGTAGAGCTTGGTCGGCGTGGTCTTCAGGACGCGGTGCAGGCGGACGGTGCGGTCGGACATGGGGGGGCTCCTCATAGGGGCGGGATTGTCCGCTCAGACTACCCCGCGTCTGCCCGCAGCGCCGCGATCTGCGCCTCGTCCTAGCCGAGTTCAGTGAGCACATCGTCGCGGCCCTGCCCCTTGGGACCGAGCACGCGCTCCAGGCGCCCCGGCGTGCGCGACTATCGCCAAGACGTCTGCGCGCAGACATCCCGAACCCTCGTGGGACCTTCGGTTCATCTGATTGTGAACAGCATCGAAGAGACCCGCGGCCAGCACCGCGGCAAGAAGAAACACGACGAATGTGGCGGACTTGTGCACTTGCGATGCCTAACCTGTGAACTCAGCGACTGCCGAAGGCTGTTCGCTGGAATGAAGGGTTAGACCTGAGCCGGAACACGAAATGCCTCCAATTTGCCGAGCAGCCACTGTAGCCCCGCAAGGTGCTGCTGATCATGGCTGCAGAGGTAATGCACCAGGCTGCGCAGCGAC
>JBIPLJ010000104.1:0-7277 GCA_044368415.1 Burkholderiaceae bacterium
CGCCGAGATCCATGACAACGCGATCGCCCGCGACGTCAAGGAGACCCTGCGCAAGCTGCGTGCCGCCCAGTTCGTGGCGAAGAACCCCGGCCAGGTCTGCCCGGCCAAGTGGAACGAAGGCGCCTCGACGCTGACCCCGTCGCTGGAGCTGGTCGGCAAGATCTGATCGAGGCGGTTCGAACGACCGGCGCGCCGATCCCCGATCGGCGCATCGGAACAGTTCCGCTGTCCGATCGGGCGCCCGCCGCGCGCGACGCGCCCGATCCCGCAGCGGCATTGCCCACGAGGCCGCCGCCTCGACGTTTCCCCCGGTGCCCATACCGCACCGCATTGAATCCCAGGAGCACGACATGCTGGACGCCGCCCTCAAGACTCAGCTCGCCGCCTACCTCGAACGCGTGCAGCAGCCCATCGAGCTGGTGGCCTCGCTCGACGACAGCGCGACCTCGGCGCAGATGCTCGAGCTGCTGCAGGCCATCCAGGTCTGCCGCGCGGACAAGATCTCGCTGCGTCTCGATGGATCCGACGTGCGTCGTCCGTCGTTCAGCCTGCAGCGCGCCGGCGACACGCCCCGGCTGCGTTTCGCGGGCCTGCCGCTCGGCCACGAGTTCACCTCGCTGGTGCTGGCGCTGCTGTGGACTGGCGGCCACCCGCCGAAGGTCGAGCAGGACGTGATCGACGCAATCAAGGCGCTCGAGCAGGACCTCGATTTCGACGTGTACATGTCGCTGACCTGCCACAACTGCCCGGACGTGGTCCAGGCGCTGAGCCTGATGGCGATCCTCAACCCGCGCATTCGCACCACCGTGATCGAGGGCGGCGCTTTCCAGGCCGAGGTCGATTCGCGCCAGGTCATGGCGGTGCCGATGGTCTTCGAGGCCGGCGAGGTGTTCGGCTCGGGCCGGATGATGCTCGAGGAGATCGTCGCCAAGCTCGACACGGGCGCCGCGGCCCGCGAGGCACAGAAGCTCGCCGCCCGCGCGCCCTTCGACGTGCTGATCGTCGGCGGCGGGCCCGCGGGTGCCGCCGCTGCCGTCTACGCCGCCCGTAAGGGCATCCGTACCGGCATCGCAACCGAGCGGATGGGCGGTCAGGTCAACGACACGATGGGGATCGAGAACTACATCTCTGTGTTGGAGACGGACGGTCCGAAGTTCGCGGCCGCGCTCGAGCAGCAGGTCCGCCACTACGGCGTCGAGATCACGAACCAGCTGCAGGCCACGAAGCTCGTCCCCGCCTCATTGGATACCTCCGCACCGGGCGGACTGATCGAGGTGCAGTTCGCCAACGGCGGATCGCTGCGCTCGCGCACCGTGATCCTGTCGACCGGAGCGCGCTGGCGCAACGTCGGCGTGCCCGGCGAGGAGACCTACCGGGGCGCCGGCGTCAACTACTGCCCGCATTGCGACGGCCCGCTCTACAAGGGCAAACGCGTCGCGGTCATCGGCGGCGGCAACTCGGGCGTCGAGGCGGCGATCGATCTGGCGGGCATCGTCGAGCATGTGACGCTGCTCGAGTTCGCTGACCAGCTCAAGGCCGATGCGGTGCTGGTGCGCAAGCTGCAGAGCCTGCCCAACGTGACGATCCACACGAGCGCGCAGACGACCGAGATCACCGGCGATGGCAAGAAGGTCGACGGCATCCGCTTCAAGGACCGCACGAGCGGCGCCGAGCACGAGGTCGCGCTGGCGGGGGTGTTCGTGCAGATCGGCCTGCTGCCGAACACCGACTTCCTGCGCGGCACGGTCGAGCTCTCGCGCTTCGGCGAGATCGAGATCGACTCGCACGGCCGCACCAGCGTGCCGGGCGTCTTCGCGGCAGGCGACTGCACGAACGTGCCGTTCAAGCAGATCGTGATCAGCGCGGGCGCGGGTGCAACGGCAGCACTCTCGGCCTTCGATCACCTGATCCGGACGTCGGCGCCGGTCGAGACGCAAGCGGGCGGGGCGGTTGCGCTGGCGGCCTGACGGGCGGTCCACGTCAGGCGTTCGACTCATGAAGCACCGCCCCATTCGCGCCGCGCGCCGTCATGCGCTGTCGGCCATCGCGGCCGGCGTGGCCGCAGGCCTTGCCGCGCCGGCGCGGGCCGCGGCGCCGGCGGGAGCGCCTCGGGTCGAGGTCTGGAAGGACCCGAGCTGCGGATGCTGCCGAGATTGGGTCGCCTACCTGGAGCGTGAGGGCTTCGCGGTTGTGGTGCACGACGTCGGCAACACCGCCGCGCGCCGCCGGCTGGGCATGCCGACCAAGGTGGGCTCATGCCATACCGCGACGGTCGGCGGCTACGTGATCGAGGGCCATGTACCAGTCGAGGACATCCGCCGCCTGCTTGTACAGCGCCCGGCCGACGTGCTCGGCCTGGCGGTGCCCGGTATGCCGGTGGGTTCGCCGGGTATGGATGGCGCGATCTACGGCGACCGCAAGGATCCCTACGACGTGCTGCGCGTCGCGCGCGACGGCCGCATCGACGTCTACCGGTCGGTGCGCTGAGGGCCCCGTCGTGGCTGATGCCGCGCTCGCGGCTCGAATCGGATCACCTGCCGTTGATCGCACGGATCGGCGCGCCGGCGTAATATCCCCGATGCCGGTTGGGCGCTGCCGCATGTGCACCGCACCCGCCGATGCCGTCCCCGATCCGACCCAAGCCTAGACTCCGGGAGAACCGACCTTGAAACGCATTCTGCTGATGACCGCGCTGCTTGCATTCACCGCTGCCGCGCACGCTGAGGGAGCCAGCTGCTCCGCGACCGCGGGCGACAAGAAACTCGCCGGCGCGGCGAAGACCAGCTTCATGAAGAAGTGTGGAACCGACGCGCAGACCGCCTGCGACACGCAGGCCGCCGACAAGAAGCTGGCCGGCGCCGCGAAGAACAGTTTCGTGAAGAAGTGCGTGTCGGACGCGGTCGGCAAGTGACCGGCTGAGGGCTGCGGCCGGGGCACCCTCGGCCGCGCCCGCGACCCTCGGCTCGAGGTGTCGTCCATGTTCCTCTGGCACGAGCTGTCGCACGTGCGCTCCAACACGATGCCGAAGTCGCCGTTCACCGGGCTCTACACCGCGCAGTACAAGCCCACGAGCGTGTTGCCATTCACCGCGCATGCATTCAACTCCGAGAAGTACGCGGCCGACGCGGAACCTGCGCAACATGGCACGCCGATCGACGCGCTCGGTCATTTCGCCTACCTCGAGAAGCCCTGGGACGGGAGGGGCACGCCGCCGCTCGACACCGCGCGCTACTACGGCGGCTACACACAGCAGCCGGTCAAGCCGACGCCGGACTCGCCTCTGCTCAAGCTCGGCGTGGAGAAGGCGCCGCCGCTGGTGAGCTCGGCGGTGCTGCTGGATGCGCAGGCCGGGGTCGGCCAGGGCCGTCCGCTGAAGTACGACGCCGCACAGTTCCTCGGCCGGGCCAGGATCGTCGCGGTCGGCCTCGACGTCCCCTTCATCGACCCGGTCGCTGAAGGCTTCCTGCAGGGCAAGGCAGAGCCGGCCGCCGGCACACCGGCCTGCCTGCCTTTCGCCGTCCACCACCACCTGCTCACCCAGAGGGGCATCCACCCTCTGGAGAGCGTGCGCGCCGCGGACCGGGCCGATTCGCGCGACACGCTGCTTGCGACTGCGTCGTCCACCGCCATCGTTGGAGCGGGCTGGACCGCAGCGGCGGTGACGCAGCGCAGCGGCGGGTGCGAGCTCAGCGCCCGGCCGCTCCGGTCGGGGGCACGGGCAAACACCGTGCTCCGGCCGTCGTTGGTCCTCAGCGGCCGACGCCGCGCAGCGCGCTGGTGGTCGCCGAGCCGGCGACGCGCCGCTGGTGCGCCTCCATCCGGCATTCGTGCACTGGAATGATCCGTCCGTCCTCGGCCTGCGTCTCGAGCTTGACGGTGAAGCCCCAGAGCTGGGCCATGTGCCGCACCACCGGTTCGCAGTCGGGCGCGAGTGCACGCCGGTCGCGGCGGAAGTGCCGCAGCGTCAGCGACCGATCGCCCTCGATGTCGACGGACACCACCTGGATGTCGGGCTCCCGGTCGGCCAGCGAGTACTGCTTCGACAGCGATTCGCGGACCAGTCTGTAGCCCGAGTCGTCGTGGATGGCTCCGATGCGGCGCGTCGGCTCGGAATCGTCGTCGACCAAGCAGAACAGCCTGAAGTCGCGGATCAGCTTCGGCGAGAGAAACTGCAGGATGAAGCTCTCGTCCTTGAAGTTGCGCATCGCCCAGTCGAGCGTCTTCTGCCAGTCACCGCCTGCGATGTCGGGGAACCAGCGCCGGTCCTCGTCGGTGGGCGCCTCGCAGATGCGGCGGATGTCGCGGAACATCGCGAAGCCGAGCGCGTAGGGATTGATGCCGCTGTAGCGCTGGCTGTCGAAGCCGGGCTGGGTGAGCACGTTCGTATGTGAGGTCAGCACCTCCAGCATGAACGCGTCCGACACCAGGCCCTCGTCATACATCGTCTGTAGGATGGTGTAGTGCCAGAACGTGGCCCAGCCCTCGTTCATCACCTGAGTCTGGCGCTGCGGATAGAAGTACTGCGAGATCTTGCGAACGATCCGCACGAGTTCGCGCTGCCAGGGCTCGAGCAGCGGCGCATGCTTTTCGATGAAGTACAGCAGGTTCTCCTGCGGCTCGGTGGGGAAGCTGCGGTGCCGCGCCTCGCCGGCCTCGTCGCTCGGGCGGCTCGGCAGCGTGCGCCACAGGTCGTTGACCTGCTGCTGCATGTGCACCTCGCGCTCCTCGAGCCGCGCCTGCTCCTGCGCGAGCGAGCGCTTGTTCGGGCGCTTGTAGCGGTCGACGCCATGGTTGGCCAGCGCGTGGCAGGCGTCGAGCACGCGCTCGACCTCGAGTTCGCCGTGGCGCTGCTCACATTCGGCGACGAAGCGCTTGGCAAACACCAGGTAGTCGATGATCGAGTCCGCGTGGGTCCAGGTGCGGAACAGGTAGTTGCCCTTGAAGAAGGAGTTGTGGCCGTAGCAGGCGTGCGCAATCACCAGCGCCTGCATCGGCATCGTGTTCTCCTCCATCAGGTAGGCGATGCACGGGTCCGAGTTGATGACGATCTCGTAGGCCAGCCCCATGTGGCCGCGCCGGTAGGTCTGCTCGGTCGACAAGTAGTGCTTGCCGTAGGACCAGTGCGTGTAGCCCACCGGCATCCCGTGGGACGCGTACGCATCCATCATCTGCTCGGCGGTGATGACCTCGATCTGGTTCGGATAGGTGTCCAGCCCGTGGTCGCCCGCGATCCGGGCGATCTCGCGGTCGTAGCGCCCGATCAGCTCGAAAGTCCACTCCGAGCCGCCGGGCAGCTGGCGGTCGGCACGCGACGGGGCGAGCGCGGGGCCGGCCATTGCGGCCGCGTGGCCGTGTGCGGCCGTGGCATCGGAGGCGGTGTCGGGCAGCGGCTCGGCCGGATTCGGCGAGGCGTCTGGATCGGTCATCGGGACGGGTCCCTCCATGTCCTTCAGGCGGCCATCTTCTGCTTGCGCGCGAACAGCTCGCGCAGTACCGGGTAGACGTCGGCCCGGCCCATGATGCGGCCCATCGCCAGGTTGCGGGCGCCGGCGCGCGCCAGCTCGAACTGCTCCCACAGCGATTGAGGCTGCGCGGCGTCTATCTCGATGTAGCAGTAGTACTGCACCCGCGGCAACAGCTCGCTGACGAGCAGCTCGTGGCACTTCGGGGAGTCGCTCTCCCAGTTGTCGCCGTCGGAGGCTTGGGCGACGTAGACGTTCCACTGCTCGAGCGGGAAGCGCTCCTTGATCGTCTCGACCGCGAGCTCCAGCGCGCTCGAGACCAGGGTGCCGCCCGACTCGCGCGAATGGAAAAAGCCCTCCTCATCCACCACCGCGGCCGTCGTGTGGTGGCGGATGAAGACGATCTCGATGCGCTCGTAGTGCCGGGTGAGGAAGAGATGCAGCAGGATGAAGAAGCGCTTGGCGAGGTCCTTGCGGTTCTCGTCCATCGAGCCCGAGACGTCCATCACACACAGCATCACCGCCTGCGACACCGGCTTGGGCTGCTGCACGCGGTTGTTGTAGCGCAGGTCGAACTCGTCGATGAAAGGCACGCGGGCGATGCGCCCGAGCAGCCGGTCGCGCTCGGCGAGCAGTGCCTGCAGCGCCCCGTCGCCAGGCTCGGTCGCGGGCACCTCGTCCTGCACGGGGGGCGCGATCGGCGTGGTCGCCGCGAGCTGGCGCCGCTCGGCGGCGATCAAGTCATCGATGTCGCGCAGCTGGGCCCGGTAGGGCGCGGCGAGCGCGATGCGGCGTGCAAGCGATTCGCGCATGGTGCGCATGATCGACAGGTTCGACGGCGTGCCGTCGCTGCGGTAGCCGCCGCGGCGCAACTTCGTCTGAGGGATCTGCGCGAGCTGGGTCTTCACCAGGTCGGGCAGCTCCATGTCTTCGAAGAAGAACTCTAGGAACTCCTCGCGGGTGAGTGCGAAGGTGAAGGCGTCCTCCCCTTCGCCGGAGTCGCCCGCCTTGCCCGAGCCGTTGCCGCCCCCACCGCCTTGCGGCCGCGGGATCTTGTCGCCGGTGGTGAATTCCTTGTTGCCGGGCAGCACCCGCTCGCGGCGCCCGCCCGGGCCGAGCGAGAAGTTCGGCTCGTTCAGATCACGCGAAGGGATCGTGACGTTGCCGCCGCGGTCGGTCTCGGCGATCTTCCGGTTTCCGACTGCGCGTGCCACGGCCTCCCGAACCTGTGCCTTGTAGCGCTTGAGGAAGCGCTGCTGGTTGCCGGCGCTCTTTCGCCGGCCGTTCGCCCTTCTGTCGATGATTTCGGACATGCCGCGCCTCCTCCCGGTCGGCGGCTGGCGTCAGGAGGACTTGCGCACGCGCAGGTACCACTCCACCAGAAGGCGGACCTGCTTGGGCGTGTAGCCCTTCTCGACCATGCGATCGACGAAGTTCTGGTGCTTGTGCTGCTCGTCGGCCGATGCCTTCGCGTTGAACGAGATCACCGGCAGCAGGTCTTCGGTGGTGGAGAACATCTTCTTCTCGATCACGCCGCGCAGCTTCTCGTAGCTCGTCCAGGGCGGGTTCTTGCCGCCCGCGTTGGCGCGCGCCCGCAGCACGAAGTTGACGATCTCATGCCGGAAGTCCTTCGGGTTGGCGATGCCGGCCGGCTTCTCGATCTTCTCGAGCTCGTCGTTGAGTTGGTTGCGGTCGAGCATCTCGCCGGTGTTCGGATCACGGAACTCCTGGTCCTGGATCCAGAAGTCGGCGAAGGTCACGTAGCGGTCGAAGACGTTCTGTCCGTACTCGGAATAGGACTCCAGGTACGCGGTC
>JBIPLJ010000066.1:0-22889 GCA_044368415.1 Burkholderiaceae bacterium
GGCGGCGAGACCAACTACGTGATGGCCACCGTGGGCCTGTACCTGTCGGTCTTCAACCTGTTCTCCAGCCTGCTGAGCCTGCTGGGCTTCGGCGGCTCGAACGACTGATGCGGATCGGCGCCTGCACGCGATGAAGACCGCTCTGTGGATCGTGACCGGGCTGCTCGCGGCGGCCTGGACGGGCGGCGCGCTGCTCGCCGCGGAGCTGGTCGAGTGGGCGGGCCGACTCCTCGCCTCGGGCCAGGCCACCGACCTGGCCGGCGCGGCGGCGCGCTGGCCGGTGCCGGCCTGGGCCGCGCTTTGGGTGGACGCACCGATGATCGATGCGTTCCGGCAGGCCCTGCTGTGGACGCTGGACGCCCTGGGCGGGCTGCTGCCCGCGCTGGGCGCGGCGAGCGGATGGCTAGTCGTCGTGGTCTGGGTGCTGTGGGGCGTCGGCGCGGTGCTGCTGCTGGCGATCGCCGGGACCGTCCACCTGCTGCTCGGCCGCGCGCGGCCGACGCGCGCCCTCGGCGCCTGAAGGCGGGGCCCGGCCGGACCGGCGATCGGGTGTTGGTATCCTCGCGGCACACCGAGCGCCGCAGGCCCGACATGACCCACCCCCTTCTCGAGCGATGACGGCGGACCTCCCGCTGCGCTGCCGCTGCGGCGCGCTCGAAGGCCGCGTCGGCTCCCCCCACCACGCCGGCCGTGCGATCTGCTACTGCCGCGACTGCCGGTCGTTCGCGCGCTGGCTGGGCGAGCCCGGGCGCACGCTCGACGCCGCAGGCGGCACCGAGGTGCTCGCCACGCTGCCGCGCTTCGTAGCGTTCGATCGCGGCCTCGAGCGCCTGCAGTGCGTCTCGCTCACGCCGCGGGGCCTGTACCGGTGGTACGCCGCGTGCTGCCGGACACCCGTCGGCAACACCCCGCGCGATCCGAAGCTGTCGTACGTGGGCCTGGTGCGCGGCTGCCTCGACGTCCCGGCGGACGCGCTGGACTCGGCGCTCGGGCCGGCCCGCATGAGGGTCAGCACCGATTCGGCACTCGAGCGGAGGCCCTCGACCCCGCGCGAGACGCTGCGCGGGCTGGTGAAGGTGGTACGCAACGTGGTCGGCGCACGCCTGTCCGGCGGGTATCGCGAGAACCCGTTCTTCCGGGCCGGCAGCGCCCGACCCCTCGTGGCGCCGACGGTGCTGAGCTTCGAGCAGTGGACGTCGCTGCGCGAGGAGCGCTGACCCCGAGGATTACGCAGGCCGGGCGGGCTTGCGTGCGCAGACCGTGTCAGCCGTCGACGCTGCCGAAGTCCAGTACCACCCGACCCGAGACGCGGCCGTCCCGCAGTGCCTCCATGCTGCGGCTCGCCTCCGAGGCCGGGCGCACCTCGATCGGCGGCGGCGCGAGCCGGCCGGTTTTGGCGAGCGCGACCACCTCGTGCAGCTCGCGCAGGCTGCCGACATAGGAGCCGCGGATCGAGATGCCGCGCTGCGCGATCGGCGGCAGCGACATCGTCACCTCGCCGCCGAACAGCCCGCACAGCACGTAGTGCCCGCCCTTGCAGAGCGCACCGGTGCCCAGCGTGGTCGTGGCCGGCATGCCGACGAAGTCGAGCACGCCCGCGACCTGGTCGCCGGCCAGCGCCTTGAGCTGCGCCAGCGCATCGGGCGCACGCGTGTCCAGCATCCGTGCGGCGCCCTGCTCGCGCGCCCGCTCGAGCTTCGCGGCGTCGACGTCGCAGGCGACGACGTTCTCGATGCCGCACGCGCGCAGCATCGCGATGGCGCTCATGCCCAGGCCGCCGCAGCCGAGCACCGCCACCCAGTGGCGCGGCTTGAGCGCCGGCAGCTTGGCGATCGCGCTGTGCACGGTCAGGCCCGAGCAGGCGAGCGTGGCCGCCCAGGCCTCGTCGACGCCGTCGGCCTCGACCAGGTACTTCGCGTCCGGCACCACCAGGTGAGTCGCGTAGGCGCCGGGCCGCACGATGCCCACGAAGCGCGCGGCCAGGCACAGGTGGTCGTCGCCGTCGGCGCAGACCGCGCACTGGCCGCAGCCGATCCACGGGTAGACGATGCGCCGGTCGCCCACCTTGACGCCGGTGACATCGGAGCCGAGTGCGTCGACCACCCCGAAGGGCTCGTGCCCGGTGGTGAAGGGCGGCACGCAGCCGCGGTCCATCACGTTGAAGCGCTTGCCGCCGCCGAGGTCGAAGTAGCCTTCCCAGATGTGCAGGTCGGAGTGGCAGACGCCCGAGCGCACGATGCGCACCCGCACCTCGCTGCCCTGCGGCACCGGCGTCTCGCGCATGCGGACTTGCAGGGGCTTGCCGTGTTCGATGACGTCGTAGCTGAGCATGGGGGGCTCCGTGTGTCGTGCGGGCCGGCGAGCGGCCCCTGGGGCACCTCGGACGGGCGCGCGGGGTGAGACTGTGACCGGGCGCGGCGGGACCGGCAAGCCGGCGTGTCGACTTCGGGGCCGGGGACCTGCAATGGCATCATGAGGGCTCCTCCGGAGGCGCCCTTGCATATCGCCATCCTCAGCTTCCAGGGCTTCAACGAGCTCGACTCGATGATCGCCCTCGGCATCCTGAACCGCGTCAAGCGCCCGGGCTGGCGAGTGACGCTGTGCTGCCCCGAGCCGACCGCGACCTCGATGAACGGCGTGACCGTGCACGCGCAGTCGGCACTGTCGGAGGCCCGTTCGGCCGACGCGGTACTGGTCGGCAGCGGTATCCGCACCCGCGAGGTGGTGGCCGATCCGGCGCTGATGGCGCGCCTCGAGCTCGATCCCGCGCGCCAGCTGATCGGCGCGCAATGCTCGGGCACGTTGGTGCTGGCCCGACTCGGCGTGCTGGGCGACATGCCGGCCTGCACCGACCTCACAACGAAGCCCTGGGTTCAGGAGGCAGGCATCGAGGTGATCGACCGGCCCTTCCATGCGCGCGGCAACGTCGCCACCGCGGGCGGCTGCCTGGCCTCGGCCTACCTCGCCGCGTGGGTCATCGCACGCCTCGAGGGTCGCGAGGCCGCCGCCGCGGCCCTGCACTACGTCGCACCGGTGGGCGAGAAGGACGCGTACGTCGCGCAGGCGATGGCGCACCTCGACCGCGTGCTGCACCGGCCCCCTGCATGACCCGCCCGGCCACTACACCGACGCCGCGCGCGGTCCTGCGCGCCTACTTCCATGCCAAGGACGAGAACCGGCCGCAGGTCTTGCGGCAGGCCTTCGCGCCGGACGCCACGCTCGACATCGTCAACCACAGCACCGCCATCGCCTTTCCCACACGCACCGTGGGCCGCGAGGCAATCGCCGAGGTGCTGGTGCGCGCGTTCGGCCGCACGTACGAGAACGTTCGGACCTTCTACCTCGACGCCCCGCCGCCCGACGCCCGCCGCTTCTCGTGCGACTGGCTGGTGGCGATGTCCGACAAGGACAGCCGCTGCGCACGCGTGGGCTGCGGCCGCTACGACTGGACCTTCGACACCCCGGGCACGGGCCTGGCGAGCGGGCTGGTCATCACCATCGAGGCGATGCTCGTGCTCGAGCCCGCACGGCTCGATGCGACGCTCGGCTCGAGCGGCGGATCAAGACGGCCCGAGGCGAGGTGCCCGCAGCCGGCCGCTCAGCCGCGCACGAACAGGGTCTGCAGCGGCACTTCGCCGACCTGCCGGCTCCAGTGGCCGTGGACCGCGGCGTCGAATGCGGCGCCCTCGGGCAGCAGGTCGGCCGAGTAGAAGTGTTGGCCCGGCCCGAACACGCGTGACGTGCCGTCCTGCAGGCCGATCTCCATTGCGCCTGCCAGGATGAACACCCACTGCGGCGTGGTCGTCACATGGAACTGGCTGCGAAAGCCCACAGGGCTCTCGCGCAGTTGCAGCCCGCCCGAGGACATCAGCGCGGACACCCTCGACTGCGGCGTTCCCTCGGCCAACGGCAACGGCTCCTCGCGAAATCGCGCGCGGCCATCGGTATCGGTGAAGAGGACGACGCGGGTGAAGGTCGGCGTGGCGGTCATGGCGGGCCTCGTGTCGGGCGGTCGGCTGGGTCGCCGAGCTTACAGGCTCGCGTCGAGCCGGACGTTGAACGACGGATGCTCGTTCTCGACGGCGCGAGGCTGTCCTGCGGCGCGGCGGCGAACACGACGCTCGCCTGCCGGCAGCGGGCGCCGAGCCGAGCCGGCGCCGATCCGAGCCGCACCGCACCGCACCGCACCGCCTGCATCGCGCCGCGCCGCGCACATCCGGAAGGCCGTCCGCGCGAGTCCAGCCGAGCACCTCCTCGATCGCGATCCTCGACGACACGCCCGGGGCTGGCACGCGCGGGCCATGTTGCTGACCCGCAAGGTCAGTGGAACACCCTCGGCGCTGCGGGTTTTCGGGCGTCGCCCCGCCGAACGCGGCACGCCTGATTGCCGACCTCAGGGGGCGCTGGTAGCCTGCGGACGGGGGCCCGCCCGGACCCTTCCCGCTCGCTCCACCGCCCGCGCGCCCCGCGCCCCGCGCCGCGGGCCGGTGCCGTCAAGGTGCACGACCGCATGTTCGACACGATCCTGATCGCCAACCGCGGCGAGATCGCCTGCCGCGTCGCCGCCACCGCGCGCCGGCTCGGCGTGCGCACCGTCGCCGTCTACTCCGATGCCGACGCCGACGCCCGCCACGTGCGCGCCTGCGACGAGGCCTACCGGCTCGGGCCCGCCCCGGCGCGCGAGTCGTACCTGCGCGGCGATGCGATCCTCGCGATCGCCAAGCGCTGCGGCGCGCAGGCGATCCATCCCGGCTACGGCTTCCTGTCCGAGAACGAGGGCTTCGCGCAGGCCTGCGCCGACGCGGGCGTGGTGTTCATCGGCCCGCCGCCCTCGGCGATCTCGGCGATGGGCCTGAAGGCGGAGTCCAAGCGGCTGATGGCCGCGGCCGGCGTGCCGCTGGTGCCCGGCTACCACGGCGAGGACCAGGACCCGGCGCTGCTCGCGACCGAAGCCGCGAAGATCGGCTTTCCGGTGCTGATCAAGGCGAGCGCGGGCGGCGGCGGCAAGGGCATGCGGATCGTGCGCGAGGCCGGCGAGTTCGCCGCCGCGCTCGCCTCGTGCAAACGCGAGGCCAGCGCCTCCTTCGGCAACGACGCGGTGCTGGTCGAGCGCTACGCGACCAAACCGCGGCACGTCGAGATCCAGGTGTTCGCCGATACACAGGGCCATGCGCTCTACCTGTTCGAGCGCGACTGCTCGGTGCAGCGCCGCCACCAGAAGGTCATCGAGGAGGCGCCGGCGCCGGGCCTGCCGCAGGCCACGCGGCACGCGATGGGCGAGGCGGCAGTGGCCGCGGCGCGCGCGGTCGGCTACGTCGGCGCGGGCACGGTGGAGTTCATCCTCGACGCCTCGGGCGCGTTCTACTTCATGGAGATGAACACGCGGCTGCAGGTCGAGCATCCGGTGACCGAGATGATCACCGGGCTCGACCTCGTCGAGTGGCAACTGCGCGTGGCCTGCGGAGAACCGCTGCCGCTGGCGCAGTCGGACCTGCGCGTGAACGGCCATGCGATCGAGGCGCGCGTCTATGCCGAGAACCCGGACCGCGGCTTCCTGCCGTCGACCGGCACGCTGGTGCACCTGCGCACGCCGGCGGCCGTGCAGTTCACGGTCGGTGCGGACGCGAGCGGCCGGCCGGCGCCGGTGCGCATCGACAGCGGCATCGGCGAGGGTGATGCGATCACGCCGTTCTACGACCCGATGATCGCCAAACTGATCGTCTGGGGCGAGGACCGTGCGCAGGCGATCGCCAGGATGCGCGAGGCGCTCGCGCGCTTCGAGGCGGTGGGGCCGTCGACCAACGTCGACTTCCTCGGCCGGCTGATGCGCTGTCGAGCGTTCGCCGAGGCCGACCTCGACACCGCGCTGATCGAGCGCGAGCGCGAGGCCCTGGCACCGCACACCGCCACACCGCCCCCGGCCGTGCTCGCCACCGCCGCCGCCGCGGTGCTGACCGCCGAGACGCCGGGCAGCGCCGCCTCCGATCCGTGGTCGGTCGCCGACGGCTTCCGGATCGGCGCGCCGCTCGCGCGCACGCTGGTCTTCACCCGCGGCGACTCGCGGCACGAGGTGGTGGTCGAGTATCGGCGCGGCGGCTACGCGGTGCGTACCGGCGACACCGTGCTGTGCCTGGCGGCGCTGCGCCGCGACGGCGTGCGCGTGAGCGGCATCGCCGGCGAGTCGCGCTTCGACGCGAGCGCGGTCTACGCCGGCCAGACGCTGCACCTGTTCGGCAGCGACGGCTACTGGCAGCTTGGCTACGCGCCGCCGCTCGCGCATGCGGGCGACACGGACGAGGCCGGCGGCAGCCTCGTGGCGCCAATGCCGGGCAAGGTGATCGCGCTGATGGTCGAGGCCGGCGCCTCGGTGCGGCGCGGTCAGCCGCTGCTGGTGATGGAGGCGATGAAGATGGAGCACACCATCGCCGCGCCCGCCGACGGCGTGGTCGAGGCGCTGCTCTACCGGGTCGGCGACCAGGTGGCCGAGGGTGCGGCGCTGGTGGGGTTCGCGGCGTCGGTGCCTGCGCCGGCCTGAGATGAGCGACCGATGAGGCCAGTACGGGGGGCACGGGAGGCACGAGCGGCCGAGGGCCACCGGCGGTGAACCGCATCGCCGTCGCCCGGCTCTGGTTCGAGGGCAATACCTTCTCGCCGACGCTGACCGGCGAGGCCGAGTTCGCACGCCGCGAGTGGCGCGAGGGCGAGGCCGCACTCGCGGCCGGGCGCGGCACCGCGACCGAGCTGGGCGCCGTCGTCGATGCCACCGCGGCCGACGGACCGTATCCCGGCTGGTCGGTGCATGCATTGCGCTGCGCATCGGCCGACCCGGGCGGCCCGATCGAGGAGGCGGTGTTCGGCCGCTGGCTCGACGAGGTGCTCGCCGGGCTGCGGCGCGTCGAACCCGACGGCGTCTACCTGTCGCTGCACGGTGCGGCGATCACCACCGCGCGCGACACGCCCGAGCTCGATGCGCTGCGCGCGCTGCGGGCCGCGCTCGGGGACGCGGTGCCGGTAGTCGCGAGCTTCGACCTGCACGGCAACCTCGATCCCGGCATCGCCGCGCCGCTCGACTTCGGCACGGTCTACCGCACCTATCCGCATGTCGACATGCACGAGACCGCGATGCGCGCGCTCGGCATGCTCGCGCGGCGGCTGGCCGGCGCGCCGCGCGCCTCGGGCGCGGTGGTGCCGCTCGGCCGCGTGCTGCCGAGCTTCAACATGTGTACCGACGGCGGTCCGATGCGGGCGCTCGAGGCCCTCGCGCGCGCCGCCGAACGCGAGCCGGGCGTGCACGACGTGTCGCTGTTCGGCGGGTTCCCGTATGCGGACACCGCCGCCACCGGCGCTTCTGTGATGGCCTGGGCCGACGACGCCCGGAGCGCCGCGCGCGTCGCGCACCGGCTCGCCGACGCGATGGCTGCGCGCGCCGCCGAGTTCGAGCCGCGGCTGCGGTCGGCGCGCGAGGGCATCCTGAGCGCGCTCGCCGCCTCCGCCGGCCCGGTCGCCGTCACCGACCCGGCCGACAACCCGCTGTCGGGCGGCGGCGCGGACACGCCGGCGCTGTTCGCGACTCTGCTCGCGATGCGGCGCGAGGCCGGCTCGCTGCTCGCCACGCTGCCAGCGGGCCGCATCGCCTTCGCCTACTTCGCCGACGCGGCACTGGTCGCGCGGGCGCGGGCCGCCGGGCTGGGTGCCACGATCGAGGCGGCCCTCGGCGCGCGTCACAGCGCATCGTTCGGCGCAGCCGTCCCTGTGCTCGCACGCGTGCTGCGCGCCACCGACGGCCGCTTCGTGAACACCGGGCCGATGGAGCGCGGCTCGGTCGTCGACGTGGGGCCGAGCGTCGTGCTCGACGTCGACGGCATCCTGGTGGTGGTGACCAGCGCCGTCGGCGCGGCCAACGACCCGGGCTTCCTCGCACTGCATGGCATCGACCCCGGCGCACTGCGCCTGCTCGCCGTGAAGGCGAAGAACCACTTCCGCGCAGCCTTCGCGCCGCTGCTCGGCGCGATCGTCGACGTCGACTGCCCCGGGCCGGCGGCGGCCGACCTGTCGACGCTGCCATTCCGGCGCGCGCCGGGGGTCGCACGCAGCGCCTAGACACCGATCGAACGGCCCGCCCGCTGAGGCACCGCGGGCGGACGGCTCGCGCTCCGACGCGCCCCTCGCCGGACATCGCCGTCGGCCGCGGGACCCGGACGCGCCGGAAGGCGGCCTCTCGGCCCTTCAGCCGTACCGCTTCGCCAGCGACGCCACGCTGGCGTGGAAGCCCGCCACCGTCTTCTCCAGGATCTCGGCCACCGTCTCGACCGCCTCGATGCGCCCGCAGACCTGCCCGGTCAGCGGCACCGCCGCCTCCATGTCGCCGCCGAAGTACAGGTCCAACACGCCGGCGAACTCGGCGCGCACGCTCTCGGGGATCGTGGCTTCCAGCCGCGTGGTGCGCGCGGTACGCAGCGCACGCAGCGCCGGCCCCTGCCCGCCGCGGTTGAGGAACACCGTGTCGGTCTCGGCGGCGCCCACGATCGCGCGTTTCCAGTTGTCGTGCACCGGCGACTCTGCGGCCGACAGCATCCGCGTACCCATCTGGATGCCTTCGGCACCGAGCGCGAACGCGGCCGCCATCGACGGTCCGTCGCAGAAACCGCCGGCCGCGATCACCGGCACGTCGACCTTCGAGCACACCAGCGGCAGCAGCACCATCGAGGCCACGTCGCGCTGGTTCTTGAAGCCACCGCCCTCGCCGCCCTCGACGATCAGCCCGTCGACGCCCGCCTCCACCGCCTTCAACGCGCCCTTGAGCGTGGGCACGACGTGGAACACGGTGAGGCCCGCCTCCTTGAGCTCGGCGCAGTAGCGCGACGGATCGCCCGCCGAGGTGGTCACGAAACGCACGCCCTGGTCGACCACGAACTTCACGATGTCCGGGTCGCGCACGTAGGCGAGCGCGATGTTCACGCCGAAGGGCTTGTCGGTGAGCGTGCGCATCGTGCGGATCTCGCCGCGGATCGCATCGAGGTCACCCGAGGAAGTCTCGATGATGCCCATGCCGCCGGCATTGGAGACCGCCGAGGCGAGTTGTGCGCGGGCAATCCAGCCCATCGGCGCCTGCACGATCGGATAGGGCACGCCCAGCATGCGGGTGACGCGGTTGTCGAGGGGGCGCATTGAAGGCTCGGGTCCGTCGGGGGCGTGGGATCAGTCGACCTTCGCGCCGGAGGTCTTGACCACCTCGCGCCACTTGATCGTCTCGCTCGCGATGTGGCGGGCGAGGTCCGCCGGCGTGCCGCCCACCGGCTCGGCGCCCAGCCCGCGGAAGCGCTCGATCACGTCGGGCTTCTTCAGGATCCGGTCGACCTCGGCCGAGAGACGCGTGACGATCGCCTCGGGCGTGCCGCGCGGCGCGACCAGCACGAACCATGACTCGGCCTCGTAGCCGGGCAGCGAGGCGCCGATGGGCTTGACGTCGGGGAGCTGCGCGTTCGGCGTCACCGAGGTCACGCCGAGTGCGATCAGGCGGCCCGATTTGATGTGTGGCAGCGCCGAGGGCAGGTTGTCGATCGACATGTCGATCTGCCCGCCGAGCAGGTCCTGCAGCATCGGCGCGCTGCCGCGGTACGGGATGTGCGTGACGAAGACCTTGGCGCGGGTCTTGAAGAGCTCGGTGGAGAGCTGGCCGGTCGAGCCGTTGCCCGGGCTGCCGTAGGTCAGCTTGCCGGGCTTGGAGCGCGCCAGCTTGATCAGCTCGTCCATCGTCTTCACGCCCAGCGAAGGCGGCACGACCATCACGTTCGGCACGCGCGTCACGTAGGAGACCGGGATCAGGTCCTTGTCCGTGTCGTACGGCATCTTCGGGTACAGGAACTGGTTGATCGCCTGCGTGCCCGGCGTGCCCATCAGGAAGGTGTAGCCGTCGGGTGCCGACTTAGCCACCGCGTCGGCGCCGACGTTGCCGCCCGCACCCGCCCGGTTCTCGATGATCACCGTCTGCTTGAGCGCCGGCGAGAGCTGCTCGGCGATCACGCGCGCGACGATGTCGGTGGTGCCGCCGGCGGCGAAGGGTACGACGATGCGCACCGGCTTGGAGGGCCAGTCGGACTGGGCCAGGGCCTGCGGTGCGGCGACGGCCGACAGCACGCCGAGCGTGGCGGCGGCGGCAAGCGCGCGGCGGCGGACCGCGGCGTGCTGCGAGATCGAACGGTAGCGGCGCATGGTGGTGTCTCCCCCGTGTCGGAATGCCCGATGGTAGCGCGCCGGGCCGATCGCCTATGATCGCCGCCATGTCTGCCGCCCTGTCCTCCGCCATGCCTCCGCCTGTGCGTCTTCTCGTCGCCCATTCCGAACCCGGCGCAGGCCGTGCGTGGTGCGACGCGCTCGCCGCGCGCCTGCCGGACGCCCAGGTCGCCATCGACCCCGGCACGCCCGACGGCGCCGGCCCCGAGGCTGCGCCGCCCGGCTTCGAAGCCGACTGGGCGGTGGGCTGGGGCCCGCCCGCGGACCTCTTCGCGCGCCAGCCGCGGCTGCGCGGCTTCTTCTCCTCGGGCGCCGGTGTCGACCACCTGCTGCGCCATCCCGGGCTGCCGGCGGCGCTGCCGCTGATCCGCCTCGAGGACGCGGGCATGGCCGAATTGATGGCCGACTACTGCCTGCACGAGCTGCTGCACATCGCGGGCCGCCACGACGACTACGCCGCACAGCAGGCAGGCGCGCACTGGGCGGCGCTGACCGGCTACACCCGGGCCGAGCTGCCGGTGGGCATCGTGGGCGTCGGCGTGCTGGGCGCGCATGTCGCGCAGCACTTGGCGCGGGCGGGCTTCACCGTGCGGGGCTTCGCGCGCGGCCCGAAGCGCGTCGACGGCGTCGAGGTCCTACACGGCGCGTCACGCTGGCAGGCGTTCCTCGAGGCCACACGCGTGCTGATCCTGCTCGCGCCGCGCACCGCCGAGACCGAGAACCTGATCGACGCGACCGCGCTCGCGCGGCTGCGCCCCGGCGGCTGGCTCATCAACGTCGCGCGCGGCGCGCTGGTGGTCGACGCCGACCTGGTGGCCGCGCTCGATGCCGGCACCCTCGCCGGCGCCACGCTCGACGTCTTCCGCGAGGAGCCGCTGCCGGCCTCGCATCCGTTCTGGCGCCATCCCCGCATCCGCGTGACGCCGCATTCGTCGGCTCCGACGCAGGTCGCGGTCTCCGCCGCGCAGGTCGCCTCCAAACTCGCGGCGCTCGTGGGCGGCGAGACGGTCGGCGGCCTCGTCGACCGCTCGCGCGGTTACTGAACGCGGCCCACGAAGGACACGCACACGATGACCCCCACCCTGCCCCGCCGCGTCGCGATCGTCGAGGTCGGCCCGCGCGACGGCCTGCAGAACGAGCAGTCGCCGATCACCACCGACATGCGGATCGAGCTCTGCGACCGCCTGACCGACGCCGGCGTCCCCAACATCGAGGCCGGCTCCTTCGTGTCGCCTAAGTGGGTGCCACAGATGGCCGACACCGCGGAACTGATGCGGCGCATCCGCCGCAAGCCCGGCGTCACCTACTCGGTGCTGACACCCAACATGAAGGGCTTCGAGGGCGCGCTCGAGGCACGTGCCGATGAGGTGGTGATCTTCGGTGCCGCCTCCGAGGCCTTCTCGCAGCGCAACATCAACTGCTCGATCGCCGAGTCCATCGCACGCTTCGAGCCGGTCGCGCAGGCCGCGAAGGCGAACCGCATCCGGCTGCGCGCGAGCGTGTCGGTCGCGCTCGGCTGCCCGTACCAGGGCGAGGTGAGCCCGGCTGCGGTCGCCGAGGTCGTGCAGCGCTTCGCCGACCTCGGCTGCGACATGATCGACATCGCCGACACCATCGGCACCGGCACGCCGCGCCAGACCCTCGCGGTGTTCGAGGCCGCGCTGCGCGTGGTGCCGCCGGGGCGGCTGTCGGGCCACTTCCACGACACCTACGGCATGGCGGTGGCCAACACCTATGCGGCGCTCGAGGCCGGCATCTCCACCTTCCATGCGTCGGTGGCCGGCATGGGCGGCTGCCCGTATGCCAAGGGCGCGACCGGCAACGTCGCCACCGAGGACCTGCTCTACCTGTTCCAGGGGCTGGGTATCGAGACCGGCGTGGACCTGGCCAAGGTCGTCGAGACCGGGCAGTGGGTGTCGGGGCTGCTCGGGCGCCGCGCCACGGCAAGAGCCGGCAACGCGATCGCGGCGACGCGGGCGGACGCAGCCACCGCCTGAGGCCTGGCGCGGGCGCTGCACGCGCCTTCGCGGCGTCCGGGCGACACTCGGCCGGCAGGCCCGCTCGGCGCTCAACGCGCCGCAGGCACTAACGCAGGCGCAGGCGCCACCACCGCGTCCTTGAACCCCGCCGCATCGAACGCGCGCCGCACCGTGCCGTCGCGCTTGGCCTCCTCGAGGAAGGCCGCCGCCACGCCGAGCGCCGCGCGGCGCCCCCGCGGCACGCCGATCGCCACGCGCTCCACGAGAAACGCGTCGTCGAGTACCTTCGAGCCCGGCAGCTGCGCGGCCAGCCCGAGCAGCGTCTCACGGCCTGCGCCGGCCGCGTCCACCGTGCCAGTCCGGAGCTGCTCGCGGATCTGGTCGAGGGTGCGGAAGCGCACGATGGTCGCGGCCTTGATCACGCCCGCGCGGTTGCGCGCCGTCACCGAGCCTTCGGCCACCGCGAGGCGGATTCCGGCGCGATCGAGGTCGGCGACGCGGGCGATCGGCACGCCGACGCGCACGAGGTAGGTATACGACTGGTCATAGTAGGACGGCCCGTAGTCGATCACCCGTGTGCGGGCGTCGTCGTACGGCAGGAAGGTCACGTCCCAGTCGCCGCGTGCGCCGGCGTCCAGCAGGTCCGGATAGTTACCGTAGGACACGAACTCGACCGGCAGGCCGATGCGCGCGCCGAACGCGGTCGCGAGATCGGCGGGCACGCCCTTGGGCCGCCCGCCCGGCGAGTCGACGGTACCGCGGAAGGTGCTGCCGCTCGGGCCCACCGCGATCGCGGCGCGCAGGCGGCCGGTGGGGGCGAGCTCGCGCAGCGCGGCGGGGTCGGGGGCGCGGGGTCGGGGCGGGGTCGACGCCCCCGTGCGTCCGCTGGTGCACCCCGCGAGCGCGAGCGCCGCGCCCAGCAGCAGCGTGCGGCGCGGGCCGGGCGAAGCGCGAGGCGTCGGACCGGAGCTGTTCACGGGCGAGCGGTCGTGTTGCATGATCCCGATCGTGCCACGCCCGTCGGGCCAGTGGAGCCGCAGCCGGAGCACTGCGGTTGAAGCACCTGCACGACGAGTAGCCTCACGCATTCCCGTGGCGCCTGCGGGCGCGCCAGACCCATCTTGTACACTGGGCCGCGATGAACGCCGCCTCCCGCCCCGTCCGCCCCGTCCGCGCCGACCCGCCCGCACCCAGCGACGCCACGCGCCCGGTGCGTTCGCCCTGCGTGTCGATCTGCCGCATCGACGCCGAGAGCGGCCTGTGCACCGGCTGCCAGCGTACCCTCGACGAGATCGGCGACTGGGGCTCGATGGCAGATGCCGGGCGCCTCGAGATCTGGGGCCGCATCGTGCAGCGGCGCGAGGCCGGCGCACGCTGAGCTGCGGCGGGGGCACGATGAAGACCGTTCGCTGGTACTTCGATTTCATCTCGCCGTATGCCTACCTGCAAAGCGCGATCCTCGAGCGCCTCGAGCCCCACGCCCACATCGAGCCGGTGCCCATCCTCTTCGCCGGCCTGCTGCAGCACCACGCGCACAAGGGCCCCGCCGAGATCGCGCCTAAGAAGGCCCACACCTTCCGCCAGGTGGTCTGGCTCGCGCACCAGCACGGCATCCCGCTCGCGTTGCCCGCCGCTCACCCGTTCAACCCGCTGCCGATGCTGCGGCTGTCGATCGCGCTGGGCAACACGCCCGAGGCCGTGCAGGCCCTGTTCCGCCACGTCTGGGTCGACGGCCATCTGCCGACCGACGCCGCGCCTTGGGGCCAGCTGTGCCGGCGCCTCGGCGTCGACGACCCCGAGACCGCGATCGCGCGGCCCGAGGTCAAGGACACGCTGCGCCGGAACACCGAGCGCGCGATCGCCGAGGGCCTCTTCGGCGTGCCAACGCTCGCCGTCGACGACCAGCACTTCTGGGGCTTCGACATGACCGACGCGGCCATCGCGTACTTGGGCGGCGACCCGATCTTCGACTCGCCGCTGATGGTGCGTGCGGGCGCACTGCCCGACGGCGTGACGCGGGTGCCGCGTTGAACCCGCGCCACGACGCACTCGCGCGGACCTTCGCGACGCCTGTCTCGGGCCGCGCGTATCGGCCGGCGACCCGCATCCTCGCCGCGGTACTCGTCCTGGGCCTGCTCGGTTGGGGCACTGCGGGCCTGATCGCCGACCTCGGCACCCCAATCGACTGGCCGCGCATCGGCGCCTCCGCGATCATCGCGATCGCGCTGCTCTGGCCGATGCCCTCGATCCTCGCCGGGCGCACCGTGATTGACGCCACCGGCATCCGCCAGAACGGCTGGATGGGCCGTGAGGCCACCTGGGCCGAGGTGCAGAAGATCCGGTACATCCCGATCCCGATGTCGCCGCGCCTGGTCGTCGCAACCGGCCTGGGCCGCGCACGCGTGTTCTACAGCGGCGACGCCCAGCTCGACGGCGCCTTCCGCGAGGCCGTGCGGCTGCTGACCGCGCCGATCGAGGAGCTGCGATGAGCCCCGCGCCGCGCCTGCCCGCCACGATGCGCTTCATCGAGCGCGACTGGCTGTCCGCCAACGGCGTGTTCTTCGACGACGGCACACGCACCGCGCTCGTCGACACCGGCTACGTCAAGCACCAGGACCTCACGCTCGCGGTGGTGCGCCGCGCGCTCGGCGAGCGCCCGCTCGGCCTACTCGTCAACACCCACCTGCACAGCGACCACTGCGGCGGCAACGCGATCCTGCAGGCGCACTACGGCGTGCACATGCTGGTACCCGCAGCGAGCGTCGACGCCGTCCGCGCCTGGGACGAGGACGCCCTCACCTTCGCCGCCACCGGCCAGCGCTGCGAGCGCTTCGTCTGCGACGGCGCGCTCGACGACGGCCAGACCCTCGAGCTCGGCGGCCTGTCGTGGGAGGCCATCGCAGCCCCCGGCCACGACCCGCAGGCGCTGATCCTGCACTGCGCCGCCGAGCGCCTGCTGATCTCCGCCGACGCGCTGTGGGGCAGCGGCTTCGGCGTGATCTTCCCCGAGCTCGAGGGCGAGTCGGGCTTCGCCGAGCAGCGCGCGATCCTCGAGCGGATCGAAGGCCTCGACGTCGCCGTCGTGATCCCCGGCCACGGCCCGATGTTCACCGACGTGCGCGGCGCGCTGCGCACCGCGCATCAGCGGCTAGAGCATCTGTCGGCCGATCCGGCGCGCAACGCGCTGCACGCGGTCAAGGTGCTGCTCAAGTTCCTGCTGCTCGAGCACGAGCGCGTGCCGCTCGAAGGCGTGGGCCCGCTGCTGTCTTCGATCCCGCTCACCACGAACGCGAACGCGCGCTACATCGGGATGGAACCGGATGCGCTGGTCGACTGGGCGATTGCAGGGCTGGTGAAGGCCGGGGCGGCGCGGGTCGATGGGGGGGAGTTGGTCAACGCGTAGGGCCGCGTCCGTCGAACGGTAGCGCGCTCGAACCGGAGAGGGCTGGACGATTGATTCAAGGCGTGCACGAGCCTGCAGTTCCAGAGCCACCGCACCCGAGGTCATGGATCCTCTCCAGCGTAGACATCGAATGAAGCTCTTCGGCAAAACATGTGAGCGCCGAATCACGAATGCCGAACTGCACGACGAGCAGTCGACGTGAACGCGTCGTTCTGTTCGGGCCGCCTCCGTGAAGCGCTCCAGAGCTCAAGACGAGCGCCTGGCCAGGTGCAACCGCCGGGACGACGACGTCGAAGTCGCTCGGATCGCGAGAGTCGAGTCGCACATGGGAGCCCACCGCAATGGCGGTTCCGCCGTTCCATTCGTCCATCGGATCGAGGGGAAGCAGGACCCGAACCGTCCTTGCTTCGGCATCGGCCATGAACGTGTTGTCGCGATCACGGTGCCAACCCACCCCAGGCCCGACCCGCGCGGGCTTGACCGTCAGATTGCAGAAGTGAAACACGAGCTTAGTTGCGTCGACGGCAAGGCATTCACCGACGCGCGTCCATATCAAAGCGCGGTCGATGCCGGCGACGAATCGGAGATCGTGACGAAGCAAGTCTCCGATGACGAAGGGTTCTCCGAGACACATGCCGCGTTCGACTCCGGGATTCCGATCCGGATAGCGCGTCGTGACCTCGGACACGGACACAGCGTCTCGTACGACCGTCGCGTCTCCGTGCTTGTATCGGTCGATCAGCTCATCCGCAGCATGGGACAGGAGTTCTACGACACAATCGCTCAAGACGCTCGAAACAAGCTCGAACCCGCTTTCGGTGAATGCCACGGCAGTCGTCGTACCTAGCGGGAGCGCATTTCGCCGCTCGAGTCCGGCGACCGGGCCATAGCGCACTGTACGGTCCCGCGACCCGAAAGCGTGGTGGCCGCGCAACCGGAGAGTTCCGCCATCGACGTCATGCCTGTTGCTCGATCTGCATGACGAAGACCGCATCGGTTTCGTTGACGATCGAAAAGCCGAGTCGCTTGTAAAGGTGTAAGGCAGGGTTGATCTTGATCACGCTAAGCGTCAGGCCCGCACCTGAAGCGCGAGCGTCAGCGATCCCCGCTCGAGTGAGCGCCGAGCCGAGGCCGCGGCCGGTCGATCGGCCTCGATCGCCCGAACGAACGCGGCATCGTGCGTCATGGGGTTCATCGAACACGCGCGCCGGACAAGCTGCCGCTATTGCTCGGATCGCACACGCTGGCGAACCACTGCGCCGACGAGACCCACCGCGCCCAGTACCAGGCACAGCCAATGAAGCACTTCCAGCGACATGACGCCCAGCAAGTCGTTCTCGTTCGACGCCGGAGAAAATGGACGAATGTCGGCATGCATGATGCTGTCGAGCACGATGTGCGAGTAGGCACCCAGCGCCGCACCGACCATGACCCGACGCAGACCGAGGCGTTTCCAATCGAAGATGCCCGACAGCCCCAGTTTCTCCGAAAGCCATCTCAGGGAGACGAACAGAACCACTGTCCCGACGACCACGAGCGTGGCACCGACATACGTGTGAAGGAAGCCGTGGACCTGGGCGTTCCGATTGACCAGGTTATACAGCGACTCGATATCGATCACCACGTTCGCCGCGCAGAACGCCAGGAAACTGAGGTGCCGCGGAGCGAGAGCATGCAGGGCCGCGCCGGGTCCGAAGTGGAATGGGGTGATGGGCATGACGGGTGGGCGTGCGGCCTAGCCTTCGACCGGCAAGCGGCCGTGCGAGAGAGCGATTCGCTCGATCTCGCCGCCTCGATTCAGAACCGTCCGACACACCCAGGTGGAGTGATCGTTGGCCAGGAACTCCATGGCACACCGAGCTCGTTCCTCGCCCAATACCGCCGCCGTCGCTGGCCGCTCCGGGTCGCAGACGACGCGGAGAAGATAGGTCGAGTACCCGTTGCGAGCCCCGGCGCGCGCCGCCACACGCGCTCCCGGACACGGCGGCCTCAGCTCGGCGACCGCGGCGTCCGTACTGGCCTGCTGGGCGGACGGACCCCGGTGAGGCGGCGCGTGCAGGAACGTAGCGATCAGAAGGTCGCCGTCGTTCATGTCCCGCGTTGACAGGGGGAGCATCGGATGGCTGTGGGAAATCGATCGCTCATCGATCAACACCTTCCCGGTGAAGATCGGCTCCGAGACGTCGTGTTGCCCGTGCAGGTGCTGCAGCGGGTCGCGAACCTGGACCTTCGACGGCGTGCCTGCGAGAACCGAGACGTCGATCGACGTTCCTTCAGCCGCCGGACCTGCGACCAGCGCGAAGGCGGCCACGAGACTTGCCGTACGGACGAGTGGGTTCATGTTCGATGAGATGTTCGTTCACGCTGATTCGATCTTACGATGACCCTCTTTCGGGTCCAATGACCCTCATGGGCGTCCGCCCGACTGGCGCGGGAACTGACGAACGGGAGGTAAGGTGCTCCAGAGGTTCGCCGCCGACGCGCGCAGACACACGCTGACCGCGACCGCTCCGGGCGTCAACCAGAGGTTTCGCTCCGACCTGCGGACAGTGTTTTGCTTGACCATCCGCGGCTGTCGGTACTGATGACGATCAGCCCCGGATGTTCATGTGGGGCTCCTGGCGCCCTGATCGGCGATGCGAAGACCTGCGGGCGTGAGCCCAGGGGTCCGCCGCTCGTGCCATCCTCAGCGTGGCGGTCGGATCTCGATGAACGACATCTCGTTCACCAACATGATCCGCCACGAGTTTGACGGGAGTAGCCCGAAGACCGAGGGCTGACTCGACGCGTTGTGCTTGATCACAGCGACTCTTCTCGGACCCGATGCCGCGAGCGCACCTTCGATCATCGCCGCCGATGGCATCGAGAATCCGGATCTCCTTGCTGCTTGCGGCAAGCCGAGCAACGCGTTCAACCGAAGGCTCAGTCAGAACGAATCGACGTCGCCTCCATGGTCACGCAGTAATCCTCGAAGCCGACGCTTCGCCAGAAGGCACGGGCCACGGCGTTATCGATCAGAACCTCGACTCTGACCCGAGGCTGCTCCGACCAGGCAGTCGAACGTAGCCAAGCCAGTGCCTGGCGACCCACGCCGCTACGTCGCTTGTCCGGCACCACATAGAGTTGGCGCAGGTAGACGAATTCGGATTCAAGGCGGTAGAGGACGTAGCCGATCGGCGCCTCGGACATCTCGATCAGAAGACATCGGTATTCGCCGCTCAGCCAGCCGCCCATCCGCTCGGTCAGCTTGGCGACGCTCATCGGGTTCCGATGACCCTCGTCACGGATCAGCGCGAAGTTCATTGCAGCGATGACCGCCGCATCGGCAAGGGTTGCGAATCGCCAATTGACCGGGCCGGTTGGCCTGCCGCTGTCGCTCCGCTCGAGCAAGGGGTGAGTGGCCTCAGCGCGTTCATGGAAGTGGCCGGATTTTCGTAGCCGACTGTAAGCAGCTGTGAGTTGTGATCTATAGCCTGGCCCGAGTGCTACTGGCCTCTGAGCGAGACCATCGCACACAAACAAGCCTTGAAACTCGAAGACGCCGGTCTCGAACGCGAAGGGCGGTTCGTCCAGAAGTTCATTAAAAGGCGTCGTGAGGGCTCGTACCGCGTAGGCTTCCTTGGCTTCTTTGTCCAAAAAAACGGCGAATGTTCTCGTATGCTTCAAGTAGATCCAGATTCCAACCTTGATCCTTCGGATGGCGGACACGACTTCAGGATCAACCGGTGCACCCTCGCTGGCAAGGTCGTTGAGCGCGACGTCGAGTAGGTTTCGGTCTTCAACGACCATTGCCCGCGCAGCGACAAGGTCGTCGTTGATGGACCCTGTAGACGCGGTATTCGTGTTCTCCAGTACGCGGAGCAGCGCGGGTTTGTACCCATTGATGAAGCGAAGCGCTTGTTCACGAGGCAGAAGCATCTTTGCGGGGTCTAACGGTGGCGTTGGACGACAGCGTGCACGCGCCGACGCGGAGCGGACCATCCGCAGGCCACGGAGCCCCTGCCCGTGCAATCCGTCAGCTCAAACGTCAAGTAAGACATCACCGCGCATACCTTTCAAGCCGCTCCTGGAGCGTACCGGTATGCAGCTCAAACAGGTTGTTGTCAAAGTCGTAGAAGTACAAGGAGCGCCCCTCTCCCTCAATTCGCGAACGGGGTGGCTTCACCTCGACACCTGCCGAGATCAAGCGGCTCTCGTAGCGTTCGAGCGCATCCTCGTCGACGGCAAACGCGACATGGCGATACGAACGTCCGAGCGGCTCGCCCTGCATGACCGCCAGCCAAACACCACCGAGCAAAAAGAACTTCTCACGGGACAGGGAGAATTGACGATCTCCGCTGTCATAGACCTCCGACGCACCGAGCGCCTCTCGAAGCAGTTTCGATGTGCGCTCGACGTCGCGCACGATAAAAGTGAGATGGCTGATTCCTCGGATTGTCATGGGCATTCTGTCGGTGGGGTTGACCGGCGCCTTGCCTAGCCCGGCGCGGAGAGGACCCTACAATGAACTCGGAGTGCCGGGCTACAAGAAGTGTCCGATTGAACTCCAAGTTAGGCAGTGGGCCGCACAAGCGCCCTACGCGAGCCGGCAGGGCAACTGGCGTGCGGAACACCTGTTCGCGCCGAAGCAGACGCTGGATGCGTTCGACTTCATCGGGGCGCAATTGGCCGAATGCGATACGCAGCGCGAACAGCTTTCTCGAGTGAGGCGTCATTGCGCAGCACGCCGTGCGCTGGCGTGTTCCATGACCTCGCCGACGGACTTTGCCCCCGGAGCGTACGCGGCCATGCCCGCGCCTACTGCGACGAGGAAGACTGCAGTGGCCGCGAAGGGAACAACGGTGCGCCGAAACGTACTTGAAAGCCAATGATGAGGGTCTTGCCCTCGGAGGTGGCGGAACAGGGCATAGGAGAGCGCCCCGTCCACCAGTACCTCCGCAAACAGGATGGGGGCGAGGTAGACGACGTAGAGCGAAGCGAACGCGGTACCTATGGCCAGTGCGCCCGCCAGGATAGGAATGGCCCACTCGTCAGTGCCCTCCACTAAGCCGACTGAATCACCCACAGCGCCCAATGGGGGCGACGTTGCCTCGCTGGGTGCATGAGTTGGAGCGTCGAAGGTGCCCGTTGCGCCACCGCCACCAAAGTTGCCGCCACCGCTCTTGAAGTCAGGCATGCCGGCAGACGGTCTGGGGCTCGGAGACAGGTCTGCTACGCCGGGCACGTCGAGGTAGTCTTCGGCGTTTGTTCGGAGCCAAAGCCAAATGAGAAAAAGGAAGAACAGATAGGCTATCGACAGTGCCAGAGGGTAGCGCATGGCCATCGAGTCCATGCCCACCTGCAACATTGCGAAAGAGGTCAGAAGCCCGAAGCCGCCCGTCAGGGCGACGATCAGCGTCATCTGGGTCCTGGGGAAAGACTCCCGCAAGAGACGCTCCCGTGCTCGTTCTACCGCATGGGCGCGATTGATAACCGGCGTGGCGTGTCGCATCGGCTTCCTGTATGGCGCCTAACGAAGCAGTGAGATAAGGCGACGGACCCGCGCCAGTCTGACCGATGCCAAGCCAGGAACGCCGTTCGATCCTGCAAGGCCCACTGGCGTCGATCGAGCGCTTCCTGTGGCCTGAAATGACCACGGGAACGAGCCCAGCCCGGTCACTCTCAGCATCCTGAAATCGCGTCGATGTTGTTCACTAGGCAATACAACCTCCACTGCGTGCGCACCTTGTATCGGACCCGAAGCGTAAACGGACTCAGGCGCGTGTTGTGCAGGAGATTCCGGATGCCCGAGCCCGATCGTTCGGACTCATCTCCTGAAGCTCACGCATCACGCGCACCGGCTCCCGACCGAAACCTCGACTCGCTTATTGGCTGGCTGAAAGTTCCTCATCGCGTCCTCCGATGGTCATGCGCCATGACGGTCGTTACCAAGAATCGAACGAGGACTTCCCGCGGGGCATCGCGCAGCTGGCGGTCGACACGGCGGCGCTCGAGTACGCGCCACATACCGCATGATGTTTATGCCTTTTTTGGTCTGTCAAGCTGCCCGACGCTCAACATCGACGGCGGCGCGAAGCGCCGTCCGCAGCATGCCGTTGTTAGAAGGCAGGCCGCGTGCGTTCATCCGAGGCCCTCCCTCCTGTGCGGCGCTGTAAAGATGATCCGCCCGTCGGATAGCACGACCACCTCTCCGTCGAGTCCAAAGCAGCAGTCAGCAGGCCGACCCAGGATCATCGTGTCAACCAGCGTCCCGTCAGTCGGCGACCACCGGATGAGGCGCTTCGAGCCCCCCTCGACATACGGCCACTCCACGCCGAGGACGTAGGGCACGGAAGTCTGGTAGCCGAGATGCAGCACATGACGTTCTGCCATCGGCTCGTACCGCCACCGTTCCAGTCCCGTGGCGGTATCGAAGCATCGTACCGGACCGCCCGATTCCGATAGCACCAACAGTCCGGGCCCGAAGCAGACGTCCAGAAAAGCGAACGACAACCGGTTTATGGGCAGATTCTGACCGCCGTCCGAACGCGACAGATAAGGCTTTGTCGTATCCACGAAGCGCAACAAGTCGAATCTGCTCTCGTAGAGACCACGTGCGCCACGTACCGTGTAGGTCGTCTCGCCGGTACGCAGGTCGACTGCGGCCAATGGCGCATCTTCTCTTCCGCAGTATGCGGTGATGCCATCCGCAGACAGCGATATCCGTTGCACCTTCTTGAGGTCCTTCCGCCGCCACAGTTCCCGCCCCGTCCTGCAGCAATAGGAGGCCAACCCGTAGGTGTGATACGCAGCCGCGAGAAGGGCGCCCATCTCGTCCGAAAGTGCGAGCCGTTTGCCGCCGGCATCGAAGGTTGTCTCGAGCGTGGTCGAGGTGCTTCGGGTGTCTAGATCGATGACAACGGCGGAGTGTTCCATTGCGCCGAGGACGACGCGCTTGCCCGTCGACGATGCAACCACAATTCGCCCTTCGAAGTCGTGCAAAGCGTCATCCAGCCTTCTGACGGTGGGGCTCAGTCGCGCTTGATGCCAGCGACCGGCCGCGGGAGTGGACAGGCGACGAGGTCAAGCGTCGCCTGCAGCCATTGGGTCGGTGCGTCCCCAGATCGGGCCACCACCGCACCTCACGAAGCGCGCTGAGCGACCCAGCCCCCCCGAGTTCGACAGATTTCAGCCGAATTCGCTCGATTCCGGAGCCATGTATCCTTGCAGATCAATGAGTTGACTCTTGCGGCGCGGAAGTCCGTGTAGTGACACGCAGTTCTTGCTGAGTCATT
>JBIPLJ010000067.1:0-22271 GCA_044368415.1 Burkholderiaceae bacterium
CGCGGCCAGGTCGAGGTGATCTCCAGCGTCGAGCGCGACCGCCGTCCGGTGTTCCGCGACCTGCGCTGGGGCGTGTACGTGACCTTCGCCGGCGACACCGACTACGTGCGCCGCTGCTTCAAGGAGTACGGGCTGCACACCGACGCCAGCGGCAACTTCACCGCGATGTACAAGCCCTACCACCTGATCGGGCTGGAGCTCGGTATCAGCGTCGCCTCGGTGGGGCTGCGCCGCGAGCCGACCGGTGCGGCCGACGGCTGGCGCGGCGACGTGGTGGCCACCGCCAAGCGCGACCTGAAGGCCGGCGAGACGCTCGACGGCGAAGGCGGCTTCACGGTCTACGGCAAGCTCATGCCGGCGACCGACTCGCTCGCCGCCGGCGGACTGCCGCTCGGGCTGGCGCACGGCGTGAAGCTCACGAAGGCCGTGGCCGCAGGCCGTCCGGTCCGCTGGGCCGACGTGGCGATCGACGAGACGCAGCCGGCGGTGGCGTTCCGCCGCGAGATGGAGCGGACCTTCGGCGCCGCCCTCAGCGGTGCATCGTCGCGGCCGCGATCGTCGCGAGCCCGAGCGCGAGGTTGACCATCACCAGCGTCCGGATGCGGCCGAGTCCTGCGGCCGCATCCGGGTAGCGCTGCTCGGCGACCGCGCGCCGCACCTTCGGGAACACCCCGTGGGCGATCACGACGAACACCACCGTCATCACGGCCGCGATGCCGGCCATCGCGTGCCAGCCGGGCGGTGCGCTGGCCGCACCCACCTGCCAGAAGCGCGTCAGACCCGTCGCCCACAGCAGCACGACCGCCAGCGCGATCCAGCGCAGGAAGCGACCGAGCGCACCCGCCAGCAGCGGCACCCGCTGCGGCGGAGGCAGCTCCATCGCGGCGGGGCGCAGGCAGAACTGCATGAAGAACATGCCACCGACCCAGACGGCGGCCGAGGCGACGTGGACGAACGCGAGCACGGATTCCATGGATCGGAGTCTGACACAGGGCCCCCGTCCGGCCGGCCATGACACCGCGCTGCGGATCGGCGACACTCGGGCACACCCCACGCACGCGGTCCGAAGGCCGTGGCCCGAGAGGAGACCGATGGAGATCTCGACCCTGGACATGTCCCGGCGGCAGGCCCGTGAGCGGCCCGATGCCGTGGCCTGGGCCGCACCCGACCGCGACTGGACCTTCGGCGCGGTGGAGCGGCTGACAAACCGGCTGGCGAACGCGCTGCGCTCGCTCGGCATCGGCCGCGGCGACCGGGTCGCGATCCTCACGAAGCACCAGCCCGAGTGCGCGATGCTCATCCAGGCCGCGCAGAAGATCGGCGCGGTCTGCATGCCGGTGAACTGGCGGCTCGCGCCGCCCGAGGTGCGCTACATCGTCGGCGACGGACAGGCGGCCTTCCTGATGGTCGACCCGGAGTTCGAGGCGGTGGCCGCCGCGCTCGACGCGCCCACGCTGCGCGCCACGGTCGCGACGCGCACGGGCGGCACGCTGCCCGCGTGGGAGGACTGGACCGCCGGCCAGCCCGACACCGACCCGGGCTTCGCACCCGGCCCCGACGACATCGCGCTGCAGCTCTACTCGTCGGGCACCACCGGCCTGCCCAAGGGCGTCGAGCTGTCGCACCGTGCGATGGCGCACTCGCACGTCAACGGCGTCTCGCAGGAATGGGCGTACGACCCGCTGGTGCACGTGAACCTCAACGTGCTGCCGGCCTTCCACATCGCGGGCGCCGGTGTCGCGCTGATGACGCACGCCTTCGGCGGGCGCAGCATCACGATGCCCGACTTCGACCCGGTGACCGCACTCGATGCGATCGAGCGCGAGGGCGTCACGCACGCCTTCCTCGTGCCGGCGATGATCCAGTTCATGCTGCAGGTGCCGGGCGTCGAGACCCGGAACCTGTCGTCGCTGCGGATGATCTCGTACGGCGCCTCGCCGATCAGCGACCGTGTGCTGACCGAGGCGATGCGCGTCTTCCGATGCGGCTTCCTGCAGGTCTACGGTCTGACCGAGACCTGCGGCGCGGTCACCGCGCTGCGCGCCGATGACCATGCGACCACCGGCCCGAAGGCCGCGCTGCTGCGCTCGGCCGGCCAGCCGATGACCGACGTCGAGGTGCGTGTCGTGCGCCCGGGCACCCGCGAGGACTGCGCGGACGACGAGGTCGGCGAACTGTGGATCCGCTCGCCCAAGAACATGACGGGCTACTGGCGCAAGCCCGACGCGACCGCCGAGTCCTTCGAACCCGGCGCCCCCGGCGAGCCGCCCTGGTTCCGCACCGGCGACGCCGGCTACTGGCGGGACGGCTACCTGTTCCTGCACGACCGGCTCAAGGACATGATCGTGTCGGAGGGCGAGAACATCTATCCGGCCGAGGTCGAGAACGCGCTGATGCAGCACCCGGCGGTGGCCGACGGTGCGGTGATCGGCGTGCCCGACGAGCGCTGGGGCGAGGCGGTCAAGGCGGTGGTCGTGCTCAGGCCGGGCGTGCCGGCAGACCCCGCGTCGATCATCACGTGGATGCGCAAGCGCATCGCCCACTACAAGTGCCCCAAGAGCGTCGACGTCGTCGACGCCATCCCGCGCAACCCGAGCGGCAAGATCCTCAAGCGCGTGCTGCGCGAGCCCTACTGGGCGGGCCGCGACCGCCGGATCGCCTGACACCGACACGACCCTGGAGACGCTGCGATGACCCCTGTGATCCGAGAGATCGCCACCGGACTGAAGTTCCCCGAGGGGCCGATCGCCCTGCCCGACGGCGACGTGCTGCTGGTGGAGATCGCACGCGGCACGCTGTCGCGCGTCAAGCCCGACGGCCGCGTGGAGGTCGTCGCGCATACCGGCGGCGGCCCGAACGGGGCGGCCATGGGACCGGACGGCAAGGTCTGGATCTGCAACAACGGCGGCTTCCAGTGGATCGACATGGGCGGCGGACGGATGCGTCCCGCGCACCAGCCGCACGACTACTCGGGCGGACGCATCGAGCGGGTGGACCTTGCCACCGGTGCGGTCGAGGTGGTCTACACGCACGGCCCGAACGGCCCGCTGCGCGGCCCGAACGACCTGGTCTTCGATACCGACGGCGGCCTCTGGTTCACCGATCTCGGCAAGACCCGCCCGCGCGACCTCGACTACGGCGCGGTCTACTACGCCCGGCCCGACGGCTCGTCGATCGTCGAGGTGGTGCAGCCGATGCTGACCCCGAACGGCATCGGCCTGTCGCCCGACGGCAAGCGCCTCTATGTCGCGGAGACCCGTGCGGGACGGCTCTGGGCCTGGGACATCGAGGGACCGGGCAAGCTGGGCAAGCAGCCCTTCCCGTCGCCGTGGGGCGGAACGCTGATGGTCGACATGTCGACCTACCGGCTCTTCGACTCGCTGGCGGTGGACGCGGCGGGCAATGTCTGCATCGCCTCGCTGATGGAGGGCGGCATCACGGTGGTCTCGCCCGAGGGCGGCGAGCTCGAGTTCATCCCGATGCCCGACGTCTACACGACCAACTTGTGCTTCGGCGGCGCGGGGCTGAAGACCGCGTTCGTCACGCTGTCGACCACCGGCAAGCTGGTGTCGATCGACTGGCCGCGGGCGGGGACGCCGCTGAACTTCCTGAACGGCTGAGGCGTCGAGGCTAGGCCAGTCCGGCAGGCTCGCAATTGCCTCAGAGTTGCCGAATCTTGGTCAGGGCATCAGAAAGCCGCTCAGCGCCGTCAATGGGGTTGTTCTCGAAGACCATCATGTATCGGTAGTCGCGGCCCGCCTTGGCCTCCCACAGCTTGCCAAGCTTCAGCTTCAGTTCGGAGTCGTTGTTGTCGCGGTCATCGCCCTTCGTCTCAAGGGCAATGACCCGACCAGCCTTGGTCTTCACGATAAAGTCGGGGTAGTGGTTCAAGAAGCCATTGATCCGGAAACCCTTTCCCCGAGACCCGTTTCGATGCCACCATTGAATGCTGTCGAGGTTGGCTACATCGTTGATCAACCGCCGCTCGAAGTCGCCCATGGCGGCCTCGGTAACATACAAGCTTTTGGGCACGGCCGATGCGTTCGCGCTGGGCGTGATCGACTCCGGTAGCGCATAGCCAGGCTGCACTACGATACGGTCCACGTCGAGCATGTCCGTGAAGGTCTTCAGCGCATGCGCGTTGGCCAGCGTCGTGATTTTCTGCTTGATCTTGCGAACGTAGGCCACGTCGCGTTCGATGCAGTCGCGGATTTGCTCTACATTCATGCCCATCACAACGCGACGGATGTACTCCTTCACCTCAGAGTCCGTGATCGGATACAGGTTGCCCACCAGGTCCGATAAACGAGACACGAGGTTCATTACCTGGCTTTCATGCGAAAGCGAAAGCAGGTATTCAGTGAACTTCACCCGCTCGCGGGCGACCAGCTTGAACGCACGAGGCGCATAGTTTTCGTCGCCCAGTTGCTCCAGGTCTACGCGGTAGACCTCGGTTTCAACATCCTCGAAGGAAATCGTCGCGTCGGCTTGAGAAAGACGGAACTCCTTCAGCAACTCCTCGCGCTCGAATACTTGATAAGGCTGCCCCTCCTCAAAGAAACCGCCGTTCCGCACTCGGATGAAGAACTGCGGCATTCGCAAAGCCAATGCCTCGTCGCGGAAGGTATCTTTGACCTTGTGTCGGTTCATCTTGTCTTCCAACTCTGGTGAAGCGTCCTCGTTGCTGGCTCGGGCCTTCTCCTCGAACGCTTGGTTCTCGGCGAGTGCGCGGGCCTTGATGTCCGCCACGAAGGCCGTGCTGGCGGATGCGGCATCCGGCATAGCGGCAGCGGCTTCTGTCATCCCGGAGCTTGCCGTGTCGGTGGACACGAACGATGCGGCGGTCTCCCAATCGGGCGATACGCCGCTTACGTCTAGGTCGTCGGAAGGTCCTGCCTGGTCTTCGGCCGCATCCGATTCGAAGAGACCGACTAGAGTCGACTGTGATGCGCCAATCTCTCCCGCCAGGCCTGAGGTTCCGGCGGCCTGAGTGTCGATGGCGCGGTAGTCCTTGTCCGAGAAACCAGCCCGGTTCAGGCCCTTCACGACGCTTTGCAGCGTGTCCATGAAGCGGTTGCTGGCTGTGAACACGTAGGACAGATTCAACAGTTCGTGGCCGTGTTGCATCACATGCGGCATGCGCAGCACCCGGCCAAGAATCTGCTCCACGTCCACGGCTGAAGTCTTGTCGGCCAACGACGCCAGGATGTACGCAAATGGGCAGTCCCAGCCTTCCTTGAGTGCGTTTACGGTGATGATGAAGCGCACGGGGCAATCCCGGCTCATCAGGTCTACACCCTTCAACTCGTTGATATCGGCCGTCTTGATCTTGATCTGCTCGGCCGGAATATTCAGCTCGACCAGTTTCTCCCGGATCTTCTCGAAGGTGGTGTTGTCGTCATCGGTACGGGGCTGGGCTTGAAAGAGCACAATCGGACGGATGTGCTTGCCGCCCTTCGATTCTTCCTGCTTGGCCAGGTCTTCGAGCTGCCTGCGCAGGATCAGGGCCGACTCGATGACCTCGCCCTTGCTGCTGCGATTGGCCACGATCACAGGAAGCTTGACCATGTGCTGCTTCTTCAGCGCCAGCGCATCGACGTAGCTGATGATGTTACTGTTATTACGCGGCGTGGCGGTCAGGTCGAGGATGAAGTCTGGGTTCAGGTTCTTCAGCATCTCAACCGACAACTGGCTCTCAGCGTTGTGGCTCTCATCCACCACTACTACCGGCCGTAGCCTACGAATCACGTTGATCAGCGCCGAAGCATCGTGCTCCGGCAGTAGCGAATTATCGGGATCGTCTTGCTCAGGCTGGAGGAAGGATGCGAGATTGCCGTTTTCTTGGAAGATCTTTCGGTCTTCCTTGTTCCGAGCTCGAAGCGAGTCAAAGCTCATCACGACAATAGACAACTGCTCTTGCGCTGTGTCGTAAGAGAACCCGGCGCCCATCAGCAGATCTCGCTTTTCATAAACCGTAACGCGGTGCCGAAACAACTGATCGAGGCGCTTGCGGTACGGGTGCGCTGGGCTGGCCAATGCCTGCACCGTCTGGTCCAGGATGGTGAGTGACGGCACCATCCACACAACCATCTTCGGGCGCCGGGGTGTGCGTTTCGCCAAGGCGGTGAACGTGGTAACGAGCGCGTTCACGGCAATGAAGGTCTTGCCGCCAGCGGTTGGCACCTTCACGCAGATGTGGGGCACGCCGGGCACCGTGTTCTTATATGAATCCATACCAGGATGGCCGCCTTCGTTGCCCACCCGAACGCCTTTGCTGACCCAGTAGTTGTTGAAGGCTTGTGCCAAGTTGGGCGTGCAGTCCAGCACCTCGAGGTAGGCGGCCAGATCCTTTAGCACGCGGGTCTGATAGTCCTTGAGTTCCATGACGTCTGTTGCCGCTCTTGTTCGTGTGGGTTAGAAGCGTGTGATATCCCGAGGAATCTTTTTGAAGATTATTCCGTGTCTGGCCATGAAGTCTGCCGACAGCAGGCATCGGTCCGCATAAATAATGACCGTGCCGGGCCTATTCGCACTAGTGATGCCGCCGAAGCGGAGGCCAGCCAGGAAGTCCATGTCGAGGCTGGTCGCGCGTTCAGGCTCGTAGTTGAAGATCCACATCGTTTCCTTGCTCAAACCGAGCAGGTAAGGGCTGTGGGGGTTCTCGGAGGACGTTCGCGCGTCGGCCGGTATGCCTTCGCTGTAGGCCACGTAACCCCTGATGGCACCGGTGCCGACGGCCTCGTTGAGGTTGTCGTCGGGCAGAAACATCGGTTCGCCGACTGTGTAGTAGTCGAAGCCCCCGCCGAGGCCTTTAACCGCCTTGTTACCGGGTCCGTAGCCAGTGACCACCCTGCGAACACGCTCAGCGGTGATTGAATCTGCATATTCGCCGAGTTCGATCAATATGAAGCGCCTACCGCCATGGTCCTGTGCATTCAATTTTAGTACTGCGTGAGCAGTGGTTCCTGAACCGGCAAAAGAGTCAAGAACGATGTCGCCAGGGTCGGTCGCGAATCCAAGTAACTCCTCTAACAATACCGAAGGCTTTGGGTAGTCGAAAGGCCGCATGCTTTCGGTGAATATATTCTTGACCTCGTTTGTTCCGGATCTACCATCCAGCTCGATTACCGACGGCAGTTTGGATTTGTAGTCCTTGACGTAAAGCTTCAACTCAACCAGCTTGGTTTCGTCTTTACCAAACAAAATTCGGTCGGCGGCCAGAAGGTCCCGCATCGTGTCGAACGGGAAGCGATAACCCATGAGCGGTTCCTTGCACGCCTTCTTTGTTACGGGGTGCAATACGTCGTATCTGTAGCCTTCCTTTCCTGGGTTGTGGACACTGCGGCTACCCGTATAAATGCCGTCTGCATCGATGAACTTGTAGTCCTTAAAGGGCCAAATCTCTGGTTTATGATCGCGAAACCACTTGGAATAGGCGGCCTGTAGCTTCTTCTTGTCGGCGTATTCTGCGGCTAATTGCTCGCCAAGCTCGATCAGCCGCTGTTTCGCATCCAGGTACGGCGACTTCCAAACCGGATTCAGTGCGGACTTGCTCTTGGCAAAGCAGAGCACGTATTCATGCTCAAGACTGATGTTGGTCGGGTTGTTGTCTGTGACATTTCGCCATGCAACCTCCCCCACCCAGTTCCCTGCTCCGAAAATCTCCTCAAGCAATAACTTGAAGGTCGCCATTTCGTTGCGGTCAATGCTCGCAAATAGAACTCCCTCTGGCTGCAGCAGTCGGTGCAGGAGCCTCAGCCTGGGATACATCATGCAGAGCCATTTGTCGTGGCGCGACAGGTCCTCGCCTTCCTTGCCAACAACCTGTCCCAGCCAACGCTTCATCTTTGGGTCGTTGACGGCATCGTTATATACCCAGCCCTCGTTGCCGGTGTTATACGGCGGGTCGATATAGATGCATTTCACCTTGCCCTCAAACTCGGGCAGCAAGCTTTTCAGGGCTTCAAGGTTGTCGCCGTGAATGATGCGGTTATCCGTGCTGTTCGCAGGCAGTCCAGCGGGCGCGTTGAATGTTGAGATCTTATTGAGCACCCGAAACTGCACGTCGTGATGGTGGTTCACCACCTTGTGTTTTCCTACCCATTGCAATGTTGGCATGTTTTTCGGTTAAATTGGTCAGGGACTGGCGACAGGCTTCACGGAGCAGCCCTCAGGCGCCCGGCCAGAGTTTGGCGAAGTCAAACGACAGTTGGCGGTGATGCCGAATGGACAGCAGGTACACGGAGGACTTGCCCTTCGTGGAAGCATCCACCACCGCATAGAGCATCAAGTAGTCGCCGTGCAGGTACTCACGCAGCGAATCCGGTGCGCCGGCTGGCAGCGCAGCCAACTGCGCCAGCGCCTCGGCCGACTGGGGCGGGTTGACGAGGTAGCGCCGCCCGATGCGCGGGAAGCGCCGCAGGTTGGGGATGACAGTGGCGCGCAGTTCGGCCAGCAGCTCATCGAAGGCAACGCCGGCATCCGCCTCGACCACGAACGCCTCGATGGCGTCCAGGCGCTCCAGGAAACTCGCGGTCAGCTCGACTCGGTACAACAATCAGCTACGCTTTTTGATGGCGGGCTTACCCGGGCTCACCGTGCTGGATGCCTCGCCGGCTACCTGGCGGCGCTGCTGAAGCTGGCCGATGGCTCCATCCGCCTCGAAGCTGCGGCCGGCCGCGATGTCTGCCAGACCGCGCTTCGCATCATCGATCAGCAGCAGGTGGATGCGCTCCCGCTCCAGCCGATGGTAATAGTCCAGCCGATCGGCGTCGATCAGGGCAACGTAGCTCTCACCATTCTTGGTGATGATCTTCTCGGCGCCGGCTTTGGCCTGGTCAGCCAGCTCGGACAGGTTGGCGCGTGCCTGGGTGAAGGGCACCACATCCCTGGCTGAAAAGCCCATGGCCGACTCCTTGGAGGCAGGTTGCAGAATCCTGTGCAGTCTACGCCATTGGCTGGATCATGGAACACCGGGTGGCCCTATGGCGAGGCGCGCGCCCAGCTTCGAAGCGAAGCGGCTTCGATGACCGCTTCAAGCTGCGGCCGGTTCACTGCAGGGCTGCAGGCGTCGCCACCAACGACGCGCTGCAAGGCACTACTGCTTGCCTTCGCGCAATGCCTTTTTCGCCTTCGAAATCTGCTCGGTGCATTGCATCGGACTGAGCGATGGCATATTGGCCTGCATCAGGTGCTTGTTGGCTTCGGTGCGTGACTCGCGCGTGTACTTGCCCTTGTCGCGCTCGATGTCCTCGCGCACTTTCTCGACACGCTCCTTGCAGTCCGCGGCTTGCGCGGAGGTTGCGAAGACGACGCTCAGCGGGATCGAGACCAAGACGACTCGAATGGCATGTTTCATTTCTGCTTCCCGACAGGATTGACCGACTGACTCAAGCGTGCGGCGGGCGAGTCGATCAGCGTTTCCGCTTCGGCGCGATACCGGCGATCGGCACTTCCCGGGCCAGGTCCTGCTCCGGCAGCGTGCGCATCAGCGTCGGCCCGCCGCGCGGCTGGAAGTACTGTTCGACGTAGGCCATGCCGATGCGCTTGCCTGCCGAGCCGCCTTCGAGCATGAGCATCGGACCTTCCCAGAACGTCATACCGGTCTTGCTGACGAAGACCGAGTCGTCGACCAGCGACTTGAGGAAGAAGTTTCCGAAAGGCGTTTCCATCAGGCCTTCGGGATTCCATTGCTCGGCGACGCCCTCCACGATGAACGAGCGCGTCGGCGTGAAGCGCATTTCGCGGTTCGGAAACCCGTACTCGATGCGGCCGTCCGGATGGATCATGCAGAAATGGTTGCGGTCGTGGACGGGGAGGTTGTCGGGGGGCAGGACCCAGTGGCGGAAGGCCATCATGCGGCCGTCGTCGAAGCGGAAGCTGAACCAGCGCCAGCGGCAGTTCTCCTGGTCCATCCCTTTGATGTTGCCCCACTGATGCTCGAGCCACACGCTGCCCTTCACCTCGACGGTGCGGCCGCCGAAGCCCACCTTGCCGGTGAAGGGCATGTTCGGCGCGATGTAGTAGTAGGACAGGCCGTGCATGGTCTGCGGGTTATAGCGGCCGCGGTCGTTGAAGCCTTCTTCCTCGATGCCGGTCGGCGTGCGCGGAATGTAGCCCGGTGCGCCGACGCGGATGTCGAGGTCGCACCACGGGTCCGTGGGGTTCTTCGAGCGCATCGTGAACATCCAGCGCTCGTCGTTTGCGTAATAGCGCTCGTCGACTGTCCAACCTGCTTCGTCGTTGCGCAGCAGGTACTGGAAATCTGCAGGCGACGTCGAATCGGCAGGAACGCGCGCCTCGAACGACGGGAAGTTGTTGAAGTAGTGGTACTTGCGACCTTCCTTGATCGGCGAGATCGAGAACACCGCCGGCAGGAAGCCGAAGCCTCCGGTCTTCGGGTCATAGCCGACCGGGTCGGTACCGAAGAAAAGCGCGTAGTCGTTGCCTTCGGCGTCCTTGCAGAAGCCCGACCAGTAATGCCACTCCCAGAACTGATTGTTCGCGTAGAACTGGCCCGAGTGGAACTTGTGGTCGCGCGGCAGCACGTACACCGGCTGCGGCGTGGTCACCACCAGTTCGGTGGACATCGCCAGGGGCAGCAGCGAATCCCGGGTCGGGCCCAGGGCCTTGGCCGGAAACCCCGAGGGGAGGATGGCGTTCGGCGTTCGGGCAGCCGGCGACTGTGCCGCCGCGGACCCGGCTGCGGAGAGGCCCGCAAGCGCGCCACCCATCCCCAGGGCAGCGCCCCGGGCCATGAAGCGACGGCGCTCCGGGGTGTCGTCTTGCACGGGGTCGGCGGCGCTCGATTCGGTGTCGGGGTGTTTGGCTTGGGTCATGGGAGGCTTGAGTCGGTGTTGGAAGGCGTGGCACGCGGATACGCTACCGACATACAGGGGATGCTTTGATGACAATCAGCTAAGCGTGGCCGTCTTCGAATTCTGCCACGCTTGCGGAAAACGGCCCGAACGTGCCGTCTGGCGCGCGGTCAGACCCTTTCAGAACCGCGACCCCGGCTGCGCGAGGAACGCGATCTCCTCGGGGGTGGAGACCCGCCCGAGCGCCTCGTTGCGATGGGGAAAGCGCCCGAAGCGTTCGACGACCTCGCAGTGCTTCAGCGCCCACGCGAGGTAGCCGCCGGCCTGCGGATCGTCGCGCAGCGTGGTGAACAGACGCACCGCTTCGCGCTGGTCGTCGAGCGACTCCGAATGCTCGAACGGCAGGTAGACGAACACGCGCTCGAGCGGCGCGAGCGCGCGGTCGCGGCCCGCGGCGACCAGGACGCGCGCCGTGGCGAGCGCGCGCGGATCGAGCGCGAACGCACGCGCTTCGCCGCGGAACAGGTTGCGCGGGAACTGGTCGCAGACCACGAGCAGCGCGAGCGCGCCGGCGTCGCTGCCGTCCCAGCCGGCCAGCCCGCCGGCGGCCGCCTCGTCGACCACCACGCCGAAGCGTGCGCGGATCGTGTCGTCGAAGGCCGCATCCTTGCGGAACCAGACCTCGCGCGCGCGGCCGCGCTCGGACGAGCCGGGCTCGCCGAACCAGAAGTCGAGGATCGCGGCGATCCGCGGATCAGTCGCGCTCATCCCGCGCTCCTCATGCGAACTCGATGGTGACGCGCCGCGTGCGCGCGCTCTTCTTCTCGATCTTCGAGATCCGCAGCGCGCCGATCTCGGCGGTGTTGGCCACGTGTGTGCCGCCGCAGGGCTGCAGGTCGACGCCGTCGATGCGCAGCAGCCGCACGCGGCCGAAGCCCATCGGCGGCTTGACCGACATCGTGCGCACCAGGTCCGGCTGCGCGGCGAGCTCGTCGTCGGTGATCCAGTCGATGTTCACAGCATGTGCGCCGGCCACCAGCCGGTCGAGGCCCGCCTGCAGCAAGTCCCGGTCGAGCGGCTCGACCATCGCGAAGTCCATCCGCGCATAACCCGAGGTGATCGAGCAGCCGTCGACCGGATGCGGCACCAGCGCGCACAGCAGATGGGTGGAGGTGTGCAGCCGCATGTGGCGGTGACGGCGGTCCCAGTCGATGGTCGCAACGACGGTGTCGCCCGGGCGCAGCGCGGCGGCGGCCTCGACCGACTCGGGCGCCGGTACGTGCAGCGCGTCATCCGGCCCCGCACCGTCGGCGCGCGACTTGCGGGTGTCGCCGACGTGCACGACAAGCCCGTCGTCGCGCGTGAGCGTGCCGGTGTCGGCCGCCTGCCCGCCGCCCAGCGGATAGAACACCGTTCGGTCGAGCAGCACGCCCTCGGGCCCGACCGACAGCACACGCGCGGTGCAGTCGCGCAGGTAGGCGTCGGCGCGGAACAGGGCTTCGGTGCTCATGAGACCCACTAACGAACGGCGAACAGCACGTGCTCGAGCGCGACCGGATCGATCGTGCGGCCGAGCATCTCGGGGGGCAGCATCGCGACGATGGTCATCAGCGCATCGAACTGCGGCTGGAACGCGTCGATCAGCGCCTGTGGATCGGGGCACAGCTTGCGGTCGGCGATCACGCCGAACTGCACGCCGCCGGCATAGGACAGGATCGAGACGCCCAGGCCGATGTCGCCCGACTGCGGCACCCAGAACATCATGCGGGACAGCCTGCGGCCAGCGAGCGACAGCGCCTCCTTCGGACCGGGCACGTTGGTCATCACCGCGGTCGCCTTGCCGGACAGGTACTGCAAGATCGGGTCCTGCACGAGCTTCGGCGCATGACCGACGACCTCCAGCAGCGTGTAGGCCAGCACCGCCTGGTAGCCCCCCTTCAGATCGACCATACGCCGGCGCACTTCCTGCAGCCGGGCGATCGGATTTGCGATGCCGACCGGCAGCTCGACCGGCACCAGGCCGAATCGGTTGCCCAGGCGGATCGGCCCGTCGGTCGAACGCAGGTTGACCGGCACCATCGCGCGGATCTCGCAACCGTCGGTGTCCTCACCACGGCCGCGCAGGTAGGTGCGCAGCGCGCCCGCCACGCAGGACATCAGCACGTCGTTAACCGAGGCGCCGAGTGCGCGGCACACCAGCTTGACGTCGTCGAGCGGCAGCGGCTCGTTCCAGGCGACGCCCTTGGCGACGCCGGGCACGCCCTTGAGGCGGGTGGTGCTGTCCGCGGTCATCAGCGCAAGACGCGCCGCGTCGACGACCACACGCTGGCCGACCTGGGCGTAGTCCGCCAGCCGCTCAGGCTCGCCGGCGAGCTTCATCGAGCCGCCGATGGCAGCACCCGTGGCCTCGATCGCGCGGACCGCGCCCTGGGTGAGCGGCTGCAGGAACGGCCGCCACGGATTCGACAGCAGCGGCGCATCGCCGTGCTCGCTGCCGTCGCCGGCATCGAGTGTCCTGCGCGCCCGGCGTGCCGACGCGGGCGCGTCGTCGGTCAGGCTCAACATCACGCGGACCAATGCGATGCCGTCGGCGATGCAGTGGTGGATGCGGGCGACCAGCGCGTCGGTGCCCCGATAATTGGAGACCAGGTGGAACTGCCAGAGTGGACGGTCGGCATCGAGCGGGGTGATCGCGAGCTCGGCGACGAAGGCCTGCAGCTGCGCATCGGTACCCGTGCCGTCCAGCCGGTGCCGCTGCAGGTGGACGCCGAGCTCGAAGCGATCGTCCTCGACCCACCAGGCGGCGCCCGCGGCGTCGTACTCGACACGCTGGCGGAACCGGTCGAAGGCGAGCAGACGCTCGGAGATCACCGCACGCAGCGCATCGAAGTCGACCGGGCGCTCGAACACGTCGATGCCGACGATCATCATCAGGTTGTTCGGGCGGTCCATCCGCAGCCATGCGGTGTCGACGCTCGACATCCGTTCCCGCCCCGTACTGACCGCCATCGTGCCTCCGGACCCGGCGCAACCGGGCACTCTGTTTCTTTGCGGCTATGATACCGCCACACCATCCACCCGACCCCCGAAGAGGCGCCCCCATGGCGGATCTCGCAACCCAATTCGCGCAGGCCCTGGCAGACTCGAAGACGCTCGCCGAGCGGCCCGACAACGCCACGCTGCTCAAGCTCTACGCGCTCTACAAGCAGGCCACCGATGGCGACGCGTCGGGCAAGCGGCCGGGGTTCACCGACATGATCGGGCGCGCGAAGTTCGACGCCTGGACAGAAATCAAGGGCGTCTCGAAGGACGACGCGATGCAGCAGTACGTGTCGCTGATCGAAGATCTGAAAGGCTAAGCGAAGTACGCGTCGAAGTTGCGGTGGATCGTCTCCTCGATCCGCCCCTTGAACGCTGATAACAGGAAGCCGAGGTTCGCGTTCAGTTCGACGTGGCCCTTCAGCACCACCAGCTCGCCGCTGACGCCGGTACGCGCAAAGCGCAGGGTGTTGCCGTCCCACTCGCTGGACATGCCGAACTCGCGCTCCATCTCCTCGGCCACCCGTTCGGCGGCCGCTCTCGCCTTCTTCAGGCCCAGGGTGTGCTCTCGTTTGACTTCGATCGTCGCCATGGTGTCTCCGGGTGTGCCCCGTTCCGGTGTTCCGGCCCGCTCAGCGCGGGCCGGCGTTGACCTGTGTGAGCAGCGGCTTGCCGGCGGCGTGCGCCAGCAGGTTGCGGGCCGCCAGCATCGCCATGCCGAGCCGCGAGGAGCGCGTCGCGCTGCCGATGTGCGGCGTGAGCACGACGTTCGGCACCTCGAGCAGCGCCGGCAGGACCGTCGGCTCGCCTTCGTAAACGTCGAGCCCGGCAGCCGCGATCGTGCCCGCGCCGAGCGCACGCGCCAGCGCCGCGTCGTCGACGATACCGCCGCGCGCGATGTTGACGAGCGTGGCCGCAGGCTTCATCAGGCCGAGCTCGCGCTCGCCGATCAGGTGGTGCGTGGCCGGCGAATACGGCAGCACCAGCACCACGTGGTCGGAACTGGCGAGCAGCGTGTCGAGCTCGACGCGGGTGGCGCCGAGCTCGCGCTCGTTGGCGGCCGTGCTGCGGTTGGTGTACTGCAGCCGCATCGAGAAGCCGGCGGCGCGCCGCGCGACCGCCGAGCCGATGCGGCCCATGCCGACGATGCCGAGCGTCGCACCGTGCACGTCGGCACCGAGGAACTGCTCCCAGGCCCAGCGGCGCCACTGCCCGTCACGCAGCCAGCGCTCGGACTCGGTGACGCGACGCGCGGTGGACATCAGCAGCGCCCAGGCCATGTCGGCGGTCGCTTCGGTCAGCACGTCGGGGGTGTTGGTGACCGCGATGCCGCGGGCGGTGCAGGCCGCGACGTCGATCTGGTTGTAGCCGACCGAGCCGGTTGCGACGATCTTCAGCCGCGGGCAGGCCTCGAGCAGCGCGGCATCCACGCGGTCGGTCGCGACGACGTAGAGCGCCTCGCAGCCGGCGGCCTTCGCCCGCGTCTCCTCGGGCGTCCAGAACACATCGTCCAGATTGGACTCGAGCTCGTAGACGGCCGACAGCGCTTCGACGACTTCGGGGAAGACGCGTCGGGTGATCAACAGGCGGGGCTTCACGACGCGGCCCCCACGGGCGTGCCAGCCGTGCCGGCACCGCCGACGATCACCACGTGGACCCGATACGGCCCGTGCGCGCCGAGCACGATGGTCTGCTCGATGTCGCCGGTGCGCGAGGGGCCGGACACCAGGTTGGTTGCGCGCGGCAGCTCGCCGCGCTCGCTGCGGGCGAGCGCGAAGCCGTCCTCATAGTGGCCGACGACCCGCTCGGCCATCACGACGGCAACATGGGTCTCGGGCAGCAGGTGCATCGAGGCCGGCGTGTCCGGCCCGGACAGCATCATCAGCGTGCCGGTCTCGGCCACCGCGACGAAGGCGCCGCTGATGCCGACCAGGTCTGCGCCCTGCGGGCGGCGCGCCTCGACCTCGAGACCGGCGCCGGCCCAGTCGAGATCGCCCAGGGTGTTCCAGCAGACCGCCTGCTTCGGCAACCCGTGTGTTTCGAGGTAGCGGGCAACGGCAGCCGGTACGTCGAGCAGCCTGGCGACCCGTTCGGTGGTGCTGGACATCCGCGCGGCCTGGTGCTCGAAGTGGGCGACGCGATCAACATCGACGGTGGGCTGCGGGCCGACCTCGCGGCGCGCAATCCAGTCCTCGACCGAGCGGCGCTCAGTCACGGTGGGCGCACCCTGACGGCCCTGGGCGCTGCGGATCCGCCCGAGGATGCGCTGGCGTGCGACGGAGGTATCGAGGTCGGTCATGGCGTCGTGCCCGCTACTGCGTGACCTTGGTCTGGAATACCTGGCGCAGGTAGGCGAGGTAAGCCGGATCGTCGCACATCGTCTTCTCGGGTGAATCAGAGAGCTTGGCCACTGGCTGGCCGTTGCAGCGGACCATCTTGATGACGATCTGCAGTGGCGTGAAGCCGAGGTCGTTGGTGAGATTGGTGCCGATACCGAACGCCAGCCGCGTGCGGTCGCGGAAGCGCTTGTAGAGCGAGATCGCGAGCGGCACGTTCAGGCTGTCGGAGAAGATCAGCGTCTTGGTGCGCGGGTCGACCCGGTTGGTCTCGTAGTGGTGGATCAGGCGCTCGCCCCAGTCGAACGGATCGCCCGAGTCGTGGCGCGCGCCATCGAAGAGCTTGCAGAAGTACAGGTCGAAGTCGCGCAGGAATGCGTCGAAGCCGTAGACGTCGGCCAGCGCGATGCCGAGGTCGCCGCGGTACTCGCGCGCCCACATCTCGAAGCCGTAGGTCTGCGAGTCGCGCAGCCGCGAGCCGAGCGCCTGGCAGGCCTGCAGGTACTCGTGGGCCATCGTGCCCAGCGGCAGCAGGCCGTGCTTCATCGCGTACCAGACGTTGCTGGTGCCGGCGAAGTTGTCGCCGAGCGAGTCCCGCAGGCCGATGATCACCTCCTCGTGCCAGGTCCGCGAGAAGCGACGGCGCGTGCCGTAGTCGGCCACCCGCATGCCGGCGAGGCCCGGGTCGTCGCGGATCAGGCCGATCTTGTCGAGCAGCCGCTTGCGGCCGCCCGGATAGTCAGGGGCCTTCTGGGTATTGCGGAAGTAGATCTCGTTGACGATGGCCAGCACCGGGATCTCGAAGAGGATCGTGTGCAGCCACGGCCCCTTCACGGTGATGTCGATCTCGCCGGGGGCGGTGCTCGAGGGCCTGACCGAGATGTACTTCTCGTTCATCTGGAACAGGCCGAGGAAGTCGACGAAGTCGCTCTTGATGAACCGCAGCGAGCGCAGCCAGTCGAGCTCGGGCTCGGTGAAGCGCAGCGTGCACAGGTGCCGGATCTCGGCCCGGATCTCGTCGACATAGGGCGCGAGATCGATGCCGGGATTGCGGCACTTAAAACGGTACTCGACCTGTGCACCGGGGAAGTGGTGCAGCACGACCTGCATCATCGTGAACTTGTACAGGTCGGTGTCGAGCAGCGACGTGATGATCATCCGCCGGATTGTAACCGTGCGTCCACGCAGCGAAGCACCATGCCCTCGCAGGCCCGCCAATGCGCCTCGAGCACGGCCAGATCGGCCAGGTCGCGGCCCAGCACGGCCGACAGCGTGTACCGGTTCGAGACCGGGAAATAGCCAAGCCCTGCGATCGACACGTAGAGGTCGGCCGCATCCAGGCCAGGCCGGAAGTCGCCGTCCCGCTCGCCGCGCTCGAGCAGCTCCGCCAGCAGCCGGACCACCGGCCTGACCAGCGCGTCCAGCCGCGCCGAACGGCGCAGGTGGCGGGCCTGGAGCTGGTTCTCGGCGGTCAGCACGCCGATGAACTCCGGATGCTCGGCGTACCAGCGCCACACGAAGCGGCAGAAGTGTGCAAGCGCCTCGCGCGGCGCCTTGTCGTCGAGCACCAGCGCCTGCTCGGCGACGCTCAGGGCGTCGTAGGCGCTCTCCAGCACCTCGCGGAACAGGCCTTCCTTGCTGCCGAAGTAGTAGTAGACCATCCGCTCGGACGAGCGGGCGCGCCGGGCGATCCGCTCGCCGCGCGCCCCGCCGAAGCCGTTGCGGGCGAACTCCTGGGTGGCGGCGCGCAGGATCCGGGCGCGGGTGGCGAACGCATCGCGCCGCTGCGGCGCGCGGCGCGAGATCTCGCCCGGGCCGCGCTCGGCAGGCGCTCCGCCCTCGGTCCCGGCCTCTCGCTCGGGATCCCGACCGGGCTCGGGCTCGACGCGCGGAGCGGCGGTCATCGCAGCGGGCGCGGCGCGGCTCAGTGCTGGGGCAGGACCACCGGCACCTCGATGGCCGGCGGCGTGTTGCGGCTGCGGCCGCAGCGCACCAGGCCGTCGATCATCACCATGCCTATGCCGGGGATGTCACCCAGTCGCACGCTGTCGAGCAGGTCGGTGCCGGCGGTGTGCTGCGCACGATCGAGGAAGACGAAGTCGGCCGGACGCCCGAGCTCGATCAGCCCCTGGCGCAGGTTGCGCATCCGCGCGGTGTTGCCGGTGGCGAAGCCGAAGGCGATCTCGGCCGGCACGTCGGCCAGCGAGGACAGCAGCGCGATCATCCTCAGGATGCCGAGCGGTTGCACGCCGGAGCCGGCGGGCGAGTCGGTACCGAGGATGATGCGGTGCGGGCACTTGAGCTCGATCGCGTGGCGCGCAGTCAGGATCGCGATCCGCTCGTTGCCGTTGTGTACGATCTCCAGCGCCCGCGAGCTCCGCTCGCAGAGCGTGCAGACCGACCTGTACGACAGCGACGTGTGACCGCCGTTGACATGGCCGATCACGTCGGCGTCGGCTTCAAGCACCACATGCTCGTCGATCAGCCCAGAGCCGGGGATCGACGGGCCGCCGGTGTGGATGGTGCTCTGGATGCCATGTTTGCGCGCCCAGCCGACCATGGTGGCGGCTTCGGCACCGGCCTTCACCGAGCCCAGCCCGACCTCGCCCAGCAGCGTGACGCCAGCGGCGGCCATGTCGGCGAAGTCCTGCTCGACCATGCCCTGTTCGATGACCGGGGCGCCTGCATAGACCTTGACGCCGCCGCCGACGCCCGCGGCGCGCATGCCGTCGAAGGCCCGCTGCGCGGTGATCGCCAGCGCCTTGACCCCGACGATGTCTTTCGGCCGGCCCGGCAGATGGACCTCGCCAGCCGAGATCATGGTGGTCACGCCGCCGTTCAAACAGGACTCGATCCAGCCGAGCTGGTTCTGCCGGGGCGTCCAGTCGCCGAAGACCGGGTGGACGTGCGAGTCGATCAGCCCCGGGGCGAGCGCGGTGCCCTTGCAGTCGATGGTGGTGCGGGTGCGGTCGGTATCGCAGTCGGCGGCGCGGCCGATGGCGACGATGACGCCGTCCTCGACAACGACGGTGTCGGCGTCGAGGATCGGGCGATCGATGTCGCCGGACAGCATGAGCCCGACGTTGCGGATCACGACCTTTCCGGAGGTCTGCTGGGCGGCGGTGACGGCCATTGTGGCGTTCCTGTCGACGGGGTACGGTGGGCGGGTTCGGTGGGCGGGTGTGCGGATCGCGCCTCAGACGCTCAGGTAGGCCCGGCGGGTGGCCTCGTCGGCGTCGAGCTCGGCCATCGTGCCGGCGAAGCGCACCTGCCCCTTCTCCAGCACGTACGCACGGTCGCAGACCTGCTCGGCGAAGTGCAGGTTCTGCTCGGACAGCAGCACCGACAGGCCGAGCTGCTTCATCTCGTTGATCGAGCGCGCCATCTGCTCGACGATCACCGGAGCCACGCCCTCGGAGGGCTCGTCGAGCATCACGAGCCGCGGATTGCCCATCAGCGTGCGCGCGACGGTGAGCATCTGCTGCTCGCCGCCGCTCATGCGCCCGCCCAGGCGCCGCGGCATCGCCGCGAGATTGGGGAACAGCGCGAACAGCGACTCGACCGTCCAGACGGGCGCGCCCGCGCGTGGCGGCTGCCGCCCGACCTCGAGGTTCTCGAGCACGGTCAGGTCGGTGAAGATGCGCCGGTCCTCGGGCACCCAGCCCAGCCCCATCCGGGCGATCCGGTGCGACGCCAGGCCGGCCAGGTCGCGGCCCTCGAAGCGGACCGTGCCGCGGCGCCCTTCGAGCAGTCCGGCGATCGCCTTCATCGTCGTCGACTTGCCCGCGCCGTTGCGGCCCATCAGCGCGACCACCTCGCCGGCGCGGACCTCGAGCCCGACGTCATAGAGGATCTGCGCGCGGCCGTACCAGGCGCACAGGGACTCGACCTGCAGCAGCGGCGCGGCCATGTCAGGCGTCCTTGGGCGAGGCGGGCACGCCGGTCGAACCGAAATAGACCTCGCGCACCTGCGGGTCGTCGCGGATCGCCGCGGGCGCCCCTTCGGCGATCAGCCCGCCGCGCGCCAGCACGATGATCCGGTCGGCATACTCGAACACCACGTCCATGCTGTGCTCGGTGAACAGCACGCCGATGCCGCGCTCGCGGACCAGGCGCTTGACCAGCCCGACCAGCTCGTTGCGCTCGCGCGGCGCCATGCCCGCCGTCGGCTCGTCCATCAGCAGCAGCCGCGGCCCGTTGGCCAGCGCGATCGCGAGCTCCACGCGCTTGACATCGCCGTAGGCCAGCGCGCCGCAGGGCGCGTCGGCCATCGCCGCCAGCCCGACCGCGTCGAGCAGCGCCAGCGCCTCGTCGCGGTACATCTCGCTCGCCCGGCCCCAGAAGCGGCTCAGCCGGCCGGCGTGCGACAGCAGCGCGACCTGGACGTTCTCGGCCACCGTCATGGACGCCCAGGTCGCGGCGATCTGGAAGGTGCGCCCCACGCCCATCCGCCAGATCGCGCGCGGCGCGCGGCCCACCAGGTCCGTGCCGCCGAGCAGCACGCGGCCGTGGTCGGGGCGCAGCTGTCCGTTGATGCAGTTGAAGCAGGTCGACTTGCCGGCGCCGTTCGGGCCGATCAGCGCGAGCAGCTCGCCCGCGCCGAGCTCGAAGCTGACGTCGTCGACAGCACGCACGCCGCCGAAGGCCTTGCGCAGCGATTCCACGCGCAGCAGCGGCGCGCGCTCGGCGAGCGGTCGCGCGCTCATCGCGTCTCGCCCTGCCCGGCAGCAAGGCCGGGCGCCGCGGGCCGCCCACGGCCACGATCGAGCAGGCGATCGAGCACGCGCTCCAGGGGCGGTCCGAGCGCACCGGCGATGCCCTGCGGAAAGGCCAGCACCAGCGCGAGGATGGTGAAGCCGAGCACCGCGCGCCAGTAGTCGGTCGAGCGGATCACCTGGTCCTGCAGCCAGGTGAAGGCGGCGGAGCCGACGATCGGCCCGGTGAGCGACTGGATGCCGCCCAGCAGCACCATCACCAGGCCGTCGATCGAGCGGCCGACCGAGATCGTCTCCGGCGAGATCGTGCCCTTGGCGAACGCGAACAGGGCACCCGCGACACCGCCGAAGAGCCCCGAGACCGCGAACGCGGCCCACTGCACCCGGACCACGTCGATGCCGACGGCGCCCGCGCGCAGCGGAGAGTCGCGGCCGGCCCGCATCGCATAGCCGAACGGCGAGAAGAGCATCGCGCGCATCGCCGCGACGCTGGCAACCACGACCGCGAGCGTCATCAGGTAGTAGGCGGTCTTCGAGGACAGCCAGCCGGCCGGCCACACGCCGACCAGCCCGTTGCTGCCGCCGGTGACGCCGTCCCACTGGAAGACGCAGGCCCAGACGATCTGCGCGAACGCGAGCGTGAGCATCGCGAGGTACACGCCCGACAGCCGCACCGCGAACCAGCCGAAGAGCAGCGCACCGGCGAGTGCCAGCAGCGGCGCCACCAGCAGCGCCGCCTCCATCGGCAGCCCGAGCAGCTTCATCGCGAGCGCCGCGCCGTAGGCCCCCAGCCCGAAGTAGGCGGCATGGCCGAACGAGTGCATGCCGCCCGGTCCCATGATGAAGTGCAGGCTGGTCGCGAACAGCACCGCGATCAGGATGTCGATGCCCAGCACCGGCAGGTAGGGGAAGGCGCCGGCCAGTAGCGGCAGCGCGGCGAGCGCGGCGACCACGAGCAACCAGCCTCGCCGCACGCCCGGCGAGGCCGCGCGCAGCGGCGCCTCGACCTCGGCGGCATTGCGCACCGCGCCCTGCGGCCGACCGAGCAGGCCCCACGGGCGGATGACGAGCACCAGCGCCATCACCAGGAACTCGGCCACCAGGGTGAGCTTGGAGAACGAGAAGGGCATGCCGAACAGCGTGACCGTGCCGATCGCGTAGCAGAGCGCCTTGATCTCGGCGATCAGCAGCGCCGCCAGGTAGGCGCCCGGGATGCTGCCCATGCCGCCGACCACCACCACCACGAAGGCCTCGCCGATCGTCGTCAGGTCGAGCGCGAGGTTGGCCGGCTCGCGCGGGATCTGCAGCGCGCCGCCCAGCCCCGCCAGCAGCGAGCCGAGCGCGAACACGCCGGTGAAGAGCCA
>JBIPLJ010000001.1:0-154636 GCA_044368415.1 Burkholderiaceae bacterium
ACCGTCGAAGCTGAGGGCGACCATGGTGTCTATCGGCCGGCTTCGCCGGCCGATGCCCGTCGGACGCCCGCGCGAGACGGTGCGGCCCAGTCGGTGCACAACGGCCTGAAGGGCAGCGACGCCGAGAAACGTGGATGCATCCGGAGCCACTCGTGACGCTGTGCGTAGGCTGCCGATCTGGGGGGTAAAAAGGACGGCATGCCACCGTCTTCTCGCCCATCGTCGCCCGGGGGCGGGCCGCGCCAACCGTCGAATGCGACTCGTGCCCGCTGCACGCAGTAAATCTCAGGCCTGCAGCACCCGCTCCAGCGGCAGCCCGCGGCAGTCCATCTCGTACTCGAGCTCGCGGACCGGCGGCCGGTTGAAGTGCCAGGTCACGCCGCCGCGCATCGCGCCGCGCCGCACCAGCTCGTCTCCGATGAACGGATGGAAGTCGTGCACGGTGTAGACCTGGACGACAGTAGCGCCCGACCAGTCAGCGCCGAGCGCCGCCATCCGTCGCTGCATCTCGTCGAGCACGAAGCGCCCCTTGGCGAGCAGGCCCGCGGGCGAGGTGTCGCCGCGCGCCACCATGTTGTCGCGGTAGTCGCCCTTGCCCTCGGCGGATTCGCCGCTGCCGGCAACGACCCACGAGGGGCCGGCCTGTGCATCGACCACGGTGTACGAGAACGCGAAGAAACCAGGTTCCGCCGGCGGGTCGAGCTCGGGACAGACGTTGCTGCGGGCGACCGGATTGACCTCGCCGTCCATCAGGCCCCAGCGCTTCAAGGTCTCGATGTAGATCGCGTTGAAGGCACGGAACCCCGCCTCGGTGAAGGGCGCCGGCGAGCGCAGCTCGCATGCGCAGAACGCCGACACCGGGCGCCCGATCGAGGCGAGGTGGCGCTCGATCGCGGCGAAGCCCTCGGCCAGCGGCACGACGCTCGAGAAGCGCGCCCGCTCGATCCGGAAGCCGGGTTCGGCCGCGACGCCGCCGGAGTACTGCGAGACGGCGGGGATGAAGCGGAAGCCGCCGGGGGCGAAGAGATGTGTGCTCATGGAGGTCTCCGTGCAACGTTCAGGCGGGGCATTTCAGGCGGGGCATGTATGCAGTCTAGCCTCCCTCCTCGCCCGCGAAGCGGCGGCCCGAACGGTCGCGGACCGCGGGCGCGCGGGTATGCTTGGACGGATGAGTGTCCTAACCGCCGTGTCGTAGACGATGCCCGTTACACGTGAACTCGCCGTCGGCATCGCCGGCCTCGGCGGGATAGGCTCGGCGGTGGCGCGCTGGCTGGCCGCGCAGGCGCCGCCAGGGCTGCACCTGGCCGCGGCGGCCGGCCGGGACCCGGACGAGACCTCGCGGCGGCTCGTCGCGCTCGGCCATCCGCAGGTACGCGCGGTGCCGCTCGAGGCGCTGCCCGGCGCCTGCGACGTGCTGGTGGAGTGCCTCGCGCCCGAGGCGGCGGCGGTGCTGCTCGACGGCGTGGTCGACGGCGGCGGGACCGTCGTGACCGTCAGCGTCGCCGCGCTGCTCGCGACGCCCGAACTACTCGATCGGGCGCGCCGTGCCGGCACGCGCCTGATCGTCCCCTCGGGCGCGGTCGCGGGCCTGGACATGGTGCGCGCAGCCGCGATCGGCAGGATCAGGTCGGTCAGGCTGCGCACCCGCAAGCCGCCCTCGGGGCTCGACGTCGCCGGCGACGGCCCAGTGCGGGTGTTCGCCGGCAACGCGCTCGAGGCCTGCCGGGCGTTCCCGCGCAACGTGAACGTTGCCGCCACCCTGAGCCTCGCCGGCATCGGCTGGGCCCGCACCGAGGTCGAGATCTGGAGCGACCCGGCGCTCACGCGCAACGTCCACGAGATCGAAATCGACGCGGAAGACACGCTGGTCCGGATGACGATCGAGAACCGTCCGAGCAAGGCCAACCCGAGCAGCAGTGCGATTACTGCGAACAGCGTCTGCGCGGCGCTCGCAGGGCTGCTCGATCCGGTCCGCATCGGCGGCTGATGCCGGCACACCCGAGCGGGTTGTGATCCGACCGCAGGCGCCGAAATGCTCGCGGCCGGCGGCAACACGGTCGGCGGCAACGCGGTCGACGCTGCGGTGGCTGCGCTGTCGGTGATCGAGCCGATGATGGTCGGCACGCTGCGCGTGCGCGCGCAGGCGGCCGGCGTCTCGCCCAAGGACGGCGCGCACACCACTCACCTGACAGTGACCGACACCGAAGGCTGGATCGTGAGCGCCACGCAGACGAGCAACGCGCTGTTCGACGCGAAGGCGTGCCGCTCCAAGCGCTCGGACTGCCCGGAGGGCTGAGGATATCCCTGTCGGCGATGCACGCGCTGTGGTCAACCTGATCGACCGCGGCATGTCGCTGCAGGAGGCAGTCGGGGCGCCGCGGCTCTGGACGCAAGGGGTCCAGCTCGAGCTCGAGCGGCGCCCGCAACGGCGTGACGCCGCCGCGGCGGGCAGGCCCCGGTCAGCCGCCGACGCGGGTCAGCGCGAAGGCCAGCGCCGCAACGGCGAGCGGCGCTGCACACAGCGCCTGCACGAGCTCGGGCCGCGGCGGGGTGACAGTGAGCACACGGGTCTCGGTCAGCAGATCGTGCAGCGCCTGCCTGCGCACATTGAACGGGGCGATCAGGAAGCCCAGGCCGAACAGGCACCAGGACATCGTGCGCAGCCCATGGCGCAGCAGCACGGTCCGCCTGTCCGGAGCCCGCCCGCGCATCGTCTCCACCCGCATCCCGAGCAGACGCTTGCCCGGAGTGCCGCCCCAGCCGAGCTCACCGCAGACCGAGTAGAGGGCGCTACCGACCAGCATCGCGGCCAGCGTGATGCGCTCCATCACCACGGGCGAAGCGTCCAGCCCGCGGCCGAGCATCATGACCGGAGCGGCGCACACGAAGAACACCAGAAAAGTGTCGACCACAGTCGCGGCCACGCGCTGCGTGAGGCTCGCATCGAGGGGGGGCGGCGCCTCGTCGTCGTAGGCCGGCTCGGCCCCGACCTGCGGGTCGGCCGCATGCGGATCGGCCGGCTCGATCGGCAGGCCGCGCAGCACGCGCGTCGCTTTCGACAGACGCTCCGCCAGACCGAGCGGGCCGTCGGCCGCAGGCTGCGGGTCGGCCGGCGCGGCCGGCGCGGACGATCCGCGTGCGCCCTCGGTCCGGTGCGCACCCGCGGTCCGGTGCGTGCCGGCGTGCAGGCCGGCACCCAACAGTTCAGGCCGGGCCGCGGACCCACTGCCGGCAGGCCGATCGCCCGCCGCGCCGTCAGTCTGGCCGGCGCCCGTCCGTGACGCGCCCGCGCCTTTGGAAGGCAACGCCTCGCGCGCGGCGGGCCGCAGCCGTGGCAGCAGCGCCGCGTGCGCGGCAGCCCGTTCGGCCGCGGGCCACCCCACCGCCGACGGGCAGCCCTGTTCGAGCAGCGCGCGCAGGATCGCTTCTGCGTCGAGGCCGGTGCGGGCAAGCTCGAGCGTGTGGACGGCGAGCGCCTCGTCGAACGTGCGCATCGCCTGCAGGTCGGCTTCGCCGCCGCCGCCGATGATGGGTCGCCCAGCGAGTACGGCCCATGCACCCGTGGCTTCGCGCATGCGCTTGCCCGCCGCGGCCCGGTCGCCTTGCACGAGCGGGTTACCCGGATGGCAGGCGAATGCGGTCTGCAGGAACGCGAGCCTGATGTCCTGCTCTGACGCGCTACGGGTCACCCCCAGAATCTGGTGGCAACTCCTGGGCGCCTCGAACTCGGCACGGGGGATGCGGTACACGAGGGCGATATCCCGATCTGTGGCGACGCGTTGTCCGAGCTTCTGTGCCCGCCGGTCCGCGAGCCAGCATGACGCGCACCAGCGGTCGCGGGCGACCGCCGCGCGGCCGGTTCAACCCACGCGTCGGGCGGCGCGACCCTTCGCGCCGGCGACGCATCCCTCCGCGCCCGCGGCGAGCGCCCCGAAGCCGCGCCCCGAAGCCGCGCCCCGAAGCCGCGCCCCGAAGCCGCGCCCCGAAGCCGCGCCCCGAAGCCGCGCCCCGAAGCCGCGCCCCGAAGCCGCGCCCCGAAGCCGCGGACCGAACCCGTCGAGCCGGCACCGACGCGACGCCCCCGCCACCGCCCGTCGGACCCGGACGCGTGCCGAGCCCATTCCCTTGACGCCGCCACCCCGCCGCTCAACATGGGTCGCGAGGCGCGCCCCCTTGTGCGCCCGGACCCTCACATGCCCGAACTCCAGTCCGCCGCGCGCCTGCCCGCCGACGCCCCGTCCCGGAATCGTCCGGCGGCCGTCGCAGGCAGCTTCTACCAGGCCGATCCCGCTGCGCTGGGATCGGACGTGGCGCGCATGCTCGCCGCGGCGCTGGCCCGCACCGACGGCCCGGACGCGTCCGGCGCGCGCCCGCCGAAGCTGATGGTGCTGCCGCACGCGGGCCACCGGTGGTCGGGCGAGTGCGCGGCCCGCGGCTGGGCGCTGCTCGCGCCCTGGCGCGGGCGCATCACGCGCGTCGTGATGCTCTCGCCGGCGCACCGCGTCGCGCTGCGTGAGATGGCCGCTCCCGGCACGGACGCGTTCGATACGCCGCTGGGCGCCGTGCCGATCGACCGCGCCGGGATCGACGCGCTCGCCGCCGCTGTGCCGCAGGTGACGGTCGACGACGGCGCCCATGCGCGCGAGCATGCGATCGAGGTGCAGCTGCCATTCCTGCAAGCGGTGCTCGGGCCGGTGCTGCTGCTGCCGCTGGTGGTGGGCGACGTCGACGCGGCGGTGGTGCAGCAGGTCGTCGAGCGGCTCTGGGGCGGCGACGAGACGCTGCTGGTGGCGAGCACCGACCTGTCGCACTTTCTGCCGCTCGAGCGCGCCCGTGCGGTCGACGCGACCACCGTCGCGCGGATCCTGCGCTTGGACGACACCATCGGGCCGCATGCCGCCTGCGGCGCGAGCGGGCTGGGCGGCGCATTGCGCGCAGCGCGTGCGCACGGCCTGGAGCCGCGGCTGCTCGACCTGCGCAGCTCGGCCGACGCGCCCGGCGGCGACCCGGCGCGCGTCGTCGGCTACGGCGCGATCGGCTTCTGGCACGCGCCGCCGCGCAACGGCGCCGAGGACACGCCGCTCGGCCACGCGCTGCTCGCCCGCGCCCGCAACGCGATCGCCACAGCACTCGGCCTGCCCGGGCGCGCACCTGAGCCATGGCATCCGGCGCTGGCCCGCCCGGGCGCGACCTTCGTGACGCTGCAGCGCGGCGGCCGGCTGCGCGGCTGCATCGGACGGCTGGCGGCGGGCACGCATCCGCTCGAGGACGACGTGCGGCGCAACGCCTGCCGCGCCGCGTTCGAGGACCCGCGCTTCCCGCCGCTCGTCGCATCCGAGTGGCAGGGGCTGTCGGTGGAGGTCTCGCTGCTCGGGCCGCTCGAGGCACTCGGCGAGCTCGACGAGGCGCAAGCGCTGCGCACGATCCGCTCCGGTGTCGACGGCGTGATCCTCGCGTGCGGCGGGCGCAGCGCCACCTTCCTGCCGCAGGTCTGGTCGCAGCTGCCCGACCCGCTGACGTTCTTCGCGGCGCTGCGCGAGAAGGCCGGCCTGCCACGCGAAGGCTGGGCGCCCGGCACGCGGCTGTCGCGCTACGGAGTGGCGAAGTTCGTCGAGGACCCGACCACCCGATGAGCGACACGCCGATCGAGGCCGCCGACATGCATCCAGCCCGCTGGTGGCACGCGCTCGACGACGGCCGCCTGCAGTGCGACCTGTGCCCGCGCGACTGCCGCCTGCACGAAGGCCAGCGCGGCCTGTGCTTCGTGCGCGCGCGACAGGGCGACGCGATGGTGCTCACCACCTGGGGCCGCAGCTCGGGCTTCTGCATCGATCCGATCGAGAAGAAGCCGCTCGCGCACTTCCTGCCGGGCTCTCCGGTGCTGTCGTTCGGCACCGCCGGCTGCAACCTCGCCTGCCGCTTCTGCCAGAACTGGGACATCTCGAAGAGCCGCGAGACCGATCGCCTGCTCGACCGGGCGAGCCCTGCGCGCATCGCCGAGGTCGCGCGCGCCGCGGGCTGCGCGAGCGTGGCCTTCACCTACAACGATCCGGTGATCTTCGCCGAGTACGCGATGGACGTGGCCGACGCGTGCCGCGAGCTCGGCGTGAACGCGGTGGCGGTGACCGCAGGCTACATGCACGAGGCGCCTCGCCGCGCCTTCTACGCGAAGATGGACGCGGCCAACGTCGACCTCAAGGCCTTCACCGAGGACTTCTATTTCAGGCAGACCGGCGCGCACCTGGCGCCCGTGCTCGACACGCTCCGGTACGTGCGCCACAAAACAGGTTGCTGGCTGGAGATCACGACGCTGCTGATCCCGGGCCTGAACGATTCGGACACCGAGCTCGATGCGATGACGCGCTGGATCGCCGCCGAACTGGGCACCGACGTGCCGCTGCACTTCAGCGCCTTCCACCCTGACTGGAAGCTGCGCGAGGTGCCCGCCACGCCCGCGGCCACGCTGACGCGGGCGCGCGGCATCGCGCTCGCCAACGGGCTGCGCCACGTCTACACAGGCAACGTGCGCGACCTCGAGGGCGGCATCACGCGCTGCACCGGCTGCTCGGCACCGGTGATCGAGCGAGACCGCTACACGATCCTGCGCTACGCACTCGACGAGGCCGGCGCCTGCCGGCACTGCGGCGCCGCGCTCGCGGGCCGCTTCGGGAAGGCCGCGGGGACTTTCGGCGCACGGCGAATCCCGGTGCGGCTGGCCTCGGCTTAAAGGCCGCCACCGGGGTGGCGGACGGCCCGCGCCCGTCCCGGCCGACGACCGTTCAGCCCCGGCTCGGCACGATCAGGTATTTGGTCCCTGTCGCGCGTGCGCCGTACGCCGCGATCGCGTCGGCCGACAGCGCCTCGGCGAGCGACACCTCTTTCGAGTAGTGGCTCGCGAACGTGGTGTGCAGTTCGTCGACCACGCGCTGGCGCAGCCGCGCGCCGACCTCGGGCCCGACCTTCTGCAGGAAGGGGAAGAGCAGCCAGCCCCCCATGCCCCAGGAGAAGCCGAAGTTGCGCACGATCTCGGTCGGGCGCATGTCGAGCGAGCCATACAAGTAGACCTGCTTGTGCACGTTCGAGCCGTAGCGGCTGTACTCCTTGGCGGTGCGCGTGATCGCCGCCTCCATGCCGGTGAGCAGCCGGCTCGCGAGCTGGCCGCCGCCAGTGGCATCGAACGCGATCGTCGCGCCGGTGGCGACCAGCGCCTCGGTCAGCTCGTCCCTGAAGGTCTCCGAGCTGCTGTCCACCACGTGCTTCGCGCCCTGGGCGCGCAGCAGCGCGGCCTGCTCGGGCTTGCGCACGACGTTCACCAGGCCGATGCCGTCCTTCAGGCAGATGCGGTTGAGCATCTGGCCGAGGTTCGAGGCCGCCGCGGTGTGCACGAGCGCGGTGTGGCCCTCCCGGCGCATCGTCTCGACCATGCCGAGCGAGGTCAGCGGGTTCACGAAGCACGAGGCGCCGGCCGCGGGCGCGGTGCCAGCCGGCAGCAGCAGGCAGTCGCGCGCCTTGACCACGCGGTACTGCGCATACATCGCGCCACCGATCAGCGCGACCATGCGGCCCGCGAGTGCCTGCGCCTCAGGCGAGGACCCGGCCTCGACGACCGTGCCCGCGCCCTCATTGCCCACCGGCATCGCCTGGCCCACGCGCGCGCCCATCGACGTCATCGCGCGCTCGGGGACACGCGCGGTCACGACCGGGCGTGCGGCGGTGCCGCCGACCTTGAGCGTCGAGAAGTCGGCCGCGCCGAACAGCAGGCCGAGGTCCGACGGATTGAGCGGCGTCGCCTCGACACGTACCACCACCTCGTCGGGGCCGGGATCGGGGACAGTCTGGTCGACGAGCGTAATCTCGAGCTCGCCGTCGGACTTGACGAGCGAGCGCAGCTGCAGGCCGGTACGTGCGGTCATGCGGGTCTCCTGGGGGGGGGGGGGCGTTCTTCTGGCAGCGCGCAGTGTGGCAGATCGTGCCGCCGGCCGATGCGCCGCCGGGCTTCGCCGTCTCCGGCCGCTCTGGACCGGCCGCGAGCTGCGTTTCGCCCTCGACGAGGGCGCGACCGCGATCGGCGACTTCAACATGATCGACGCCCGGCGCGCGCTGATCATCGAGCGCGACGACGGTGAGGACGATCCGCGATCCGCGATCCGCGATCCGCAGAACCGTGCCCACTTCAAGGGCGAGGCGGAGCGCGATCTCGCGGGCCTGTTCACCTTACCGTTCTTCACCATCGAGAACGTGGCCGTCGTCGACGCCGAGCACATCATCGTCGCCAACGACAACAACCTGCCGTTCAGCATCGGGCGCTTCGTCGACCGGGCCGCCGACAACGAGTTCAGCCTGCTGCGCGTGCCGGAACTGCTGCAGGCCCGCTGAGTCAGGTAAGGTCGTGTGGCGGCCGGATGCACCGCCGCGCAACGTTCTGGAGGGTCTTCGCATGGGCATCACCGTGGGCATCGTAGGGACGGGATGGGTGGGCGCGAGCGTGGCGATCTCGACGCTGCACGCCGGCGTGGCCGACACGCTGCTGCTCGCCGACGCAAACACCGCGCTCGCCGAGGGCGAGGCGATGGACCTCGCACAAGGCGCCGCGTTCCGGCCGAGCTGCACGGTGCGGGTGGCCGACCTCGAGGCGATGCGCGACGCGCAGGCCGTGGTAGTTGCGGCCGGGCGTGGCGGGCGGCCTGGCGAGTCGCGGCTCGAGCTGTTGCGCGACAACGCACGGATCGTCTCGGAGATCGGCGCGCACCTCGCCGACTTCGCGGGCACGATCGTGATGGTCACCAACCCGGTGGATGTGTTGGTGCGCGCGATGGTCGAGGCGAGCGGCCTGCCGCCTGCGCGCGTGCTGGGTACCGGAACGATGCTCGACACCGCGCGGCTGAGGCAGATGCTCGGCGCGCAGCTCGGCCTCGCGCCCGGCTCGCTGCATGCGCAGGTGGTGGGCGAGCACGGCGACTCGGAGGTAGTGCTGTGGTCGGGCGCACGCGCCGGCGGCGTGCCGCTGCGCGACTGGCCGGGCTGGACCTCCGATGACGAGGCGCGCCTTGCGCACGACGTGCGTGTCGCGGCCTACGAGATCATCCGCCGAAAGGGCGCGACCAACCATGCGATCGGGCTGGTGACCGCCAGCCTGCTGCGCGCGTTGCTGCGCGACGAGCGGCGCGTGCTCGACGTCTCACGGGTGCAGGACGGCGCGCTGGGCCTGCACGGCGTGGCACTGTCGCTGCCCACCGTGGTCGGGCGCGACGGCGGCACGCAGGTCCTCGAGCCCGCGCTGGACGCGGCCGAGCGGATGGCGCTGGAGCGCTCGGCGCAGGTGCTGCGCGACGCGTGGGCGACGCTCGGTCCGAAGTGAGGCAACGGGTCTGATTGATGCCCCGGACTGGCACAAGGCACCGGGCCGGGGCAAGGCACTAGGCGGGGCCGGCGCGCGAGCATCGGCCCGCGGCGCGTCCGAATCAGCGTTTTGCCTTGGCCTTGGCCTTGACCTTGCCGTCGCCGTTGTCGTTGTCGTTGCCCGGCGTTGCCCGCGCCTCGGCCAGCGCGTTGTACAGCGCCGCGAATTCCTCGGCCAGCTTGTGCCGCGGATCGAGCCAGGCCATCGGCGTCGCGCGCTCGTGGGACTCGCGGATCTTCACGCTCGCGCTCAGGTAGGGCCGCAGCACCGGCAGGCCTTCGTCCACCAGCTCCTGCACCGTGCGCTGCGGCAGGTTCGCGCGCGGCTGGAACTGGTTGACGACGATGCCGCCGATCTCGAGTGCCGGATTGTGGTCCGCGCGGATCTCGTCGATCGAGGCCATCAACCCGTAGAGCGCCCGCCGCGAGAATTCGTCGCAGTCGAAGGGAATCACGCAGATTCGCGCGGCAATGAGCGCTGAGCGGCTGAAGAAGTTCAGCGCTGGCGGCGTGTCGATCCAGATGTCGTCGTAGACCTCGGCGAGCTCGTCGAGCGCCTCGCGCAGCTTGTAGATCTTGTAGCGCGACTCGAGCTTGGCGTGCATCTCGTCCAGCCGCGCGTCGGCTGCCACCAGGTGCAGCGCCTCGAACGGCGTGTGCGCCACATAGTCGGTGGCAGGCCGCGCGCGGACCGAGAACTTCAGCGACTGCTCGAAGAGATCCGCGGCCCCGGTGCGCTGGGTATCGGCTTCGGCACCGAGCAGGTAGCGGCTGGCGTTGCCCGACGGATCGAGGTCGACCACGAGGGTGCGACGGCCGAGGCTGGCGCCGACCGCAGCGAGGTTGACGGTGATCGTGGACTTGCCCACGCCGCCTTTCTGGTTGAACACGACGGTGCGCATGGAGGCTCGGGGGTATGACGGAAGGGGATCGGAGTCGCCGTCGTGCAGCGACCGCTCTTTCGCAAGTATACGGACGGCGGGTGACGGCGGCGTGTCCTGCGAGGGATCAACCGGAGATCTGCCTCAGGACGCATCGCCCCCCCTCCGGGGCCGACCGCCCGACCGGACACACGTGTCCGAACTGCCGTTCGATGACGCGGGTCCGGTAGTCCGCTCGGAGGTGATCGCTGGCCGGAGCACCCGTGGGAGCACTGGCTTGGTGTACTTTTACATAGACATATGCCACTGGCCACCCGCGTCTGCGCCTTCGTCGTGTTGTCCGTCTGCTCGTTCATTGCCGTGCAGACAGTTCCCGCCAAGGCGTCCCCTGCCGATTGAGCCGAGCTGGTCGAACTGGCGGTATCAGGCGGTGCTGCAGAAGCGGGTGCGCGACGCCGACGCGAACGTCGCGGCGTTCCGTGCGGGCAGCGGCCCGCTAATCGAACAGGTCCGCGGCCAGGGTGCGCTCGGTGTCGGCCTCGGCGCTGAGCTGGTAGGGGCAGGCGTTACCAGACGGGTCGAGGTCGACGACGAGGGTGCGACGGCCGCGGCTCGCGCCGACCGCGGCGAGGTTGACGACGGCGTGTCCGGAGGCGGGTCCTGCGCGGGGCCGCTCGTGCCGCCGCGGCGCCGGTTCGCGACCGATGGCGGCGGTTTCGTCGCAGCGGCGGTGCGCATGGCGGGCGCGGCAACTAGCCTGCACCGCATCCCGACCCGGAGACTGACCGTGATGACACCCCGCCAGACTACAAAGACCGCCCGGACCGCCGCCATCGCCCTGGCCATGCTCGCCGCGCTGCCCGGCTGCGCGTTCCTCGCGGTTCAGACCGCCCCCGCCAAGGCCCCAGCAGCCACCCGGACCGAGCTTGCCGGCATGGCCGACGCGCTTTTCTGGGACACCCTGCACAACGGCCGCTACGACGGCATCGGCCGCGCGCTCGAGGTGCAGACCGCCGCCTACCTCGAGAACCCGAACGACGCCGTCACCGCCGCGCGCGCCGGCTGGTTGCATGTCTGGCGCCTGTCCGAATCGGCGCGCCTGGGCTCGCCGCCGGCCACGATCACCAACGACGCGACGATGGCTCGCAAGTACTTCGAGGAGGCCGCCCGGCTCGCCCCCGGCGAGGCGCGCTACGCCGGCTTCCTCGGCGCGGTGCGCCTGTCCGAGGGCACGATCCATCACGACGAGAAGCTGGTGCGCCAGGGCTACTACACGCTGCGCGACGCGATCGACGCCTGGCCCGAGTTCAATCTCTTCACCGCCGGCTACATGCTGTCGCGGCTGCCGGCGGACACGCCGCGCTACCGCGAGGCGCTCGAGTGGCAGTGGCGCACGCTCGACCTGTGTGCCGGCGGTCCGGTCGACCGGGCGAACCCCGACTACTCCGGCGTGATGTCGCGGGCCACCACCGTAGGCGAGAAGCGCGCCTGCTGGAACTCGACGATCGCGCCCTACAACTTCGAAGGCTTCTTCATGAACATGGGCGACATGCTGGTGAAGGCCGGCGACCCGGCCACCGCGCGCAAGGTCTACGCAACCGCGAGGCTCTCGCCGAGCTACGCGGGCTGGCCGTACCGGGCGGTGCTCGAGCAGCGGATGGTCGACGCCGACGCGAACGTCGCGGGGTTCAAGGCCGGCACTGGGACGGCGATGATGGGGCAGTCAGCGTATTCATGCATGGCGTGTCACCAGGCTCGCTGAGCCGTTTCGACGTCATCGATCATCGGTCCTGAGCCGCCCAGCCGGTGACTGTTACGCCGCATGCGCGCAGACTTCCCGGACCGGCTGGCCTCGGGTCGGCGCGGCGCCGCTCACCCGGCAACGGCCTGCGGGAGCCGTTCGACGTGATGGCCGACACACCGCAGAACGTATCGCGCGACCAGGCCGGCGAGGCGATCGGGCGCTTGCCCGATGACACCAGGCTGCGCGTGAACCGCGCGCTCGCCCTCTTCCTCAGATTCGCCTGAGACGCACCGATGAAACTCGGCAACTCAGCTCACGGGATTTCTGCTCTGCAGCGCCCGCACGACTAGGCTCCCGCGGCCGAATCGTCGACGCGTCCAGCAGCTCGACCGGACAGCCCAGCGGTTCATTGTCAAAAAGCACTGGAAGGTGGCGTCGATCGTCTTGCGACCCGGTCTTGACGGCGGTCAGCGCGGTTCAAGTCCTCAAGAACAGCAGCAGCGCGTCGTTGAACTCCTGCACATGCGACACGTTCAGTCCATGCGGCGCACCCTTGACGGTCACCAGCTTGCTGTGGGGTATCGCGCGATGGGTGCGCAGTCCCGAGCCTTCGATCGGGACGATCGCATCCGCCTCGCCATGGATGACCAGCGTTGGCACGGTCACCTTCTTCAAGTCTTCGCGGAAGTCGGTCGTGCTGAACGAACCCATGCAGCCCAGCGCGGCAGGCGGCGCCGACTGATTACACAGGACGACCGCCTCGCTACGCTGCGACTCGGTGACCTGCAGAACGCCCTTGGCTGAGAAGAAGTCCAGAGTAAAGCGGTGAAAGAATGAAGTGCGGTCTTTCTGAAGGGCCTTCATCGCCTGTTGCGAACTCTCGGACGTGAGGGGGCCTTCAGGGTTGTCGTCCGTCTTCAACAGGTAGGGCGGCACGGCCGCAGCAAACACGACGCTGTGCAAGCGTGATTCGCCGTGTCGCCCGATGTAACGGGCCACTTCACCCCCTCCCATCGAGAAACCCACCAGCGTCACCTCCTGCAACGCGCACTGATCCATGACCCGCTGCAGGTCGTCGGCCAGGGTGTCGTAGCCGTATCCGGATTCCGGCTTGTCCGAGCGGCCGAAGCCCCTGCGATCGTAGGCCACCACGCGAAAGCCGGCGTCGCGGAGCACTGAAACCTGAGGCGCCCACGCCTGGGCAGAGAGCGGCCATCCGTGAATCAGCACAACAGGCCGACCGCTGCCTCCGCTGTCGTCGATGTGCAGTCGCACGGCGTTCGAGTGCAGCACATCGGCACTGCTCGACACGTCCGCGTTCGACACCCCCCCAGCGGCAGCGCCGCCCAGTGCCCCTGTAACGGCCCCCAGCGAGGCCCCAACCAGCACACCGAGAGGGCCAGCCACCGCGACACCGATCGCGGCACCCGTGGCTATGCCGGCCACCATGCCACCACCCATCAGCGCCGACTTGTTTTCGCGCTCCGCTTCCAGGCGTTCAAGCAGGACCTGCGCCGCAGGGTCCGGGTCTTGCGACGGAATGCCATGGCCGGGGACGGCCTGCTCAGCCATGTCACGGTCAGCGGGCAAGGTTCTGGGCGGCAGTACGGTGGATGGGGTCATCGATTTCTCCTCGGAAAGCCGACAATCGACCGAGAGTGGGGCACACATTTGAACCGGTGCCCAACGCTCTGTCCGCGATAGCAAAATCACAGGCAGCATTCAGGCCCGCGTCGTCACCGCGCGCACGCCCGACGTGAGCTGAACGGACTTGCAGGATGGCCGCGACTCCAATTGCTTTCCGTTGCACCTGTAGACAAGGTAGACCGCCCACTCAAGACCGGCTGCCTCACTCTGGTCGTTCGCTGCCTGCAGACGCTGGACGGTCGTCCGGGCACCTTCCTTGCCGTCACGACAGCGCAGGTCGGACGTTCCGTCCCACCGCCTAAATGGAGCAGACCATGACCCCGAACACTCCGGATTCCGCAGCGCTGCTCGAGAGCCTCGAGACACTGCGCACCCGACTGGCAGATGCCGTCGCGGGCTACGACGAAGCGCTCGAACACGCCGAACCAGGTATCGCACCTGAACTGCAGTCGATGCGCGCCGCACACGATCGCGAAATCCGTGAACTCGGCCCGCTGGTGGCGGGGCTTCATGGTGACATTTCTACTGAAGGCTCGTGGATGACGACCGTGCAAGAGGCGGTGATGAAGGCCCGCGCCTGGCTCACCGGCATCGACGCGGGGGTGATCCCGGCGGTGGTACGAGGCGAACGCTCGCTGCTGTCGCTTTACGACGATGCAATCGAAGCAGCCGTCGCCCACCCCGATGTGCGATCGAGCCTGACCCGGCAGCGCGCCGACCTCGAGCGCCGGACCGACGCACTGGACGCGCGCGGACGCGCGTCGGCGACCTGAGGCGCATCGGGGCACCCTGGCGTGGGGCCGCGACAGCGTCCCCCACCCGGCGGTGGCATCGCGCGCCTCGACGCAGGCACCGGGCGGGCTCACGCAGCGGGCGGTGTCGGTTCGGGCAACCGGCCTACCCGATCGTCATTCGACGCGCGCCGCCGCGAACCGCTTGGCCAGTCCCGCTTGGGTGACCAGCGCGTCGAACCACACCCTGTAGCCCGCATTGCTCGGATGCAGCCCGTCGGCCGCATTGAGTTCGGGAAACAAGGCGAACGGATCGTCGCGGGCCTCGTGGAAGAGGTTCACGTAGGTCACACCCTCACGTGTCGCAACCTCGCGCACGATCGCGTGCAGGCGTCGTGCACGTGCGGTCATCAGCCATGACACCGGCGGCGCGAACAGTGGCGCGTTGCCGACGTTACCCGCCGGCATCAGCACGACCCAGTTTGTCCGGCGGCGCGCCGCATCGGCCACACGCGTGACGTCGGCGCGCAGCGCCGCGAGGCTGCGCAGACGAATCACGTCATTGCCACCCGCCTGCACGAGCACCGCGTCGACCTGTCCGGCGCCGTCGAGCTGCGCCACGATCTCGTCGAAGGTGGCGCCGTCGCGCGCACGGTTCTCGATCGCGAGGAGCGGATATGCGTCGGCGAGCAGACCGGCCAGACTGAGCGACGCGTCGCTCGCACCGGTGCCGACCGCCGTGCTGTCACCGACGATCAGAAGCCGAAGGCGGGCGCGGTCCGGTGCGTGCTGGAACGGCTCGCTCGCACGCGCCAACTCGACCGACGTGTTGAGCCGCATCGCGACCCGACCGCAGGCGATCAGCACCAACGCCATGCCCGTGACGAGCAGGACGCGGACGGGTCGGCGCGACAGCACGCGTCCGGGCATGGCACCTCTCGTAGATCGAACCGGGCGGTGCGGCCAAGGCGGGATGCCGAGCCTCAGGGCTGCGCCGGCCGCACGACGATGTCGTTGCGCACACTTCGTACGCCACGTTCCTGACGCGCAATCGCGGCTGCCCGCTCCTTCTCGGCCAGCGTCTTCGCAAAGCCCGACAACTGCGTGACGCCGTTGAGGGTCTCAACGCCGATCGAGGTGGCGGCCACCTGCTCGTCGGACGCCATCTTCGTCTTGATCGAAGCAGTGATCCGGGTGTCATCGACGTACGCGCCGACGGTTTCCTGATCACGAGCTACCGCACAAGCGCCGAGCTGGCCGGCGAAGGCGACGACCAGGACGAGCCGGCGCCAGGAATGCGTAACGGACAGGGCTGGGATGACGTTCATCGGTGGACTCCGTGGAAGGTGAGGGCGTTCGGGTGGGCGCGAATCAGCTGCGCCGCGACAGCAGCATGCCGATCAGCAACCCGCCGATCGCCGCCAAGGTGATGGATGACAGCGGCCGCTCGACGACAGCGTCGCGCGACCTGTCGACACTACGACGGACCTGGTCCCGCGCCTGCTCGGACAGCTCCCTGCCGTGATCGATCGCCGCGCTCATGAGATCACGGGTCACGTCGGCCCGGCGCTCGATCTCGCTGCGCAGCTCCGAGGCGACGCTGCCCATCGGGAATTCGGACTGGTCTTCGGGGAGCGCATCGAGCTGCGAACGATGAGGCTCTTTGCCACGGCGCCACGGGGCGCCAGTCTGTAGGGTCATGATCGATCCTTTCGCGTCTGGGTTCGGTCCAAGCTGGTAAGCACGTCGTGTGCCCAGGCGTACCTGAGGATGTCGGTCGACGACGAGCAGGGTTCGTCATCAGGTAAGGGCTGAGGGGAGGGGGCGCAGTCATGGCGCACTCCGACACCCTCCGCAGTTTGCGACTCACCACGCGACGCACGTCGGTCCTGATGGAACCCGTCACGTTCGTGACGATACTGATCCGACCCTGCTGCCGGCCTAAGGTGCGATCCATGTCCCCGGGCGTGTTCCTTGCATGGCTCCAGATCGTGTTCCAACCCAGGAGGACCCGACATGCATCGAAGCCCGAACCGTTCCACGCGCCGTCTGCCCGGTCTGCTCGCCGTGCTGATCATCTCAGTAGGGCCACTCTCGGCCTGTGACCGCTTCTCGTCGCGGCCCGTCGACCCACCGGCCTCCCCCCGACCGGAGACCGGCGCGTCACCTACAACGCCGCCGAGCGGCGGCGCGATGCCGTTAGCGCCGAGCGGCACGATGCCCGGGGGGCCGCCAGACAGCGGGTCGGGCAACGGGAACACGAAGCGCTGAGGCGAACGCTTAGGGAAACGCCCCGCAAACGACGGGGCACACCCGCGCGTTCACGTCCCCACCGGTCACGGTGACCCGCGCTTGACGTGGGGTGGAGGTCTCGAGCCGCATGCGGTGGACGAAGCAGGTCAGTACTTTCCGTCTCCTCGGTGTCGGATGGACCCGCCACGTTCGCTAGAGAGTGGGCTATCGGCAATCGAACCCGAAGGGACTACCTCGTCCTTCTCCGTCGCTGCGGGCTTCGACAGACCCTCCATGCATACCAATCAGCGCCTTCACCAGCGGTAACCCGATACCCAACCGGCCGGCCGCTTTCTCAGACGTCCGACCCGCCTCGGTGAACATCTCGAACACCGTGTCGAGCATGTCTGTCGGGATTGCGAACCCGTCATCGGCCAACGTCGATACCACCGTTGCTCCGTCACACTCAGCGGATAACCGGATGTGGCCGCCACGGGACGTGTACTTGGCCGCTTTGGGCAGCAGATTCGACCCGACTCTGTCAGCTGGATCGGATCGTCGTGGGCCCTGCCTCAGCTTGCCTTCGCCAGGCGATGTGCTGCGCATTGATCCTCCTGCTTTGCCCTGCGCCCTCGCAGTGAGGCTCACACCCGCAGGGCTCGGACGACCCTCGACGCCGGACTGTAGGTTCGTGCAGCACACCGCAGGTACGCACCTTGCCGAGAGAGACGGGCTTTCCCCCACCACTCATCAAGGAGTCAACATGGCGACCGCCAAGAAGCCCGTAACTAAGACCCGATCCGCCAACAAGCCCGGCAGCGCCGAACACCGGTCAGCGCGCAGCAGCACGACTGATGCCATCAAGCTGCTGACCGCCGACCACCGCGAGGTGAAGGCGTTGTTTCAGGAGTATCAGCACCTCGTCGACCATGAAGCAGACGATGACGAGAAGCAGGCGGTTTCCGAGCAGGTGTGCAGACTGCTGAGCGTCCACGCGCAGATCGAGGAGGAGCTCTTCTACCCCGAGGCAAAGGCGGCGATCAAGGAGCCCGATCTGGTCGACGAAGCAGACGTCGAGCACGCAATTGCCAAGGCGCTGATCGCACAGATCGAATCCGGCGACCCGCGGGACGAACTGTACGACGCAAAGGTGAAGGTGCTTGGCGAGTACATCGACCACCATGTCAAGGAGGAAGAAGGCGAGCTGTTCCCGCAGGCGCGCCGAGCCAAGCTCGACCTGGACGCGATCGGCCAGAAGATTGTCGAGCGCAAGTCGGCGCTCTTGGCGCAGATGGGCGATGTCGAGGAGCCCGAAGCGGCCGACGCATCGGCCTGAACCGCGGGTGTTGCCTGTGCCGCGGGCAATAGCCCTCTGTTCAAGTTCGCGTCACCGCGCGCGGGCGGATGCCCGCGCGGCTTGGCCGCGAGCGGTCTTCGCCTGGGCTGCAGGCGTGCGGCTACCCTTGCGCGGCGCGCCCCCCGCTGAGATCGCGGTGGAGGGCGCCGCGGCGCGGGGGCGCTCGCACCTGTTGTTCCGCGCGGCGTTCTGTAACGTTCGAGACGATCGGTCGACTCTGACGACATTAGGCGCCGGGCAGGCCGCCCGCGCGCCGATTGACCGCCCAGCTACCGGCCCTTACGCTGTGGGTATGGTCGATCCCCGTGCAAGAGCACTCCGAGCCGGCTGGTTGCCACATCGGGGCAGCATCGCCGATCTCATCCGAGCGCGTGACTGGTCGGCCACCCCGCTCGGCCCGATCGAAGCGTGGCCGGCGGCGCTGCGCACCACAGTAGGTACGCTGCTCGACTCGAGCTTTCCACACAATTTGATGTGGGGGCCGCAGCTTGTGCAGATCTACAACGAGGCGTTCGCAGCGACCCTCGCCGAGCGGCATCCCGATGCGATGGGGCAGCCCGCTTCGATCTGCTGGCCAGAGCTGTGGCACGACATCGGCCCCACGATCGAAGGCGTGCTTCGCACGGGCGTCCCCGTGTTCGTCGAGAACCGTGCGCACGTCATCGTGTCGGCCGGCGTCTCGCAGGAGCGGTGGTTCACCTACTGCTGGAGCGCGGTGCGCGGCGACGACGGCATCGCGAGTGGCGTGCTCGTGACGGTGATCGAGAACACCCTGCAGGTTCTCACGCAGCGCGACAATGAGCGGTTGGTCGAGAACCTGCGCGACGACGATCGGCGCAAAGACGAGTTCCTCGCGATCCTCGCGCACGAACTGCGCAATCCCCTGGCGCCCCTGACGTTCGCGCTGCGGCTGCTCGAGCGCAACACCTCGCTCGATGCCGCCGCGCGCGAGACGTTGAGCATGGCCGAGAGGCAGCGTACGCAGCTAGAACGCCTGGTCGGTGACCTGATCGAGGCGGCGCACATCACTAGCGGCAACCTCACGTTGCGCACCGAGAGCTTGGATCTGGGCGAATCGGTGTACGAGGCGGTGCAATCACTCGAGCCGTTGACCGGCGTTCGGCGGCAGTCGGTGCGGGTCGAGTTGCCCGACCGACCGGTCCACATCGTGGCCGATCGTATCCGTCTGGCCCAGGTTCTCGGGAACCTGTTGCACAACGCCTCGAAATTCACCCCAAACGACGGCGCGATCGAGGTGCGTGTCGTCGAGCTCGACGACGGCGTCGAGGTGAGTGTCACCGACACCGGTATCGGCATCGAGCCGGCGATGCTGGGGCGCCTCTTTAAGCTGTTCTCGCAGATCGACGCGCCCGCCGACCGTTCGCGCGGAGGTCTGGGGATCGGGCTTGCGCTTGTCAGCCGTCTGGTGGCGCTGCACGGTTGGCGGGTGAGCGCGGCCAGCGACGGTGCAGGCAGTGGCACCACCATGAAGGTCTGGCTGCCTCGCGACACTTCCGGAACACCGTGATCACCGCATCATCTTCGAAGCCAAGACTCTGTCGCAGGCCGCCTGAGCCGACGCCCGACCCAGCGGATCGATCGAAACCTGCCCTCACGCCGTCGCCGCGGCGCCGACCGGCGGCGTGATCGTCCCGGCGGTCGTCGACACCTCCACCCGTTTGCTCGTCAGCGACGCTGATCCGACAAAGGTCGCGAACGGCGCGTCGGCGGCGTCGCGCCCAGCGCAGATCCGCACGAGGCCCTTCGCATGGGCCATGCCGGTCGGGTCGAACAGGTACCAGTCGCCATCGAGGAAGGTCTCGAAGAAGCCATGGAAATCCTGCGGCTCGACGCCCACGCCGTAGCCGCTGACGTAACGGGCCGGGATGCCCATCGCCCGACACAACGAGATCGCGACGTGCGCGAAGTCGCGGCACACACCCGCCCGCTGAAGCAGGACGTCGGCGCTGCCGCTGGAAGAATCCGTCGTCCCCGCGACGTACGCGAGATTGTTGCCCACCCAGTCGCTGATCGCCTTCACCCGGCTGTACCCGGTCGGCGTTCGGCCGAACTGCCGGGTCACGAAGCCGAGCAGCCGATCCGACTCGCAGTATCGGCTCGGGTTCAGGTAGCTGAGCACCTCTGAAGGCAACTCACCGAACGGCACCACGGCGAGCGACTTCGGATCGTCGATGCGTGGGTCGATATCAACCGATGCGTCGTAACTGAGCCGGAACTCGCCTGCCGGCACTGCGACCCGCAACAGTTGATGTCCACCCGGACCGAAGTCGAGCATCTCGTAGCGCAGGTCTGGGACGAACTCGAACGTCTCGCGCCGGACCGATTGCCGCGGTGTGCGCGCCGCCATCACAGAGAAGTAGAAGCTCGAATCGGCCCCGATGTGATAGGCGAGTTCGCAGCGGACGTCGATCGAGTGCATGGGTCGTCTCTCCGCGCGGTCGCGCCACAATGGTTGCGCCCAGTCCATCGGTCAAGCCTGCAGCGCGCGCTCCAGTTCTGCACCCCACCAGTCGCATGCGACGGTCAGGTCGTCCGCCAGGGCAATCAGTCCGGAGTCGACGCGGATGCCGGTGCAGAAGGTCATGCGCACGGACGACGGCAAGATGCGCGCCCGCTCCGCCGGCGAGCGGCTAGGCGAGTACACAGTCGCCGGATTGCGGGCATCACACTTGCCGAGGCTCCGTGCACCGGCTCCTGCCTCGATGCAGTCCCGGGCGGCGCAGGAACGTGACAGGCCGAGCTATACCTCGCGGACATCCCCTTTGCAGGCAGGACGCCTTGTTTTACTACGCCGTCATGTTTTTCCTCATCGCGTTGATCGCGGCGCTGTTCGGCTTCGGTGGCATCGCCGCCGGCGCAGAGGGCATCGCGCGAGTCCTGTTCCTCGTGTTCGTTGTGATCTCTGCGCTCGCCTTTGTGCTCGGCCTGCGTCGGCGCCGCTGACGAACCTGGACGCCTGTGCTCGCCGGCGGCCGGCTTGACCGCTAATCGCATTCACCGCCGCGAAATCCCGGCACGACGGGCACAGCACTTGCCCTGACCATTACATTGCCCTGCGCCACCTGCCACCGCCGCCACTTCGACACCACCGACTCCGATGACCGCCACCCCCTCGCTGCTCAAGGATTGCCCACCGGGCGGCCTGGACCTAGTTTCGTTGGATGCCCATCTGCTGGCGTGCGAGCGCGCGCTCGGCGCAGCGTTCCCCTGGTACTGCCTGGGTGAACGGGCGCACAGCGTGATCGGGCCACGCCTGGTGACCACGGTGTTGAGCGCCACTGGCCTGATGGCACTGCTGGCCGCATTCGCCTGACCGGCCGAATGGCGCGCGCGCCGCGGGCCTTCGGCACGCTCGAGCTGGACGCGGCCGCCACGCGGCTGCTGCGATCGGTCGACGGCCCACTGGAGCCGCCCGTGCGCGCCGTGCTGTTCGGCGCGGCCCGATTCGGCGAGCACGGCCGCAGCCTGGCCCGGGCCCAGGCGGTCGCTGGGCCCGGCGAAGCCCGCGGCAGCTTCTTTCCACGTTTGCAGCAGAACCTGCTGGCGCTGCGAGACGCACGCGCGGTGCTCGAGGATCACTCCCGCAAGGGCCATCACCTTGCTCCGGCCGCTGGCTGGCTGATCGACCACGGCCACCTGCTGGACGGTCAACTCGACACCGTTCGCAACGGTCTGCCGCGGCGCTACTACGCGCAGTTGCCGCGTCTTCGCGACGCTCCGCTCGCCGGTCTGCCCCGCGTCTACGGTCTGGCATGGGCCTGGGTCGCGCACACGGACAGCGGCCTGGACGAGGACCTGCTCGGACAGTTCCTCGCTGCGTACCAGAGCGAGCGCGAGCTGACGCTGGCAGAGTTGTGGGCGATCCCCACCACGCTGCGCGTGGTGCTGGTCGAGAACCTGCGCAGACTGGCGGAGCGGGCCGCTGCCACACAGACCGCCCGCGACGTCGCGCAGCGACTGATCGAGGCCGGGGCGCAGGGCGGCGACGACGCTCTGCTGCAGTCCGTCGGCCATACGCTGGCGGAACGCGGTGTGCTCGAGGCCTTCGCGCTGCAGCTCTACGGCCGCAGCGACGAGGTTGCCCCCGACGCCGGGGTAACGCTGCGACGCTGGCTGGGCGAACGCCTGCCAGATCCCGCAGGCGCACTGCAGCGTCAGCAGCAGCAGGCGGCCGAGGACCATCAGAGCGTGCGCAACGCGGTCACCTCACTGCGCGCACTCGATCGCACCGACTGGCGCGCCGTGCTGTTGCAACCGAGTGCCGCGCTGGCGTCGCTGCAGGGGCTGCCGGTCTTCACTGCAGAGTCGGAGGCGACGCAGGATCTGACTCTGCACGACGTCGAGCACCTCGCACGGCATGCGGCGATCCCCGAATCGACCGTCAGTGAGGCGGTGGCCGGGCTGGCAACAGGGCGCAGCGGGGCTGCATCGGCGCCGATGCATTGGCTGCGGGGTCCAGGCCAGTCGGAACTGCTTGCCGCCCTGGGTCTACCCGATGCTTGGCCCCGCCGCTGGCGGGTTGTGAAACGCGCCGCCGTGCCTGCGTACCTGCTCACCATCGGCGGGATCAGCGCAGCCCTTGTGGCCGTGGTGATGCGCCACGATGCCTCGGTCGACCTGTACTGGCCGGCCTGGATGCTCACCGCATGGCTGCTCGCCTTTCCGGCCAGCGAGGCGGTTCTGGCGGTGCTGCACCGCGTGATCAGCGAGTCGCTGCCACCGCACCGCCTGCCACGGATGGCACTGCAGGGTGGAATTCCGATCGAGCACCGACCGCTGGTGGTGGTCCCCGCGTTGCTGACCAGCGTCCGGGGCACCGTGGCGCTGGCCGCGCAACTCGAGCAGCACCATCTGGCCAATCCCGAGGTACACGCGCAGTTTGCACTGCTGACCGATCTCCCCGATGCAACGCTGCAACACGCCCCCCAGGATGCCGCACTGCTGCAGGCGGCACATCGCGCGGTCGAGCAGCTCAACCGTCGCCACGGCGTACCAGCATCCGGGCCGCAGCGGTTCCTGCTGCTGCATCGCGAACGTTGCTGGTCCGACAGCGAGCAGTGCTGGATGGGCTGGGAGCGCAAGCGGGGCAAGCTCGAAGCGGTGCTGATCGCTTTGGTGGAGGGCGGCGCCAGCCCCTTCATCGATCTCGGTGCGCTGTCGACGCCCGCGCCCGGCATTCGGTATCTGGTGACGCTGGACAGCGACACCGACATGCCGCCCGGTCGATTGCGCGAACTCGTGGCGGTGGCCGCTCACCCGATCAACGCGCCGGTGATCGACCCGCAAACCCGACGTGTGACGGCGGGCTACACCATTCTTCAGCCACGCATCGTGGTGCCGCTGCCCGAGCCGGGCGCCCGCACGCCGTTCCACTGGTTGTTCAGCGGTCAATGGGGCATCGATCCGTACAGCGCCGCCAGCTCCGAGGTATACCAGGACCTGTTCGGCGAAGGCACGTTCACCGGCAAAGGCCTGCTCGATGTCCGCGGTGCACATGCCACGCTGGCCCATCGCCTGCCCGACGCCCAGTTGCTCAGTCACGACCTGCTGGAAGGCGCGTTGGGTCGCTTTGCCGCCGTCAGCGACATCACGCTGGTCGAGGATGCACCGGCCCATCCTGATGTCGCCGCCGCTCGCCTACACCGCTGGATCCGCGGCGACTGGCAGCTGCTTCCGTTCCTGCTTCACCCGGGCCGCTGGCCGATGGCCGGTATCAACCGCTGGAAGATGATCGACAACCTGCGCCGCTCGCTGGTGGCACCCGCCAGCCTGGCGCTGCTGGTGTGGGTGATGGCCACCGGAGCACTGCCGGTATCCAGCGCACTCTGGCTGGTTGCGGCGGCGTGGAGCGCCGGGCCGCTGCTCGGTGCGGTGGCGGCGCTGGCGCCGCCGCGTGACGACATCTCGCTGCGCCTGTTCTACCAACACACCCTGCCCCAGGTGGCGCGCGCCATCGCGGGTGCGCTCTGGCACGGCGTGCAGCTGACCGGGCAGGCGCTGACCGCGGCCGATGCCGTGCTGCGCGCGCTCGTGCGTCAGTACGTCAGCCGACGCCGGATGCTGCAGTGGACCACCGCCGCCGCGGCACAGGCCGCAGCCGCCACGACCTGGCCGGCGATGCTGCGCCGACACCGCCGCAGCGTCGGGCTCGCGCTGTGTCTGCTGAGTCTGCTGGCGGCGCTGCGCGCGGTCGTGTCGACCGACGTACCGGCCTTCTGGCCGGTACTGCTGTGCCTGCTGTGGGCCGTGGCACCGGCCGTCACCTGGCTGGCCGCACGTCCGCGGGTCGGCGCTTCGCAGCGCCTGGACGAGCCCAGCCTGGACCGATTACGCACCGTCGCACGTGACACGTGGTCTTTCCTCGCGCGCGTGGGCACCGACGACCACCACCTGCCTCCCGACAATGTCCAGCTCAGCGGCGCCGTACCGATGGTGGCCCATCGCACGTCGCCGACCAACATCGGTCTTTACCTGCTGTCTGTCGCCGCGGCGCGCGAGATGGATTTCATCGACGACATCACGATGATCCAACGCCTCGAAGCGACGCTGGACACCTTGGAATTGCTGCCGCGATGGAACGGCCACTTCTACAACTGGTACGACACGAAAACGCTCGCCGTGCTCGCACCCGCCTACGTGTCGAGCGTCGATAGCGGCAACCTGTGCGGCCATCTGCTTGTGCTGGCTGCATCGTGCGAGCAGCGGTCCGCCCGACCCGATGGCGCGACCATCGGCGATACCCCAGCCGCGGCGCGGCTGTTGCGACTGGCGTCGCGGGCCCGGTCATTCGCGCTGGCGGCGGACTTCAAGGTGCTGTACGACCCGCGGCACATGTTGCTGCACATCGGCTACGACGTCGACAGTCAGAAGCTCGACGCAGGCCACTACGACCTGCTGGCATCGGAGGCGCGGCTGGCCAGCCTGGTCGCGATCGCAAAAGGAGACGTGCCGCCCCGTCACTGGGCGGCACTTGGCCGACCGCTGTTCGCCGCGCTCGAGGGTGGCTCACGACAAGCCAGCGTCGGCCTGAAATCTTGGTCGGGCTCGATGTTCGAATATCTGATGCCGAGCCTTGTCCTGGAAGAACCGGACGGCAGCCTGCTGTTCGAGGCGACGCGGACCGCGGTCGCGCTGCAGTGTCGCGACGGCGCAGCGCACGGCACGCCGTGGGGGGTCTCCGAGTCAGCGATCGCCGCGCAGGATCACACACTCGCCTACCAGTACGGACCGCAGGGCGTAGCCGCGCTGGCGCTGCGCCGGACGCCGGTCGACGAACGCGTGGTGGCGCCCTACGCCAGCCTGATGGCCCTGGTCGTCGCACCGCAGGCCGCGGTCGAGAACCTGGCTGCGCTGGAGCGACTCGGAGCGCGCGGCGCGTTTGGCTTCATCGAGTCGCTCGACTACACGCCGCGCCGTCAGCCGGCCGGTGCCCAGAGTGACCACACGATGGTGCGGACCTACATGGCGCATCACCAGGCCATGGGCCTGCTGGCCTGTGCACATGTCCTCACAGGCGGCGCGGTACGTCGCTGGGCGGCGGCCGCTCCGCACCTGCGCGCGGTGCTGAGCCTGCTGCACGAGCGCGCGACACACGAGGCGCCGCTGCCTCGCGAGACTTCGAGGCCTGCGCAAAGTCCCGCGCTGACCGGTCAGCGCTGGCGGTACGACACGGATCCGCAGACCCGCGCGCTTGCGCCCAGCCACGTCATCGGCAACGAACGCTACGCTGTGATGCTGCGCGCCGGCGGCGCTGGCTGCAGCCAGTGGCAGGGGCAGTCGCTGACTGCGGGCCGCGGTGGCTGGAGCTGGTACACGGGTGCGGCGAGCTGGCTGCAGCGGGCAGCCCTCGAGTCGATCTGCAGGCTGCGTTGGCATCGCGACCAGGTACGACTCGAGCCCTGCCTGCCGCCGCACTGCCCACGGGTCGAGATCGACCTCGAGCACGCGGGCCGCACCGTGCGTGTAATCGTCACACGCAGCGCGGCGGATAACGCGGGCGGCAGCGCGATCCATCTGCGCCGCGGCGAGACGGTGGGCCTTGGGACGCTCGCCGACGACGCGGTGCTGATGACCGTCGTAGGCGCGCCGCTCGCAGCACACCCCGCCGGAACCCGTGACACAGGTCACGCCGGTGCCTCATCGCGGGCGGCGGGATCGACACGACCGGGCTCGAGGACGGCATCGACCGATTTGCCGTCTTGACAGGCGGAAATGAAGGCGCACTCGCCCTGCACTTTCGGCTGGTCGGCGCCGGCGTCCGTCCGTACAGCATTCGCGGGGCTCGCGTCAGCTTCCTGCGGTTCGGACGAGGCGATGGTGTCGACAACGTCGACTGGAGGAGTCGAACGAGGGGTTCACGGCTCAGGCCGCTTCGGTACACATCCGGCCGCGGCGATTCTGCCCACCCAGGCACTGCGTTTGCCGACGGATTCGCATCCGTCGTCATCCGAACCCGCCCATGTACCGATTCGCCGCCCCAATGTCTCGCCCCCTCGTATACACCGCACGCGCGCTGCGTGTCGCACTGCTGTCCGGCTCGGTCGCGGCGGCGGCGGCCCTGATGACCGGCTGCAGCGAACGCACGATGCTGCCCGACCTCGCCGACACCGGGCCGCGTCCGCGGATGGTCGAACCCGTCGTGTCCGTGCTGCCGACGGTCAACATTGCGCCGGCTTCTCGGTGGCCCGCCGGGCAGGCCCCGATCGCGGCTGCGGGCACGCAGGTCACCGTGTTCGCCAGCGGTCTGAACCACCCGCGTTGGCTGCACGTGCTGCCCAACGGCGACGTGCTGGTCGCCGAAAGCAACGCGCCGCCACGCGAGGGCGGGAAGAATCCCCTCAAGGAGTGGGTGATGGGTCGAGTGATGGCGCGCGCCGGCGCGGGCGTGCCGAGCGCGAACCGGATCACGCTGCTGCGCGATGCCGACGGCGATGGCGATCCGGAGGTCCGCACCGTCTTCCTCGACGGGCTGAACTCGCCCTTCGGGATGGCCTTCGTCGACAACCGGTTCTACGTCGCCAACACCGACGGCGTGCTGGAGTTCGCTTATCGTCCCGGTCAGACGCGCCTCGATGGTCCGGGTCGCACGCTCGTCGCGCTGCCCGCCGGTCCGATCAACCACCATTGGACGAAGTCACTGATCGTCAGCCCCGATGGCCGCCGGCTGTTTGCCACGGTCGGCTCCAACAGCAATGTCGCGGAGAACGGGCTCGACGCCGAGCTCGGTCGGGCCGCGATCTGGGAGATCGATCGCCTCACCGGGGCGGCCCGCGTGTTCGCCAGCGGCCTGCGAAATCCGAATGGCATGGCATGGATGGCCAGCGACGCCGGCGGCGCGCCCGTTCTCTGGACGGTGGTCAACGAACGCGACGAGATCGGCAGCGACCTGGTCCCCGACTACCTGACCAGCGTGCGCGACGGCGGCTTCTATGGGTGGCCCTTCAGTTGGTACGGCACGCACCTCGACCGTCGTGTGACACCGCAGGACCCGGTGCGTGTGGCCCAGGCCGTGGTCCCGGATTTTGCACTGGGTGCGCACGTCGCGCCGCTCGGACTGGCCGCGAACGGAAACAGCCCGCTTGGTCCGCTGTTGGCTGCCGGGCGATCGCAGGCGGAGGGGGTGTTCATCGGGCACCACGGTTCATGGAACCGGCGCCCGCACTCCGGCTACAAGGTCGTGTTCCTGCCGTTCGAGAATGGCAAGCCCAGCGGCCTGCCGATCGATGTGTTGACCGGCTTCCTGAGCCCCCGTGGCGACGCCTGGGGCCGGCCGGTGGGCGTGGCGATCGACGGCCGCGGCGCGCTTCTGGTGGCCGACGACGTCGGCAACACAGTCTGGCGAGTGACCGTCCGCTAGCACCAGACGGAGCCCGCGCGGCGCGGATCGGCAGGCTCTCCGACAGATGCAATCCCCGTGCCCAGGTTCCCGTCGCATCGTCATGGCGCCGGTCGGCTCAGCCCCAGCCCCCCGTCAGTTCACGGTCGTATTCGCGGTGCTGTCCGAGTGCGAAGACGAAGGCATCCAGCGGACCGCTCAGGCCCGCGTCACTGAAGGAGGTGGCCAGCATCACGCCGGGCTCGGGCGTTCCATCCGTCGCATCGGTCGTCACCCCCAATGCGCCGAGCACATCGCGTGATCGCTCTCCTAAGGCCAGGATCGGCTTGCAGTGACGGTACTGTGCTGCAACAAACTCGCCGATTGAGCCGCGGGCGGCTCGGTCCGGCGTCCACTCGCCGCCGGGCAGCACCATCGCGTCCCACAGCACCGAGGGGCTTGCCTCCAGCGTCGTCTCGACCTCGATCGCCGAGCCGCCGCCGCTCACCGACACCCGGCCGAGCTGCGCGCCGACGAATCGTGGTACCGCCCGCGCCTGCAGCAGGCGCTGCTGCACTTGGCGCAGCGAGCCCCCGTCGACGCCCTCGGCGACGAGCAGCGCGACCCGTCGGCCTGCAGCGCCGCCGTTCCCCGGCCGCGCGACGAGCGACAGGCTCTGCGACACGTCGACGTCGCCCTCCACCGGGCCGGCCCGCACGATCGGCTGGGCATCCGGCAACGTCTCCATGCCCAGGCCATCGGCCACGCCCTGTGCCAACGCCGCGTCGACATTGATCAGTTGCGACACCACACGTTGGCGCACGGCCACCACGGTGACACGCGACAGTTCGAATCTGAAGGCCGCGATGATGTGCCGCTTCTCGGCCGGCGACTGGCTGCGCCAGAACAGCTGGGCCTGCGAGTAGTGATCGGCAAATCGTTCGGGTTTGCCGCGTACCTTGTCCTGGTACGGCTGCTCGAGCGTCGATGCATCCGCACTCGCGGTGACGAACCCCACCCTGCCTGCCTGGTACGGGCAGCCGCCCCCCAGCGAGTTGGGTTCGTAGCTGACCCGTCCGCGATGAAGCGCCTGCCGGTGGATGCCGTCGCGCTGGTTGTTGTGCACTTGCGCGACCGGCGCGTTGATCGGGATCTCGTGGAAGTTCGCGCCGCCCAGTCGCGTGATCTGCGTGTCGAGGTAGCTGTGGATTCGGCCCTGCAGCAGAGGGTCGTTGCTGAAGTCGATGCCTGGCACCACGTGCGCGGTGCAAAAGGCCACCTGCTCGGTCTCGGCGAAGAAGTTGTCTGGGTTGCGGTCCAGCACCATTCTGCCCACCACACGCAGCGGCACCTGTTCTTCCGGTACCAGCTTGGTGGCGTCGAGCACATCGAAGCCGAACGCTTCGGCCTGCGCCTCGGTGAACACCTGCAACGCGAGTTCGTACTCGGGAGAGTTACCCGATTCGATCGCCTCCCACAGGTCGCGACGGTGAAAGTCGGGATCGGCACCGGCAATCTTTGCGGCTTCGTCCCAGACGAGCGAATGTGTGCCGGCGACCGGCAGCCAATGGAACTTCACGAAGCAGGCGTCGCCGGCCGCGTTGACCAGCCGGAAGCTGTGGACACCAAACCCCCTCATGGTGCGATAGCTGCGCGGAATCCCATGGTCACTCATCACCCACAGGGTGTGATGCATGCTTTCGGGCATCAGCGAAATGAAATCCCAGAACGTGTCGTGCGCGCTGCTGGCCTGTGGGATACCCGTATTCGGCTCGGGCTTGACCGCGTGGATCAGGTCGGGGAACTTCATCGCGTCCTGGATGAAGAACACCGGGATGTTGTTGCCCACCAGGTCCCAGTTTCCCTCGTCGGTATAGAACTTGACCGCGAAGCCACGGGTGTCGCGCACCGTGTCGGCACTGCCCCGCTCTCCGGCCACCGTCGAGAAGCGCACGAACACCGGCGTGCGTTTTCCGGCCTTGTCGAACAGTCCGGCCCGTGTGATGTCGGCCAGCGAATCGTAGGTCTCGAAGTACCCGTGCGCGCCCGAGCCGCGCGCGTGAACGACGCGCTCGGGGATGCGCTCATGATCGAAATGGGTGATCTTCTCCCGCAGGATGAAGTCCTCGAGCAGCGTTGGTCCCCGCAACCCGGCCTTCAGCGAGTTCTGGTTGTCGGCGACCTGCACGCCTTGATTGGTGGTCAACGCCCTCTGCTGCGAGTCAACCCGGACGCGGTCGAGCGGGCCGTTCAGCGGGTTGTGGCCGGGGTGAGGGATGCCGCCGCCGAGCTTGTCGCTCTCGATCGACTCGCTCACAGTACTGGCCCCGACCACGTCGTCGGGACTGTCAGCGATGTGCTGCCCCTGCGACGGTTGCAGGCCGTTCTCGAAACCGTATTCGGACGCCTTCAGTGCGTTCGCGGGCATCTCCAGAGCAGCCTGCTGCACGCCCGATCTCTGCTTAGCCAGGCGACGCTGTGCATCGGGCGCGGCCTCGTCAGGCTGATCCGAGTCGGCGGGCGGTCGCGTCGGGCCCGAGGCGGTGCTCAGCACCGACCCCTTCACATCGGCGATGCCGGGAGGCGCAGGTGCGTTGAGCTGCGTTGCGCCGGCTACTGCGGACGGTTTGTGCGAGGCGGATCTGGTATTGGCCATGGGGACCTGCGCGGGCTGGAGGGTGACGGGACTCTCTTGCAGCAAACGGGATGCCCGCGGCCGGCGGGCACATTGACTGCTCCTGCCCGGATACGATGTTGACTGCCGCGCTGCTCCTGTTCGGTATTGTTCTGCTGGCGCTGACGCTGGCGTCGCGCGCCGTCGGCCGATTGCCGCTCACGCCTGCCGTGATCTACCTGGCCACGGGTTGGGCGGCGGGGTGGCTGATGGGTGCGCCGACCCTCGATCAGCTGGCCGAGCATGCCGCGTACGCGACCTTCGTCACCGAAGCGGCGGTGCTGATCTCGCTGCTGGCTGTGGGCCTGCGGCTGCGCGTGCCGCCGCGCCTGTCAGCTTGGAGCGTGGCGCTGCTGATGGCGGGACCCGGCATGGTCGTGACCATTGCACTGACCACAGCGGCCGCGATGTGGCTGCTCGCGTTGCCGTGGCCGGCGGCGCTGCTGCTGGCCGCGATCCTCGCTCCGACCGACCCGGTGCTCGCATCGGAAGTGCAAATTCACTCCGAACGCGATCGCGATGCGGTGCGTCTGTCGCTGACCGCCGAGGGTGGACTGAACGACGGCACTGCGCTGCCTGCGGTGATGCTCGCCCTCGGGCTGATGGGACTTCACGGGCTGGGCGATCACGGACGCGACTGGTGGCTGTACGACCTGGCATGGGCGATTGGTGGTGGGTCCCTCTTGGGCATCGCAACCGGTCTGGCGCTCGGCTACGCGTTACGAGCAAGGCTGGCGAGCGGTGACCCCGTGGCGCGCGACGAGCTGCTGTACGTGGGCACGGTCGGCCTCGCATTTGCGCTGGCGCGTGCCTCCTCGACCTCGACCTTTGTCGTCGTGTTTACGTTGGGGGTCGCCATGATGTGGCCGTTTCACGAAGCCTTGCTGTCGGCAGCTCGCCAGGCGCTCGCCGACCGCCTGGGCGCGTTCGGCGAGCGCGTCGAGCGGCTGATCGAGGCGGCCAGCGTGCTGTCGATGGGCGTGATCCTGCATACCGTGCCACCTTCGTGGTCGAGCCTCGCCTTCGCGTGTCTGCTCGTGGTGGCAGCACGGCCCATCTCGGTCTTCGCCGTGGTGCGCCGGGGCATGATGACGCCTCAACAGCGTCGCTTGGTCGCGTGGTTCGGCATCCGGGGTATCGGCACGCTGTTCTATCTGGCGTTCGCACTGGCACACGGCGTGAGCGGCGACGTCGCGCGCGAACTGGTGGGCGCTACGCTGACCGCCGTGGCCGTGTCGATCTTGCTGCATGGTGTGTCGGCGACGCCGCTGATGACCGCTTACCAGCGGCGCCGACGCGCGTCGCAGCCGCGCGACGGTGTCGCGGAAGATCTGGGTGCGAGGCGCACTCCGAGGTAACCCGTATTCGATCGCCAGTAGTTCGCGTCGGTCGCCGAGCAGCCCCGGCAGTGTCTGCCAGGATGCCTGCACCGTTTTCGGCATCCCGGCCCAAGCTCGGAGAACGGCGGCTGCGCGGCCGCCCCGTCTTCAGGAAGTCAGGCGGGACATCACGACCCCAACTGCCAGCGCGGTGCCGAGCGCCGTAAGCGGGTTCTCGCGTACTGTCATGCGAAGGCTCTCTGCCCACTCGTCGCCGGTATCGCGAAGGACGTCGGCACGCGCGGTCAGGCGCTCGCTGGCCGTACTGACGCCCTCCTGCAGGCGCTGCACGTGAGGCGCAGCCGTATTGGCCATGCGGTCAACCGCCTGATGGGCGCCTTGTACGACTCGGGTCAACCGGTCGCTGTCGCCGGCGGCGCCATTCGCCCGAACGCTATGCGCATCGGTGCTCGATGTGGCGGTGGGCGAAGAGGTGGGCGAAGCGGACGGCAACGGCGCTTCACCGACGGTGCGCACGCCGGTGGCGGTCTCGGAGGTCGGGAACGGACTGGTCTGTTGGGAAGCCATGGAGTGTTTCCTTACGGTGGTGGACAGTGCAAGAACAGGCTCGCGTCTCTGCGGGCCAACCGGTGGCTCAGCGCGCAGGTGATGGACCCTACGGGCCGAATCACCCGCAGACCCTCTTGGCAAATGGCGTGCCGCAGTAGGGCACGCACTGTGTCGGGCACGTGGGTTGCCATGTGATCTGCACGGCACCTGCCGTTATCGCCATCGCCAGCCAGGCGTGGCGCGTAAAAACCCAGTAGCCACCAGGAAAACAAACATGACCAAAACACTTTCGACTCGGGCAGCGTTCGCCGCCGCTTGCTTGGCGTTCGCGAGCAGCGTGTCGTTCGCACAGTCCTCCGGCACAGCGGGCGCCGCCGGTCAGTCCGGCGGTACTGCAGGCGGTGCGGGCGGTGCGGGCCCTGCGACTGCAAGTCCCGGTAGCACTGCGCCGGGCGGCGCGGCTACGGGTGCAAGCGGAGTCGGCACGATGCAACCCGGCCGCACCGACTCAGCAAGACCCGATCAGATGCAGCGCAACTCGGACGTGCCCGGAGGCTCGATGTCGAACAGCGGCGCAGCCGATTCGACAGGCCGCAGCACGATGGGCACTCGAGGCAGCGATAGCATGCGGTCCGACTCTGCCAGCACGGGCGGCATGAACTCAGACGGTACCCGTCGCGCCCGCAACGATCGGAACTGACGCACGACAGTTCGACATCAATCAACGTCCGGTCTGCGCGGACTTTCCGGAGTCCGTCTGACCGGTTTTCACGCGGCTGAAGATCGAACGACGCGGCAGGGTGTCGGGCAGAAGGTAGACCATCCCGCCACGCGAGGTGAGAAGGGGGGCCAACCGCTGGTTGTAGAACGCGATCGGCACGTTGATGCAACCGTACGTGATGCGATTGTCGGTCGGCGTGTTGCTGGCCAGTCGCTCGAGTCGACGCTCGCGAGGATCGTTGACACGAACGCGATGTATCGAGACCGCCGCATCGTAGTCGACCCAGAAGATGTCTTCGCCGGCTGCGTTCTGGCCGGGCTCTGCGTAGAACCTGCCCGCCGGCGTGGTGCGTTCGGCCGGTCGGATATCCCGAATCGCCCGCTCGCCGATACCGGGTACCGACGCGTCACCGCGTGCCGATCCGAGCAGCACCGGGGTGTCACCCGTCAGCCGACCCTGATCGTCATACAGCCACAGCCGCGCCTGACGTTTGTCGACGATCACGAAGGGCAGCGAACCGTTGTCGTGCGAGTTCGTGACCCACCGACGCAGTGACTCGACATCCTGCGGGGCCACCTGCGGCGACACAGCCCTCCACGGCACTTCAGCCGAACCGTCAGCACGGCTGGTCGCCGTGGCGGTCGACGCGCAGCACGCAGCCGCAACGCCGGCCGCAACGAGTCGTGCCCGAGCCGAACACACTGGCATTGCGGGTCAGTACCAGCCGGTCATGCTGCCGCCGAACCCTGCCCGGGCAGTACGACGTTCTTCTGACCTAGCGCCTTCATCGGCCGGCTGGAGAGTCCCCGATTGCCCTCCGCCACAGTCAACATCGTCACGCGGTGCTGGGACAACTTCTCGGCGAGTTGGCTCAGATCGGTGTGCGTCTGGGGGGATGTCTTCATCGGATGCGATCCTGGGCAAGGGCTGGTCCGCCGTCGATCGGCGCGCAGGGCGAGCATGGAACCCGCCTCCTGCGCTGCACTGTGGCTGCAGCGCCCCGTGCCCGGCATCGGGAGGCAGCCTGCACTGTCGTCGGAGCACCGAGTCCGTCGCCGTCAGACTCGACCGATCGGGCCGGTCACATCCACGGGAACGGCGCTTGCCAATAGCCGTCAAGCACACCACCACGGAGGCTGACATGCATTCCCGCCATCGAACGTTCGAGACCCCCACCGCCGCGCGACTCGGCAACTTGGGCCACGCAGTCCGCCAGATGATGCTGCTGGCCTCGCTGGGCGCATTGCTGAGCGGCAGCCTTCGACGCGTCGCCCGGACACATCGGCGCCGTCTCACCAGCCGGTCCGAGCCGGCGCCGGTGCGTTTGCAGACCTGGGAGAGCGAGGGCGGTCGCGTCGACCCCGAGCCCTTGACTTAGCCGGTCGCCGCACCGGGCTGCGATCTACATCGCGCGCGGATTCGGTGAGGCCCGGCATCGACGGCAGGCGCGTCGTTGCCGGGTCGCGGAGCACGTTGTGCTCCGGTCACGCGCCCCGCCGACTTCCCCGGTCAGCGGGGGGCCGATCAGCCATGACGCGAGGTTCGTGGTTGGCCTTGGCCTCCGCCGACTGATGATGCTCGGCACGGGCCTTGCGCGCCCTGTACCACTGCCAGATGCCGAAAGCGATCGCCATCGCGAAGGTGACCGAAAACAGATACGGGATAATGCTGGTGTCGGTGACGAGGTCCATACGGGTGCTCCTTAGGGCGCAAGGTGCCGTTGTGGGCGGGGTCGGCAAGCCCCCGGCGGACGGACGCGCATCGAGCGGTCGTTGTCTCGGCTCGATTCAACGAGGTGTTGCCCTGCACGTCGCTCACTGCCTTGCGTCTTTCGGAATCTCGTTTCTCGATCCGGCTGGTCCATGGTTGCCTCCGTGTGGCGTGGGTGGAAGCCCACGCTCCGGCAACTCGCGTGCCCGACCGGAGGCTGGCGTGTCTTTTGCTGATGTCCCTGCGTCGGTGTGGACCCTTCGAACCGACCCATACCTTCACTCGGTTGGCCGACGGCGTTGCCTGCATGCGGTCGCCAGCGGCGCAGCCCGACGCACCGACCGCGGGACCGCTCGAGCCATGGACTGGATGAACGCGCTTCAATGGCCTGCAATGGCCATCACTGTGGCGGCCTCATGGATGGTGGCCTCGTCGCGTACCGAGCGAAGGCGGTCCGGGTTCTGGCTGTTTCTGGCCAGCAATGCCCTCTGGGTCACCTGGGGGTGGCATGCGGACGCACCCGCGCTGCTGGTGCTCCAGTGCTGCCTGTTGGCCCTGAACATCCGGGGTGCGCTGAAGAACGCTGACACCGCTACGGCGGACGATGCCTCGTAGTAATGCCTGAACGCCCCCCGGCACCGCAGCTTGACATCCGGAAGCCCCTCTCGCGAAACGCTCCCTGAGCGCCCGACTGCCGAGGAGACCGGCACGACCGATGCGTTCATGCTCGATGCAGACGGACGCAGAGCCGCTTAAGGTCGCTGTCCTCGGGTCGGGGCAGAAGGCGTGGTGCGCATGAGGCGCTTCCCACACGCGCTAGACGACGCACCATCCCCGAAATCGAGCAGCGGTAGCACCGCGGCAAGCGGGCCGATAAGCGCACCGAGGACCGCGGACGCGATCACCGTCGCGGCCACGCGGGTGCGATCGGCCGATACGGTCGGATTGGCGAACGTTCCGCCGACGTTGATCGGCGAGCGCAGCGTGAGCGGCGAGAAGTCATGCGGCAACGCGCTCACCCGCAGCGCCAGTTGCTCGTTCGACAGGTCGATCCGGCCCTCGCCGGTGAGCAATGTGTCCTCGGTGTCGATCAGCATCACGGTCGGTCGCGCGACACCACGTACGATCGTCCAATCGGCGAGTCCACAATCGAGCCGCACCGCGCGGTCGCCGGTGGCCAGCACAGCGAGCGTCTCCGCCACATCCAACCCGGCGACCTCGAGCGCGAGGCGGCTCGCCGTGCCCGACCCGATCGCGGCCCGGACGCGGCCGTCGGCGCGTCCGAGTACCGAGGCGACCGAATCGCCGCGGCCGCTCAGTTCGAGCTCGGCGTTCATCCGCGCGCTCACCGGGGGCTCGCCGCGCAACCGAGGCAGCCATCGCTCGAGCACGATTTCGCGCATCTTCAGTGCGACGTCGAGCCGGCCCGGCTTCGTGGTGGCGTCGAGCCGCAGGTCCCCCGTCACACGCCCACCGGCGAGCGTCGCCTTCATCGTGCCCAGCGCCAGCACGCCCGACTCCAGGCGCAGGTCGGCACTGAGCCCAGTGATCGGCGCGGCCGAGCCGAGTTCGAGCCGCTCGATCCGCAACGCGATCGTCGCGTCCATGCGCTGCAGGCTCGGCAAGTCGAGCGCTACGTCGGGCAACACCGTGCCTCGTTGACGGCGGTCCTCACCGAATCCGATGCTGCGGCCGAGGTCGCTGATACGCATGCGGGTCGAGTCGAGTCGCCCATCGAGGCGCGATGTGGTGGCGTCGCGCGTGGGCATGAACGACACCTCGCCGCGCAGGTCGCTGGAGCCGATCTGACCGTCGGTGAGCGCGATCCGCCACCGCGGCGCCTCGTGGTGCAGCGTGCCCCGAAGGCGGAACGGCGGTGTACGCGGCAACACCGCACCGAGCAGACCCCCGAGCGCGGCCAGTGCCGGCCCGCGGACGTCGAAGCTCCCTCGCAGCCCGGCAAACGAGGCTAGTTCGTCGACCTCACCGTCGAAATCCAGCCGTCCGTCGCCGACCTGAACGCTGGCGGCGAGTCGTCGCGGTCCGACGGTCGTGAGCACGCTGCCGCCCTCGATCCGCGCGGTGGTCGGCAGCCCGCGCAGCGTGCCCCGGGCGTGCAGCTGAAGGCGCGGCGGCTCGGTCGATACAGCGCCATCCGGGCGACCCGCGCCGTCTACCACCGACAGGGTTCCGGCCAAGTCGATCGCGCGTGCCGGATCGCGAAGCGTCCAGCTCATGTCGCGTGCTTCGAGCCGCTCGAGGATTGGCGCCCCGTCGGGGACGCCGTCGGACCGGGCGAACTGCCATGATGCACGGCCGTCGACGTCGCGCTCTAGCGCGACCTCGCCTCGACCGAGTGTGAGTGCCGCGATCCTGACCGATCCTCGCAAGAGTGAGGCGAGCACCACGCGGATCTCGGCATCCTCGACGCGGGCGAATCGCGGCAGATCACTCCACTCGGGCGGACCGATTTCCAGAGCAGGTAGGTTCAGCGTCGGTCGAGGGCATAGGCAGACCGTTGCGCCCGGGGCGATGTGCACCGTTCGTTGCAGCGTGGCGCCGAGCCAGCGTTCCGCGAGCGCGGTCGGGACCGGCCATCGAGCGCAGACCGCCGCCGCGACGGTCACGATCACCGCGAGTGCCACCGCAGCGCGCGTGGCGACGCGTGAACCGACAGCCAGCCCGATTTTGACCGTCAATGTTTCGGTCTTCAGGGGACGGCCCGGTCAGGCCTGCAGCGTGTCGAGTAGCGTGTCGGCCGGGTGTGTCATGTCGATGCCTTCCAGTCGGCGGCGGCATCGCGCCGCGGGAACCTTGGACGGCTCGCTCGGCAAGGGGTGTGCCCAATGGGCGCGCAGGCGGCCCCGTCCTATTTCTTCGGATCCAACGCGTCCCTCAACCCGTCGCCGAACAGGTTGAACGCCAGTACGGTCAGGAAGATCGCGATGCCCGGGAACACCGCCATCCACGGCGCCTGCGTGAGGAAGCGCTGCGCGGTGTTGAGCATCGAGCCCCAGCTGGGCGCCGGCGGCTGCTGCCCGAGGCCGAGGAACGACAGGCTCGCCTCGGCGATGATCGCCGCGGCCACCGCGAGCGTGGCCTGCACCATCACCGGCGGCAGGATGTTCGGCAAGATGTGGCGCAGCAGGATGCGCGCCGGCGGGTTGCCGACCGCGCGCGCGGCCTCGACCCAGTCCTCGGCGCGCGCAGCCAGCACTTGGCCGCGGGCCAGCCGCACGAAGATGGGCGTCGCGGTCACGCCGATGGCGATCATCGCATTGCCCAGCGACGGCCCGAGGAAGGCGGCCAGCGCGATCGCGAGGATCAGGAAGGGCACGGCGAGCATCGCGTCGGTGAGCCGCCCGATCACCGCGTCGACCCAGCCGCCGACATAGCCGGCGAGCATGCCGATCGGCACGCCCGCACCGACCGCGATGGTCACTGCGATCACGCCCGCCGACAGAGATGCGCGGGCGCCCCAGAGGGTGCGCGACAGCAGGTCGCGGCCGACCTCGTCGGTGCCGAACCAGTGCGCCGCGCTCGGCGCACGGCGCACCGCGGCCCAGCTGGTGGCGAGGGGGTCGTAGGGCGCGATCCAGGGTGCGAAGACCGCCAGCAGGCTCACCAGCACCAGCACCACGCCGCCGAAGACCGCGGTGGGCCGCGAGAGCACGGCGCGCACGGCCAGCCGTCCTGGGCTGTCTCCGGTGTCGGGGACGACGCCCGCGGGCAGGGCCGCGACGCCGGCAGGCTCGACGTGCGGGGTCATGCCCGCAGCCTCGGATTCACCAGCACGTACAGGATGTCGGCCAGCAGGTTGAGCACGATGTAGACGGTGGCGGTCACCAGCACGACGCCCTGCACCACCGCATAGTCGCGATTGAACACGGCATCGACGATCAGCTTGCCGAAGCCAGGGATCGAGAACACCTGCTCGGTGAGCACCGCCCCCGACAGCAGCGTGCCGAACTCCAGCGCACCCAGCGTGATCACCGGCGTGAGCGCGTTGCGCAGCGCATGGCGCAGCACCACCGCCCGCTCGCGCAGGCCCTTGGCGCGTGCGGTGCGCACATAGTCGGCGCCCATCGCCTGCAGCATTGCCGAGCGCATGTGGCGCATCAGCACCGCGGCGATCGCGTTGCCGAGCACGAAGGCGGGCATGACGGTGGCGGCGAGTGACTGGCCGAGGTCCTCGAAGGGGCTCACATAGCCCGAGGCGGGCAGCCAGCCGAGCTGCACCGAGAACAGGAAGATCATCATGATGCCGAGCCAGAAGTTCGGCGTGGACAGCCCCCACAGCGCAAACACGTTGGCCCCAAGGTCCCAGGCCGTGCCCTGCTTCACCGCCGACAGCACGCCCGCCGGGATGCCGATCAGCAGTGCGAAGCTCATCGCCATGCTCGCGAGCTGCAGCGTCACCGGCAGCTTCTCGGCGATGAGCTGAGAGACCGGCAGGCCGAGCCGCATCGACTCGCCGAGATCACCGCGCAGCACGCCGCCGACCCAGTACACGTACTGCATCGGCAGCGGCTGGTCGAGACGGTAGCGCTGGCGGATCTGCTCGATGACGGCCGGATCCTTCTCCTCGCCGGCCATCACCAGCGCCGGATCCCCGGGCAGCAGTTGCTGCAGCCCGAAGATCAGCACCGACACCAGGAACAGGGTCGGTATGAGCTGCAGCAGCCGGCGGGGAAGAAAGCTCAGCATGGGATCACTTCAGCTTGAGGTCCGTCACCCGGATCAGGCCGTCGGGCATGACCTTGAAGCCCTCGAGGCGCGTGGCGTGTGCAAACAGAAGCGCGCGGTGGTACAGGTAAAGCACCGAGCCCTCGGTGAGCCACTTGGCGGCGACCTGCTCGTAGAGGGCCCGTCGCTCGGCCATGGAGGTCACGCTGCGGGCGCGGTCGAGCAGCGCGTCGACGCCGGCGTCGCAATACTTGCCGTAATTGAGCGGGCCCTTGCACGAGGCGAACGAGTAGATGTTGCCGTCCGGGTCGGTGCGGCCGCTCCAGGCCAGCATGTAGAGCTGGAAGTTGCCCTTCTCGGCCTCGTTCAGCGAGGTCGCGAACTCGGTCACGCGGATCTTCAGGTCGAAGCCGGCCTCGGCCGCCATCGCCTGCATCACCTCGGCGACCGCCCGCGTCTCGGGGTTGTTCGGCACCATGAAGTCGAGCTGCAGCGGCTGCGTGACGCCGGCCTCCTTGAGCAGCGCCTTCGCCCGGGCGACGTCACGCTTCGGGGTCGGGAACTTCGGCTGGTAGTACGGGTTCTGCGGGTTCACCCACTGGTTGTTCGGGCTCTGCACACCGTTGAACACCACCTGGTCGATGGCCTCGCGGTCGATGGCAAGCTCGAGTGCACGGCGCACGCGCACGTCCTTGCCGAGCGGGCTGTTGGCCTTCTCGCCGTTGGCCAGATTCATCGTGACGCCCTGATAGCCAAGCTCGAAACCGGTTGCCAGCCTGAGCTTGCCATCCCGCTTCACCTCGCCGATGTCGGTGGCGAGCAGGCGTTCGAGCAGGTCGAGCTGGCCGGACTTCAGGTTCGCCAGGCGCACGGTGGAGTCCTGGATCGGACGGTAGACGATGCGATCGATCGAGACCCGCGACTTGTCCCAGTACTCGGGGAAGCGGTCGACGACGATACGGTCCTGTGCGACACGCTCGGTGAACTTGTACGGGCCGGCGCACACCGGCGCGTTGCCGAACTTGTCGCCGAGCGCGGTCGCGGCCTTGGGCGAGACCATCATGCCGGCGCGGTCGGTGAGCTGCGCGATCAGCGGCGCAAACGGCGTCTTGAGCGTGAGGCGCAGGGTGCTCGGGTCGACCACGGTCACGGTGTCGATCTGCGAGATCTCGGCGCGACGGAACGAGCCCTGCATCGACAAATGGCGCTCGAGGCTGAACTTGGCGGCAGCGGCGTCGAAGGGCTCGCCGTCGTGGAACTTCACGCCCGTGCGCAGCTTGAGGGTGACGGTCTTGCCGTCGGCCGAGGTCTCGTGTGAGAGCGCGAGCTGCGGGACGATGTTGAGCTTCTCGTCGATGTCGAAGAGCTTGTCGCAGATCGACGCGAACACGATGCGGCCGACGTAAGTGCGGGCGGTGCTCGGGTCGAGCGCGTCCGGATCCTCGGCCAGGCCGATGCGAAGCGTGGTCTGTGCGCCGGCGGTGCCGGCGAGCGCAAGCACGATCGCGGCAGCGGCGCTCTTGAGGGCAAGGGTCGGGATCATCGTGGGTCCTCCGGGGGTCTCGGGTGTCGTTGGAAGCTCAGCGCACGAACGCGGCCTGCAGCCGCGCGAGCGCATCGTCGGGTCGGGTGGCGCGCGCGCGCGCCGAGACGGGCGGCGCGAGAGTGCGCCAGTGCCAGCAGGCCACCGACACACCGTCACCCACCGCTTCGAGCGCCGGCGACTCGGTGCGGCAGCGCACATCGACATGCGGGCAGCGGGTGTGGAAGGTGCAGCCAGGCGGCGGGTCGAGCGGGCTCGGTACATCGCCGCCGATCGCGGGCTCGCGTCCACGCGCTGTCGGGTCGGGAATGGGCACCGCCGACAGCAGCGCGCGGGTGTACGGATGGCGCGGGGTGCCGAACACCGCGGGCGCGGGGCCGGTCTCGACCAGCCGGCCGAGGTACATCACGCCGAGGTCGGTCGCGATCTGGCGCACCACCGCCAGGTCGTGCGAGATGAACACGTAGGCCAGGCCCAGGCGGCGCTGCAGGTCGCCGAGCAGGTTCAGGATTTGCGCCTGGATCGACACGTCGAGCGCCGACACCGGCTCGTCGCAGACGATGACCTTCGGGCCGGCGGCAAGCGCACGCGCGATCGCGAGGCGCTGGCGCTGGCCACCGGAGAACTCGTGCGGATAGCGGCGTGCGGCGTCGGCACGCAGGCCGACCTGCGAGAGCAGCTCGGCGACACGCGCGACGCGTTCTGCGGGCGCGCCGATGCCGTGCAGCAGCAGCGGCTCGGCGAGCATCGAACCGGCGGTCATCCGCGGATTCAACGAGCCGTATGGATCCTGGAAGATGAGCTGGATGCGGCCGCGCAGCCGGCGCAGCGACGCAGCATCCGCGGCCAGCACGTCCTCGCCGCCGAGCGTCACGCGGCCGGCGTCGGGCTCGATGAGCCGCAGCAGCAGGCGCGCGACGGTGGACTTGCCGCAGCCCGACTCGCCGACGATCGCGAAGCTGCGGCCGGCCTCGACCTCGAAGGACACCCCGTCGACCGCACGCACAGACGCGGTGGCGCGACCGAAGAGGCCGGTGCGCACCGGAAAATGTTTGACGAGGCCCTCGGCCTTGAGGGCGACGCTCATCGCGCTTCCCCGCGTCGGCAGCAGGCGGCCGCGCTCACGCGACCGTCTCGAGCGCGGGCAGCGAGGCCGCGAGCACCTCGAGCGGCGCCTTCCAGCAGCGCGAGAGATGGCCTGGGCTCACCTCGGCGAGCGGCGGCGCCGCGTCGCGGCAGCGCACATCGGCGAACGGGCAGCGGGCCGCGAACCGACAGCCCACGGGCATCGCGGTGGCCGCCGGCACCATGCCGTCGATCGCGGCGAGCCGCGCGCGCGGCGCGTTGATCGACGGGATCGCGCCCATCAGCCCCACGGTGTACGGATGCTGCGGCATCGCGAAGAGCTCGCCGACCGGTGCCTGCTCGACCACCTGGCCCGCGTACATCACCACGACGCGGTCGGCCATCTCGGCGACCACGCCGAGGTCATGCGTGATTAGCACGATCGAGGTGCCGGTCTCGTCGCGCAGGCCGCGCATGAGCTGCAGCACCTGCGCCTGGATGGTCACGTCGAGCGCGGTGGTCGGCTCATCGGCGATCAGCAGCGCTGGTGCACACAGCAGCGCCATCGCGATCATCACGCGCTGGCGCATGCCGCCCGACATTCGGTGCGGATAGTCGTCGACGCGGCGCTCGGGCGCGGGGATGCGCACGCGGCGCAGCATGTCGATGGCCGCCGCGCGCGCGGCCGCAGCGTCCATTCCGCGGTGGCGCACCAGCACCTCGGCGAGTTGCGTGCCGACGGTAAACGCCGGGTTCAGCGAGGTCATCGGCTCCTGGAAGATCATCGCCAGCCGGTCGCCGCGCAGGTCCGACAGCTCGGCGGACGACAGCCCGACCAGGTCGCGGCCCTCGAAGCGGACGCGCCCGGAGACGCGCGCCGGCGGCATCGGCACCAGCCCCATGATCGACAGCGCGGTCACCGACTTGCCGCAGCCCGATTCGCCGACGATGCACAGCGTCTCGCCCGGCTTCAGCGAGAAGTCGACGCCGTCGACGGCGTGCGCGGTGCCGCGCGGCGTGTCGAACGCCACCTGCAGCCCTTCGACCTGGAGCAGCGGCGTCACGTCGACGGACGCTGCGGCGCGTCCTGCTCGAGGCTGGCGAGCGCGGCGTCGATCACCGCGCGGTCCCAGGTGCCGCCCGGGTTCGCGCGGGTCGCGAAGAAGCGCGTCGCGACCGCGACGCCGGAGGCGCCGCTGGCGGGGTCGCGCGCGACGATCGACCAGGTCATGGAGTGCGGTAGCCAAGACGTGAAGGCGGCAGGATACGCCGGCGCGCAGCGTCTTCGGCGATCACCCGAGCGTCGGGGGCGGTGTTTGGAACGGCCACACCCGGCTCAGCGTCCGGTGAACACCGGCGTGCGCTTCTCCATGAAGGCGCGGGCGCCCTCGAGGTGGTCGTCGCTTGCGAAGCAGGCCGCGATCGCCGCCTTCGCCGCCGTCATGTCGCGCTCGCCCGCATCGCGCGTGAGCTGCGCGGTGGTGAGCTTGACCGCACGCAGGGTCAGCGGCGCGTTCTCGGCCACCATCGCGCACCAGGCGTCGACGGCGGCATCGAACGAGGCCCGCGGCTCGACGCGCGACACGAACCCCATGCGCAGCGCCTCGGCGGCATCGAACACCCGTGCCGAGAAGAACACGTCGAGCGTGTTCTGCAGGCCGAGCACCGTGAGGAAGCGCTCGACGCCACCCGCGCCGTAGCCCACGCCCAGTCGCGCGGCCGGCATCCGGAAGCGCGAGTCCTCGGTGCAGAAGCGCAGGTCGCAGGCGGCGGCGAGACCCAGGCCTCCGCCCATGCAGATTCCGCGGATTTTCGCGACGACCGGCTTGCCGCATCGACCCGGCGCGAGGTAGGCCGCCTCGACCGCGGCGTCATAGCGCGCGCGGGACTCGGCGGCGTCGCGCTGCGATTCGAACTCCGAGATGTCGCCGCCGGCGACGAAGGCGCGCCCGCCCTCGCCCTCGATGACAACGAGGCGCACCTCGGGGTCGGCGTCGAGCGCCTGCAGCAGCGGCGGCAGTGCCTCCCACATCGCGAGGTTCATCGCGTTGAGCTTCTCGGGGTGGGCGATGACGACGTGACCGATCGGTCCGTCGCGACGTGCGGTGACTTCGGGCATCGGAGGCTCCGGCTGCGTGCGGGCCGGCAGGCCGGCGCGGCGCGCAGCATACCGCGCACGGCGGCCCTGCGGTCACCGCCGCCGGCACCGCACGCCGGCCGCCGCGGTGACCCCCCGCGGTGACCCCCATCACGCGGTTACCATCAGAGCGCCGCCCAACCCCGCCCCTGCCCCATGCCCTCCGACACCGTTTCCGAACACCTCGATGTGCTGGTCGTCGGCGCCGGCATCTCCGGCCTGAGCGCCGGTTGGCACCTGCGCCAGCGCTGCCCGGGCAAGACGGTCGCGATCCTCGAGGCGCGCCATGAGCTCGGCGGCACCTGGAGCCTGTTCCGCTACCCCGGGATCCGCTCCGACTCCGACATGTACACCTTCGGCTTCGGCTTCCGGCCGTGGCCGGGCGCGCGCGCGATCGCCGACGGCGACTCGATCATGCGCTACCTGCAGGACACCGCGCGCGAGTCGGGGCTGGATGGGCTGATCCGCTACGGCCACCGCGTGACCGGCCTCGCCTGGTCGAGCGCGGACGCGCACTGGACGGTGCAGCTCGAGCGCGCGGGCGGCGAGCACGCGACGCTCACCGCGGGGTTCGTGGTGATGGCGAGCGGCTTCTACGACTATGCACGCGGCCACGACCCGGCGTTCCGGGGCCGTGAGTGCTTCGGCGGTCGCATCGTTCATCCGCAGCTCTGGCCGCAGGACCTCGACTGGACCGGCAAGCGGGTGGTGGTGATCGGCAGCGGCGCCACCGCGGTCACGCTGGTGCCTGCGATGGCGAAGGACGCGGCGCATGTGACGATGCTGCAGCGCTCGCCCTCGTGGATCCTCGCGATGCCCGGCGAGGACGCGTTCGCCCGGGTGCTCGGCCACGTGCTGCCGCCGCGCCTGCGGCATGCGGTGGTACGCGCCAAGAACGTGCTCGCCGCGCGCCTGCTTTTCGCCGCCTGTCGGCGCTGGCCCGATCGCGTGGGCGCGACGTTGCTGAAGTGGGCGCGTCGCAGGCTGCCGCCTGGCTATGACGTCGAGCGCCACTTCAGGCCGCGCTACCGGCCCTGGGCGCAGCGGCTGTGCATCGTGCCCGACGGCGACTTCTTCACCGCCATCCGGCGCGGCCGCGCTTCGGTGGCAACCGACCATGTCGAGGCCTTCGACGAGACCGGTATCCGACTGCGCTCGGGCGAGCACCTCGATGCGGATGTGATCGTCACCGCCACCGGGCTCGAGCTGCAGCTGCTCTCGGGCGTGGTGCCCACCGTCGACGGCCGCCCGGTCGAGCTTGCCGCGCACCTGCCCTACAAGGGGATCATGCTGTCCGACGTACCGAACCTGGCGATGGTGTTCGGCTACACGAATGCCTCGTGGACGCTGCGCGCGGACCTGGTCGCCGCCTGGGTCTGCCGGGTGGTGAACGAGACCGACCGCGTCGGCGCGCGCTGGTGCGTGCCGCGGCCGCGGCCGGGCGACATCGGCACCGATCCCTTCGTCGACTTCTCGTCGGGTTACTTCCAGCGCGCGGCCGCGCGTATGCCGAAACAGGGCGCGTGGGCGCCGTGGCGGGCCGACCAGGACTATCTGCTGGAGCGCAGGACGATCGGCCGCGCGCCGCTCGCCGACGGCGTGCTGCGCTTCGAGCGCGGCTGAGAGGCGGCGTACGATCCGCGCTCCGGCCCGTCCGCTGCGGCCCGCCTCGTCCGATCCCACGCCCATGCCCGCGCCCACCGTCCTCGACCCTGCCTCGTTCGACCTCGCCCGCTGGATCCGCCCGGGCGATACCGTCCACGTCGGCCAGGGCTGCGGTGAGCCGCTGGTGCTGTCGCAGGCGCTGGTCGCGCAGCGCCACCGGCTGCCGGACACCACGGTGCTGCTGTTCACCGTGATGTCCGACACCTTTCGCCCCGAGCACGCCGACGCGCTGCGCTTCCGGGCGACCGCAGTCACCGCGGGCACACGTGCGCTGGCCTCGGCCGGCGCGATCGACGTGATCCCCGCACACTACGGCGACCTCGACCGCCTGTGCGCCGACGGCGACGTGCGCGCGGACGTGGTGCTGGTGCAGGTGAGCCCACCGGATGCACACGGGCGCGTGACGCTCGGCGCCTCGCATGACGCGGCGCTCTCGCTGATCCCACGCGCGCGCACCGTCATCGCAGAGGTCAACCGCCACGCGCCGTGTGTACGCGCCGAGACGACGTTCTCGCTCGAGGACTTCGATGCGGTGGTCGAATCGGACCGGCCGCTGGTGCAGACCCGCTGGCCCGAGCCGGGCGAGGTCGAGGCGCGGATCGGCGCACAGGTCGCGGCACTCGTGCCCGAGCGCGCGACGCTGCAGCTCGGGATCGGTTCGATCCCGGACGCGGTGCTCGCCCGCCTCGTCGATCGCCGCGGCCTCGGCTTCCATTCGGGGATGATGAGCGACCGGGTGGTCGACCTGATCGAGTGCGGCGCCCTCGACGACGCACACAAGGGCATCGACGGGGGCTACGCGGTGACCGGGATGCTGCTCGGCACCGAACGGCTCTTTCGCTTCGCCCACGAGAATCCGCGCGTGGCGGTGCGCCGCCCGTCGTACACACACGGTGCGCTGGTGCTGGCCCGCGTGAAGCGGCTGTTCTCGATCAACTCGGCGCTCGAGGTCGACCTCTCGGGACAGGTCAACGCCGAGGCTCACAACGGGCGCTACATCGGCACGATCGGCGGGCAGGTCGAGTTCGTACGCGGCACGCGGCTCTCGGAGGGTGGCGTGTCGGTGATCGCGCTGACGGCGACCCAGGGTGAGGCGCGGCGATCGCGGATCGTGGCGAGCCTGGGCGGGCCGGTCACCACGCCGCGCAGCGACGTCGACCATGTGGTCACCGAGTTCGGCTCGGCGCGCCTGCGCGGGCTGTCGCTGACAGAGCGCGCCCGCGCGCTGATCGCGATCGCGGATCCGGCGCACCGCGAGGCGCTCGAGCGCGCCGCGGCGGCGTCACTCAGTCCAGGTCGCGCGCCAGCCGCAGGCCGCTGAACTGCCAGCGCGCGTCCGGCGGGAAGAAGTTGCGGTAGGTGAGCCGCGCATGCGTGCGTGGCGTCGCGCACGACGCGCCACGCAGCACGTACTGGCCGGACATGAACTTAGCGTTGTACTCGCCGACCGCGCCGACCCAGGGCCGGAAGCCCGGATAGGGCGCATAGTCGCTGCGGGTCCACTGCCAGACGTCGCCGAAGGCCTGCAGCAGGCCCTCGCCCGCGGGCGCCGGCAGCGGCCGCAGCGCGCCGCCCTCGACGAAGCGCCCGGCCGCGATCGCAGCCGGCCCCTGCTGCGCGACGCCGTGCTCCCACTCGCTCTCGAGCGGCAGGCGCGGCGGCGGCTCGCCCGGACACTGCGCACCCAGCCAGCGTGCATAGGCGTCGGCCTCGTACCAGCTCAGGTGCGAGACCGGCGCATCGGGCTCCAGCGGCCCCTCGCCACGCAGCGTGAACACCGACCAGCCCGCCTCGCCGCGCCGCCAGTGCATCGGCGCCTCCCAGCCGCGGGTGCGCGCCACATCGAGCCCCGCCGATTGCCACCAGCGCGGATCGCGGTAGCCGCCGTCCTCGATGAAGGCGAGCCACTCGCGCTGCGTGACCGGACGATCGGCAAGCACATAGGGCCGCAGGAAGACGCGGTGCCGGGGCGACTCGTTGTCGAACGCGAAGACGGCGTGCTCATGAAGCGCGTGGCCGATCTCGACCATGCCGCCTTCGAACGGGAGCCAACGCGCGGCGCCGGCGGGGCGAACAGCGCCCTCCGGGCCGCTGATGCGAACAGTGCCCTCCGGGCCTCTGGTGCGAGCAGCCGCATCCGGGCCGCCGGTGGCGACGACGCCCAGGCCGCGGCGGCCGGACAACGCTTCCGGCTCCCGATACGCCGGCGCCAGCGGATTACACGAGAACGCATGCAGCAGGTCGGTCAGCAGCAGCTCCTGGTGCTGCTGCTCGTGCTGCAGGCCGAGCTCGACCAGCACCGCCGCGTCCGGCGGCGGATCGCGCAGCAGGGCCGCGATGCGCGCGTCGACGTCGGCGCGCCAAGCGCGCACCTCGGCGAGCGAGGGCCGCGTCACCAGCCCGCGCTCGGGCCGCGGATGGCGCGCGCCGACCCCTTCGTAGTAGCTGTTGTAAAGCACCCGGTAAGCCGGATGGAACGGCGCGAAGCCACGCTCGAAACGCTCGAGCACGAAGGTCTCGAAGAACCAGGTCACATGCGCGAGGTGCCACTTGGCAGGGCTCGCGTCGGGCATTGATTGCACCTGGGCATCGGCCTCTGACAGCGGCTCGGCCAGCGCGAGCGTGGCGGCACGTACCGCCGCGTAGCGCTCGGCCAGCACCCAGCCGGCGCCGCGGTCGAGGCGCGGGTCGGCCTGCAACCGATCGGAGAGGTTCCGGTTCACGCTCACGTTCATCGATGGTCTCTCCCGATCGGGTGGTGGCCAGGGCACGGCACGATGTATGCCCGAAACCCATGGTACGCATGGTTGACGTGGCGACCCCGGCCCGGTGAGCATCCGTGCACATGATGACGGCGCATCGAGCGCCGCGCGAGGAGACCCAATCGTGAAACGCCCCCATCTTCTCGACCGGATCATCGGTCCCGACTGGCCGGACCTGTCCACCCCAGAGGCCGTCCGCGCCTTCGAGGCGACCCCGTATACCGACCGCATCGCGGCGCGCAGCACCTACGACGCGCTGCGTATCGGCGCTGCCGCGAACCCCGATGCGCCGGCGCTCCGCTTCCTGCCGAACGCGGATCCGGCCGAGGCGCCGGTGGTCTTCGGGCATGCGCAGTGCCTCGGCCGCATCACGCAGGCGGCCAACGCGTTCGGCGCGATCGGCGTCGGCCGCGACGACGTGGTGAGCTTGCTGCTGCCGCTGGTGCCGCAGGCGTTCTTCTCGCTGTACGGCGCCGAGGCCACGGGCATCGCCAATCCGGTGAACCCGCTGCTCGAGGTCTACCAGCTCGTCGAGATCCTGCGCGCGGCCGACACGAAGGTGCTGGTCGCGCTCGGCCCGATGCCCGGCGTCGACATCTGGGAGAAGGTCCAGCGTCTCCGCGCCGAGCTGCCCTCGCTCGCTGCAATCGTCGTGGTCGGCGGCGCCTCGGTCGCGACCACGCAGCCGGTGGCCGCAGGCCAGCCAATTCCGGTCTCCTCCGACGGCCTGGCGCCGATCTTCGACTTCGAAACGCTGCTCGCGGTGCAGCGCTCGGATACCCTCGTCAGCAGCCGGCGCATCGAGCCCGAGGACACCGCCGCCTTTTTCCACACCGGTGGCACCACCGGCACGCCCAAGCTCGTGCGCCACACCCACGCCAACCAGGTCTACCAGGCCTGGGTCTGCGGGCTGATGCTGCGTATCGGGCGCGAGGAGACGGTGCTTTTCGGGCTGCCGCTCTTTCACGTCGGCGGCGCGCTCACACAGGGTCTGGCCTGGCTGTCGGCGGGCGGCTGCCTCACCGTGCTCTCGGCCTCGGGCTGGCGCAGCGCGGCCGCACAGCGCAACGTCTGGAAGCTCGTGGAGACCTACCGGCCAGCCACCTTCTCCGGCGTGCCCACCGTGCTCACCGCCGCGCTCAACGCGCCGATGGAAGGCATCGACGTCTCGAGCGTGAAGCGCGTGTCGGCCGGCGGCTCGGCGATCCCGGTGGCGGTCGGCCGCACCTTCACCGAGCGCTTCGGCTGGCCGGTGCTGGAGGTCTACGGCATGACCGAGACCTCGAGCGTGCACACCATCGCCTTCGCGGACCGGCCGATCCGCCTGGGTTCGGTCGGGCACCCCGTGCCCTACAGCCGTGTGCGCATCGTCAGGCTCGACGCGCAGGGCCGCGCCGCGGGCGACTGCGCGACCGACGAGATCGGCGTGGTGGCCATGGCCGGCCCCGGCGCGTTCTCCGGTTACCGCAGCGACAAGCACAACCAGGACGCCTTCGTCGAGCCGGGCTGGGTCAACTCGGGCGACCTCGGCCGGCTCGACGCCGACGGCTACCTGTGGATCACCGGCCGCGCCAAGGACCTGGTGATCCGCGGCGGCCACAACATCGACCCGCAGCCGATCGAGGAGATCTTGTTTTCACATCCGGCGGTCGCGCTCGCGGCGATGGTCGGGCAGCCCGACACCTATGCCGGCGAGCTGCCGGTCGCCTACGTGCAATTGAAGCCCGGCGCCTCGGCCGATGTGAACGCGCTGGTGGACTTCGTACGCGAGCGCTCGCCCGAGCGGGCGGCGGTGCCGGTGGCCGTCCACATCATCGACCCGATGCCGCTGACGGGCGTCGGCAAGGTCTTCAAGCCCGCGCTGCGCTGGGACGCGGCGCAGCGCGTGGCCGAGCGCATGCTCGCCGACCTGTTGTTGCCCGGGCTGCGTGTCGAGGTCGGCGCGCACCCGGTGCACGGGAGTCTGATCACCGTCTCGATCGAGGACGTGGCGCCCGACCGGCAGGCGGCGGTAGCCGCTGACGTGCAGGCACGCATCGGCCCGCTGACGACACGCCACGAGACGGTGTTCCGTTGAAACCGCGCATGGCGCCGATGCCCATGCTCTACCCCTTCCAGACGACCTCAGGACTCTCCTACCGATGAAAGCCGTCCGTTTCTCCCGCTTCGGTCCCGCCCACGAAGTCGCCGAACTCGTCGACGTCGAGGAGCCCGGCGCGCCCGGTCCCGGCGAGGTGCTGCTCGAGCTCGAGCGCTCGTCGATCAACCCCGCCGACCTGCTGCAGTTCGAGGGCCGCTACGGCGCGATACAGCCCAAGCTGCCGGTGTGGGCCGGCGGCGAGGCGGTGGGGCGCGTGCTCGAGGCCGGCGAGGGCATCACGCACCTGAAGGCAGGCGACCGCGTACTCGCGTTGCTGGCCGCGCGCGGCAACTGGCGCCCGCGCACGAAGGCCCCGGCCGCGCGGCTCTTCGCGCTGCCCGAGGCCGACCTCGACCAGCTGGCGATGCTCGGCGTGAACCCACCCACCGCGTGGCTGATGCTGCACGACTTCGTGTCGCTCGCGCCCGGCGACTGGGTGATCCAGAACGCCGGCAACTCGGGCGTCGGGCAGGCGGTGATCCAGTTCGCCAAGCGGCTCGGCTGGAAGACCGTGAGCCTCGTGCGTCGCGACGATCAGGTCGCGCCGCTGCACGCGCTGGGTGCCGACGTCGTGCTGGTGGACGGCCCGGAGCTCGCCGCGCGCGTGCATGCAGCCACCGGCGGCGCGAAGCCGCGGCTCGGCATCGACGCGGTCGCCGGCGACGCGACGCGACGGCTCGGCCAGGCGCTCGCCGAGGGCGGCACGGTCGTCAACTACGGGATGCTGTCGGGCGACGCCTGCGCGCTCGAGCCGGGCGACGTGGTGTTTCGCGACCTGTCGCTGCGCGGCTTCTGGCTGGCGCGCTGGTTCGCGAGCGCGCCGCTCGATCAGCAGCACGCGCTGTACCGGCAGCTCGGTGCGGCGATCGCCGAAGGGGCGCTGCGCGTCGAGGTGGAGCGGGTCTACCCGCTCGCGCAGGTCGGGGACGCGCTCGCGCATGCCGCGCGGCCCGGGCGCAGCGGCAAGGTGCTGATCGCGCCGAACGCCTGAAGAGGCGCTCAGCGGGCGGGGCTCGGGGCTGCGCCCGGACGCGCAGCGATCACGCGCGCGGCCTGATCGGGACTCGCAAAGAGCCCGAGGCGCATCACCGCACCGGGGTCGGGAAAGGGCGAGCTGCGTGCCGCAGGCGGCGGCCGCGGCCGCCGGACTTCGGCCGGTGATCGTCCTCGACACCAACGTGCTGTCAGCGCTGATGCGCACCGAGCCCGACAGCGCCGAGCTCGGCTGGCTCGACCGACGACGGTGGCCCTGCGCGATACCCAGATCGCCGGCATCGTGAGCGCACGGCGCGCGACGCTCGCGACGCGAAACCCAAGGCATTTCGCTGACCTGGACGTCGCGGTCATCGACACCTGGGGCTGAGCCCTCGCGCTCCGAGTGCTCAGTCCACGACCGCCACCACCTCGACCTCGATCATCAGGTCCTCATGCACCAGCGCCGGTGTGCCCACCGGTGTGCTGGCTGGCTTGTGGTCGCCGAAGTGGCGGCTGCGAATCTCTCGGAAGGCCGTCACGCGTGAGCTCGTCAGATCGCGCACGTAGGTGTTCATCTTCACCACGTGGCGCAGCTCCGCGCCCGCCGCGGCGAGCGCGAGCTTCAGGTTCTCGAGCACGCGTTCGGCCTGCGCCTCGAAGGTGGTGCCCACCACGCGGCCCTGCTCGTCCATCGATACCTGGCCGGAGACGTGGAGGTTGCGGCCGCCTGTGACCACCGCGACGTGTGAATAGCTGCCGCGCGACAGGCCGGGCGGGTCGATGTACTGGACGCTCATGGAGTCGGTCTCCTCGACGTGGGGAAGGGCGCCGGTGCGGCGCCGCGTATGCTGGCACGGATGGAGCTCTTAGTCCGCCTCCCCGCCGTGCAGGCGCACCTGCTGCGCGACCGCCTCGCGCGGCACGGCATCCGCGTGCATCTGCTGAACCTGCACGTTCAGGGTGCCGTCGGCGAGCTGCCGCCCGAGGCCGCGCTCGCGCAGGTGTGGATCGACGACGCCGGCGAGCGCGAGCGCGCCCGCGCGGTGCTTGCTGATCACGAGGCCGACGCGCGTCGCGCCGACGGGGTCCGCTTCTGCCCTGCTTGCGGCGAGGACAACCCGGCGAGCTTCGAGCTGTGCTGGGGCTGCGGGTCCGAGCTCTAGCGCCGGGGCGCCGCAGGTTTCGATGCCGGTTTCGATGCTGCCTTCGCTGCCGATCCCGGCACCGCCATCGCAGCGAACGTGCGCAGCACCGCCTCCACATGCGCACGCTGCGCGCTCGGCGAGGGCATCCGGTCCGCCAGGCCGCCGTCGACCAGCAGGCTCGCCAACCCATGTACCTGCGACCAGTGCAGCGTCGCCAGCGCCTCGTCGGGCCCGCCGTGGACAAGGCTCACCATTCGCAACAGCTCGCCGTGGGCGCGATCGCCCGCCTCGGCCACGGCCGGGAAGCGCGTCGGGTCGCACAGCTCTGGGCGGAACATGATCCGGAACCGTCCCGGCTGCTCGAGCGCGAAGTTCACGTAGGCGTGCCCGGCGTCGAACAGCACCCGTCGGGCACCGTGACGCACGGCCCCGTCGTTGGCGCGGGCCAGCCGGTCGGCGAGCATCGCGAAGCCGCCGGTCACCAGCTCGGCGAGAATCGCCTCACGGTCGGCGAAGTGGTGATACGGCGCCTGATGGGTGACACCCGCGCGACGCGCCACCTCGCGCATGCTGAGCGAGGCCACCCCCTCCTCGCGCAGCAGGTCCGCGGCGGCCTCGAGGATGCGGTGGCGCAGGTCGGGCAGGGCCGGGGCAGGCGCCGTTCGGGCGCCGCGGGTCTTGGCGGTCATCGTTGGTGTCTCAGGGGTTCCAGGGCGCCTTGTCGGCCGCGAGACGGATGTGTGCCGCCCGACGCTTGACACTGTCTACTCTATCACCTACGCTGCGCTCCATCGTTCTAGACACTGTCTAGCTCAACCCAATCCCCGGATGCCGGAGCACGCCATGGACGACCTCTCCCTCGACTCGAACTGCCCTTATGCCCGCCCGCTGTTGGCCGTTGCCGCGGCCCTCGGCACCGTCGCGACTGTCGCCGGCCTCGTGGCGCTCACCGTCATGACGGCGCTGGTCTGAGCGCCATGGCGCTGCCCGATACCGTCTTCGCACTGGCCAACGGGTTGGCGCTGCCTGCGTGGATTGCGCTGGCGGTGTCGCCGCCGCGTGCCCGCTGGACACGCTGGACCTGGCTCGTCACGGGCCGGCTGCTGCCGCTGGCGTTTGCGCTCGCCTACGTGTCGATGCTGGTCGCGAGCCCGCCGTCGGACGGCGGCGGCTTCGGCTCGATCGCCGAGGTCCGCGCGCTGTTCGCCGTCGACCATGCCCTCACCGCAGGCTGGATCCACTACCTCGCCTTCGACCTGTTCGTCGGCACCTGGATCGCGCGGCGCGCGGGCGAGCTCGGCCTGCCGCACGCGGCGGTCGTGCCGGTGCTCGCGCTGACCTTCCTCTTCGGGCCGGCTGGACTGCTGGCCTTCCTGCTGCTGCGCGCCGTGATGCGGCCCGCGTCGCTGGACCTTCTGCACGGAGACCACTCATGACCGCCACCGCCGCCACCAACCCTCTGCCCCGAGCCGCGCCGGGCCTGCTCGCCGCGCTGATCGAGCGCGAGCCGATCCTCGCGCGCTATGGCATCGCGATGTGGCTCGCGATGATCCCGGCCGCCCTCGCGCTCGGCCTCGACGAACGGCTGCTGCGCGAGGCGCCGATCTGGCTCAAGCCGCTGAAGTTCCTCGCCTCGGTCGGCCTCTTCGCGCTGACCACCGCCTGGTTCATCGGGCTGCTGCCCGTGGCGCGCCGCCGCGCCTGGCCGGTGCGCACCGCCGTCTGGACGCTGATCGCCGCGGGCAGCTTCGAGATCGCCTACATCGTGCTGCAGGCGGCACTCGGGGCGGGCTCGCACTACAACGTCGGCGACCCGGTGCATGCCGCGCTCTACTCCGCGATGGCCGTCTCCGCGATCGCGATGACCGCGACCCAACCCTTGATCGCATGGGAGATCGCGCGGCACGGCGGCCTCGCGCGATGCAGCGCGTGGCGCACCTCCGTGCTCTGGGGCCTGTCGCTGACCTTCGTGCTGGGCACGGTGTCAGGGATGATGCTGGGCGGGATGCAGCCGCCCTCGGGCGGCGGGATGCCGCTGACCGGCTGGCACGCAGCGGGCGACCTGCGCCCCGCGCACTTCGTCGGGCTGCATGCACATCAGGCGCTGCCGCTGGCGGGGGCCGCGTTGGGAGCGATCGCGCCGCGTGGTGCGCGCGGGATGCTCGTGCTCGGCATCGTCGTGTACGTCGTCGGCTGGGCCGTGCTGATGGCCACGGGCCTGACGGGGCGAGGCGCCTGATCGACACTGCACCGAGGCGCAGGGTGATTACCTCTGTGGAACGGGGGCAATCGGTACCGCCCGCCGACATCCCGCTCTCGCTGCTGCGCCGGCTGGTCGACGTGCTCGACTTCGGCGTGACGCTATCCTTGCGCCTCCACAACGAGGAGACGGCAACGTGCTCCGACTCGACGACAAGGTCGCACGGGACACCGGCGCGGCGCGCGGACTCGGCTGGGCGATGGCCCAGGCCCCGGCGCGCGACGGCGCGCGGCGGGTTCTCGACGTCGCTGTGAGGAGGTCGGCATGAGCGGGGCGGGAGCGGCGGGGGCCGGCGATACCGGCGGGGCAGACGCGCCGGGCAGCGTGCGCGATGCGGTCGGCGCGGTCGTCGTTGGTTCCACCGGCGCACTGGGTGCGGCCTTCGTCGAGGCGCTCGTCGCGAGCGGGGCATTCGCGACGGTGCTGGCGCTGTCGCGCTCGGGGCCGTCGGGTGAGACCGTGGCCGGCCCGGGTTCGAGTCGCGTCGTGCACGCACACATCGACCTCACCGACGAGGCGAGCATCGCGGCGGCGGCCGCGCTCGCGCGCACGCTGGTTCCGCCGCGCCGTGTGATCGTCGCGACCGGGCTGCTGCACGCCCCCGACGGGCTGCGCCCGGAGAAGTCGCTGGCGATGCTCGACGGCGCGCGGCTGGGTCGGCTGTTCGCGGTCAACGCCACCGGCCCGGCGCTGGTCGCCAAGCACTTCCTGCCGATCATGCCGCGCGAGGGCCGGGCGGTGTTCGCGGCGGTGTCGGCGCGGGTCGGTTCGATCTCGGACAACCGGCTCGGCGGCTGGTACGGCTACCGCGCCTCGAAGGCGGCGCTGAACATGCTGCTGCGCACCGCAGCCATCGAGTGGGCGCGTACCGCGCGCGAGGGCGTGTGCGTGGGCCTGCATCCGGGCACGGTCGACAGTGCGCTGTCGCGGCCGTTCCAGGCGAACGTCCCGGAGGGCAGGCTGTTCGACGCGGCCGATTCCGCGGCGAGACTGCTGGAGGTGCTCGAGCGGCTCGGCCCGGCGGACAGTGGCCGGGTGTTCGCCTGGGACGCAAGCGAAGTGCCGGCCTGAGGCCCGCCGCGCGATACGGGCCGCGCCGGCTCGGCGCGCTCGCGGAGGATGCGGCGCATCGTGGGATCACCTCTGGCCCGGCACGCCGTCGTGCGAATCCCGCGAAGGCGGCATTCCAAACAAATGGCGGCGCCTCGACCGTGCAGCCCATGGCCGGGCTCACCTGCCCGGTCGACGTGCGGTCAGCGGAAGGGGAGGTCTCTGCGTCAGATCTGCACGCGCGTCCCGAGCTCCACCACCGCGTTGTCCGGCAGTCTGAAGAAGTCGGACGCACCGCTCGCATTGCGGCTCATCGTCGCGAACAACCGCTCGCGCCAGTCCGCCATGCCGCCACCCGGTGTCGGCACCACCGTCTCGCGACTGAGGAACCAGCTGGTCTCGAACACCGGCACTCGCAGCGCCGAGTCCGGATCCATCGCCGCGAGCGCGGCGGGTACGTCGGCCGTCTCCATGAAGCCGAAGTGCAGCGTCACCGACCAGAAGCCGCGCCCCAGCGACCGGATCGCCATGCGCTCGCGCGGATCCACCCAGGCGCGGTCCTGGAAGACGACGGTCAGGATCACATTGGTCTCGTGCAGCACTTGGTAGTGCTTGAGGTTGTGGAGGAGCGCATGCGGGACGGTGCCCGGGTCGGCCACCGGATACACGGCGGTGCGCGCCACCCTCGGGATCGATCCCTCGTCGAGGGTGTCGACGAAGTCCTGCAGGACGATGCCGTCGCGGCGGATCGCGCCGAGCAGCAGCTCCCGCCCACGCGCCCAAGTCGCCATCAGCGCGAACAGGACGAGCCCGAGGGCGAGCGGGAACCAGCCGCCGTCGAAGACCTTCACCGCACAGCCCGCGACAAGCAGCACATCCACCGCGAGGAACACCATCGTGGCGGTGACGGCGACCGGTCTGGAGATTCCCCATCCGCGACGGATCACGAACCAGGTGAGCACCGTCGTGATCAGCATCGTCAGCGTCACCGCAATGCCGTAGGCGCCGGCCAGCGCCGACGAACTGCCGAACCCGATCACCGCCGCCACCACGCCCACCAGCAGCACCGCATTCACGGCCGGCATGTAGATCTGCCCGGCTTCGCGGGCCGAGGTGAAGCGCACCGTCATGCGCGGCAGGAAGCCGAGCTGGATCGCCTGGCGCGTCATCGAGTACGCACCCGAGATCACCGCCTGCGATGCGATGATGGCCGCGAGGGTGGCGAGCACCAGCACCGGCACGACCCAAGCGTCGGGGAAGAGCCGGTAGAACGGATTCTCGATCGCGGCCGGATCACCGAGCAGCAGCGCGCCCTGGCCGAGGTAGTTGAGCGCGAGGCCCGGGAAGACCAAACCCGTCCAGGCGAGGCGGATCGGGCGCCGGCCGAAGTGACCCATGTCGGCATACAGCGCCTCGGCGCCGGTCAGCGCCAGCACGATCGCACCGACCGCGGCGAACACAACCCAGCCCCGGTCGGCAAGGAACACCAGGCCGTTCAGCGGGTTCAGCGCGGCGAGGATGGCGGGCTGCGCGGCGATGTGAACGACACCCGCCGCACCCAGCACGACGAACCACAGCACGATAAGCGGGCCGAAGAAGCGGCCGACGACCGCGGTGCCGACCCGCTGCACCAGGAACAGCGCCACCAGGATCACGACCGCGCCCGGCACGATCCAGGGCTCGAGGCCGGGCGCGACCAGCACCAGGCCCTCCATCGCGCCGAGCACCGAGATCGCCGGCGTGATCAGGCTGTCGCCGTAGAAGAGCGTCGCGCCGAAGACACCGAGCAACAGCAGGCCGCGTCGCAGCGTCGGACGGTCGCGCACGGCCCCAGCCGCCAGCGCCGTCAGCGCGAGCACGCCGCCCTCGCCGTGGTTGTCGGCGCGCAGGACGAGCACGACGTACTTGAGCGTCACCACCAACATCAGCGCCCACACGATTGCCGAGACCGCGCCGATCAGGTGCGGTGCATCGAGGGGCACGCCGGTGGCTGGCGCAAAGACCTCCTTGACGGTGTAGAGCGGCGAGGTGCCGATGTCGCCATAGACGACGCCGAGCGCACCGAGCGTGAGCGCGGCGACGCCGGCGCGCTGCGGCGTGCCCTGCTCTGCTCGGGTTGCGACGCCCTCTGCGGACGGGAGCGGGACGGACATGAGGGTTCCGGGTCGGGAGGAGGTGCCGGGAGACTGCACGCCGAGCCATCAGGAACGCATAAGGATCCCGTCAGGCGCCCGGATCGGCGAGGCTGTCAGGGGGAGACGCGCAGCACAACAGGCTTGATCTTCAGGCGTTGGGCATTCCGGCTCAGGACGTCGTCCAGGGTTGCGATGTACTTCGCACCCGCAGCCTCCGCAGATGCCAGATGCAGGGCGTCGCCAGCGCGCAACGCGCTCGTGGCATTGAGCACCAACTCGGCCGCCCGATGAAAGTTCGCAGGCTCCACCTGAAGCAGTCGCAGGTCGGCAGCCACCATGCGTTCGAAGCGCGCCCAGGCACCTTGGGCCTGCTGCAGGTCGATGGCCCCGGTGCGCTGCTTGATGCCAAGGGCGCTTGCGAACTCCGTAACGCACCAAGCCGCGGCGATGAGTTCGCTTTTCTCGCGCGCATACCAGTCGGCCACCGCCACGCTGTATGGCTCGTTCAGGAACAAAGGCACGAGTATGCTGGTATCGACATAAACCATGTCAGTACCGCGCGCCGCTACGCAGTTCCTCCATCACGGGCTCACTCATCTGCATGGCATCGCGAGCCTGAGCCAGTTCAAGTGCGAATGCCTTACGGCTCCACTGCGCCGGCCGAATGGACAGGCTGCCGTCTACGGTGAGCCGGGCTTCCACGATCGCGCCTTCGCGCAAGCCGAGCAGTCGCACGACTTCAGAAGGGATCCGCAGGGCAAGACTGTTACCCCACTTGGCTACTTGTAGATCCACGATTGATATCCTTAGATGTATATACATACTACTCACTGACCGCCGGATGTCAAGCCGCTGCGGGCTTGCTGCTCCCGCTACTCGGAGTTCCGCAACATGCCCAGCCGCAACGTCAACTCGAGCGAACAACAACCGCAATGGGTCAAAACCCTGGTGCAGTCCGGTCGCTACCCGAACGCAAGCGAGCTGCTATCTGCGCGGGTCGCACTGCCGTCTGCGGACGAGCGGGACGGACATGAGGGTTCCGGGTCGGGAAGAGGTGCCCGGAGACTGCACGCCTCGCGATCAGGAACGCATAAGGGTTCCGTCAGGCACTCGTCAGGCGCCAGGATCGGCGAGGCTGTAGCCGACGCCCGGCTCGGTCAGCAGCAGGCGCGGATCGGCCGGGTCGCGCTCGAGCTTTGCGCGCAGTTGCCCCAGGTACAGGCGCAAGTACTGCGTGTCGTTGACGTGCTCGGGGCCCCAGACATCGGCGAGGAGCTGCCGGTGGGTGACCACACGGCCGGCCTGCCGCACCAGCCGAGCCAGCACGCGGAACTCAGTGGGGGTCAGATGCAGCGCCACGCCGTCGCGCGTCACGCGGCGCGCGGCGATGTCGACCGCCACACCGCCCTGCGCCCAGTGCAGCAGCGCGGGCGCTGCCGCCACGCCGCGGTGGCGCAGCGCGACCCGCATCCGCGCGAGCAGCTCAGCCAGCCCGAAGGGCTTGACCAGGTAGTCGTCGGCGCCGGCGTCGAGCAGCCGCACCTTCGGATCCTCGCCATGACGCGCCGAGATGACGATCACCGCCGGTGCGCATGCGCGGCGCAGCGCGGCGAGCAGCGCCTCGCCATCTCCGTCGGGCAAACCGAGGTCGAGCAGCACGAGGTCGGGGCCGGCGTCGGCGAAGGCATGTGCGAGCAACGCGCGGGCGTCGGCGATGCTCGCCGCGGCAGTGACCGAGTAGCCCTCGAGCGCCAGCGCGTCGCGCAGCGTGGCGCGCAGCTCGCGGTCATCCTCGACGAGCAGGACCGAGGTGGTCATCCGCAGGCCTTCGCGCCCGGGCGGCTCATCGTTCGGCCTCTGCGCCTGGGTCGCTCATCGTTCCGCCTCCGGTGCGGCCGCAGGCGCAGCCTCGATCGGCAGCGCGCAGGCCGCGACAGTGCCGCCGCCCGTGCGCGGGTGCAGCACGAGCTCGCCGCCGTGCACCCGCGCGATCGCGCGGCAGACCGCGAGGCCGAGGCCGGTGCCCTGCTCGGGCGCGCGTCGCGCGCCATCGGCGCCGCCCGGCGGCAGACCGGGGCCGCGATCACGGACCTCGAGCCGAAGCCGCTCGCCATCCCGCCGCGCAGCGATCTCGACCGGTCCGTCCGCGTCGCCCGCATGGCGCAGCGCATTCGCGACGAGGTTCTCGAGGAGCTGCACCACCAGCACCGCGTCACAGCGCACGAGCGGCAGGCCGGGCTCGACCTCGGTCTGCAGACGCCGCGCCGGATCGCGGCGCCTCACGCGGCCGACGACCGAGCCGATCAGCTCCTCGGCCGACTCCCAATCGCGTCGCAGCGCGAGATCGGGGGCGTCGAGGCGCGCGAGCTGCAGCGTGTCGTCGACGATGCGCGCAAGCTGGGTCGCCTCGTCGACGATCGTGGCTGCGAGGCGGCGGCGGCGGGCGGGGTCGAGCCGGTCGTCCTGATCGTGCAGCGAGGAGGCGGCGCCGACGATGGTGGCGAGCGGCGTGCGATGGTCGTGGGCGATCGCCGACAGCAGCGTGCCTCGGAGCGCCTGCAGCGCGGCCGCCTCGCGCTCGCGGGCGGCCGCAGCATGTGCGACGGCGCGCTCGAGTTCGGCGCCCATCCGGTCGCACAGCGCCTGAAGGTGCTCGCGCTGCGACGGCGAGTAATGCGGAGCCGGGTCGAGCCGCACCCACGCCGCCCCCATGGTGCGGCCATGGCCGCGCAGCGGCAGGCCCCAGGCGCGTAGGCCGTCCCAACGGCCGGTGCCGGGGCCGAGCGCGCGTCCTTCGCGCAGCAGGTGGCGCAGCCCGTCGGCTTCGTCCGGGTCGGCGTCGCCGAGGCGGATCGGGGCGGTCTTCGACCCGGACACGTCGGCGTCGTCGGCCACCCATACCGTCGCCGGCGCAGCACCGGGCAGTGTCAGCAGCACGCGCAGCCGCGACAGGCAGGCGCTTGGGTCTTCGGCGTCCTGCAGGGCCTCGCCGAAGCAGCGCAGCTCACCCGCGCGCGCGGCCAGCAGGCGCTCGGCGAGCGCGAGCCGACGCTGGCGCGCCATCGATGCCGACACCAGCGTGCTCACCCCGCCCATCGTCACGAGCAGCAGCGCGTGCTGTTGAAGGTCCACCGACAGGGTCCAGCGCGGCGGCACGAAGACGAGGTTGAACGCGAGCACGCCAAGGATGCTCGCCACGACCGCGGCGAGCGGACTCAGCCACGGCGCGGCGAGCGCGGCGCCGAGGACCAGCAGCATCGCGAGGTTGGCGACGTCAAGGCGCCCGTCGAGGGCCAGCATCGCGGCCCAGGCGAGCGTCCAGACGAGGAGCGCCGGCCAGCGCGGCGGGGCGGTGACGAGGGTCGGGGATGCGGCACCCGGGGCGAGCATGGTCGGCAACGTAGCACGAAGAGGAGGCCCGACAGGGTGGCGAGGGCCGGGCGCCCTAGGCCGCCCGCGCTCACGTCTTGACTTCGACCACCCGTTGAAACCCGCCGAAGATCATGCGCTTGCCGTCGAAGGGCATCGGCGGATTGCCGGGCGCGGCAGGATCCATGCGCGGGTCCTCCATCATCTTCTTCATCCCGGCGTCGCGTGTAGCCTTGTCCGGCCACTCGACCCATGCAAACACCACCACTTCCTCCGCCGTCGCCTGGACCGCGCGGCGGAAGTCGGTGAGCGTGCCGTCGGGGACGTCGTCGCCCCAGCACTCCACCACGCGGATCGCGCCGAGTTCGAGGAACATCGGGTCGAAGTGACTCGCATGGTCGATGAACCGCTGTTTGTTCGCGCTGGGCACTGCGATCACGAACCCGTCGATGTAGGACATGCTCTGGCTCCTGGGGTGTCGACCGGTGGAGGCACCCGCCCGGGTGCCTCTCGTACCGCGCCGAAGCACCCGATGATGCACGCGGCGCCGTCGACTCGCCCATCGGCGGACGTTCGGATCCGGCACGTTTGTGTGCCATCGGCCGCGCATTCGATGGCTACATCCGCTTGCCTGACGACGGTGCAAGGCCACCTTTCCTGGGCTTGGCCTTCGAACGCCGCGTTGTCTGCCTCGTTTGCGAGGGGGCATCCGGCGACACAAGCCAGCGTTCCCGCAACAGCGACTCCTCGCGCAACACCTCGGCATGCGCCCGCTGCACGCCTTCGACGAACGCGAACATGGCAGGAGACATCGTCCGTTTGCGCAAGCGGACAATGCTCCATTCGACGCCCAACCATTTCGCCTCGAGCAGCGGCACGATCTGTCTATTTTCGAGTTCGGCCCGCACCATCCCCAATGTCGCGAACGTGAACGCGTTCGTGTTCGCCACGATACCTGTTGCGAATCGAATTGACGGACATTCGATCGCCGGAAAGGGCGACGTCGAAGCCCCCCCGTGGACCGACAGCGCGCGCCGGGCGGCGAGGATCGGCTTCAACACGCGCGGCGGCAACATCACCACCTGAGCGAACGGATACTCCAGAACCTCAGCGAATGCGAGAGGCGTTCTGCCTACCAGCGGATGCCCGGCACGAACGACGACAAACCCAGCAATGGGCGTGAGCTCGGCGACGACCTCGAAGGCACCCTCGCCTTCCAGGACGCTGGCCTCGGCGATGGCGAGGTCGACCGTACGCGCGCGAAGCAATCGGGCCACCACTGCGGGGTCGTTCATCACGGTCCGAAGGCGAACCCCCGGATGCGCGGCGGCAAACCGCGCGGCACAGATCGGACCGAGCACTTCGGCCACGTACGGGCCCATGCCCACCGAGAGCTCGCCCGTTCCGAGCCCTTTGGCAAGTGCCACCTCCCGCTCGAGATCAGCGACCTCCGCCAACACTTCGGCGACGTGCTGCATGAACACGCGACCGAAGTCGGTCGGCTCGTGCCCCGCTCGGCTGCGATTGAAGAGCGGCAGCCCGACACGCGCTTCGAGCTCCTGGATACCGCGACTCAGGGACGGCTGCGCGATACCCAAAGCCACGGCGGCGCGGCTGAAGCTGCCGTGGTCTGCCAATGCCTGCGCGTGGCGAAGCAAGCGAAGGTCGATCGACACCAGGAAGCTCCAGAACCGGCAACGGCTTGAGTAAACTTAGTTCACATACAAACCATAGCCGTCATGAGCTTGAGCAATATCTGGCGGCCAAGCACACTCCAGCCTGGCAGCGGCATGCGCAGCAGCCCGTTTCCGGATCGATCGCCTGCGACGAGCCATGAACGGTGGGACGGCGCGAAGGGCATCGCCCGCGACGACCGCGCCAGGACTGGGTGCTGCGCGGCTTCCGCCAGTTCGACGTGCCCGCGTCGATCATCGTCAACTACGACCGCGCGCTGCACGGCAGCGACATCCCGCCGTTCGACTGCTGGGCCGTGGTCAATTGCCTGGTGAACGCGGCGTGGTCGCGCGGGCTGGGCTGCGTGATCAACACGCCAGGGGATCATGCAGTCGCCGGTGGTGCGGGCGGAGGCGCGGATTCCCGCGGACGAGGTGATCCAGACGTGTGTGGCGATCGGATGGGCGGACGAGAAGTTTCCGGCGAATGGGGTGGTGTCGCGGAGGACGGGGGGGCGGGGAGGCGGTTGTGTTCTTTGGGCTTGAGTTCGGCAGTCGGGCTGAGGCTCGGCTCAACCAACTGATGGTTGTGAACGGCCAACGACCGCTCCCGTTGGAGGCGAACTGGGACTAGCGACCCTGAAATGACATGGCTGTCCTGAATCCAGGAAGTGCATCGATGACGACACCGTCCAGCCCGCCCGCCGGCCTTGTGCGCCGCATCCTCGCTTCGCCACCGGTCCGTGTGCTGGTGCTCGGTTTCGTCATGCTGGTGATGATGGGACTGAACAACGATGTGATGACCAGCTACGCCGCAGAGCCCATCAAGGCCGCGACACACATCATCGCGCTGGCCATCGCCGGCTTTGCCGTGTACACCGGCCATGTGCACTTCATCGAGCGGCGCACTCTCACCGAACTGGGCTTGACGGGCATGGGCCGCCAGTTCGGCATCGGGCTGCTGGTGGGCGCAGGCCTGTACGCCGCTTGTGAGGGGCTGCTGATGGCGCTTGGCATCTACCGCATCGATGGGCTGAACCCGCTGAGCTTCCTGATCCCGGCGGTCGCAATGGCGATCAGCTCCAGCGTGTTCGAGGAGTTGCTGTTCCGTGGCGTGCTGTACCGCTCGGTGGAGACCTGGTTCGGCAGTTGGGCAGCGCTGGTGGTGTCTGCAATGGTTTTCGGCCTAAGCCACCTGGCGAATCCGCAGGCCACGCTCGAGGGCGCGCTGTTCATCGCTGTCGAGGCCGGCATCCTGCTGGGGGCGGCCGTCATGCTGACGCGCCGGCTGTGGTTGAGCATCGGCTTCCACATGGCGTGGAACTACACGCAGTCGGCCATCTTCTCGGGCATCGTTTCCGGCAACGATGCTGAGCCGGGCTGGATCAGGTCCACCGTCAAGGGCCCCGACTACCTGACCGGCGGCAACTTCGGCGTCGAATCGTCGGTGCTGGCGCTGGTGCTGTGCACCACCACGGGGATCGTCATGCTGGTCATGGCGCACCGGCGCGGCCTAGTCGTGCCGCCGATCTGGCAGCGCTCGGCCTGAGCCCAAGCCGCCGCAGGGCGGATCGGTCAGGGGCTCGCGACAGTCACGGAGTGAATTGGCACGACTCCTTCCGGTAGGCCGCGTAGCCTGGGTGCCGGGCCGCCCACCCATCGCACAGCAGCGCTTGGCTCTTGTGTTGCAGGATGATAGCCCGCGTCGCAACCTGATCCCCATGGCAGATGTCGCGGACCTTCAGCGCGACGAGATCGCAGCCGCGCAACTTGCAGTCGATGCCTAGGTTGAAGAGCGCGAGCTCGCGCACCCGGTGCTCCATCTGGAATCGGACACGCAGCGCCCAGATGTCTTTGAGCTTGAACGGGGCCTTCTGCCTTGCGGGGTGGCCCGATGGGCCGCTTACGGGCCCGGGCAGCTATTCACACTGCCGGCCAGGAGCCGTCGGTGAGGTCCGGCTGCTCTCTGGAAGCTCATCTCGTCATCCCCACGATGCCTACGGCAACAGGTTCAACCCTAGGTATTTCAAGAAGCCGTTGTGCGTGTCCTTCGCCGCCGCTATCGCCTTCTCGATATCCAGCAGCGCTTGGTGCGTGTCATCCAGATCGATTTCCGGCTCACCCACCGCCGTGCTGATGTAGCGCGAGATGTTCAGGTTGAAATCGTTCTTCTCGATTTCGGCCATCTCCACCCGGCGCGAGTAGCGAGCCTCTCCCTCACGGAACTGGTAGGTCTTGATGATCTTGGCGATGTGCTCGTCGGTCAGCTGGTTCTGGCGCTTGCCTTTGACGAAGTGTTCTGCCGCGTTGATGAACAGCACGTCGTCCGGCTTCTTGCACTTCTTCAGCACCAGGATGCAGACCGGGATGCCCGTGGAATAGAACAGGTTGGACGGCAGGCCGATGACGGTGTCGATGTGCCCGTCTTTCAGCAGCTTCTCGCGAATGCGTGCTTCCGACCCGCCACGGAACAGCACCCCGTGCGGCAGGATGATGGCCATCACCCCTTCGTCCTTCAGGAAGTGAAAGCCGTGCAGCAGGAAGGCAAAGTCCGCCGCCGACTTGGGCGCCAAGCCGTGGTTCTTGAAGCGCACGTCGTCCGCCATGGCCTCGCCAGGCTCCCAACGCAGGCTGAAGGGCGGGTTGGCCACGATGGCGTCGAACCTGGGCTGCTTGGCCGGGTTCAGCTCGCGCAGCTTGTCCCACTCGTTGGCCAGCGTGTCGCCGTGGAAGATCTCGAACTCCGTGTCCTTCACCCCGTGCAGCAGCATGTTCATGCGCGCCAGGTTGTAGGTGGTGACGTTCTTTTCCTGGCCGACGATGCGGCCGATCGTTCCCTTGGCCTTTTGCATGCGGCGGCGCACGTTCATCAACAGTGAACCCGAGCCGCAGGCAAAGTCCATCACGCGGTCCAGACGCTGTTTCACGCCGGTCTTGGGTTCCTGGCTGTCCAGCGTGACGATGGCGGACAGCACATCGGAAATCTGCTGCGGCGTGTAGAACTCGCCCGCCTTCTTGCCCGAGCCGGCCGCGAACTGGCCGATCAGGTACTCATACGCATCGCCCAGCGTGTCCACGTCGGTGGAGAACGACGCCAGCCCCTCGGCAATCTTTTGAATGATGGTGCACAGCTTGGCATTGCGCTCGGTGTAGCCCTTGCCCAGCTTGTTCGACGTCAGGTCGATCTCAGAGAACAGGCCCTGGAAGGTGCTCTCGAACGATTCGGTCTCGATGTACTTGAAGGCGTCTTGCAGCGTATTCAGCAGACCCGCGTCTTGCGTGCGCGCCATGTTGGCCACGGCGCTCCACAGGTGTTCAGGCCGAATGACGTAGTGCACCTTGCGGCGCATCTGCTTCTCAAAGGCCGGCACGTCGTCCAGGTTGCTTTCGTACCAAAGCTGCAAGGGCGTCGACACTGAGCTATCAATCTGTGGCGGGTAGTCGCTGCCCAGCTCTTTCTTGGCGGCTGCTTCGTAGTTGTCCGACAGGTAGCGCAGGAACAGGAACGACAGCATGTAGTCGCGGAAGTCGTCCGCGTCCATCGCGCCGCGCAGCTGGTCGGCAATCGCCCACAGCGTCTTGCCCAGTTGTTTCTGTTTTTCTTCGATCATGGTTGCTCTTCTGTTTTCGGGGTCACGCGGCGGCGGCTTTGGCGTGCTTGGGCTGCGGCGCAAAGATGTCTGGCAAGACGAACTGATAGCGACCCAAGAACGCGTTCAGGATCTGGCGGAACAGCTGCTTGTTGTCGTCCACCATTTCGGCCGGCTGGTAGATGTCGTACTTGCCGTGGCTCAACAGGTTCAGCGCGCGGGCGAACAGGTCTTCATCCTCCAGGCCATGAATGCAGGCAGAGAAGTCGTCGTTGCCAAAGAAGGTGGCGGTCTTCTCCAGGATGCTGCGCAGCATGTTGAAATGGAAAGTGAACAGCTGCCCGCTCTGGGCCGCCTTCTTGAGTTCGGCCAGCATGGCCACGTGGTGGAAGAAGGGCGTGTCGTCGGTGGCCCGCAGCGTGTAGGTGGTGCCCCGTTCCGGCCGGTGCAGGAAGTACTTCTTGTGCGCATCCTTCTTCAGTTCGTTGCACACCACGTTGAAGAACAGCGCGTGGTGGGACGACACCACCGCTTTGATGGGCGCTGGCACCATGCGGGGCAGGTTGTCGGCTTCGCCCGGTGCATCCGCGGCCACCGCTTCGGGGCGCGTTCTGCTCTTCGCTTTGCGCAGCAACCTGGCCAGGTCACTGGCCACGGCAATCGCGTTGTTGTCGTCCAGCGAAGTGATCGGGTCGTCGATGTACAGGTACTTCACCCACTGGTACGCCTCGGCTCCGTCGATCACCCGCTCGCAAATGGCCATGAACACGCACCAGATGAAGATGTTCTCTTCGCCTCGTGAGACCTTGATGTGGCGGGTCTCAACCTTGCGGAAGCTGACGGTCCACGCGTCGTAGTCGATGTCGAACAGAAAGTCCGCGTAGCGCGCCAGGTAGTGGCCGATGCGTTCGTCCAGGGCCAACTCTTTCAGGCCCCTGAAGAACTGCGAATCGGTGTTGATGTGCAGGCGCCGCTCGCTGTCCTTCTCCAGGTCGTTGTCCCACGAGAACAGGTCTTCGGTGAACGCGTTGAAGTACAGCGTGTCGGGCTGGCCCTTGTTCTTGCGCTTGCCCTCGTCCTTGAAGGCCATCGACAGGCGGGTCTTGCCCGTGCCGTTGTAGGCATAGAGCAGCACAAAGCCCTGACCGCCGCCGTTCAGGTCGTCCCGCAGCCGGGCGACCAGGCGGCGCAGGTCGGTAAAGCGGTGAATCTTCGGCTTGTCGCTCATGCGTCCAGCGCCTCCACTGAGGGAAACAGCTGCTGCATCAGGCCCTGCTTGTGGGTCTTGAGGGTGTCGAGGGTCTGGGCGGCGGCGGTGATGACGGCGTCGAGGCTGCTCAGGGAGTCGGCGATGCGTTGTTGCTCGGGCAATGTCGGTACTGCACTAAGCAGTTCCTTGAAGAAGGGAAGCCCGATGGTCTTGATGGTGCTGCCCGTTGCGATCCGCTCGAAGATGGGCTTCATCTGCTGAAGCTGGTAGTACAAGAACCAGTTTGAAAGCAGATTGGCGTGGCAAGTCCACACGATGAAATGCTGACTGACCGCCATGGGCAAGGCCATGACGGCGCTCTTGCCGACGCCCGCATCGCGGCTGATGAGAACGGTACCCGCGGGATGAAGAACGGCCGAAGAGTTCTTGATGCCTTTCGCAGAAATCTCATGCTCAGTCCTGGATATCAGGCCAACATCCAGGCGCTTCGAGTCAGCGAGGGAAATCCACTTGATGCCACCGTTGTAGTGTTCGGGGTCGAGCTTGCTCGGCGTATGTCCGGAGCCCCGTTTGGCCAGGTCTTCCAGCTTCTTGACTTCCCACTCCGGTGCGCCCAAGAACTCGGGGAACCGCAGGCGGGGTTGGGTTTCGCCTTCGCGAGGAAAGAGTTGCTGCATCAACCCTTCTTTATGGGTTTTGAGCGCCTCCACCTTGCGCCCTTGCGCGGCGATCAGTTCGTCCAGGGAATCCAGGCAGTCGGCGATTTTTTGTTGTTCTTCTGGCGCAGGGGTCGGAATCTGAAGTTCAGAGAACTGCTTGTAGCTGATCATCTTTCCGTCACGGAGACCTTCGAGGTTCTTTGTGAGGATCTGAATGAATCGGTCGGTCTTCAGGTAGTGCTTGAAATAGGCGTCGCTTCCCGCTGCGCGCCGCCTCAGAATGACATATGCCGGGCTGCAGATGCCGTGATACTGCGAGTATTCAATGCCGCCCTGAAATGAGCGCAGACTGATGATGAAGTCACCGACCTGAACGACTTTGTAGCTCTCGATGCTCTTTTCGCTGACCGAGACATGGTAGTCAATCAGGTCGCGCGGAATGGCGCCGTGCTCTTGTGTGATTGCCAGCATCGGGAGGCCTGGTTCCGGGCTTTTGTCGCTGACCTGATCAAACAGACGATTTCCAGGCTGCACCTCCCACCCAGTTGCTCCCCGAAACACCGGAAACCGCAGCTTTGGCACCAGTGCGTTCGTGGCTTCGCCCTTCGTGGCGCCGGTCTTCATGCACCCGCCTCCTGGCTGATCTGGGTGATGAAGCGTTCCATCTCTTCCTTGCGGGGCAACTCCACCGCGTAGCGGGAGACGAAGACCTGGCTGTTCAGGTCGCCCATGGCGAATTCGACCAGTGCGTCGTTCTTGCGCGTGCACAGCAGGATGCCAATGGGCTGCTGGTCGCCCGGGGTCATCTGGTGTTTCTTGTAGTAGGCCACGTAGGTGTTGAGCTGGCCCAGGTGTTCGTGGCGGAAGGCGTCGGTCTTGAGTTCGACCAGCACGTGGCACTTGAGGATGCGGTGGTAGAAAACGAGGTCGATGAAGAAGTGCTCTTCGCCGATGAGGATGCGCTTTTGCCGCGCCTCGAAGCAGAAGCCGTGGCCCAGTTCCAGCAGGAAGTCTTGCAGGCGGTCGAGCAGGGCGTCTTCCAAGTCGGACTCGGCCATGACATCGCGCGAGCGCAGGCCCAGGAACTCAAAGACATAGGGGTCGCGGATGACGTGGGCGGGCTGCAGCGTGTTGGCCGCCGCGTGGGCCAGGGCGGAGAGCTGGGCCTTGTCTTTGGACAGGCCGCTGCGCTGGTAGTACAGGCTGTCGATCTGGCGGCGCAGCTCGCGCACCGACCAGTTGCCGCGCATGCACTCCACCTCGTAGAAGCGGCGCTGGGTGTCATCCGGCAGGTCACACAGCTCGGCCAGGTGGGAGAAGGAAAGGTGGTGGATCAATGTGGGAGACGCCGACTCCCGTTTGGGCTCTGGTTGTGCGGCCAGCGCCGCTGGCGATGCCGGAGCCCCAGGGCCAGCCAGCCATTCGGGAGACAGCGTCTCCCGAATCTGCGGGTACACGCTGTAGAAGAGCCGGAAGCGGCGCAGCTCGCGGGCGTCCACCCGCTTGAGCCCGGCCGCCGCCAGGCGCTGGGCCAAGGCGGGCAAGAGCCTCTCGCCATAGGCCGCGCGGTCTTTACCCTGCTGCTCGAACTCCACGATGCGATGGCCGATCAGCCAGTTGCGCACGGTCAGGCTGGTGTTGACGGCCTTGGCCGCCAGGGCCTGCGATTGGCCATGGATGCGAACGATGGCGGACACCAGCGCATCAAAGTCGCCGGGTGTGGCGGATGGCGCTGAAGGCTTGTTCACGGGTATGGGCGTTTTCCTACTGCTCATAGGCGCTGAGTCCTGAGATCTCGCGCCCCTGGGCGCGTTTGTTCAGCAGGGGCATCAGTTGGGCCATCAGCGCGGTCTCGGCTTGCGCTCGCGCCTTCCAGCCGAGTTGAAGCGGTTCCATGAGCGCACTGAGGGCGTCGCCGTCGAGGATCAGGCGTTGCAGCGTCTGGTCCACAAAGGCTTGCAGGGCGGGGGTGGCCAGGCCGTGCTGGGTGGCGATGGTGGCCAGCTCGGCGCTGTCGCGTTCTTTCTTGAAGCGGAGGTAGCCCTCGCGGATGGCGGTTTCGCTGAGGCCTTCGCCCGCCTTCAGGGTGTTGATGTAGGCAGCGATGTCGTCGCGCTCGTTCATGAACTTGGCGTCGGCCGCGATGATGCCGATGAGCTGCTCGCGGCTCATCTTGAGCTTGCTGCCGCCCGTACCCTGCTGGGTGAAGCGAGACATCAGGCCCATGATGTAGTCGTAGTCGATGACGGCGCTGGCGAACAGCACGAACTCGAAGTCGAGCTGGTCCACTTCGTCGGCGCCGGTCTTGTCATCAGCGTCGGGCAGGGTCTTGCCCTGCTGGGCCTTGAGGCGCTGGGCGGTGTCGAGGTACACGCCACGGAAGGCCTGCAGGTCTTCGCGCGGCAGGATGGCTTCAATGGCGGCGGCGTTGTCGTTGGTGAGGTCGGTGTACTGGTCGAGCTGGGTCTTGAGGCGCTGCACTTCCTTGAAGGCCTTGATGAAGGCGGCGCGGGCATCGTCACCCTTGAGCTGGGGCACGGCTTCGGGCGCGCAGGGCAGGCCCTGGGTCTGCATGAAGTCGGCCAGCTTCTGCACCTCGGCGTCGAGCTTTTCAATGACCACGGGGGCTTTGTCCACCAGCCAGATCTTGCGTTCTTCCTCGGTGGCGTTTTCTCCCGAGAACAGGGCAATGGCTTCATCCACGTTGGCTTGCTGTTGGCGGAAGTCGAGGATGTTGCCGTAGGGTTTGCTGCCGTTGAGCACGCGGTTGGTGCGCGAGAAGGCCTGAATGAGCCCGTGGTACTTGAGGTTCTTGTCGACGTACAGCGTGTTCAGGTACTTGCTGTCAAAGCCGGTGAGCAGCATGTCCACCACGATGGTGATGTCGATCTTCCTGGCGGCGGGGAAGTCGGCGTTGGGCCACTGCTGGTCTTTGATGCGCTTTTGCACGTCCTGGTAGTACAGATCGAACTCGCCGATCTGGTGGTTGGTGCCGTAGCGGGCGTTGTAGTCGGCCAGGATGGCTTTGAGCGCGGCCTTCTTGCCTTCGGGGTCTTCCTCGTTGTCGGCCTTTTCCTGCTGCAGGTCCTGCTGCAGTTGCTTCACGTCGGGGTTGCCTTCGGCCGGGGGTGAGAACACGCAGGCGATGCTCAGCGGCTGGAAGGCCGGGACGGCGGCCTGCTTTGCCTTTTGCAGTTCATCGAACAGGCCGTGGTATTCGATGGCGTCGTTGATGCTGGCGGTGGCCAGCAGGGCATTGAAGCGGCGGCCCGCGGTGGCGGTGTCGTGCTTGGCCAGGATGGCTTCGACAACGGCTTTCTTGGCCAGGGCTTCGCCGGGCTTGGGCGGGTTCTTGCCCTCGGGCTTGTAGTAGTCCACGTGGAAGCGCAGCACGTTGGTGTCTTCAATCGCGTGGGTGATGGTGTAGGCGTGCAGCTGCTTCTGGAACAGGTCTTCGGTGGTTCTGAACTGGCCTTCCTCGCCTTCGAACTGCTTGGCGGTGGCGTTCTTCTCGAAGATGGGCGTGCCGGTGAACCCGAAGAGCTGGGCCTTCGGGAAGAAGGTCTTGATGGCCTCGTGGTTGTCGCCAAACTGCGAGCGGTGGCATTCGTCGAAGATGAAGACGATGCGTTCGTCGCTCAGCGGTTCGAGCTGTTCCTTGTAGGTCTTGAGGTCGTTTTTCTTGCGCTGCTTGTTGCGCTTGCTGTTTTCGTCCAGCGCCAGGCCCAGCTTCTGGATGGTGGTGACGATGACCTTGTCGGCGTAGTCGTCTGATAGCAGGCGGCGCACCAGCGCGCCGGTGTTGGTGTTCTCCTCGACGCAGCCTTCCTGGAAGCGGTTGAATTCTTCGCGTGTCTGGCGGTCCAGGTCCTTGCGGTCGACCACAAAGAGGCACTTCTCGATGTCTGGGTTGTCCTTGAGCAGCGTGGAGGCCTTGAAGGATGTGAGCGTCTTGCCGCTGCCGGTGGTGTGCCAGATGTAGCCGTTGCCGCTGTTCTGGTGGATGCACTCCACGATGGCTTTGACCGCATACACCTGGTAGGGCCGCATCATCAGCAGCTTTTGCTCGCTGGCCACCAGCACCATGTAGCGGCTGATGGCTTGGCCCAGCGTGCACTTGGGCAAGAAGGTCTCGGCAAAGTGGTCGAGGTGGGTGATCTTCTTGTTGGCCTCGTCGGCAAACTGGTAAATGGGCAGGAAGCGCTCGTCGGCGTTGAAGGCGAAGTGCCGCGCGTTGTTGTTGGCGAAGTACCAGGTGTCGGTGCGGTTGCTGACGATGAACAGCTGCAGGAAGCACAGCAGGGTCTTGCTGTAGCCGTTGCCGGGGTCGTTCTTGTAGTCAACGATCTGCTCCATGGCCCGGCGCGGGCTGATGCCCAGCGTCTTGAGCTCGATCTGCACGCAGGGCACACCGTTGATGAGGATGAGAACGTCGTAGCGGTGGTGGCTGTAGTCGGTGTTGATGCGCAGCTGGTTGACGACCTCGAAGCTGTTCTTGCACCAGTCCTTGAGGTTGACCAGGGTGTAGTTCAGCGGGGTGCCGTCATCGCGGGTGAATGTTTCGCGCTCACGCAACTTCCGGGACGCGGTGAAGACGTCGGGCGTGATGATCTCGTCCAGCAGGCGGGTGAACTCGCCGTCGGACAGGTGGACCCGGTTCAGGGCTTCGAACTTCTCGCGGAAGTTACGTTCCAGCGCGGCGCGGTCCCGGATGTCGGGGCGGTACTCGTACTTGAGGCTCTGGAGTTTGCCGATGAAGCCGTACTCGATGTGCTCTTCCTTGACGACGGGGCTCGGTGCTCCGGACGACGGGCCGTAAGCAGACTTGGACGAAGGCATGGGGTACCGAACAGGGTAGGCGATGGACCGACAAGCTGCGCGACGCGCGGACGGCTACGGATTGTGGCCGTTGGCCCATGAAGTGCGACGTCCTGAACGCCTCCATTTTGGGGTGAGAGGGCCCAGCATCGGCTGGATGCGATTGCAGACTACCAAGGCTGGAGCTAGATCCAAGGCAGTACCTGAACCGTTTCGTGCCCTGAAGCCGCAACGAACGCCAATGGCCGCTTATTGGCAGGCTCGCCCACATGCTTTGTGTCGGAATTGGGTCGGTCCCCGCTGGTCAACTTGGCCAACAGGCTGCCATCGACCAGTCATCGAGCTCTGGACCTGCACTCGCCGCGACCCTGATGCCGTCAGTTCGAGGCGAACTCGTCGCCCAAGATCGCGGCGATGTCCTGGCGCTCGCCCAGCAGCCGGACCACATCAAGGTGGTCTCCGCGTTCGAAGTAGCACCAGAGCAGCGGAAACTTCGCCACCCGCCAGGTCCGAAGCCCCGGAATGCCCAGAAGCTTGCCGAGTGTCGGTGAGCCGATGCCAGGGTCGAGTTCGATCTGGTCAAGCGCGGCGTTGGTGGCGCTGGCCAGCTTCACTGCCACTCGGGTGCCACCCTCCGTGCGGTAGTACCTGACCTCGCCCTGCTGATCGCGCAGCGCCTGCGGACGCAGAACTGCCGGCTTCAATCGATCTCGCCGCGAGCGATCGACAGCAGTTCCTTCTCGTCCGCCTTGGTGCGACGCCGACCGGGCCCGGATGCCAACCCTACTTCGATGAGATCGCGAAGCCGCTTCTTGGCCTGCTCTTCCTGATCTCGGCGGACCAGGTCGCGGATGTACTCGCTGGTGTTGCCGTAGTTGCCGGAGGCGACCCGGTTGTCGATGTACTCGCGCATAGACTCGGGCAAGGCAAAGCTCATGGTTTGGCGGCTCATGCAGGCATCTTGGTCGGCTTGACAACAGTTGTCAAACCCGATGGAGGGAACATTTCTAGATCCAGGAATGCTGCCGCAGGCCGCGTCGCGAACCTACCCGTCAGGTGCGTGGGTAGTGGTCTGACTGGCGGCTTTGCCGCCACGAAATCAGGGCGGCTGATGACGGCTTTGGGTCGGTAGCGAACCGCCAGTAGAAAAGCAGCAGTCATTCGATGGCGCGTGAGTGGCACGAACGGTTAGCTTAGTTAGTGGTAGTCGTCTTCGAGTTGGTGGCGTACGGCGACGACGGCAACAGTCGACTCGTCTTCGATTTCGAACAGTGCGACGTAGCCCGATCGCCCAAATGGAATGATCAATTCTCTTAGAAAGGGACTGTTGCCCACCTTGCGGCAGGTGAAGGGCGATGACTTCAGTGTGGCGATGCCGGCCCGCAAGGCGTTTATTGCCTGTTCTGGGAGTTCCAGGTCGCCGCTGTCCCGGTCCAACTCTCGTTCGACGAGGAATTCGAACAGCCGGTCGAGATCCGCCTCGGCGTCCCGCGTCAGCCGAACCTTGAAAGTCACTTGCCCTTAGTCGCCAGGCGGACGCGCGCAGCGTCTAGCTTGCGTTGTAGGCCGTCAAGCACGACGTCGGCATCTACATAGTTGCCGGTTCGCCGCGCCTCGTCACGGGAGCGCAGACCGCGCGCGACGAACTCTCCCTGGACACGGCGCCGTTCGACGCCCGCGCGAACAGACGCTTCGACAAACTCGGAAAGGGTCTCGCCATCCGCCAGTACAGCCTCGATCTCGGCGCGGAAGTCAGGCTCTACGCGAACGGAAGGAATGGTGGCGGTCTTCATCGACGAAGTGTATCGCAAATGCACCGCAGTTTCCGCCTGATCGCGGCAACGTCCGGTAGACCTACTTAGCGGCCGCTGGCAGGGAGGTCGCGTGCTGGCCCGAGCGTCTGCAAGGTGTCCGAGACCGTGAGCTCGGCCGGCGTCAGCGACCGATCGCTCCCGCTGCTACGCCGACCTACCCGATTCAACGGTCACATCACGGCAAGGTCAGTGCCCCGACCGGAGAAAAAGGGGCGGGTCCCTTCGGACCCGCCCAACCCCAACGTCACGCCCGGCACCACCCTGCCCCCACGGCAGGCGGGCCGGTTCGCACGTAGCTCTAGTGACTGATCTGCCAGGGCCTCCGCCCCGCCATCGACTTCATCCCGTCCGGCCGGGTCACCGTCCGGCTCTTCGCCCCGGGCACACAGCACCCGCAGCCCGCCCCATGGCGCGAGGCCTTGTACGCCGCCAAACTCCGCGGCTCATGCGCACTGCGCTCGTTCGCCGCATGCGCCTCGCGCTCGAGCGTGGTCAGCAGCCCGCGCATCGGCGGCTCGGACATCACACGCCCGGCCGGTACGGCACACCGCGGACACGGCTGGGCCGCGTTGCGCTCGGCCATCGGCCGCAGCGCGGCAAAGCCACCATGCTCGGTGCACTCGTAGTCGTAGAAAGGCATGGCATCGGCCTCCGGGCGAGCGGTGTCAGACCAGATCCGGCGAGGTCGGCATGTCCACCGACCCATCCAGGAACTTCGTCGGCCCGTTCGCATTCGGGCGAATGTCGAAGTCGAAGATCTGCGTCGGCAGCCACAGCGTGGCGCACGCGTTCGGGATGTCGACGACGCCGCTGATGTGGCCCTGGACGGGCGCGGTGCCGAGGATCGAGTAGGCCTGGGCCGGGGTGTAGCCGAACTTGGTCAGGTAGTTGATCGCGTTCAGGCAGGCTTGCTTGTAGGCGACATGCACGTCCAAGTAATGCTGCTTGCCATGCTCGTCGACCGAGATGCCCTCGAAGATCAAGTAGTCGTTGTAGTTCGGCGTGATGGGGCTGGGCTTGAAGATCGGGTTCTTGATCCCGTACTTCGCCATGCCGCCCTTGATCAGGTCGACCTTCATGTGCACCCAGCCGGCCATCTCGATGGCGCCGCAGAAAGTGATCTCGCCGTCGCCCTGGCTGAAGTGCAGGTCGCCGACCGACAGGCCCGCGCCGCCGACGTAGACGGGGAAGTAGATCTTCGAGCCGCGCGACAGGTCCTTGATGTCGCAATTGCCGCCGTGCTCGCGCGGCGGCACGGTGCGCGCGCCGGTGGCGGCGGCCATGGCAGCGGCCTCGCCCGACAGCTTGCCCATGTGCGCGGTGCCGGCGAACGGCGGGTTGGCCAGCGGCGGCACGCGATCGGGCTCGGTGGCGATGAAGTCGATCTCGCGCTTGTTCCAGGTCTCGAGCATCGCCTTGTCGGGCAGGCAGCCGATCAGCCCCGGGTGGATGAGGCCAGCGAACTTCACGCCGGGCACATGGCGCGAGGTGGTGTACAGGCCGTGGAAGTCCCAGATGGACTTCTGCGCGAGCGGGAAGTGGTCGGTCAGGAAGCCGCCGCCGTTCTTCTTCGAAAAGAAGCCATTGAAGCCCCAGAGGCTCTCGGGCTTGGCGCCGACGTCGAGCAGGTCGACCACCAGCAGGTCGCCGGGCTCGGCGCCCTTGACGCCCACCGGGCCGGACAGGAAGTGGACGGTCGACAGGTCGATGTCGCGGACGTCGTCGGCCGAGTCGTTGTTCTTGATGTAGCCGCCGGTCCAGTCGTACGTCTCGAGGATGAACTCCTCGCCCGGCTTGACCCAGGTGGCCATCGGGATGTCCGGATGCCAACGGTTGTGGATCTGCGGATTCGCGTAGGGGGACTCGGCGAGGTCGACCTTGATCAGGGTCTCGGGCATGGCGCTTCTCTCCAGTGGGCCGGTGTGCGGATGGTCGGTGTCAGACCGACAGGTACTGCTTGATGCGCGCGGTGTCGGTCGAGGCACGCGGGCTCTCGTGCACGAGCCGCCCGCCCTCGATGACGAAGAGACGGTCGGCGACGTCCATCGCGAAGCTCAGCACCTGCTCGGACACGACGATCGTGATGCCGCGCAGCTTGCGGATCTCGTTCAGCGCGCGCGCGATGTCCTTGATGATCGAGGGCTGGATGCCCTCGGTGGGCTCGTCGAGCAGCAGCACCTTCGGGTCGGTGACGAGCGCACGTGCAATCGCGAGCTGCTGCTGCTGCCCGCCGGAGAGGTTGCCGCCCTTGCGGCCGCGCATCTCGAAGAGCACGGGGAAGAGCGCGTAGATCTCCTCGGGGATGCGGCGGTCGCGGGCGTTCTCGAGCCCGGTCTGGATGTTCTCCTCGACGGTGAGCGTCGGGAAGATCATGCGGCCCTGGGGCACGTAGGCGATGCCCTTGGCGACGCGCAGGTAGCTCTCGTCCTTCGTGACCTCGCGACCGGCCACGGTGATGCGCCCGGACGTGGTCGGCATCACGCCCATCAGCGTCTTGAAGAGCGTGGTCTTGCCCATGCCGTTGCGGCCCATGATCGCGACGGTCTCGTTCTTGTTCGCGGTGAAGGTGATGCCGTGCAGCGCCTCGCTCTGGCCGTAGGCGGAACACAGGTCGGTGACCTCGAGCATGAGAGCCTCCTAGTGGCCGAGATAGACATCGATGACACGGGGGTCGGCCTGCACGCGCTCCATCGGACCCTCGGCGAGGATCTTTCCCTGGTGCATGACGGTGACCTTGTCGGCGATCCGCGCGACGAACTCCATGTCGTGCTCGATCACGATCAGCGAGCGGTTCTTGGCGATCCGCTTGAGCAGCTCGGCGGTCAGCTCGCGCTCGCGCACGCTCATGCCGGCGATCGGCTCATCGAGCATCAGCAGCTCGGGGTCCTGCATCAGCAGCATCCCGATCTCCAGCCACTGCTTCTGGCCGTGTGACAGCAGGCCTGCCTCGGTGTGAAGCTGCCCGCCGAGGCCGATGTCCTCGGCGACCTCGCGCACGCGGTCGGCGACATCGTCGGTGCACTTGAAGGCGAGCGCACCGAACACGCCGCGCCCGCGCGGGAAGGACACCTCGAGGTTCTGCCAGACGGACAGGTTCTCGTAGATGGACGGGGTCTGGAACTTGCGGCCGATGCCCGAGCGCACGATCTCGTGCTCGGGCAGCTTGGTGACCTCGTTGCCCATGAACCGGATGCGGCCCTCGGTCGCGCGGGTCTTGCCGCAGATGAGGTCGAGCAGCGTGGTCTTGCCGGCGCCGTTCGGACCGATGATCACGCGCAACTCGCCGCGGTCGACATACAGGTTGAGCGCGTCGATCGCCTTGAAGCCATCGAAGGAGACGGTCAGTCCCTCGATGTCCAGCACCATTTCCTGCTTGGCCATGTGACGTTCCTGGGGTGCGGTGGGTGACCGCTCAGACGCCGGTGCCGTGGGCGGGCACGGCGTCGTCGGGGAGGTCGTCGTCGAGGGAGGACGCGGACGACGAGGCTGCCGTGGCGACGACGATCGACGCGGCGGCGGCCCCGCCGGCGAGGCCCGCGGCGGCGGCGGGCGGGACCTTCGCGGCCGGGGCCGCTGCGGGCGCGGATCCGGCTGCAGCGCCTGGCGCGGCAGATTTCGCGCCGCCCAGGCCCCAGCGTGCCAGGCGCGGCGCCACATGCTTCGTCCACAGGCCGGCCAGGCCGTCCGGGAAGGCGAGCACCGAGCCGATGAACAGTGCCGCCATCAGGAAGAGCCACAGGTCGGGCGCGCTCTCCGAGAAGTAGGTCTTGCCGAAGTTCACCAACAGCGTGCCGTAGACGGCGCCCACCAGCGACATGCGCCCCCCCACAGCGGCATAGATCACCATTTCGATCGAGGGCACGATGCCGACGAAGGACGGCGACATGAAGCCGACCTGCAGCGCGAACATCGCGCCGCCGATGCCCGAAATCGCGGCCGCCAGGCAGAACGAGAACACCTTGAACATCGCGACGTCGTAGCCCGAGAACCGCACGCGGTCCTCCTTGTCGCGCATCGCAAGCAGCAGCGTGCCGAGCTTGCTGCGCTGGATCCAGCCGCACAGCAGAATCGAGCCGAGCAGCAGGCCCGCATTCACGTAGTACAGGATCAGCCGCGCCGAGTCGGTGCGCACGTCCCAGCCGAGCACCGTCTTCAGGTCGGTGATGCCGTTGACGCCGCCGGTGTAACCCTGCTGGCCGATGATCAGCACTGACAGGATCAGCGCGACCGCCTGCGTAATGATCGCGAAGTACACGCCACCGACCCGCCTCTTGAACATCGCGTAGCCGACGATGAAGGCCAGCAGCGTGGGCACGGCGACCACCGCGACCACGGTGAAGGTCAGCGAACGAAACGGCTCCCACCACAGCGGCAACGCCGTGATCTGGTTCCAGTCCATGAAGTCGGGGATGCCCGGTGTCGACTGGATCTTGGTGGACACCGGGTCCGAGGCCTCGAGCTTGAGGAACATCGCCATGCAGTAGCCGCCCAGGCCGAAGAACACACCCTGCCCCAGGCTCAGCACGCCGCACCAGCCCCAGAGCATCACCAGGCCGATGGCGACGAAGCCGTAGGTCAGGTACTTGCCGACCAGGTTCAGGCGGAAGGTGTCCAGCAGCGCGGGGAACACCACGAGGATCACCAGCGCGAGGATCGCGACGCTGCCGGCTTGGCGCGCCGACCGCCATCTCGAGAGTGCATTCATCGAGTTACTCCTTAGCCGATGGCTTTCAACGACGCACCTTGGCTGCGAAAAGGCCTTGGGGGCGCACCATCAACACGCTGATCACCAGCATCAGCGTCAGCACCTTGGCCATCGAGCCGGTCATGAAGAACTCGGCGATCGACTGGGTCTGCGCGATGCCGAAGGCCGAGGCCACCGTGCCGAGCAAGCTGGCCGCGCCGCCGAAGGTGACCACCAGGAAGGCGTCGACAATGTAGAGCGAGCCGCTGGTGGGACCGGTCGAGCCGATCGTCGTGAACGCCGCACCGGCGACGCCCGCCACGCCGCAGCCGATGGCAAAGGTGAGCCGGTCGGTGCGCTTGGTGTCAATGCCGGTCGCGTTGGCCATCGTGCGGTTGGCGACGGTGGCGCGCACCCTGAGGCCCCAGCGCGAGCGATAGAGCGCAAGCAGCACGATGCCGGTCACCAGCAACGTGAGCGCCATCACGAATAGGCCGTTGATGGGGATGTCCAGGCCGGCCGCGGGCGACCACGAGCCCATCAGCCAGTCGGGCAGGTTCGGGCTCACCTCCTTGGCGCCGAAGATCGAGCGGAACACCTGCTGCATGCCGAGCGACAGGCCCCAGGTGGCGAGCAGCGTGTCGAGCGGCCGCTTGTAGAGGTGGCGGATCAGCGCCCACTCGGCGCACCAGCCGAGCACGAACGCGATGCAGAACGCCAGCACGATCGCAAACAGGAAGTAGTACTGCATCAGCGCCGGTGCGTAGTTCTCGGCGAGCGAGGACGCCAGGAAGATGGTGTAGGCGCCCACGGTCATGAACTCGCCGTGGGCCATGTTGATCACGCCCATCTGCCCGAAGATGATCGCCAGGCCCAGCCCCATGAGCAGCAGCACGCTGAACAGGGAGAGGCCGGCGAAGCCCTGCATCAGGCCGATGTTGAGCATCTCGTCGAACGACATGGTGCACCTCTGCGACGAAGGGGGAGAGACGGTGGGGGGCGCCGTCCTGCGGGCCCCTCGCGGCACTGCTGCCGAATCGCGCGCCCCGTGCGTCGAGGCACGGTCCGCGCGGGCGACATCTGACTCGAACTGCGCTTACTGGTAACCCTTGGGGAACGGATCCGGCTCGATCAGCTTGGGCGACTCGGCGACGACCTTGAACTGCCCGTCGAGCTGCGCCATGCCGACGCGCGTCTTGCTCCACAGGTGATGGTTCTTGTGGATCTTCACGTAGCCCTCGGGCGCTTCCTTGAACTCGATGTCGGGCGAGGCCTTGGCGACCATGTCGACGTCGAAGCTGCCGGCCTTCTCGACCGCCGCCTTCCAGAGCCAAGGGCCGAGGTAGCCGGCCTGTGTGACATCGCCGATCACCGATTTCGGGCCGTACTTGGCCTTGAAGGCGTCGACGAACTTCTTGTTGTTCGGGTTGTCGAGCGACTGGAAGTACTTCATCGCGGCGTAGAAGCCGGCGATGTTCTCGCCGCCGATACCCAGCACCTCGTCCTCGGTCACCGAGATCGTCAGCAGGAACTGCTTGTCGGCGGTGATGCCCGCGGCCTTGAGCTGCTTGTAGAACGACACGTTCGAGCCACCCACGACCACGGCGTAGATGCAGTCGGGCTTGGCGACCTTGATCTTGTTGATCAGCGAGTTGAAGTTGGTGTGGCCGAGCGGGTAGTACTCCTCGCCGACGACCTTGCCCTTCTGAAAGTTCTCGATGTGCTTGCGGGCGATCTTGTTGGACGTGCGCGGCCAGATGTAGTCCGAGCCGATCAGGAAGAAGCTCTTGGCCTTTTTCTCCTGCGCCGCCCAGTCGAGGCCCCAGAGGATCTGCTGGGTGGCTTCCTGACCGGTGTAGATCACGTTCTTGGATTGCTCCAGGCCCTCGTAGAAGGTCGGGTAGTACAGCATCCCGTTCTCCTTCTCGAACACCGGCAGCACCGCCTTGCGCGAGGCCGAGGTCCAGCAGCCGAAGACGGCCGCGCAGCGGTCATTGACCAGCAGCTTCTTGGACTTCTCGGCGAAGGTCGGCCAGTCGGACGCGCCGTCTTCCTTGATGACCTTGATCTTGCGGCCGAGCACGCCGCCCATCGCATTGATCTGGTCGATCGCGAGCTGTTCGGCCTGGATCGAGCCGGTCTCGGAGATCGCCATCGTGCCGGTGGCCGAGTGCAGCTGCCCGACCGTCACCTCGGTGTCGGTGATGGCGAGCTTGGTGGTGTTCACCTTGGCGGTGGGAAACTGCTGGGCGAGTGCCAGGCCCGGCATCGCGCCGGCGGCGCTGAGGGCCGACAGCGCTTGTAACGTGCGGCGGCGGGTCGGGGAGTCGGGCGTATCGAGGTCGTTCGGGTTCATCGGGCGCTCTCCTGGAGGTTCGGTCGGGCCGTTGCGGGACGCTCTGTGCGCGTCCGGTCCGAGACATCGTCCGCAGATGCCGATGCGCGCGGAATACGTCAGATGACGTAGCGCCGCGCTGGTGCCAGGCACGCACTATCCGGAGGCGCCGCACCGGTGCACTGCGCGAGGATCGGGCGCGCCGAGCACGCCGTCGGGCAACATGCCGGCCTTGTATGCGCGCATGCGCCGTGGCATGCGCCTTGCGACGTTCCGAGGCCCTCCCCCCCAACGTCGGACACCGAAGCACCTCGTGGACACGCCTGTCTCCCGCCCGCGTCCGGTCCAGCGGATCGTCAAGGTCAGGCGCGACTACAACCGCTGGGTCGCCGACGAGACACTCGAGGACTACGCGCTGCGCTTTGCGCCGCGCGGCTTTCGCAAGTGGAGCGCGTTCCGTGTGGCGAACACCGCCTTCGGCGCGGTGTCGTTCCTCGCGCTCGAGGCGATCGGCGCGGCGATCTCGCTGACCTACGGATTCACCAACGCGGTTTGGGCGATCGCGGTGGTGAGCGCGGTGATCTTCCTCACCGGTCTGCCGATCTCATACCACGCGGCACGCCGCGGGCTGGACATGGACCTGCTGGCGCGCGGCGCCGGCTTCGGATATCTCGGCTCGACGCTGACCTCGCTGATCTACGCGAGCTTCACCTTCATCTTCTTTGCACTCGAGGCGGCCATCATGGCGCAGGCCTTCGAGCTCTGGTTCGACATGCCACGGCCGGTCGGCTACGTGATCAGCGCGCTGGTGGTGATCCCGATGGTCACGCACGGCGTGACACTGATCTCGCGGCTGCAGCTCTGGACGCAGCCGGTCTGGCTGGTGCTGCTGGTAATGCCCTATATCGCGATCGCGATCAAGGATCCTGGCGCCTTCGCCGAGTTCGCCTCGCTCAACGGCCGCAGCGCCGAGGGCGACACCTTTTCATGGACCGCGTTCGGCGCCGCGGCCACCGTCGCCGCAGCGCTGATCGCGCAGATCGGCGAGCAGGTCGACTTCCTGCGCTTCATGCCCGAGCCGACTCAGGCGAACCGCTGGCGCTGGTGGTGCGCGGTGGTGATCGCCGGGCCGGGCTGGATCGTGCTCGGCGCGGCCAAGATGATCGGCGGCGCGTTCCTGGCGTTCCTCGCGCTGCAAAACCAGATCCCGGCGGACCGCGCGGTCGAGCCGACGCAGATGTACCTCGCCGGCTTCGCCTACGTGGTCGGCTCGGGCGGACTGTCGGTGGCGCTGACCGGCCTGTTCGTGATCGTCTCGCAGGTGAAGATCAACGTCACCAACGCCTATGCAGGCTCGCTCGCCTGGTCGAACTTCTTCGCGCGTCTCACGCACAGTCACCCGGGGCGGGTGGTCTGGCTGCTGTTCAACGTGGCGATCGCGGTGCTCCTCATGGTGATGGGCGTCTTCGAGGCGCTCGAGCGGGTGCTCGCCTTCTACGCGCACCTGGCGGTGGCCTGGGTGGGTGCGATCGTCGGTGACCTGGTGATCGCCAAACCCCTCGGGCTATCGCCCAAGCACATCGAGTTCCGACGCGCGTACCTGCACGACATCAATCCGTCCGGGTTCGGAGCGATGGGACTGGGCTCGGTGCTGTCTGTGGCGGCGTACGCGGGCCTGTTCGGCGAGAACGTGCGGGCAGCGTCGGCGGCCATCGCGCTCGGCGTGTCGCTTGCCGCGGCGCCGCTGATCGCCTGGGCCACCGGGGGGCGCTGGTTCATTGCGCGCGAGCCGGTGGACTTCGGGCCGCGGCATCGCACGCTGCGCTGCGCGGTGTGCCGCAACCGCTTCGAGTCGGACGACATGGCGCAGTGCCCGGCCTACGGCGGCGCGATCTGCTCGCTGTGCTGCACGCTGGATGCGCGCTGCGGCGACCGCTGCAAGGGCGGCGCGGGGCCGCACCAGATGCTCGATGGGCTGCTCACTCGGCTGCTGCCACAGGGTACGCGGCCGGCCGACGTGCGCCGCGTCGGGCGCTTTGCCGGCGTGATGGGCGTAGCGCTCGCCGTATTCGGCGCGATGCTGTGGCTGCTCTACGCACAGGAGGTGCTGCACCTGAAGGCCGGCGAGACCCTCGGCGACGAACACCTCGACCTGCTGTTCCTCAAGCTCGGTGCGGGGCTGGGGCTGGTGGCCGCGGTGGCTGCGTGGTGGCTGGTGCTGGCCGACGAGAGCCGCCAGGTCGCGCAGCAAGAGTCCGAGCGGCAGAACCAGCTGCTGCAGCGCGAGATCGACGCACACCGCCAGACCGACGCGCTGCTGGCGCATGCCAAGGAGGTGGCCGAGAGCGCCAACCTCGCCAAGAGCCGCTTCCTCACCGGCATGAGCCACGAGATGCGCGCGCCGCTGAATTCGATCCTCGGCTATTCGCAGCTGCTGCTGCGCGAGCCCGGGCTGGACGCGCCGCGGCGCGAGTCGGTCGACACCATCCTGCGCAGCGGCGAGCACCTCGCGGGCCTCGTCGACGGACTGCTCGAGCTCTCGCGCATCGAGCACGGCAAGCTGCGGATCGACCCGCGCGCGGTCGACCTGGGCGCGGTGTTGGCGCAGGTGGCGAGGATGTTCGAGCCGCTCGCCGAAACCAAGGGGCTGGCGTTCCGATTCGAGGTCGAGGGCACGCTGCCGGCCCGCGTGCACGCCGATCCGAAGCGGCTGCGCCAGGTGCTGATCAATCTGCTGTCGAACGCGGTGAAGTTCACAGAGTCGGGCGCGGTCTCGCTCAAGGTTCGGCACATGCGCGAGATCGGCCACATCGACGTGACCGACACCGGCATCGGCGTGGCCGAGGCCGACCAGGGCCGCATCTTCCGGCCCTTCGAACGGCTGGCACCCGCCAACGTCGAGGGCACGGGCCTGGGCCTGACGATCACGCAGCTGCTGGTCGAGCTGATGGGCGGCGACATCCGCGTGCGCAGCGAACCGGGCCGCGGCAGCTGCTTCCAGGTGCGCGTCTACCTGCCGGCGGTGGCCAGTGCGCCCGAGCTCGAGGATGACGCCCGGATCGTCGGCTACGAGGGGCCGCGGCGGCGCGTGCTGGTGGTCGACGACGAGCCGGCGCATCGCACGGTGCTGCGCCGGATGCTCGAGCCGCTAGGCTTCGAGGTGACCGAGGCGGGCGGTGTGCGCGCCTGCCTCGACGCCGTAGCGCGCGATGCGCCCGAGCTGGTGCTGCTCGACGTGAACCTGCCCGACGGCCGCGGCTGGAGCGTCTGCGAGACCTTGCGCGCGCGGCCCGGCCCGCGGATCCCGGTGCTGATGGTGTCGGGCAATGCACACGAGGCGACTGAGGCGCGCCGCGCCACGCATGGTGCCGACGGCTTCGTGGCCAAGCCGGTGATCGAGGCCGATCTGCTCGCCGGCGTGGGCGCCAGCCTCGGGCTGCAGTGGCGGCACGTCGTACCCGGGGCGCCGGACGACGACACCGAGGCCGCCGCGCCCTCGGCCGACTCGGTACGCGAGCTGCTTGCGCTCGCCGCCGGCGGCTATCCGCGTGCATTGCGGGCGCGCTTGGCCGAGCTCGCGCAGGAGTCTGCGGCGACCGCCGCCTGGGTGGCGCGGATCGCGTCGCTGCTCGAGTCCGATCCGAAGGCGCTTGCCGCCGCCCTCGGGCAGGCGCTCAGGGAGCCCAGCCGTGCGTGAGGCCCGCCACGAGGCTGCGCTGGAGGTACTGGTGGTCGACGACCATCCCGACACGCTGCGCCTGCTGTCGCGCGAGCTGGGCAACGCCGGGCTCGCGGTGCGCTGCGCGTCGAGCGGCGAGGAGGCGATTGCCGCGGTGGCGACGGCGCGGCCCGACGCGGTGCTGCTCGACGTCAAGATGGCCGGCATCGACGGCTTCGAGACCTGCGAGCGGATCCGGCGACTCGACGCCGACCTGCCGATCGTCTTCACCACGGGGCTCGGCGAGACCGAGCATGTGGTGCGCGGATTCGAGGTGGGTGCGACCGACTATGTGACCAAGCCGGTGTCGGCGCCCGAGGTGGTGGCGCGGCTGATGGCGCATGCGCGCATCGCGCGGCTGGCGAGGGCTACGCGCGAGGCGGTCGATGCAAGCGAGGTGCCGATGATGGCGCTCGAGGGCGATCGTGTGCTGTGGATGAACCGCGCGGCCGAGCTGCTGCTGGCGCGCTGCGTGCCGGGCGCAGCGCCCGAGGCCGACGCGCCGCTGCCAGGGTCGCTGCGGGCGCTGGTCGATGCGCGCTCGGGCCTGGGCCCGGGGCCGTGGCGCGTGCTGCTCGGCGCCACCTGCGTGGAGGTGGCGCCGCTCGGCGAGCCGGGGCCCTCGACGGTGCTGTCGCTGCGGATCGCCGACGATGCGCCGTCGGCGCATGCGCCCTCGCTCACTGGTCGCGAGATCGAGGTGCTGCTGTGGGTGGCGCGCGGCAAGACCAACCGCGACATCGCCGAGATACTGGGCATGAGCCCCAGGACGGTGAACAAACACCTGGAGCATGTGTTCGAGAAGCTGGGGGTGGAGACGCGCACCGCGGCCGCGGCGGCCGCGCGCAGGCTGCGGCTGGACGGTTGAGCCGCCGCCGGATCAGCCCCCGGCGCGCTCGCCGACCTCGCGCACCACGTCCTCGGCCGCGCGCCGCAGTCGCCGCACCATCGCGTCGACGTCGGTGGTGGCGAAGCGCCGCTTCGCCAGAATGACGCCCAACGCCGCGGTGCCGCCGTCACCCGGGCGCGGCAGCGGCACCGCGATGCCAGCCAGACCCGGGTCGAGCTCGCCGACCGACACCGCATGGCCCTGCGTGCGGATTTGCTTGAGGTTCGTGACCAGGGTCTCGAAGCTGGCGCAGAAGGGCTCGGCCGCGGCCTCCTCCGCGTGCGCGTCGTACAGCCGGCGCAGCGCCGCGCGCGGCAACCATGCGAGCAGCGTCTTCGACAGCATGCCGCGGAACGGCGGCATCCGGCGGCCGCGGCCGAAACTGGCCGACACGCCCTCGGTACCGTGCAGCTGCTGGACGGTGATCAGCCGGTCACCGAGCGCTTCGGCCACCACGACATCACAGCCGGTGTCCTCGCACAGCGCACGAAGCGCCCCGTCCCCGTCGCGCAGCAGCGGGTCGGTCCGCCGCATCTGGAAGTCGAGCTCGGCCAGGCGCGGTCCGAGCACGTAGCTGCCGGCAACGGCGCGGCGCAGCAGCCCCGCACGCGTCAGCGCGCGCATGTAGCGGTAGGCGGTCGGCAGCGAGCAGTCCAGGCGCTGCGCGATCGCGTCGGGCGTCCAGGCGGGCTCGGCCTCGGTGAAGAGGTCCAGGACGGAGAGCATGCGGACGAGACTGGACACGATCGGGGGCCTTTCAGGGCAGGGCGGGGCGGACAGGCGGCGGCGGCCGTCAGGCTATCAGCGCGGAGACCGCGGCCAGCTCGCCTGCATCGCGCGCTGCGCCGAGCAGGTAGCGGTCGGGCCGCAGCACCACGGCGCACGCGCCGCGCGCGCGCCACCACGCGGCAACCGCCTCGCCCGGGTCGCGCAGCACGACGGCGCCCGCGGTGCGCCAGCGCTCGCGCGTAGCCGCGTCGACGGCGTCGATCGCGGCAGCGTCGCCGAGCACCGCGAACGCCTCGCCCAGCGCCTCGTCGAGCCGTCGGCCGTCGGGCAGACGCGGTTGGGGGAACAGCGTGCCGCCGAGGGCGCCGACGTGCCGCCCCGGCCCGAGCCCAGGCTGCGGATACTCGAAGACCCGCGCCTCGCCGGCGAGGAATCGCGCATCGCGCTCGGCGGCGACCGCCGGGTCGGTCGCCTGGATCACAGCGCCCAGCCGCACGGCCAGTTCGATGAAGGCCTGCACGTGCGGCCGACGCTCGGGCTCGTAGGTGTCGAGCAGCGACTCGGGCGCCGAGCCGCGCGCCACGCGCACAAGCTTCCATGCGAGGTTTGCGCAGTCGCGGATGCCGGCGCACAGGCCCTGGCCGAGGAAGGGCGGCGTCTGGTGCGCGGCGTCGCCGGCGATCATCAGGCGGCCGCGGCGCCAGCCGCGCGCGATGACCGAGTGGAAGGTGTAGACCGCGCTTCGCTCGAGCCGCGCGTCGGCGGGCGTGACCCAGCGCGAGATCAGCGGCCAGACGTTCTCGGGCCGCGCGATCGCCTCCGGGTCGTCGCCCGGCATCAGCATGATCTCCCAGCGCCGACGCCGCCCGGTGACGCAGCACATCGTCATCGGGCGCGCAGGATCGCAGCGCTGCACCGTGTAGTCGGGCAGGTCGAGCTCGCGCTCGAGGATCGCGTCGAACACCAGCCAGGGCTGGTGCAGGCCGAGGTCCTCGTTGATCGAACCGATCGCGCGGCGGACCATCGAGCGGCCGCCGTCGCAGCCGACGAGCCAGCGGGCTCGGACCTCATTCGACGGACCGGCGCCAGAGACGCCGGACGAGGCGGGCGTGGCGGGCGTGGCGGGCGTGGCGGGCGTGGCGGGCGTGAAGCTCGCATCGTTCGTAACGGACGTGACGGTCTCGCCACGCATACCGCCGTCGAGCACGATCCTCACGCGCTCGCCATCGGCCTCGACCGAAACGGCCTCGCGCCCGGCCAGCAGCCGCACGTTCGGATACCGCGCCAGCCCCGCGCGCAGCACCACCTCGAGTTCCGGCTGGTGGAAGTAGTGGTTGTTCGCCCCACCCTGCGGGCCCTCGGCCGCGGTGCCCGCGCGCACCATCAGCACTTGGTCCGCTGCGTTGACGAACTGCATGCCCTTGGTGCCCGGCCGCGAGATCGCCTCGACCTCGGCGCGCAGCCCGAGCGACTGGAACACCCGCATCGTCTCGCCGTCGAAGTGGATCGCGCGGGGCAGCGGGTAGACCCGCGCGTCGCGCTCGATCACCACCACCTCGAGGCCGGCCGCACCGAGCTGGTTGGCCAGCGTGGCGCCGACCGGGCCGCAGCCGAGGATCGCGACATCGCAGTCCATCTCAGCCCCGGCTCATCCGCTCGCGCATCTCGGCGACCCACTGTGCGCGCGGCTTGAAGCCGGGCCGCGCACGCGCCATCGCCTCGGACTGTGCCATCAGCGCGTCGTCCGGCTGCTCGAGGTCGACCGGCTCGCGCAGCGGCTGCTCGCAGTACCAGGGCGTATCGAAGAACACCTCGAGGCGGTTGCCCTCGGGGTCGCGGAAGTAGATCGAGATGGCGTTGCCGTGCGTGACCGCGATCAGGTCGGCGGCCTCGGACGCGCGCAGCCGGCGCGACAGCACACGCAGCGCCGCGACGTCCGGGACACGGAACGAGATCTGGTTGATCGGGTTGAAGTGCGCGCCCTCGGGCCGGCCGCTCGCCAGCACGATCTGGTGGTGCTCCTCCGGGTCGCGGCTCATGAACACCAGCTCGACCGGGCCGAGCTGCCCGCGGTCGGTGACCGTGAGGCCCAGCACGCCCGAGTAGAAGGCCTGCATCGCGGCCATGTCGCGGACGTAGAAGCCGAAGTGGCTGAAGCGCAGGTCGGGCGGGGCCTCGGTCATCGGTCGTCTCCTCTTCTCGTATTTCGATCTCTGAGCGCAAGAATGGCGCCGTATCGGGTCAATCGTCGCACAAATTATCTTATATTGACAATTCCAATCCATCCGACCAGACTTCCTCCCGTCGCTGCGCCGCCCGGACCGGGCGCGCGACGCTTCGATTCGAACCCGCCCTCGCTTCGTGCGACGGCCCATGAGGAGACGAGACGATGACCCCGATCCGACGCAGGCTCGCCGCCGGACTGCTCGTGCTGCCCGCGTTGGCGGCCTGGACGTCCGGCGCACACGCGCAGGAGTATCCGAACAAGCCGGTGCGGATCATCGTGCCCTTCCCCGCCGGCACCGGCCCCGACACCAACGCGCGCCAGATCGTCGCGAAGATGCAGCCGCTGCTCGGTCAGCCGATCGTCGTCGAGAACCGGCCCGGCGCGGCCGGCCAGATCGGCACCGACGCCGCGGCCAAGTCCGCGCCCGACGGCTACACGCTGTACATGGGCTTCACCAGCACGATCTCGATCCAGCCCTACGTCTTCTCGAAGCTGCCCTACAACGCCGAGCGCGACTTCGAGCCGGTGAACCTGGTGGGCACGCTGCGTAGCGGGCTGCTTGTGCATCCGTCGGTGAGGGCCGCCGACCTGCGCGAGCTGGTGGCCGCCGCGAAGGCGAGCCCCGACGCGTTCAACGCGGCCACGCAGGGCATCGGCACCTACTCGCACCTGGCCGGCGAATGGTTCTCGGCCGCCACCGGCGCGAAGCTGCGCTTCGTGCCGTACAACACCTCGAGCCCGTACGCCGACCTGCTCGCGGGCACGATGCAGCTGATGTTCGACGGCATGCCGGCGGCCATCGGCAACATCCGCGGCGGCAAGCTCCGGGTGCTCGCGCTCACCGGCACCGGCCGGCATCCGTCGCTGCCCGAAGTGCCGACCTTCGCCGAGCTCGGCCTGCCCGACTACCAGCCGATCGCATGGATCGGACTGTTCGCGCCCGCCGGGACACCGGTGGCGATCCAGGAGAAGCTCGCGGCCGCGGTGGCCGCGGGTGCCAAGGCGCCCGACTTCGTCGAGCTCTGGCGCAGCTTCGGCGGGGACCCGGTGGGCAGCACGCCCGCCGAGTTCAAGGCTTTCATCAAGGCCGACCAGGCGCGCTGGAGCGCCGTGGTCAGGCAGGCGGGCGTCAAGCTCGATTGAACGGAGAACATGAACGATGAAACTGGCGAGCTTCACCCTGAATGGCCGTCCCGCATGGGGCGTGGTGGTCGACGGCGGCGTGGTCGACGGCGGCGTGGTCGACGCGACCTCGCAATATCCGACGCTCAAGGCCGCGCTCGCGGCTGACGGCGTGGCGCGCATCGCGGCCTGGGCCGCCGGCCGCACGCCCGACGCTGCGCTCGACGCGGTCACGCTGCAGCCGGTGATCCCGGATCCGGGCAAAGTCTGGTGCTGTGGCCTGAACTATGGCGAGCACGTGCGCGAGACCGGCCGGGAACTCACCGAGCAGCCGACCTTCTTCACGCGCTGGGCTGACGCGCAGGTCGGGCACGGGCAGCCGATGCTGTGCCCGCGCGAGTCGATCCAGTTCGACTACGAGGGCGAGATCGCAGTGGTGATCGGGCGCGGCGGTCGGCGCATCGCCGAGGCTGACGCCGGTCGGCACATCGCCGGCTACGCCTGCTTCAACGACGGCAGCGTCCGCGACTGGCAGCGACACACCTCGCAGTTCGCGCCGGGCAAGAACTTCTGGCGCAGCGGCGCGTTCGGCCCGTGGATGGTCACCGCCGACGAGATCCCCTTCGGCACCTCGATGACGCTGGTGACGCGCCTGAATGGCGCCGAGATGCAGCGCGCGACCACCGAGATGATGATCCACACGATCGCCAAGCAGATCGCGTATGTGTCGACGGTGGCGCCGCTCGAACCGGGCGACGTGATCGTCACCGGCACGCCGGGCGGCGTCGGCGCGCGGCGCACCCCGCCGGTGTGGATGAAAACCGGCGACGTGGTGGAGATCGAGATCGATCGGGTGGGCGTGCTGCGCAATTCGATCGCGGCCGACCCGGCCTGATCGAGCGGGGCGCGCGGCCTGCGCGATCGCGCGCATCATGAACGCTCCCTCGCGGCGGCGCCGGCGGCCGCGGCGGCGGCCCGCTCAGACCAATCCGAGCTCGCGCGGGCGCGCGCCCGGGAACACCCTGTCCAGGCGCGCGGCGTCGAGCCCATAGAGCCGGGCGAACAGTCCGCCGAGCATCGCCCGGTATTCGTTGAGCACCGGCCAGTCGCGGTCCTGGTGCAACGTGGCGCGCTCGACGCGCACCTGCTCGCCAGCGATGCGCGCGCCGCGCAGCGCGCCGCCCAGCATCCACCAGACGCTGCCGTGGCCGTGGTCGGTGCCGCGATTGCCGTTCTCGCGGAAGGTGCGCCCGAACTCGCTCACCACCACCACGACCGTGCGCGACCAGGCCGGCCCCATCTCGTCGGCGACGCCCGCGAGGCCACGGCCGAGCTCCTCGAGCCGATTGGCGAGCGCGCCCGTCGCGCCGCCCTCGCCGACATGCGTGTCCCAGCCGCCGACGTCGACGAAGCCGAGCGCGTAGCGCTCGCGCATCAGCCTCGCGATGCGACGCGCCTCCTGCTCGAAGCCGCGTGTGCTCACCGCCTCGCGGTTCGCGGCCTGCATCTCGGCGGACATCGCGCTCGCCTGGCGCATCGCGTCGTCGCGCACCGCGAAGCCCTCGGTGACCGTGCGACCGAGCGGTGTCTCGCCGTACATCGCACCGATGATCGCGCTCTGGCGCGCATCGACCGCCGGCCGCAGCGCAGCCCGCAGCGACAGGTTGGGCACTGGCTGCATGCCGCTGAAGACGATCGGCAGCCGGTCGGTGAAGGCGATCGAGGCCGGTCCGCCGAGCACCCCGGCGAGCCGGTTTAGGAAGCCCGAGGTCGTGGCGCCGCGGCGCCCCGTCGCCGCGCCGTACTCGATGCCGTCCTGCGTCTCGAAGTGGCTGCGCGAGGTGTCGGCGGTGCCGGCGTAGGGCACGAAGGCCGCCTGCCCGGCCTCCCACAGCGGGAAGACCGTGTCGCGCAGCGCCGGGTGCAGCGCCCAGTCCGCGTCGAGCGCGAGGCCGGCGTCGGGGCTGCTGCCGGGCCGCGCGATCGCGATGCTCGGGCGCGACTCGTAGTAGAACGGGCTCGAGGTCGGCACCAGCAGGTTCGCGGCGTCGTAGCCGCCGCGCAGGAACACGAGCAGCAGTTTCGCGTCGGCGCCGGGCGCGGCGAGCACACCGCCGGCGCTGGCGGCGACGGGCGCGGCGAATGCGGCGCGGAGCAGGTGGCGACGGTTCATGGTGGGACTCTCGGGTCGGTGGGCGCCCAAGCTAGCGGCGCATGAATTCTGGGGAGGACAGCAGGAAGGCGTTCCATTCCTGCGGTGACGTCGCCTGCTCGAGCGCACGACGCGTGGGGGGCGCGATCCGGTCGCGGGTCGAGCGGTCCCAGACGATGTTGGCGAGGGCGGGCATGGGGGGGCGCTCGGCGGGGGCCAGGGCTGCGGCTGGGGCTGGGGCTGGGGCGGCCGCGGCGGGCGCAGGTGCCTCGCCCCGAAACAGCGCCGGTGTGCCCGAGCCGATCGCACGCGCAATCTCGAAGCGCGCGGTCAACTGGCCCGAGCCCGACCAGGCGGCCTCGTCGAGCGGATAGCCGTCAGGTGTCTGGCGGCCGTACAGGGGCTGGCCGAGGCGCGCGATCCAGCCGAGCATCGGCGCGGCGTCGACCACCGGGCGCTCGTCGTACGCCAGGCGCACCGCCGACACGACGTAGTGCACCGGGTCCTTGAACTTGGTGCCGAGCGACGCGCGGAACGCGGGCGCCGCGAACAGCGTCTCGAGCACCGCGGCGATGTCGCCGTCGCTGCGTATGAAGACCGACGCGAGTCGCCCGACTAGCGCCGGATCGGGCTCGTCAGCGACCAGGAAACGCGCGAGCCGACGGCAGACGTGGGTCGCGGTCGACGGATGCCGGGCCAGCAGGTCCAGCACCTCGTCGAGCTCGGCCAGCCCGCGGCCGGCGATCGGGCGCCCGAGCACGCGCTTATCGCCGAAGTCGTGGCGGTTCGGGTTGAACTCGAAGCCGCCGTCTCGCAGGTAGGCGGACTGCAGTGCGGGGCGCAGGCGCGGACCGGTGTCGCCGAAGTTCACGCCCGCGCCGGTGAGCACGCGTGCGAGCTCTTGCACGTCGGCCTGCGTGTAGCCGCCGTCGACGCCGAGCGTATGCAGCTCGAGCAGCTCGCGGGCGTGGTTCTCGTTGAGTCGGCCCGCCGCATTCTGATCGTTGTCCAGGTAGCGCAGCATCGCCGGATGGCGGGTGGCCGCGCCGAGCAGGTCACGGAAACGTCCGAGCGCATGCGGGCGGATCGCGCGGTCCTCGTAGTCGCCGACCATCGCGCGCAGGTTCGACTTGCCCTGGAACACGTTGAAGTGGTTCGTCCAGAACCAGGTCATCTGCTCGCGCAGCTGCTCGGGGGAATGGAGGGCGAGCAGCAGCGAGCGCGACGCGGCCTCACGCGCGAGCAGCGTGAGCGACTGCTGGTAGGCCTGGCGCGCGGCGGATTTTGCCGCGTCATCGGCGAGCGCGTCGGCGGCGCGGCGCTGCCGCTCGAGCTCGGGCACGAGCTCAGTCAGCGGGCGCTGCGAGATCGTCATGGCGGCGATCCGCGCGGCCACCTCCTCGGGCAGCGTCGCGGCCCTGCGCGCCGGACGCAGCTGCGCGGCGAACCAGCGCGGCTCGCCCATCTGCGCGAGACGGCGCAGCGACGAGGGCGACGCGCCCCAGGTGATGCGGTCGAGCAGCAGCGCGGCATCGGCGGCGACGGCGGGCATCGGCGCGTCGCGGGGAACCGGGGCAGACGCGGCACGCCGCAGCGGCCCGGTGACCGGCGACGTACCCGACACGGCGGGCGGCGCAGGGGGCGGTGCGGGCGATGCACAGCCCGCAGCCGCGAGCGGCAGGAGCGCCGCGGCACTCACGAAGCGCCGTCGCGAGGCGCCCGTGAACGGCGCCGCGCGGTGGGTCGTGGGTCGGGTGGCAAGTCGCGTCATGACCCGGAGATCCTACGCCCGGCACCGGCGCGGCGGGCTCGCATGTCACCGCGCGCCCGCCGGGCTGACCACCGGTTACCGGGACAGGGGGTCGCTCGCAGCCGCGACCACGGGCGGATCGATGTGACGCCCGCGCCGCATCAACCGCCGCCCGATGCGCTCGACATCGTCGACGTAAGTGAACACCGCGGGCACCACCAGTAGCGACAGCAGCGTCGAGGTCACCAGCCCGCCGATCACTGCGATCGCCATCGGTGCGCGAAAGCTCGGGTCGCCTGCAAAGCCCAAAGCGATGGGCAGCATACCCGCGCCCATTGCGATCGTTGTCATCACGATCGGGCGCGCACGCTTGTGGCAAGCGTCGACCAGCGCATCGAAGCGGCTCATGCCCTCGCGCCGCGCGACGATCGCGTACTCGACCAACAGGATCGAGTTCTTCGTCACGATGCCCATCAGCATCAGCAGGCCGATCAGCGAAGGCATCGAGAAGCTCTTGCCGGTCGCGAGCAGCAGCACGAAGGCGCCGCCGATCGACAGCGGCAGCGCCGCGAGGATGGTCAGCGGCTGCAGGAAGTCCTTGAAGAGCAGCACCAGCACCATGTAGATGCAGAGTACGCCGATGCCCATCGCAAGCGCGAAGCTGCCGAACAGCGCCTGCATCTCCTGCGCGTCGCCCTGCTCGGCGATCCGCACGCCGGGCGGCAGGTTGCCGAGCGAGGGCAGCTTCATCGCTGCCTCGTAGACCTCGCCGAGCTGGCGGCCGGCGAGCTCGACATCGAGCGTGACGTTGCGGCTGCGGTTGAGCCGGTCGATCTGCGCCGGGCCGCTGTCGATGCCGACCGACGCGACGTTGCCGAGCATCACCGGGCCGTTGCGCCCAGGCACCGTGAGGCGCTCGATCGCGGCGAGGTCGGCGCGCACCGTGTCGGGCAGCTTCACGCGGATCGGCACCTGGCGCTCGGACAGATTGAGCTTGGGCAAGCCGACGTCGTAGTCCCCGGCGGTCGCCACGCGCACGGTCTCGGCGATGCCGGAGGCGGTCACGCCGAGGTCGGCGGCGCGAGCGAAGTCGGGCCGCACGATGATCTCGGGCCGCACGAGGCTCGCCGAGGAACTCACGTTGCCGATATCGGGAATCGTCCGCAGATCACGCTCGACGTCGCGCGCGGCGACGGCGAGCGCCGCCGGGTCCTCACTGCGCAGCACCAGCTGCATCTTCACGCCGGTGTCCTGCGGGCCGACCGTCAGGCGCACGCCGGGCACGTCGGCGAGCCGCGCGCGGATCGATGCCTCGATCGTCTGCTGCGTGCCCGGACGCTCGCTGCGGTGCGCGAGCACGACCGTCATCACCGCCTTGCGCGCCTCGGGCGCAGCGCCCAGCGCGAACACGTCGCCGGAGGCGCCGCCGCCGATCGAGCTGAAGACCCGCTTGACCTCGGGCACGCCGGCCAGCAGCGTGCGCACGCGCTCGGCCGCGTCGAGCGTCTCCTGCAACGTACTGCCCGGCGGCAGCTCGACGCTGACCAGGGTCTGCGCACGGTCGGCCGGCGGCACGAAGCCGGTGGGCAGCAGCGGCACCAGCGCGATCGAGCCCACGAAGAACGCGAACGACAGCAGCGCGGTGATCAGCCGGTGACGCAGGCACCAGCGAACCATCCGCAGGTAGGTGCGCATCACGAAGCCATCGTTCGACTCGTCGATCGGCGAGACGGCGGCGGGGCCGATCGCGTTCGCATGGGCAGTCGTCGCGACGGACGCCGCCGTACGGGCCGATTCGAGCAGCGGTCCGCTCGCCGCATCCACCGGTGCGCCGCCGCTCGCCGCAGCACGCGCGCGCGCCACCTTCGGCTTGAGCATGTACGCCGCCATCATCGGCGTAAGCAGCCGCGCGACCACCAACGACGCGAGAATCGCGAGCACCGCCGTCCAGCCGAACTGCTTGAAGAACTTGCCCGGGATGCCGGCCATGAATGCAGTGGGCAGGAACACCGCCACCAGCGCGAAGGTCGTCGCCACCACCGCCAGGCCGATCTCGTCGGCTGCCTCCATCGCCGCCTGGTAGGGGCTCTTGCCCATGTGCAGGTGGCGCTCGATGTTCTCGATCTCGACGATCGCGTCGTCGACCAGGATGCCGACCACCAGCGCCATCGACAGCAGCGTCACGGTGTTCAGCGTGAAGCCGAACAGGTGGATGCCGAGGAATGCGGGGATCACCGACAGCGGCAGCGCGGCGGCGCTGATCAGCGTGGCGCGCCAGTCACGCAGGAACGCCCACACCACGATCACCGCGAGCAGTCCGCCCTCGTAGAGCAGGTGCATCGATGCGTCGAAGTCTTCACGCACGGGCGCTGCGTTGTCGATCGCCTTGGTGAACGTGACGTTCGGATGCGAGGCGGCGAGCTCCTCGACCGCGGCCTGCACGCCATCGGCGATCGCCAGCTCGCCCGCGCCGCGGGTGCGCATGATCTCGACGGCGACCACCGGCCGGCCGTCGAGCAGCGCAAGCGCGCGGCGCTCGGCGATGGTGTCGGTGACGCTGGCGACCTGCCCGAGCCGGATGCGCCGGCCGTCGCCCATCGGTAGCTCGATCCGCTCGAGCTCGGCGGCGCTCGAGACGGTGGCGATGGTGCGCACCGCCTGCTCGGCGCCGCCCACGTCGCCGCGGCCGCCCGGTGCCTCCTGCTGCACGAGCTTGAGCCGGCGCGAGACGTCGATGGCCGAGACATCGAGCGCCGCCATCCGTGCCGCGTCGAGTTCGATACGCACCTCGCGCGTCACGCCGCCCAGACGCTTGACCTGGCCCACGCCCTGCACGTTGAGCAGACGCTTGGAGACGGTGTTGTCGACGAACCAGGACAACGCCTCCTCGTCGATCTTGCTGCTGGCCACCGTGTAAGTGACCACCGGCCGGCCGGCGGTCGTGGCCTTGGAGACCGCCGGATCGCGCAGGTCCGCGGGCAGGTCGGCGCGTACGCGGCTGATCGCGTCACGGACCTCGTTGACTGCATCCGAGGCGTTCTTCTCGAGGACGAACTCGATCGTCAGGCTGACCTGGCCGTCGAGGATCTTCGTGTAGAGGTTCTTCACGCCCTGCAGCGTGGCGACTGAGTTCTCGAGCTTGCGCGCCACCTCGGTCTCGAGCTGCGCGGGTGCGGCACCCGGCAGGCTCGCATCGACGGTGACGATCGGCAGCTCGATATCGGGAAAGTCCTGCACGCCCATCGCGCGAAAGCTCAGCAGCCCCGCGAGCGTGAGCAGGATGAAGAGCAGGACCGCCGGAATCGGATTGCGGATCGACAGCGACGAGAAGTTCACTTCGTGCCTCCAGCGGCGACGTCGACAACCTGCACCACGTCGCCGTCGGTGAGGAAGCCCGCGCCACGCGCGACGAGCGCGGCCTCGGGCTGCAGGCCCTCGAGCACCTCGACGCGCTCGCCGTCGCGCCGGCCGGTGCGCACTTTTTGCTGGACGGCGCGCCCACCCTCGACGCGGAACACATACGAGAAGCCGTCGCGTAGAACGATCGACTGCTGCGGCACGACCAGTGCCGTGCTGCCGCCGAGCCGGAACTCGCCGCGGGCGAACATGCCAGCGCGCGCCGCGCTGCCCGCGGGCAGATCGACGTAGACAAGCGCGTTGCGTGTCTGCGCGTCGACCACCGGTCCGATGGTGCGCACCGTGCCCGAGATCTCGCCGCCGGAGGCCGGCAGCACGCGCACGGCCTGCTTCGGTTCGAGCCGCGCGAGCTCGGTCGCGGTGACCTCGGCGCGCCACTCGAGGCGGTTGCCGCGGACCAACCGGAAGAGCTCCTGACCCGCGGGCACCACCGCGCCGACCGTGGCCGCGCGCGCGGAAATCACGCCGTCATCGGGTGCCAGCACCTGCGTCATCCGCAGCCGCAGGTCCTGCGACTGCAGCTGCGCCTGCGCCGACTGCACACGGGCCTGCGCCGACGCGAGCCGAGCCTGCGCAGTCTGCGCGGCGGTCTGATACTGCGCGATCTGCTGCGCGGAGAGCGCGCCGCTAGACTCGACCTGCCGCGCACGCTCGGCGTTGGACTGCGCCTCCGCAGCCGAGGCCTGCGCCTCGCCGACCGCGGCGCGCGCCTCGGCGAGCGCCGCCTGCGCGTTCGCGACGTCGGCACGCACGGTGTCGGCTGCGAAGACGGCGAGCACCTGCCCGCGCTTCACCGTGTCACCCACCTGCGCGCGGACCTCGGCGATCCGCAGCCCGTTGACCTCGGCGCCCACCGAGGCCTCCTGCCAGGCGGCGACGCTGCCGTTGGCCGACAGCGTGTCGGCGAGCTCGGCCCGCTCGGGGCGCACGACGGTGACGACGAGGGCGGGGCGGGGGGCGGACTTTCCGGTGGCGGTGGGCGCGGTTGGGGGCGCGGTTGCGGGCGCCGCTGCAGGCGCGGCACCGGTCGCTGGCGCCGATTCGCGGGCACCACAGGCGGCCAGCACCAGCGCAGCGGTGAGTAGTGCGGCCAGTGCCGTCGGGTTGTGGCCGGCGGGCCGCATCGTCGAGTTGCGCGTCATTTGCGGGAATCCTCGTTCGTGTTCGTCCATCCGCCGCCGAGCGCGCGGTACAGCGAGACCCAGGCGGCGACGCGGTCGCGCTGCACGCCGGCGAGCGTCGAGTCAGCGGTCAGCGTGAAGCGACGCGACTCCTCGAGCTCCAGCAGACTGCCCAGGCCGCCCTTCCAACGGACCTGCGCGGCCTCGAGGGAACGGCGATACCCCTCGGCCGCGGTGCGTGCATCGGCCTCGCGGTCGGCGGCGCTCTGCAGACGCACCAGCGCCTCCTCGACCTCGCGGACCGCCTGCCGGGCCCGGGCGCGGTAGTCAGCCTCGGCTGCGACGTAGGCCGCACGTGCCGACTCGACGTTCGCGCGGCGGCGCCCGCCGTCGAAGAGGGGGAGCGAAAGCGACGGGCCGATCGACCAGGTCGACAGCGTCGCGCCGAGCTGGCCCGCGTCGATGCGCAGCGGCCCGACCGAGCCGGCGAGCGACAGCCGCGGGTAGCGGTCGCCCTCGGCCGCACCGATGTCGGCGCTGGCGGCGGCGAGCGCGCGCTCGGCGGCGGCGAGGTCCGGGCGCTGAGCGAGCAGGCCGGCGGGCACGGCCTTGACCTCGAAGGCGCGCGGCGCGGGCAGGCGGCCCTGCGTGGCGGTGAGCCGCGCGCGCACGTCCGGCTCGGCCAGACCGGTGAGCGCGACCAGCGCCTTCACCGTCAGGTCGCACTCGGCGCGTTGCCCGGTCAGCCTGCCCGCGGCATCGGCCGCGCTCGCGCGGGTCAATGCCGCCGCCGCGGGCGCCTGGAAACCGGCAGCCGCGGCACGGTCGGTGAGGGTGGCGGTCTCGGCGCGCGAGGCCGCGTCGGCCTGCGCGATCGCGACCAACGCCTCGCAGTAGCGGAACTGCAGGTACTGCGCGGCGGTCTCTGCCGCGACCGATACACGTGCCTCGTGCCAGTCGGCCGTGCGCGCGTCGAGCCGCGCGAGCGAGGCCTCGCGCTCGCGGGCGATGCGCCCGAACAGGTCGATCTCCCAGCCCGCCTGCACCGTCGCGCGGTTCTGCGTAGCAAGCAGGAGGTTCGTGCCGATGTTGATCGTGCCGCGAGTGTTGGCGAGATTCAGGTCCAGCGTCGGCAGACCCGAGGCGCCCGCGGCGATCGCGGCGGCGCGGGCCTGCTCGATGCGGGCGGCGGCCTGCGCGAGCGAGCCACTCTCGCGCTGCGCTGCGGCCAGCAGCACATCGAGCGCCGGGTCGTCGAACTGCGACCACCAGATGGCGAGGTCGGCCGGAGCGCCGCCGTGGGGAAGACGTGCCTGCCAGCCGTCTTCGGCGGCCGGGCGTGCTGGCAAGGCGCCGGCGTAGTCCGGCCCGACCTTGAAGGCCCCGCAGCCGGCGAGCGCTCCAACGAGCGCGAAGGTGACGAGCGTGCGCATCGTCAATCCTCCGTCCGGCCGGCAGCGCGGCGCGCGCGCTCGCCCTCGACCATCGAGACCGCATAGCCGGCCAGCCGCTCGGCAAGCGCATCGATCGCGCGCGGATTCGCGAGCACCGAGGGCGACAGCGTCTTCACGCCGTCGTGGAACGCGAAAAAATGCACTCCGAGGCCGGCGATCGACAGCGCCAGGCGGTGCAGGTCGAGGTCCGCCCGCTTCATGCCGAGCTCTCTCACCAGCAACCGAAGCAGTGCCTCGAACTGCGGCCGGATCTCGGTATCGACGGCGCCCGCCCAGGCGCCGGTGGGCTCGGCCATCTCGCGGAAATGCAGCTTCATCACCATCCGGACCTCATCGCCGCGCTTGAGCGGCGCGAGGAACTCGACATAGAACATCCGCATCGCCGCCGCCAGCGTACGGCCGGGCTCGGCGAAGGCGACGAGGTCCTCGGGCACGCCGCAGAACGAAGGGTCGGTGAAGAGCGCGCGGTACAGGCCCTCCTTGTCGCCGAAGTAGTAGCTGATCGCACCGAGATTCACCTGCGCCTCCTGCGCGAGCGCACGGACGGAGGTCTTCTCGAAGCCGTGCTCGGCGAAGAGCGCGAGGCCCGCGAAGAGCAGGCGATGACGCGCGTCGATGCCGTCGGCGCGGACGGGGTGGTGGGGTTCGGCGGACGACATGGGTGGCGGGCTCGGAATTCAGGCGGACCGTAAATGGGTCGAACACGCGTTTTAATTGGTACGATTGTTTGATTTAAAACGAACGTTCGACCTGTGTCAAGGACAGGGCCGGATCGTTGAAACCCTGAATGCCACGGTCGATGCGGAGATCGAGCGATTTCCGGGCGACATGCGGGCGTCGCTGCAGCGGATCGTGATCCGTTCGTGCATTCGTCAAAGAAACCGGCAAGGCACCCGCGCGGGAACTGGATTCGACCCTGGCTGAGTTGGGTCTGCTCGGACATGAGAAGTCTCGTTAATCGATACCTGACCGCCCACTACAGGCAACCTGACGACAACACGAGGCGGCGCTCTATACCGAGTGGCACGCTGCAGGCTCTTGAAACTCAGGAGAACTCGGATGTCCCCGATACGACGCACCTTCACCCTAGTCGCCAGCGCGCTGCTGGCCTTCACGTCTTGGCTGCCGGCGGCCGGGGCGGCTTCCTCGCCGGGAAACGAGGCATCTGCGCCGACCGTCCTGCCGCGATCGTCGGTCACGGTCCTCGCGTCGGACATGAAGGTCGGCGACCTGGTGTTCATCCGCATCGGAGTCAGGCCGTTCCTGGAGGTGGCGGACGCAACGGACTCCTGGACGAATCACGTCGGCATCGTCGTCGACATGTCGGGCGCGGAGCCGGTCATTGGAGAAAGCACGTTTCCACTTTCCCGCCGCACGCCGCTGTCGCGGTTCGTCGCGCGGTCGGAGGGCGGCAGAGTGTCCGTCGCCCGGCTCGTTTCAGAGCCGACACCCGAACAAGGCCTGCAGGTCGCGGTGTCGGCGGAGCGACGTCTCGGCACTCTTTACGACACCGGGTTCGACCTCCACTCCCGGCGGCAGTTCTGCTCGCGTTTCGTGCGGGAGGTGCTGCTCGAGGCGACCGGGCAGAGCGTCGGGGACATCGAGACGTTCTCCGAGCTGCTCGCGAAGCAGCCGGACGCAAATCTCGGATTCTGGAAGGCGTGGTACCTCGGCAGCATCCCCTGGGACCGCAAGACCGTGACGCCGGCCGGCGTGCTGCGCAGTCCGGCCCTGAGAACCCTGTTCGACGGGCTCGCCGTCGCAAGAGTGGACCGATAGCCGGACACGCCTCGAGGAGCCATGACCATGCTGTCGATCGTTCTGTCCGTCTTCGTCTTCTGCTTCGTGCTCGAGCGGCTCGTCCCCGGCTGGCGCCTGCCGCGGGTACGGACGTGGCCGTTTCGAGTCCTGGCCATCAACGCGGTCCAGCTCGGTGTCGTGCTGGTCGCGGGCGTGACCTGGGAGCGATGGCTCTCCTCGTCCTCGCTGCTGCATCTGTCGCAGCGGATGTCACCGGTCGCGGGCGGCATGCTCGCCTATTTCATCGCGACCTTCGTCTTCTACTGGTGGCACCGCTGGCGCCACGAGCACGCGCTGCTATGGCGCGGGTTCCATCAGATCCATCACAGCCCGCAGCGGCTGGAGGTGATCACGTCGTTCTACAAGCATCCGGGCGAGATGGTCGTGAACTCGATCATCGGGAGCGTGCTGGTGTACGCGCTGCTCGGCCTGTCGCCGGAGGGCGGCGGGGTCTACACGCTGTGCACGGCACTCGGGGAATTCTTCTATCACACCAACGTCAGGACGCCTCGCTGGGTCGGCTTCTTCTTCCAGCGGCCGGAGATGCACAGGATCCATCATCAGCAGGGCCGGCACCGGAACAACTACGGCGACATCACCTGGTGGGACATGCTGTTCGGGACCTACGAGAATCCGTCCGAGTGGCAGGATCGCTGCGGGTTCGACGATGACAAGGAACAGCAGCTCGTCCGGATGCTGGCGTACAGGGACGTTCACGACTGAAGGCGGACACCCCCTCAACCCACCCGCATCACACTCTCCCCGAGCTGGGTGTTCCCCTACAGTGCCCGCTGCGCGGCCGGCAGCTCGGCGCAGTCGAGCAGCACCGAGGCGCCGGGCCGGTGATCGACAACGACCGACTGGCCGAGCAGCGAGGCAGGACAGACGACGCTCACCGGGCCCCTCGCAGCGGCCGGAAGAACGCAAAGATCTCGTGCGCCAGCGCCTCGGGCTGCTCCATCGCGGCGAAGTGGCCGCCGTGCGGCATCTCGGTCCAGCGGCGGATGTCGGTGAACGCGCGTTCGCAGACCGAGCGCGGCGGGCGCAGGATCTCGCGCGGGAACGCCGCGTAGCCGCAGGGCGCACGGACCGCGCCGTCGCGGATCGGCCAGGGACTGTGTATCCGCGCGTAGTACGGCCAGAATGAACTGCCGATGGCACCGGTGAACCAGTAGAGCGCGATGTCGGCCAGCATGGTGTCCATCGGCAGCGCATCGCGCGGATCGCCGCGGTTGTCGGTCCAGCGCTGGAACTTCTCGAACAGCCAGGCGGCGAGGCCGGCGGGCGAGTCGGTCAGCGCGGCACCGAGGGTGTGCGGCCGCGTGCCCTGGATCCACTGGTAGCCGTTCTCCTCCTTCAGGAACAGCGCGAGCTCGTCGAGCCAGCGCTTCTCCTCGGGGGTGGGTGCGGCGACGGTCTGCGCGTCGCGGCGCACCGGCATCATGTTCAGATGGATACCGAACACCGCATCGGGATGCTCGGCGCCGAGGATCGCGGTCACGAACGAGCCCCAGTCGCCGCCCTGCGCCCCGTACTGCGCGTAGCCCAGCACATCGGTCATCAGTTCGTGGAAGGTGCGCGCGATGTCGTCGACCGCGAAGCGCGGCTGACCGGGACGGTAGGAGAGCGTATAGCCGGGCAGCGAGGGCGCGACCACGGTGAACGCGTCGGCCGGGTCGCCGCCGAAGCGCGCCGGGTCGGTCAGGCGCGGGATCAGGTCGAGAAACTCGAGCACCGAGCCCGGCCAGCCGTGTGACAGCAGCAGCGGCATCGGCTCGGGGGCGCCCGGTGCGCGCACGCCGGGCACGTGCAGGAAATGCAGGTCGATGCCCGAGATCGGTACGGTGAACTGCGGGAAGGCGTTGAGCCGCGCCTCCTGCATGCGCCAGTCGAAGCGGTCCTTCCAGTGCGCGATCGCCTCGCGCAGGAAGCCCGTGTCGGTGCCGGTCGCCCAGGGCTCGCCCGGCGGGGTCTCGGGCAAGCGCGTGCGTGCCAGCCGCTCGTGCAGGTCCGCGAGCGCCTCGTCGGGCACATGCAGGCGGAACGGAACGGGGGCGCGGGTCGGCGTTGTCATCGTTGTCTCCGGAAGGGGGTCAGCGTCGGCCGGGCGGCGCCCGGATCGGCTATCGTCGGGCGCAGCTCCCGATGCTTCTCCGATTCTCGACGAGGTTCCGCCGATGTCCGCTCTTGCGTTCCACATGATCGGCGGCGCGCCCGATCCGGTCGCGCCCTTCAGCCACGCCGTCGAGGCCGACGGCTGGGTCATGCTCACCGGGCAGATGCCCTTCACCGGCACCTCGAACACCTCGGACTATCCCGAGTCGATCGAGGACCAGACCCGGCAGACGATGGCCAACCTGCAGACGGTGCTCACCGGCTGCGGACTGACGCTCGCCGACGTGGCCAGCGTGCGGATCTACCTGCGGCACTTCGACGAAGACTACGTCCGCATGAACGCGGTCTACGCGAGCTACTTCCCCGAAGGGCGGCGCCCGGCACGCACCTGCATCGGCGTGAGCGGCCTGGCACGCGGGGCACGGATCGAGATCGATATGATGGCGCGGCGGCCCGGCCCGAAGACCTGAGGCCGCCACGGGGCCGGTCAGGCTCGAAGCTGCATGGCCTTGTACTCGAGGAATTCCTCGAGGCCGTAGACGCCGTTCTCCCGACCGCGGCCAGACTGCTTGTAGCCGCCGAAGGGCGCCTGCGGGTTCCAGCGGCCGCCGTTGAGGTCGACCTGTCCGGTGCGCAGCCGACGGGCCACCTGCAGCGCGCGTTCGTCGCTTCCCGCCCAGACCGCGCCCGACAGCCCGTAGATCGAGTCGTTGGCGATGCGGATCGCGTCAGCCTCGGTGTCGTAGGGGATGATCGCCAGCACTGGCCCGAAGACCTCTTCCTGAGCGAGCGTCGCCTTCGAGTCGGCCACGACGAACACCGTCGGCTTCACGAAATAGCCGTTGCCCACGCCCTGCGGCGCCTCGGCGCCGCCGGTGACCAGCTCCGAGCCCTCCTCGATGCCGCGGCGGATGAACCCCAGCACACGGTCGCGCTGCACGGCCGACACCAGCGGCCCGAGCTTGACGCCCTCGGCGAACGCGCTGCCGACCGTGAACGACTCGGCCGCCGTCTTGGCGATCGCGCGGGCCTCGTCCAGCCGCGAACGCGGCACCAGCAGGCGCGTCCAGGCGGCGCAGGTCTGGCCGGAGTTCATGTAGCAGTTGGCCACCGAGCTCTTCACCGCCTTTTCGAAGTCGGCATCGTCGAGCACCACCGAGGCGCTCTTGCCGCCGAGCTCGAGCGCGATCCGCTTGACGGTCTGCGCGCCGACTTCGGAGACGCGCTTGCCGGCGCGCGTGGAGCCGGTGAACGACACCATGTCGACCTCCGGATGCACGGCGAGCGCCTCGCCGACCACCGGACCGAGACCCGTCACCAGGTTGAAGACGCCGGGCGGCAGACCCGACTCGTGGATCACCTCGGCCAGGATGAACGCGTTGATCGGCGCGACCTCGGACGGCTTGAGGACCACGGTGCAGCCGGCGGCCAGGGCCGGTGCGACCTTCAGCGTGATCTGGTTCAGCGGGTAGTTCCACGGCGTGATCGCCGCGACCACGCCGACCGGCTCGCGGGTGACGACCGAGTGGCCGACCCGCTCGTCGTACTGGAACTCGCGGGCGAGCTTCGCGTAGTTCGACCAGGCGGCGACCGGGCCGCCGACCTGCACCAGCGTCGACAGCTTGATCGGCATGCCGACCTCGGTGGCGATCGTGCGGGCGAGTTCCTCGCTGCGCGCCTTCAGGCCGTCGGCGATCTTCTGGACGATGTCGGCGCGCTCGGCGGGGGGCGTCTGCGACCAGCCGTCGAAGGCGGCGCGCGCAGCGGCGACCCCTGCATCGGCGTCGGCAGCGGTACCGGCGGGGACGGTCGCCCAGGGCTCGCCGGTGTTGGAATCGGTGACCTCGAGGATCTGCGTCGACGACGGGGCAACCCACCTGCCGCCGATGTACAGCTGCGTGCGTTCGATCATGTCGTGCTCCTCCTGGACCAACGAGTATAGGTGGGGTCCGGGGCCGCGACCGCACCGGCTCCAAAACGCCCGCGGCGACTCGGCGGGCGCCGGCCGGAGGCTCGCCGGTCTAGAATCCGATTGACAGACACCTCCGTCACGGATGCAGTACATGGCCCTCGCCTTCCCGTTTTCCGCCATCGTCGGCCAGGACGAAATGAAGCGGGCCATCCTCATCGCCGCCGTCGACCCCTCGATCGGAGGCGTCCTGGTCCTGGGCGACCGCGGCACCGGCAAGTCGACCGCGGTGCGCGCCCTGGCGGCACTGCTGCCGAAGATGAAGGCGACGGTGGGCTGCCGCTACGCATGCGACCCGGCCGCGCCGGCCGGCGCCTGCGCCGAATGCGACGCGCTCAAAGCCGGCGGAAAGAAGGTGAAGTCGCACCTCGTGCCGGTGCCGGTCGTCGATCTGCCGCTGGGCGCGACCGAAGATCGCGTGGTGGGCGCCCTTGATCTGGAGCGAGCACTCACTGCCGGCGTGAAGTCCTTCGAGCCTGGCTTGCTGGCCCGGGCGCATCGCGGCTTCCTGTACGTCGACGAGGTCAACCTGCTGGAGGACCACCTGGTCGACCTGCTGATCGACGTCGCGGCCTCGGGCGAGAACGTGGTCGAGCGTGAGGGGCTGAGCGTGCGGCATCCGGCGCGCTTCGTGCTGGTCGGTAGCGGCAACCCCGAGGAGGGCGAGCTGCGGCCGCAGCTGCTCGATCGCTTCGGGCTGTCGGTCGAGGTGTCGACGCCGACCGAGCTCGCCGACCGGATCGAGGTGGTCAAGCGCCGCGACGCCTTCGAGCGTGACCCGCAGGGCTTTTCGGAACGCTGGCATCCGGAGGACGAGCGGGTCCGCAAGCGGATCCTGAAAGCGCGCGACCGCGTGAGCGCCATCGAGGTGCCCGACGCGGTGCTCGAGCGCGCAGCCCGACTGTGCATCGCCCTGGGTACCGACGGGCTCCGCGGCGAACTGACGCTGATGCGGGCGGCACGGGCGCTGGCCGCGCTCCAGGGCGACGCGGTGGTCGGGGTCGAGCACCTGCGCAGCGTCGCGCCGTCGGCACTGCGCCACCGGCTGCGTCGCGACCCGCTCGACGACACCGGCTCGGGCGCTCGCGTCGAGCGTGTGGTCGCCGAACAGATCCCTGCCTGAGTCGATGGACGCGGCCGGTTCGATCACCCCTGCCGGGGCCCCGCCGAGGGACGACGCAGGCGGCATCGACCCGGCGGTCCTGCGCTGGGCGGACGCGCTTCGCGCCGCCTCGCTGCTGGCAGTGGACCCGTGGGGCTTCGGGGGCGTTGCGCTCGAGGCCGGTCATGGGCCCGTACGTGAGCGATGGCTCGCTATCGTTCGAAGCCTCTGCCCAAGGGATGCGCCGTGGCGCCGCGTGCCGATTCATGCCAGCGACGAGCGCCTGCTGGGCGGCCTCGACCTGACGGCGACGCTGGCCGCGGGCCGGCCGGTTGCGCAGACCGGTCTGCTGGCCGAGGCCGACGGCGGTGTACTGCTGCTGGCGATGGCCGAGCGCGTGCCGGGCACGACCGCGTCGCGCCTGTGTGCTGCGCTCGACACCGGTGAGTGCGCGCTCGCCCGCGATGGGCTCGCGTCGGCCCGGCCAGCACGGTTCGGCGTGATCGCGCTGGACGAGGGTGTGGGCGACGACCCGCCGCCGGCCGCCGCGCTGCTCGAGCGGCTGGCCTTCCGGATCGACCTGGCCGAGGTGCCGGTGGGCGTGGCCGACGCCTTCGGCGGGCCGGACGACGTGGGGGCCGATGCCGCGGCGGTCGCGGCAGCCCGGACTCGGATGGCCACGGTCGAGGTCGATGAGGAGACGCTGAATGCGCTGTGTGCGACGGCAGCCGCCCTCGGGGTGTCCTCGGCACGGGCGTCGCTGATGGCGCTGCGCGCGGCGCGGGCCGCGGCGGCGCTCGACGGGCGCGACCGGGTGAGCGCTGACGACGCATCGCTCGCTGTACGCCTGGTGCTGGCACCGCGGGCAACCCAGTGGCCGGCGCCCCAGGACGCGACGCCGCCCGAGTCGCCTCCGCCCGAGTCGCCCGCGCCCGAACCCGAATCGCCGTCGCCCGAGTCGCCCGAGAATCCGGCCGACGATCCGCCGCCGCCGCCGCCGCCGCCGCCCGAGGAGGTCGAGGACGACGCCGTGTCCGATCCGCAGCAGCCGCTCGACGAGGTGGTTCTCGACGCAGCGAAGGCCGCGATCCCGCCCGGGCTGCTCGCCAACCTGATGCTCGCCGCACATGCAGCGGGGGGTTCGGGCGCCGGTCGGGCCGGCGTGATGCGGGCCACCAAGCTGCGAGGCCGTCCCGCCGGCACCCGGCCGGGCACGCCACGCGACGGCGCCCGGCTCGCGCTGGTCGACACCCTGCGCGCGGCCGCGCCGTGGCAGCCACTGCGGCGCCGGGAGGCGGAATCGGCGCGGGCCGCCGCGATGGCGGCATCGGCGATGCACGCGCCGGCCCCCGGCAGCGCGACCGGCGCACCGGCTGTTGCTCGGCCTGTTGCTCGGCCTGTTGCCCCGCCTGTTACCCCGTCAGCCGCCCCGCGCCTGTCCCTGCGCGCCTCGGACCTGCGTGTCGCCCGCCTGCGCGAGCGCACCGAGACCACGACGATCTTCGCGATCGATGCGTCCGGCTCGTCGGCACTGCACCGGCTCGCCGAAGCCAAGGGCGCCGTCGAGCTGCTGCTAGCGGACTGCTATGTACGCCGTGACCGCGTCGCAGTGGTCGCCTTCCGGGGTCGCGCGGCCGAAGTGCTGTTGCCGCCGACCCGCTCGCTGGTGCGCGCCAAGCGCAGTCTCGCCAGTCTGCCGGGCGGCGGCGGCACGCCGCTGGCCGCCGGCATCGACGCAGTCGCCGGGCTGGCCGAGGGCGTCGCGCGGCGCGGCGGCTCGTCGGTGTTGGTGTTCCTGACCGACGGCCGCGCGAACGTCGCGCGTGATGGCACTGGCGGTCGAACCCGCGCCGACGAGGACGCCCGTGACGCCGCCCGGCGCCTGCGCGTTGCGGGCCATGCGACGCTGCTGCTCGACACATCCCCTCAGCCGGCCCCCGCCGCACAGTTGCTCGCCGCCACCATGGCTGCGGCCTACGTGCCGCTGCCGCGTGCGGACGCCGCCTCGATCGCGGCACCGGTGCGCGCCGCAGCCGGGCTCAGCGCCCGCCGCGCTCCCGGCCGTGTCCGCTGACCTCCGCGGCAATCGGCTCGACTGGGAGCGTGACAGCCGCGACTGGCCGAACCGCGCGGCCAGCCGCTTCGTGGAGGCCGGCGGCCTGCGCTGGCACGTCCAGTCGTTCGACGCGATGCGTGACGCACCGAGCCTGTTGCTGCTGCACGGCACCGGCGCCGCCACCCATTCTTGGCGCGGTCTCGCCCCCCGGCTGAGCGCAACCTTCCGCGTGCTCGCACCCGACCTGCCGGGCCACGGCTTCACCGACCTGCCGGGCCCGCGCAGCCTGTCGCTGCCCGGCATGGCCGAGGCGCTCGCCGCGCTGCTGGCCGCGACCGGCACCACGCCCGATCTGATCGTCGGCCATTCGGCAGGGGCCGCCATCGCGGCCCGTCTGGTGCTCGACGGCCATGCCGCCCCGCGCGGGCTGGTCGGGCTGAACCCGGCGTTCCTGCCGTTCGGCGGCCTACCCGGCCAGCTGTTCCTGCCGGCGGCCCGCTGGCTCGGCGGACTCTCGGCCGCACCCAGGCTCTTCGCGCGGCTCGGCGAATCGCCGGCGGTGCTCGACCGGCTGCTGCGCGGCACCGGCTCGGAGATCGGCGACGACGGGCGACGCGGCTACGCCATGCTGGTCGCCAACGCCGGACATGTCGCAGGCGCGCTCGGCATGATGGCCCACTGGGATCTGCGCCCGCTCGAGCGCGAGCTGCCCCGGCTGCCCTGTCCGATGCTGATGATCGTCGGCGCCCGCGACACCACCGTGCCGCCCGAACAGGCGCTTGGCGTGCAGCGCCGCGTGCCGGGGTCGACGGTCGAGACACTGGCCGGCCTCGGTCACCTCGCCCACGAGGAGCGGCCCGATCAGGTCGCCGACCGGATCGCGGCCTTCGCGGCCCGGCTCGGCATCACGACACCGCTGGCACCGGGCTGAACGGGGGGCCTCCGCCCGGCCGTCAGCGGCCGCGACCGTACACGGGTCGTGACAGTATTGTTTGTCTAGCCAGCCTTACACGGCTACCATGGCCCGGCCGACCCGCTCCGAGGCCGTTCCCCATGTCCGCGATCGCTCCGTCCCCGTCCCGCCTGTCCGACCGCGTCGCCGCGCCGACGCCAGATGCCCTCGCCCGCGCGCTCGCAGACGAAGACCTCGAGGCCTGCCGCGAGCAGCTGCGCGACGGCTCGCGGACCTTTCTCGCGGCCTCGAAGCTGCTGCCGCGGCGTGTGCGTGACTCTGCCTGCGCGCTGTACGCGTTCTGCCGCAGCGCCGACGATGCGGTCGACCTCGACACCGTCGACGAGCTGGCAGCGGTCGGACGCCTGCGCGTGCGCCTGGCGCGGCTGTACGCCGGCGACCCGATGTCCACCCCGTCGGACCGCGCGATGGCGCGCGTGGTCATGCGCCACGGCCTGCCGCGCGAACTGCCCGAGGCCCTGCTCGACGGCTTTGAGTGGGATGCCCGCGGCCGGCGCTACGAGACCATCGAGGAGCTCTACGACTACGGCGCCCGCGTGGCCGGCACCGTGGGCGCGATGATGGCCGTTCTGATGGGCCGCACCTCAGCCGAGGCGGTCGCCCGGGCCTGCGACCTCGGTGTCGCGATGCAGCTCTCGAATATCGCCCGCGACGTCGGCGAAGACGCGCGCCGCGGCCGCATCTACCTGCCTCTCGCCTGGCTGCGCCAGGCTGGCGTCGACCCCGATGCCTGGCTGGCCAACCCGGTCTTCGACGCGCGGATCGCGACGGTCGTGCGCCGGCTGCTCAACGCGGCCGACGCGCTCTACCTGCGCGCCGAAGCCGGCATCGGCCTGCTGCCGCCCACCTGCCGCCCGGGCATCCAGGCCGCTCGCGTGCTGTACGCGGAAATCGGCCACGAGGTCGCGCGCCGCGGCTGCGACTCGGTGTCGCAGCGCGCGGTCGTGCCCCGCCGCCGCAAAGCCGTGCTGCTGCTCCAGGCGCTGGCCACCGGCGCCCTCGCGCCCCGGCCGTCCGGCAAGGCGCTGCCGGTGCTGGACGCGGTCCGCTACCTGGTGCAGGCCGCCACGCGCGCCGACCCCGTCGCCCTGGCCGCAGCGTCCGACGAGGACCCGCGGGGCAGCGAGCGCACCGTCCGCGTGATCGAGCTCCTCGAGCGCCAGGCGATGCGCGCCCAGGCACAGCGCGACCGGAGCGTCGTCTCCTGAATGTGACTCACGGGCGCGTCATCGCCCGTTGACGCTGAGACACGAAGTGTCTATCGTAGTTGACACACACAACGGGCACGCCGAGTTGACACTCGCGCAGTCCATCACACGGGACGACTTCACATGGACATCCTCGCCCGGATCGAGCAGGCCCTGGATACCGCGCTCGCGCAGCACGAGATCCCCGGCGCCCCGCCCAAGCTCGCCGCGGCGATCCGCCATGCGGTCTTCCCCGGCGGCGCGCGCATCCGCCCGCAGCTGTGCATCGCGGTCGCCCGCGCCTGCGGCGACGACGAGCCGGGGCTGGCCAACGCCGCCGCGGTCTCGCTCGAGCTGATGCACTGCGCCTCGCTCGTTCACGACGATCTGCCCTGCTTCGACGACGCCGCCACCCGCCGCGGCCGCCCCTCGGTGCAGGCCGCCTTCGGCGAACCGCTCGCAGTGCTCGCCGGTGACGCAATGATCGTCCGCGCGTTCCAGGTCCTCGGCGAGGCGGCGACACACACGCCCCGGCGTCTCGGGCCGCTGCTCGCGACCATCGCCAGCGGCACTGGCACCCCGTTCGGCATCGTCGCCGGCCAGGCCTGGGAAGCCGAGCCGCGCGTCACCCTGTCCGACTACCAGCGCGCCAAGACCGGGGCACTGTTCGCCGCGGCCACCGCAGCGGGCGCCGAGGCCGCGGGCGCCGAAGGCCGCATCTGGCGCGGGCTCGGCGACCGGCTCGGCGAGGCCTACCAGGTCGCCGACGACATCCGTGACGTGCTGTCCGACCCCGCCGTACTCGGCAAGCCTATCGGCCAGGACGTGCTGCTCGGGCGCCCGAGCTCCGCCCGTGAGCTGGGCCTCGACGGCGCGATCTTCCACTTCGAGTCGCTGGTCGCGCAGGCGATCGCGGCGATTCCCGACTGTGCGGGTGCCCCCCGCCTGCGAGCCCTGGTATGGATGGAATCCGAACGGCTGGTGCCGCGCGCGTGGTGCGAGGACGCAGCGGCCCGCCGGGCCCGGACGCAGGCCCACGCCTGAGCCCACCGGCCCGACCGACGCTACGTGACCGCTGGCGCGCGCTGCGGGACCGGCTGCTCACCAGCCCGGCCTTCCACCGCCGCGCCGCCGCGTTCCCCCTGACGCGGCCGTTCGTGCGCAGCGATGCGCGCGCGCTCTTCGACGTGGTCGCCGGCTTCACCTACTCGCAGGTGCTGCTCGCCTGCGTGCGGCTGCACGTGTTCGACACCCTCGCCGAAGGCCCGCTCGCCGCCGACGAGCTCGCCCGCCGCATCGGCCTGCCCGCCGACGGCGCCGCGCGCCTGTTCGCCGCCGCCGCCTCGCTGAAGCTGATCGAGGCCCGCGACGACGGCCGCTGGGGCCTCGGTCGCCTGGGCGCGCCGATCGTCGCGCTCCCGTCGGTGGCCGCGATGGTCGAACACCACGCGACGCTCTACCAGGACCTCGTCGACCCGGTCGCGCTGCTGCGCGGTGAACGCGACACCTCGATGTCCGGCTACTGGCCATATGCCGACACCACGCCCGGCGCGGTCCCCGAGCGTCTCGACACCGCGCGCGTGGCCGAATACTCCGAGCTGATGGCGGTCACTCAGCCGATGGTCGCCGAGCAGGTGCTCGACGCATACCCGCTCACGCGTCACCGCTGCCTGCTCGACGTCGGCGGCGGCGATGGCGCATTCCTCATGAAAGTCGCCGAGCGCGCGCCGGCGCTGAAGTTGATGCTGTTCGACCTGCCGGCCGTCGCCGAGCGCGCACAGGCCCGCTTCGCACGTGCCGGGCTGGCCGATCGGGCACAGGCCCACGGCGGCAGCTTCCACACCGACCCGCTGCCTGCCGGCGCCGACGTGATCACGCTGGTGCGCGTGCTCTTCGACCATCCCGACGATCGCGTGCTCGCGATCCTGCGCGCAGCGCGGACCGCGCTGCCGGCGCACGGCACCCTGCTGGTCTGCGAGCCGATGTCCGGCACCCCCGGCGCCGAGGCGATCGGCGACGCGTATTACGGCCTGTACCTGCTCGCGATGGGCAAGGGCCGCTCGCGCACGCCCGCGCGCATCCAGGCGCTGCTGCACGACGCCGGCTTCACATCGGTCGAGCTGCTCCCGACCCGGCTGCCGCTCCAGACCCGCGTGTTGCGCGCAAGGCCTTGAACGTCGAATCCGTGGCGACGCCGCAGCGTCGGGACGCAGCACCACTGATACTGTCCATTTCGCTTGACACTTATTGCAGTAAGCCTAAGATGACATTCCCAAGGGAGCATTGACATGCCCTGGAACGACCTGCCAGCCCGCCCATTGAAGCCATTCCCCCAGACCGCTGCGCAGCACGGAGTCGCGCGATGAACTCGAGAGCTGTGGTTCTCGAGCAGCCCGGCCGCATCCGCGTGAATGACGTCATGCTGGCCGAGCCGGGCGAGTCCGACGTGGTCGTGCAGGTCGACTACAGCGGCATCAGCACCGGCACCGAGAAGCTGCTCTACACCGGCCGCATGCCGACCTTCCCCGGCATGGGCTATCCGCTGGTTCCGGGCTACGAGTCGGTCGGCCGCGTGGTGCACGCCGGCACGAACTCCGGCTTCGTCGGCGGCGAGTCGGTGTACGTGCCCGGCGCACGCTGCTTCGGCGAGATCCGCGGTCTGTTCGGTGGCTCGGCTTCGCGCCTGGTGGTCGCGGGCGACAAGGCCGTTCCGATCAGCGACGCCCTCGGCGAGCACGGCACCCTGCTGGCGCTGGCCGCGACCGCGTACCACTCGGTCGCCGGCGGCGGGCGCCGCGACCCGATCGTCCCGCCCGACCTGATCGTCGGCCACGGCGTGCTCGGCCGCCTGCTCGCGCGCCTGACCGTGCTCGGCGGGCACCCCGAACCGGTGGTCTGGGAGACCAATCCGCTGCGCGCCGGAGGCGCCGCCGGCTATTCGGTCGTCGACCCCAAGGACGACGACCGCCGCGACTATAAGGCGATCTTCGATGTCAGCGGCGACGCGTCGCTGCTCGACTCGCTGGTGATGCGCCTGGCCCCCGGCGGCGAGATCGTGCTGGCCGGCTTCTACACCCAGCCGCTCGCCTTCGCCTTCGCGCCCGCGTTCATGCGCGAGGCGACGATCCGCTGCGCGGCCGAGTGGAAGAAGCCCGACCTGCTCGCGGTGCGCTGGCTGATCGAAACCGGACACCTGTCCCTCGACGGCCTGATCACCCACCGATCGGAGGCGACCCGCGCGACGGGCGCCTACCCCGTCGCATTCGACGACGCGGACTGTCTGAAGATGGTCCTGGACTGGAGACATTGCGCATGAGCACGAGCACGAGCACGAGCAGCATCCCGAGCACCGCGACCGTACAGTTCATCCAGAAAGAGCGGCTGCGCGCCGAAGCCGCGATCGAGCCCGACGCACCGTCGACCGGCCCGGTCACGAAAGAGACACAGATCATCGCGATCTACGGCAAGGGCGGCATCGGCAAGAGCTTCACACTCGCCAACCTGTCGTACATGATGGCCCAGCAGGGCAAGAAGGTCCTGCTGATCGGCTGCGATCCGAAGAGCGACACCACCTCGTTGCTGTTCGGCGGCCGCGCCTGCCCGACCATCATCGAGACCTCGTCGCGCAAGAAGGCCGCCGGTGAGGCGGTCGCCATCGGCGACGTCTGCTTCAAGCGCGACGGCGTCTACGCGATGGAACTCGGCGGGCCCGAGGTCGGCCGCGGCTGCGGCGGGCGCGGGATCATCCACGGCTTCGAGACCCTTGAGAAGCTCGGCTTCCACGAGTGGGGCTTCGACTACGTGTTGCTCGACTTCCTCGGCGACGTGGTCTGCGGCGGCTTCGGCCTGCCGATCGCCCGCGACATGTGCCAGAAGGTCATCGTCGTAGGCTCCAACGACCTGCAGTCCCTGTACGTCGCCAACAACGTCTGCAGCGCGGTCGAGTACTTCCGCAAGCTCGGCGGCAACGTCGGCGTCGCCGGCATGGTCATCAACAAGGACGACGGCACCGGCGAGGCCGCGGCCTTCGCCGAGCGCGCCGGTATCCCAGTGCTTGCCGCGATTCCCGCGCACGAGGACATCCGCCGCAAGAGCGCGAGCTACGAGATCATCGGCCGCCCCGGCACGCAGTGGGCGCCGCTCTTCGAGACGCTGGCCACCAATGTCGGCGAGGCGCCCCCGGTCCGTCCCAAGCCGCTGACCCAGGACCAGCTCCTCGGACTGTTCTCCAGCGACGTGACCGGCCGCAACGTGGTCCTCGAGCCCGCGACGATCTTCGACATGGTCGGCCGCACCGACACCACGAAGCCGACCCTCGAAGTCGTCTACGACGACGCCGCCTGAGCCAAGCACCATGGATGCACCCGTTCCCGCCACGGTCGCCAACCCCGAAGCCCTGAAGGGCGACGGCGTGGGCTGCCACTCGGGCCGCGAGGCGATGCTCGAGGCCGCCGCCTCGGCCGGCAAGGCCGAGGTGCTCGAGCAGTACGCCGCCGACTATCCGAAGGGCCCCCACGACCAGCCGCAGAGCATGTGCCCGGCGTTCGGCTCGCTGCGCGTCGGACTGCGCATGCGCCGCACCCAGACCATCCTCTCGGGCTCGGCCTGCTGCGTCTACGGCCTGACCTTCACCTCGCACTTCTACGGCGCGCGCCGCAGCGTCGGCTACGTGCCGTTCAACAGCGAGACGCTGGTCACCGGCAAGCTGTTCGAGGACATCCGCGAATCCGTCCATGCCCAGGCCGACCCGGCCAAGCTCGATGCGATCGTCGTCATCAACCTGTGTGTGCCCACCGCCTCGGGCGTGCCGCTGCAGCTGCTGCCCAAGTCCATCAACGGCGTACGTGTGATCGGCATCGACGTGCCCGGCTTCGGCGTGCCCACCCATGCGGAAGCCAAGGACGTGCTGGCCGGCGCGATGCTGCGCTACGCCCGCAACGAGGTGCAGTCGGGCCCGGTCGCCGCGCCCCGCAACGGCCGCTCCGAGCGCCCGACGGTGACGCTGCTCGGGGAAGTGTTCCCCGCCGACCCGGTCGGCATCGGCATGATGCTCGAGCCGATGGGCCTGGCCGCGGGTCCGGTCGTGCCGACCCGCGAGTGGCGCGAGCTCTACGCAGCGCTCGACTGTGTCGCGGTCGCCGCGCTGCACCCGTTCTACACCGCGTCGGTCCGCGAGTTCGAGGCGGCTGGCCGCCCGATCGTCGGCTCGGCGCCGGTCGGCCACGACGGCACCGAGGCCTGGCTGCAATCGATCGGCACCGCCGCCGGCGTGCCGCAGGCCCGCATCGATGCTGCCAAGAACCGCATCCTGCCCGCGATCCGGGGCGCGCTCGCCGCCACGCCGATCAAGGGCCGCATCACGATGAGCGGCTACGAAGGCTCGGAGCTGCTGGTCGGGCGATTGCTCGTCGAGAGCGGCGCCGACCTGCGCTACGTCGGCAGCGCCTGCCCGCGCACCCCCTGGAACGATGCCGACCGCCAGTGGCTCGAGGCCCGCGGGGTGCACGTGCAGTTCCGTGCCTCGCTCGAGCAGGACATCGCCGCGATGCACGAATTCCGCCCCGACCTGGCCATCGGCACCACGCCGGTCGTGCAAGCCGGCAAGGAAGCCAGCATCCCCTCGCTGTACTTCACCAACCTGATCTCGGCGCGTCCGCTGATGGGTCCGGCAGGCGCCGGCTCGCTGGCAACCGTCATCAACGCGGCGATCGCCAACAAGGCCCGCTTCGACACGATGAAGGACTTCTTCGGCGAGACCGGCCAGGGCGACGCCGCAGGCATCTGGAGCGAGGTGCCGCGCGCCCGCCCCGAGTTCCGGGACTTCACGCGCCGCCAGGTCATCAAGCTCATCAAGCGCCGCCGCGCCGAGGAAATGCTCTGATGTTGGTCCTCGACCACGACCGCGCGGGCGGTTACTGGGGTGCGGTGTATGTCTTCACCGCGATCAAGGGCTTGCAGGTCGTCATCGACGGCCCGGTGGGCTGCGAGAACCTGCCGGTCACATCAGTGCTGCATTACAGCGACGCACTGCCGCCACACGAGCTGCCGATCGTCGTCACCGGCCTTGCCGAAGAGCAGCTCGGACGCGAAGGCACCGAAGGCGCCATGAAGCGCGCTCATGCGGTGCTCGACCCCGACCTGCCCTCGGTGGTGGTCACCGGCTCGATCGCCGAGATGATCGGCGGCGGCGTCACGCCCGAGGGCACGACGCTGATGCGCTTCCTGCCGCGCACCATCGACGAAGACCAATGGCAGTGCGCCAACCGCGCGATGCTCTGGCTCTGGAACGAGTACGGGCTGCGTCATGTGCCCGAGCGAAAGCCGCGCGCCGCTGGTGTCAAGCCGCGCGTGAACCTGATCGGGCCGTGCTACGGCACCTTCAACATGCCGAGCGACCTGGCCGAGATCCGTCGTCTGGTCGAGGGCATCGGCGCCGAGGTCAACATGAGCTTCCCGCTCGGCAGCCACCTCGCCGACGTGCAGCAGCTTGCCGACTCCGACGCCAACGTCTGCCTGTACCGCGAGTTCGGCCAGTCGCTGTGCGAGGCGCTCGAGCGCCCCTGGCTGCAGGCCCCGATCGGGCTGCATGCGACCACCAAGTTCCTGCGCGCGCTCGGCGAGCTCCTCGGTCTCGACCCCGAGCCCTTCATCGAACGCGAGAAGCACACCACCATCAAGCCGATCTGGGACCTCTGGCGCTCGGTCACGCAGGACTTCTTCGGCACCGCGAGCTTCGGCGTCGTCGCCGGCGAGACGTATGCACGCGGTCTGCGCCGGTTCCTCGAAGACGAAATGGGCTTGCCGTGCCACTTCGCGGTGTCGCGCCGCGCCGGCGAGAAGACCGACAACGCGGCCGTCCGCGAAAAGGTCCAGGCCCGACCGCCGCTGATCCTGTTCGGCAGCTTCAACGAGCGCATGTACGCAGCCGAGGTCAATGCCCGCTGCACGTACATCCCGTCGTCGTTCCCTGGGGCGATCATCCGTCGCCACACCGGCACGCCGTTCATGGGCTATGCAGGCGCGACCTACGTCGTTCAGGAAGTCTGCAACGCGCTGTTCGACGCGCTCTTCCACATCCTGCCGCTGGGCACCGACCTCGATCGCGTCGAGGCCACACCCGCCCGCGTGGTCGCCGCCAACGAGACCCAACGCTGGGAGGACGAGGCGCAGCGCCTGCTCGCCGACCTCGTCGCCGCCGAGCCGGTGCTTGTCCAGATCTCCGCCGCTAAGCGGCTGCGTGATCGCGCCGAGCGCGACGCGCGGCGCGCCGGCGAGATCACCGTCACCGCCGCGCGTGTCGCGGGCGCCCGTGACGCGCTCAGGCAGGGAGAGGCCGCATGACGGCCGCGCGCAACACCGAATTCGTCCGGGCCTCCGGACATACCGAATGTCGTGGCACGTCGCCGCGGCTGCCCACGCCGCGCGGGTTGCGCGCGGCAACGGCCGCAAGGCCGTCTTGTTAGGAGCTGACCGTATGGCAGAGAAGAGAAGCTCGATCTCGGGCCTGACCGACGAGGAAGCGCAGGAGTTCCACAAGTTCTGGGTACAGGGCTTCGTGGGCTTCACGGCCGTCGCCGTTGTCGCGCACTTCCTGGTCTGGGCCTGGCGCCCCTGGTTCAACTGATCCGACCCCACTTAGGGTGACCCCAATGGCTCACGTCCCTGTTTCGTCCCGGCCTGTCTGGTCGGACCGCGCTTCCCCCGCGTTCTGGCTGCTGTTCGTCGTGCTGTTCGCCGTCTTCCTGACGGTGGCCATCGCGGCTTCGCTGTTGACGCTGCGGTGGCGCGCCTGGTTGCCCGGGGCCGAGCGCGAGCGATCGCTGATCGGTGGAGTGAAATCCGCGGTGTACACCGCGATGTCTCATGTGATCTAGGAGAAAAGTATGTGGCGAGTTTGGAGGTTGTACGACCCACTCAGGGCGATGGTCGTTCAGGGAATCTTCCTGTTCGGCCTGGCAGCGATGATTCACCTCATCCTGCTGAGCACCGACCGTTTCAACTGGCTGGACGGCCCCAAGGCCAAGCCCGTGGCGATGCAGAACTCGCCAATGCCGGCTCCGGCTCCGGCGACGAAGTAGCGACTGGAAGAAAGCGGTAGACGGGGATCGGGACCCATTCCCGACCCCGTCCACCGTCATGGCAGCGAGACGGAGGACCGATCATGGCGATGCTCAGCTTCGAAAAAAAGTACCGCGTCCGTGGAGGCACCCTGCTCGGGGGTGACCTCTTCGATTTCTGGGTCGGTCCGTTCTACGTCGGCCTGTTCGGCGTCACGACGATCTTCTTCTCCCTGGTCGGCACCGCGCTGATCCTGTACGGAGCGTCCCAGGGTCCGACCTGGAACCTCTGGCAGATCAACATCGCGCCGCCCGACCTGAAGTACGGCCTAGGGCTCGCACCGCTGATGGAAGGCGGGCTCTGGCAGGTGATCACGGTCTGCGCGATCGGCGCGTTCGGGTCGTGGGCCGCCCGCGAAGTGGAGATCTGCCGCAAGCTCGGCATGGGCTTCCACGTTCCCTTCGCGTTCAGTGTCGCGATCTTCGCGTACGTGACGCTCGTGGTGATCCGTCCGGTGCTGCTCGGTGCCTGGGGCCACGGTTTCCCGTACGGGATCCTGAGCCACCTCGACTGGGTGTCGAACGTCGGCTACCAGTACCTGCACTTCCACTACAACCCGGCCCACATGATCGCCGTGAGCTTCTTCTTCGCGACGACGTTCGCGCTGTCGCTGCATGGCGCAGCGGTGCTGTCGGCAACGAACCCGAAGAAGGGCGAGACGGTGAAGACGCCCGAGCACGAGGACACGTTCTTCCGCGACACGATCGGCTACTCGATCGGCACGCTGGGGATCCATAGGCTTGGCCTGTTCCTTGCGCTGTCGGCCGGCTTCTGGAGCGCGATCTGCATCGTGATCAGCGGTCCCTTCTGGACCCGCGGCTGGCCCGAGTGGTGGGGCTGGTGGCTGACGCTGCCGATCTGGAAATGAGCCGAGACGGAGACAACTGAGCCATGGCGCAACACCAGCCTTTTTCCCCGCCCTACCAGAACCTCTTCACGCAGGTTCAGGTCACTGGCCCGCTTCACGACGGCCCGCCGCTGCCCAGCGAGCGCGAGACCCGGGATCGGCAGTTCGGCCCGACGATGTCGTGGTGGCTCGGCCTGATCGGCAACGCGCAGATCGGACCGATCTACCTCGGTACCCTCGGTGTCCTGTCGACAATCTGTTTTGTGGTCGCCTTCCAGATCATCGGCTTCAACATGCTCGCGTCGGTGAACTACAGCCCGATCGAGATGCTCAAGCAGCTGCCCTGGCTTGCACTCGAACCGCCCGCCCCTGGCTACGGCCTGAGGATTCCGCCGCTGAACCAGGGTGGCTGGTGGCTGATCACCGGCTTCTTCCTGACCGCGTCGCTGCTGCTCTGGTGCGCCAGGATGTACCGCCGGGCCCGCGCGCTCGGGATGGGCACCCATGTGGCCTGGGCCTTCGCCGCTGCGATCTGGCTGTACCTGGTGCTCGGCTTCTTCCGGCCGATCCTGATGGGCAGCTGGGGCGAGGCGGTGCCTTTCGGCATCTTCCCGCACCTGGACTGGACCGCGGCCTTCTCGATCCGCTACGGCAACCTGTTCTACAACCCGTTCCACATGCTGTCGATCGTGTTCCTGTACGGCTCGACGCTGCTGTTCGCAATGCACGGCGCGACGATCCTCGCGGTGACGCCGTACGGCGGCGAGCGCGAGATCGAGCAGATCGTCGACCGCGGCACGGCCTCGGAACGCGCCGCGCTCTTCTGGCGCTGGACGATGGGCTTCAACGCCACGATGGAATCGATCCACCGCTGGGCGTGGTGGTTCGCCGTGTTGTGCCCGCTCACCGGCGGCATCGGCATCCTGCTGACCGGCACCGTCGTGGACAACTGGTATCTGTGGGCGGTCAAGCATGGCGTCGCGCCTGGCTACCCGGCCGTCTATCCCCCGGTCATCGATCCGTCCACGCTGATGGGAGTCAAGCCATGAGTCGCGCCCGCCTTGCTTCCATCGTGCTGGCGGTCGCAGCCGTCGGCACACTGCTCGCCGGCTGCGAGCGGCCCCCGATCGACCGCGTCCAGGTCGGCTATCGCGGTGTTGCGATGGAACAGAACTACAACCCGCGGCTGATGGCCGAGGTGATTGCTGCGAACCAGCCGCCCGAGGCGCTCGAGCCGGCGTCCGCGGACGGCCCGAAGGCCAGTGCCGTCTACCAGAACGTGAAGGTGCTGGGCGACCTGAGTGTCGGGCAGTTCGCCCGTTCGATGGTCGCGATGTCGAACTGGGTGGCGCCTAAGGAAGGCCCCGAGGCCGGCTGCATCTACTGCCACAACCCGGCGAACTTCGCGGACGACTCCAAGTACACGAAGGTGGTCGCGCGTCGCATGGTCCAGATGACACAGAACATCAACGGCAACTGGAAGCAGCACGTCGCGGACACCGGCGTCACCTGCTACACCTGCCACCGCGGCCAGCCGGTGCCGGCCAACGTGTGGTTCGATCCGGCACCGCTCAAGCACGACGTGAGCGGCCTGCTCGGCGATCGCGCCCTGCAGAACTCGCCGGCCGCCTCGGTGAAGCTCGCGTCGCTGCCGTACGACCCGTTCGGCCCCTACCTCAAGGGCGACCAGCCGATCCGGGTGCAGGGCGACACCGCGCTGCCCACCGGCAACCGGGCCTCGACCAAGCAGACCGAGTTCACGTACAGCCTGATGATGCACATGTCCGACTCGCTCGGCGTGAACTGCACCTACTGCCACAACAGCCGCTCGTGGCAGGACTGGGAGCAGAGCCCGCCGCAGCGCGCGACCGCGTGGTACGGCATTCGGATGGCCCGCCAGCTGAACAACGAGTACATGACCCCGCTGACCGGCACGTTCCCCGCGAACCGCCTGGGCCCGACGGGCGACGTGCCGAAGCTCAACTGCGCGACCTGCCACCAGGGGGCCTACAAGCCGCTGTTCGGCGCGAAGATGGCCAAGGACCATCCGGAGTTCGGCGGCGTGCCGGCGAACGCGGCGGTGGCTGCGGCTGCGGCCGCATCGGCCCCGGCACCGAGCTCGGGCCTGGCCCCTGCGACGGTGTTCTTCGCGGTCGGCTCGTCGGCGCTGACAGACGAGGGCTCAAAGGTGCTGGTCGACCTGGCCGCGTCGATGAAGTCGAGCACCGATGCAAAGGTCGCGATCTCCGGCTTCCACTCGGCGGCCGGCAGCCTCGCGCAGAACCAGGAGCTGGCCAAGCAGCGTGCCTTCGCGGTCCGCGACGCGCTCAAGGCCGCTGGCATTCCCGAAGACCGGCTGGTCCTCGAGAAACCCATGCAGACGGAGGCAAACGTCTCCGGCGAAGATCCCCGCTCCCGCCGCGTCGACGTGGCGGTCCGCTAGGGCGGCATCTCCCCGCCCTTGGGCTAACGGCGTCCGCCCGGACGCCGTTTTTTTTTTCGTCGGCGGATCCGAACGGTTCAGCCCTGCTTCGAACGCTTGTGCTCGTACATCTGACCGTCCGAGCGCGCGAGGAGCGCGTCGACCGAGCAGGGTCGAGTGATGTCGGCGCTCACGATGCCCACGCTGAATCGGATTCGATAGCCGCGTTGGTGTTCGTCGTCGTAGGCGTTGAGCGCCTGCAGCAGCCGCTGTCTGATCCCTGGCAACTCGGACTCGGGGCAATCGGTCATCAGCACGGCGAACTCGTCTCCACCCATTCGGCCGATCACGTCTGAGTTACGGAAGTTCCTCAGCAGCACCGAGGCGAAGCCGGTCAGCGCCCGATCACCCTCGGCGTGTCCAAACCGGTCGTTGATGGACTTGAAGCCATCGAGGTCGAAGAACAGCATCGAGGCCGGACGGCGCATGCGCACGCACAGGTCGAGCGTGTGCTGGGCGAGCACCGCGAAGCCGCGCCGGTTGGACAGGCGCGTGAGATCGTCCATCGTGGCGAGATGGACCGCGGCGAGCTCCTGCTCGGCCATGCGCCCGAGGTCCCTGAGCAGGTCCAGGTCGTCGGCATCGAATGCCCTGGCCTTCGAATCGAGCAGACACAGGGTGCCCATCTTGCTGCCGTCCGGTGCGGACAGCGGGCAGCCCGCATAGAACCGGATGTGCGGCTCGCCGGTCACCAGCGGATTGTCGTGGAATCGAAGGTCGAGCCGCGCATCGGGGATCAGCAGGATGTCGTCGCTGTTGATCGCATGCCCGCAGAAGGAGACGTCGCGTGGTGTCTCGGGCACCGACAAGCCGTTACACGATTTGAACCACTGACGGTTGGCGTCGACCAGGCTCACCAAGGCGATCGGCACCCCGAAGAGCCGCCTCGAGAGTCGCGTGAGGCGGTCGAAGCGCTCGTCGGGCGGTGTATCCAGGATGTCGAGCGAGCGGAGCGTACCGAGACGGACCGCCTCGTCGGCTGGAATGGCGGGAGTGATCATGAAGCGATCCGATGGCGGGAACAATCAGTATCGAGGCTGTTTTATCGTCAGATCGCACGAAAAACGCCACCAAACCTTCCCCGTTCGTCGGCCCGCCGCGTCGACGGCCAGTGTGACGTTCGTCGCGGACCGCAAATGCGGCCGCCGATTCGCACCGGCGGCGGTCGTCCCGCCCTGCGGCGCGCTACTGCTGCTTGGGACCTTCAGTCAGGCGACGTCCGAGACCGATGGCGTACGGCGCCGCGCGGGCGGCAAGCATCGGGTCGGCCGATGGCTCGATGCCCTTGGGCAGCACCATCGGGTTGAAGGTGATGCCCAGGCAGTCGCCGCCGCCGTCCTCGGCGACCGAGCTCACCTTCAGCACTCCGAGCGTGACCTTCCTGCGGCCCGCAGGCAGCGGCACGGTGGCGTTGTCGAGGATGTCGCCGGCCTGCGCCAGCTCCAGGTTGAAGTCGAACGCCACCTTGCCCTCCTTCACCCGCTGCCGCAGATCGTCGAACAGAAAGGCCGGACCCTTTGCCCGAGCCTCGTCGTCGGTCAGGCCCTGAACGCCACCGACCGGTTCGAAGATCCACTTCCCGAACTGACGGTTGCCGCTCGCGTTCACGAATCCGAAGGCGTTCACGCCCCAGTAGTTGACGGCGGCGAAGCTGGCGGGCACCGGCTGCGATGCAAAGTACTTCCCCTGCAGCAGCACGTCGGGGTTGGCATCCGCAAACGCCTTGACCTTGGCTGCATCCGGCATCCGGGTCGCCGGATCGGGCTGCAGCGACGCCAGGCGCCCGAAGAACTGCTGGGGCGACGAGGCGCCGAAGACCGGTGCCGAGATGTTGCCGAGCTGCCACCGGTCGCCGTCGGGCAGGTTGAACTGCAGCGCCAGGTTGCGCTGGCTCCGGGTGTTGTCCGGCGCCTTCGGGTTGGCACCGCCGACCGAGAAACGGACGATCACCGGCACCGGCCGGCCGCTGAACGCCGATGACGTGGACAGACTACGCGCGTCCGCGGTGCCCACGAACTCGCCCGCGGCACAGATGCCCTTGGCACCCGAACGGCGATACCCCTCGAACTTGCCGAAGGTCGATTCGAACTGGTCGATGAACGCGTTCGGATCCACCGGGGTGGCGGGCGCGGGCTGCGCCAGCGCGGCGGTTCCGAACAGCGCGAAGGCGAGCGTCGCGATGGAATGGGTGGTGGTGTTCAAGTCATTCGCTCCGGGAGGTTGACGGGGTCGTGCGAGCCATCGCTCAGCAGAGGGCTTCTGCATGTGGGCTCCCGAATCGGTCTGTCTTGGCCGCTGAACGTTACAGGGCAGTCTTCGCGGTGGCTGCACGCCGTTTTGATGCGGGCGGCAGCGGGGAACCCCGCAACGTGTCCACGACGTGCGTCGGTTCCTCGGCCCAGTGGTTTCTGGACCAGGAATCTAGCCCGCGGCATTCTTGGACGCTGCGGTGTGAGCCCGCTTATGAGCATGGTCCAGGATTCGTCGGCGACAGTGGTGAGCGGCGCGAGCCCCATCCCGTTTGAGAGATCGAGTCGAAATCGATGTCTCCCGTGGCGCTGCCGTTCACAGACGGTGATGGAGCAGCCCATGGCATTGCACAAGCGAGAAGACGAGGTGTTTCCCAACGCGGCGGGTATCGACATCGGGGCGTCCAGCCACTGGGTGGCGGTTCCGCGGCACTTGGCCGAGGCCGCTGGCGAGGGGCCGGTACGCGAGGTCGGCGCGATGACCGACGAGCTCAACGCGCCGGGCTGTTGGCTGGTGAAGTTGGGCGTGGACACGCAAGCCGTGGAGTCCACGGGCGTGTACTGGATCCCTGTGCTCGAGGTGCTGGAGCAGCACGGCTTGAAGGTCTGGCTGGTCGATGCGCGGCCACGGACGTGATGGGTCAGACCGGCCAGTCCATCATCCGCGACATCGTCGCCGGCTAGCGCGACCCGCAGGCGCTGGCGCGCCACCGCCATCGCCGCGTCAAGGCCAGCGAGGCCGAGATCGTCAAGGCGCTGACGGGCGACTGGCGCAAAGAGCACCTGTTCGAACTGAATCAGGCGCTGGGCGTGTAGGACGACATGGGTAGGCATCTGGCCGAAGTGATGCCCGGCCCGGGATGCTCCAGGCGTCGGTGAAAGACGCCGCGGACCAGTTGGACAAGGTAACGGTCTTGCATCGGTGCTGCGGGCATCTCAAGCGCGTTCTTGCAACGATCCAGGCCCCGCAGGACATCGAAATGCTGTTTCGAGAAGGCGGCCAACTGCCGGACTTAGGTTCAGTCCGGCTTCACGATCAGCCCATTTGCGGAGATGTCGACCCGGTCAGCGCTGACACCGACCAGCCTTTCAAGGTAACCCTTTGCCGCCGCCCGCATGTTGGAAGAAATCTCGCCGGCTTGCCGGCTGTCAGGGGCCTTAGCCACCGCCAGCTGGGTTCCAGCCAGAAACATGGCCAGGATGGCCGCTTCTTCGTGCATCTCGCGCTGCCTCTCAGCAGACGATGCCATGAATTCTTGGCTGCTGCGCATGACTGAGCGCATTTGCTCTGCAAGTGCTGGAAACTGGCCGTCGGGAAATCCGATGTTCCGATACACCATGTGACTGGCCGCCAGAAGGGCCGCCACAGAAGCGCCCAGATCATCGGGTGACTGCCCCAATTGCCGAGCAAGAGCCCCGTACTTCGTTAGCAATTCACCGAAGAGTCGTTCTGCTGCGGCCCGGTCTTGAGGGGGGTACTGTGCAGAGAGTCGTTTTGCGGCTGCGGCGTTTCCCAGAGCGAGCACCGGCGCAGTGGTGGCTGAAGTGCTGGTGGACAAGCCGGTTTTCGTCCCTGTGCTGCTCCTCTCGAAAGCCAACGGCGCACGTTGGTTCGGCATCACTTGACCGTTCGAGGAAAGGATGAGTTTGTTTTGCAATGCGCGTTGGGTGATCATGGATGTCACCAGCAAGTCCGGTCCCGGCATCGGCATGTTGTACATAAATGCATGCGCGCCGACGCAACTGAAACTTGCGACCGTTAGTACCCAGAATTTCGCGGACATTGGCATCACCTTGAAATGGCCAAAAAGCATATCCCCTTTCCGGCCGGCCGGCGGGCGGCGCTTCGCCGGAGGCCGGACCCCGAACAGCCGGCCCCTGCAGCACCACCCGCGCCCGCAGCTTCGCGTTGGGCGCCAATTCCCCTTGGTACCGGATCAGATGTAGCCACGGCCGTGGCACCCGTGCCGCCAGCCGCTGTATGAACTCCAGTGGACTCAGCACCAAGTGCGTCGTTCCGTCTCGCCGCGGCGTCTTGAGCCTGAGCTCCACCTGTCCCGCCGCGTTCACCTGGATGCGCTCGGCCGACAGCGCCGGTCGCGTGATGTATCGACACAGCGGTGATCGTCGCACAACCATCCGAGCAGCGTGCCTGGTCCGAGCCAGGCGGACAAGATGCTCACCGATGCGCTTCGCAGCGCGCTGACGACTGTCGACGTCCGGGTGCTCGACCACATCATGGTGGCCGGGCCGAAGACGACGAGCTTCGCGGAGCGGGGCGGGTTGTAGTGACGCGCCGGGCCGAGACCTTCGGGTCTCGGCCATGGCGTCGAGCGCGTTACTCGTCGTGCTCGCCGTCGCGCCGGTCACCACGGCGTGTTCCGTTCACGTGGGCCCAGAACGCAGCCTTGCGGCCATGGCGGGCGCGGACCGTCGCCTCGAACGCGTCGTGTGACGGCAGAGGATGCAGGTCGGTACCCGTGCTGGCTATCTCGCCCAGCCTCGACCAATACCGAGCGGCGTGCCCGTAGGCCCGGGCATAGGCTCGGTCGAGGATGCCCTTCAACAGCGCCCGGTAGATGACGGTCTCGCCACGCGGGTGATCGTGGTTGCGCAACGCCTTTGCCAACTCGATGAGCCCGCTGTACTGATTGCCGTCGATGCGCTCCGGGTCGACCAGCAGTCGCGCCTCGGCTGCGGCGGGGTCGCCGAGCGCGAGCATCACGGTCGCGGCCGCCGCCAGATCCCGGTGGCCGACAGCGAGCTCACGGGCGCAGGCCATGGCGTCGGCGCGCCCCGACTCAGTGACATGCTCCAGCCAACGTTCGAGATGAAAGGCAGACAGCGTGCGTTCGAACACCGCCTTGCGGATCGGCACGCTTTCATCGAATCGGCCGAGCCGCTCGAGCGCCTCGGCGAGCAGCCCGAGTCGGCTCTCCTCGAGGTGCCCCCAGCCGCCCTGCAGCCAGACCAGCGCGTCAGCAGGCCGGTCGGCATCGATGTAGGCACGGGCGAACGACTGACGCTGCACAGGGTTGGGGTCGGGACTGTAATGCCGCGTGGCTCGCACCGTCACATCCGGGTCACGCAAGGACTCGGCCAGCAAGGACAAGGCACCCGAGATCCGGAAGACTTCGATCGGAGGGTTTCCGGGCTCCGCACATGCATCGACCGTCGCCGACAACTGCGCATCAAGCCGGTCGACCAGACGGCGCTGCCCCGCTTCGTCGATCAACAGGTTCGCGGCCCGCAGCAGTTCGTCACGCGCGCCGTATTGGTCGCCCAGATACAGCGCCAGCAGCCGATCAGGCCAGTCCGTTCCGCTCGACTCGCATCGGGCCGCAGCGCGCAGCCAGCACCTGCACGCGGCTCTCACCGCTTCGCCGATCGCGCCACCGGAGTCGTCGGCGCGTTCGAACCACGAGGCATCCGCCTTGATGAAGTCCTGAAAGAGGGCGTGCGCGGCCGCAGGGTCGTTGGGGAGAAGTTCCCGCTCGACCTGTTCCAGCCATGCCTCGAGCATCCGGCCGTACTCGCTTGCCTCTCCGTAGCCGTGGAACTTTCGGGAGCGCTTCCAGGCGGCGAGCGTCTTCCTGAATCCAGCGGCAAGCTTGTCGGGCTGGTCGGTCAGCTGCAGGCGCGCGAGGCGCGCCTCGACAGCCTCGTGCGCTCGCGCAAGTTCGAGCAGCACGGCGACCAGAGCGTCCTTGGGCTGGCGCTCGAGGAAGTTCGATAGATCTGCAGGGGTCGGCTCGGTCATGCGAATGTCACACCGGTGGCGCTCAGGCCGAAGGTTGGCCCTAGCTCAGGTCCCAGAAAGTGCGCTGCCAGTTCGAGATCTGCCCCTCGGTCCCGCAGGTCATGCAACGCCAGATCACGCGGTCGTCTTCGGTGAGGGCTGTCTCAACGGCGCGCCTATCTGACTTGCGGCACTTGAAACACAGCGGACCGGGTGCACTGTCGGACCGGTCGAAGTCAGTCGCATGGGCGACGACGCCCGTCACGAAGTCGGCCAACTTGCGCGCCGGTCCGCGCTCGGGCGCGATCGCGCCTCTGGCATCGAGGTAATGGGTGAGGTCGATGACGTACAGCACGCCCGTGATTATGCTTCGGACGCCTGATGCGGGTGCGCATCGGCGCGATCGAGTTGCGCTCAGGCCGCCCGGTTCACCCGGTCGGCGATCGCCCGGCACTGCTCGAGCAGCGCCTCGAACGGCTCCGCATCGTCGAGCAGCAAGCCATCGTCGATCATCCGGCTGTAGTCGTCGGCGAGCGCACGGCGCGCGCCATCGATCGGCGCAAGCTGCAGGCCACCCTGCACCGCGACGGTGTAGTCGATCGATTCTCCCTCGAGCGTCTTTTCAGCGAAGAACGCCGACTTGTTGTCGGCCACGGCCTTCGCCAGCGTACGGTCGTGCAGAGCCCGTTCGGCGATACCCGCGATGATCAGCTTCGACTCGCTGGGCTCTACGGTCGATCGGGCGCCGAACTCCAGCAGCACCGATGGCTTCACATATCCGGTGCCGTGGGTGATGGGCTCGTAGTCGATGAGGATCGATGCATCCACGATCCGTGCGACAGCCGGAAGCCCCTGTGCTTCGAGCGCGGCGGTCAGCGCCGGGTTGAGCTGCGTCGCGACGAGCTCGGCGAGACGGCCCCGGATCGTGTCAGCCCATCTCTTGCGCTGGCTTTTTGTCTTCGGCCAGACCAGTTCTCCGCTCTCGGTCAACTCCGGGGCGATCGTCCGGACGTCGTAGGTAAGGTCGACATCCTCCGAGAAGCGTCGAATGACACCCCAGGCTTTCGAGAGCGACGTCCCGCCCTTGAAGACCAGGTGCTCGGCCTGCGCTCCGGTGAACAGATGTCGCAGCGCCCACACCACCCAGATGTCTTTCTCGAGCAGGTGAGGCGGGCGTGCGGACCGTTCGGCCGCGACGAGCAGCGCCTCGCGCCGTTCGGCGCCAGACATCGAGAAGAACTCAGGCACGCGCGACCAGCGTGCTGAGCTCGCCCGCCAGCCAGGCCGGCATCCGCGCACGCGCTTCGACGAGTATCTGCAGCTCGGCGGCCGGCAGCGTCTGCCGAAGCCGGCTCAGCGTCTCCCGGGCACCCGACGGACCTGCCCACGCCAGGGACCGGATCGCCTCGCCCGCAGCGCGCTCCGGATGCACCAGCTGCCAGGGCGGCGCGTGCCGCAGCTCCACCGTCTGCATGCCCAGCCGGAGGCTGCGATTGCGGCCCGAAGTCAGGAAGACCTGCCGCACGGGGACCTGCGTGGTCAGGCCGAGCGCGTTCGCCGCGGCTGCGCCATGGCTGGCCACAGTCTCGCCCCGCTCCTGCGCCCAATGCCGGATTACCCGCGCAGCCTCCGGCGCACGCGTGCCGAACGAACCCTTCACCGGCAGTACATAGACCCCGCAGCCGGCGCGCAGCAGCTCACCGCGACGCGTGAGGCGCGAAAGCACTTGATCGACCGCAGCCCGACTGCCCAGGTGCAGCAACGCGCGCGCGGTCAGGGTGCCGCCCTCGGGAAGCGAGGCGGCATGCATCAAGACCTGGTGCGCAAGGGTGGACACGACGGGCTCCGGTGACTGTCAGAAATCGTAGGCTGTTATCTGACACTGTGCAAGGCCATGCATCAGACGAGTCAGCCTGGCGCCCTTTGGGTGCCGATGGACGGAGGCGAGGTTGCAGGCCAGGGCGCTGGGGTCACTTGGGAATGCCAAGGCGGTTGCTGAATGAGCCCATCCCGTCGCGCATTGGCTGGTCTACCTCCGCCCAGTCGATCTAGTGGCGCAACTCGTTGCCTGGCGGCCAGCCGCACGGCTCCCCGGCCCGCTCCAGATCCTGGCGGACTGCCCCGCTGATGGGGTCCGCCACACCCCGGCGTCTTTCGCCGCCAGGCTGCGGACGACGACGCGGTATCGGGACAACCGGACGTGCAGGGACGCGCGTGCTATCGTGGGACACCTCTTGTTGCAAAATGCAATTCTTAATGAGCAACGCCGTACGGATCTCCGAGGCCGAGATGGCTGAACTTCGGCGTGCGGCCGAACTCAACAACCGCTCTATCTCCGGGCAGGCGGAGTACTGGATGCGACTCGGCCGGGCGGCAGAGCGGAACCCAACGATGACGATGTCGCGGATCGAGGCCGCCCTGCGTGGCCTTCAACCCGTCGAGCCGGGCGACCTGGACGAAGGCGAGTGCGACGCCCTCCTCGACGGCTTGGCGGACGGTCCGCTCACGCCGCAGGGAAAGGCCTTCTACGACAAGCTGAACGCCGACGGTTTCGGCGTCGGCATCGCCGATGACGGCACCGTGGTGTACGGACCGAACGAGCCGGCGTGAAAGTTCCGGTCATGTTCGTCATTGCCGGCCCCAATGGCGCCGGCAAGTCGACGTTCTACGAGGCGGTCCTCAAGCCCTCGGTCGACGCCCCGTTCATCAATGCCGACATCATCCAGCGCGACGAGCTGAAGGACTCGGCGTTGTCGGCTGCCTACCAGGCGGCGCGCATCGCTGACGCTCGTCGGGATACGGCGCTGCGCGAGCAGCGCAGCTTCATCACCGAGACGACCTTCTCGCATCCGTCGAAGCTCGAGCTAATCGACACCGCGAAGGCGGCCGGTTTCCGGGTCGCGACCTACCACATCAACGTGCGCAGCCCCGAGCTGTCGGTGATGCGGGTTGCGACGCGCGTCCGACGCGGTGGACACGATGTCCCGGAGGACAAGATTCGCGAGCGCTACGAGCGCAACCAGGCGCTGATCAAGCAGGCGGTGCTGCAGTCGGATCGGGCCTACGTGTACGACAACTCGACGCTGAACCGGCGCGCGTCACTGGCGATCAAGTTCAGGTCGGGGACGGTCATCGAGATCGGAAGCCAGGTGCCGGCCTGGGCGCGCTCGCTGTACGAACAGGAACTCGAGGTGTTCAGCCCGGCCCGGTTGAATCCGGGCGCAGCCTCCTTCGCCGACGGCAAGGCGATCGCGACGCGGATAGGTGGCGCGGACGCGACTCTGCAGATCGCCAAGGGTAGCGAGACCTAGCCCGCAACGTCGGCCATGTCTTCGCGGTCGTGCCACATGCCAAACAGAAGATCGTCGGTCACGAACGATGGATCTGTGGGGTCGGTCCGCGCTTGCGCGGCGCGTGCTCGCCCTCGGCCATCAACTCATCGAACGAGACGTCAATCGTCGAGGACAGCCGATCGCCCGACTGGTGCCCGCAACGCCCACGGCAAAGCAACCTTCGGTCGAAGAGATCATCGTCGGCTTGAGGGCGCTGCGCCTCGAGGTTCAAGCAAGCCAGACTGAGATCCGCTCATGGATCGAGGAGGGCCGGGCGTGACGCCGGTTGTCATCGACGCGTCCGCCCTGATCGCCTGGCTTCTGAATGGACCCGCAGGCTGCCGATGCCGGCGCGATCCTGATGGCAGCAAACACGTACGGTCTGACGGCGTATGAGGCGATCTACCTGCAGCTGGCGGTGGCCCGGGGTGCGGACCTGCTGACCGCGGATACGGCGCTTGAACACGCGGCCCGCAGGGCTGGCGTGATGGTCCGAGGCGGCTGACTGGGCCGCGTCCTCATGTCTGCGGTGGGCATCCGACGGGCGCGGCATGCTCCGCGCGCCCGGGTCCTCAGCCGCTCAGCCGCTCAGCCGCCCAGCCGCCCCGTCGCGAGCAGCACCGCAAGCGTCCACATCGTCAGCGCGACGCCCGCGTCGAGCAGCCGCCAGGCGAGCGCCCGCGAGAACAGCGGCGCGGCCGCGCGTGCGCCATAGCCCAGCAGCATGAACCAGGTGAAGCTCGCCGCCGCCGCCCCCAGGGCGAACAGCGGGCGCGCGGCCCCCTGTTGCTGCGCACCGACCGAGCCCACCAGCAGCACCGTGTCCAGGTAGACGTGCGGGTTCAGCAGCGACAGCGAGGCCGCCTGCATCAGCACGGCTCGGCGTGTCGCAGGCGCCTCGCCCTGCGCCTGCAGCGTGCCCGGGTGCAGCGCGCGGCGCGCCGCCTGCACGCCATAGGCCGCGAGCACCGCCGCCCCGAGCCAGGACAGCGCGCGCAGCAGGGCCGGATGCGGGCCGAGCGCAGCACCCAGGCCGGCCACGCCGGCCGCGATCAACAGCGAGTCGATCGCCGCGCAGGCCGCCACCACCGCACCGACGTGCTCGCGGCGCAGCCCCTGGCGCAACACGAAGGCATTCTGCGCACCGATCGCCACGATCAGCGACGCGCCCAGCACGAAGCCCGCGGCGAGCGGGGCGAAGACCTGAGGGTCAACCATGGGCGGAGCTTCGCCCGGCGGACACGCACCGCACAAGCGAAACACGCACAGGGCGATTCATTCGAGGGCGCGCCGTTGACGGTCGGCGTCGGCACCGCAAGCGCGGTGCCGGGACGGCTAGCGAGCGCCTGATCCGGCGCCGCCCGCCGTCGTCGGCGCTCAGCGACGCGGCGGAACGGCCGTCGCGGCAGCGGCCGCTGCGGCGGTCGCCGCATGCGAGCGCATGCCCCACGACCAGAGCCGCTCGGAGGGCAGCGGCAGCACCAACAGCGCATGCTCGAGGATGGCGAGCGACAGCAGCGAAGCCACCAGTGTCAGCGAGGCGACCTCGTATGCGCCCGCACCCGGTGCGAGCGCCGCCTGCCACAGCGGGATCGCGACGAGTGTTGCGGCGGCCACCGACACCGGCAGCAGCGCGTTCATCGGCGCGCGAACAAAATACGTCTGCAGGTACTTCAGATGCTCGGGCAGGAAGTCCGCATTCAGGTTGCGCACGCCGAGGAACACGTTGAGCTTCGCGCTCTGGCGCATCGTCCACAGCACGAGGTAGGTCCACAACCCGGTCTGGTTCGGCCGGTCCCAGGTGGCGAACAGCACGACCAGCGCCAGCACGATCAGCGCGAGTTCGTGATGGGCAACGGTCTGGAACGCGTGGCGCACGCGTGTCCACCCCTTCGAGCCGGGGGGACAGGCGCTGCGCCGCGGGCCGGTCACATACCCGAGCAGGAACCCCACCTCTTGCCAACCCCAGATCAGGATCGCGCAGGTGAAGCCGCAGTAGGCACCCGCCACGGTCGTCTGACCACTGCTGTACCACAGCCCCCAGGCGGCGAGCAGCGCCACCACGGTGGTGCCGGCCATCGTGTACGGGAACGTCCGCTTCGACAGGCCGTCGAGGTAGAGGATCGCGCCGGTGCTCGCCCACCAGACGAGGACCGTGAACACGAAGGGCAATGTGTACTGCATCAGTTCACCCGGAGACTTGGCGTCACCAGGCCGGTACCACGCGTACCGTCTCGGGCAGCGTGTTCGGCTGGGTCGGCAGAAGGTAGAGCCGGGCGAAGGTCGCGGCCGCGCCGACGGCGCAGGCCGCCCGCTTGATCGCGCCGACCACGCCGCCGCGGGCCTTGGCCGCCTCGGCCGCCTCGCTCAAGCGGTGCAGCCGTGTCAGCCCGGCGCGGAACTTCGGATTGTTCGTGTCCAGGACGATGGGGAACACTTGACGGGTGATCTCGGAGCAGATGTCGAAGACCTTGTAGTCGAACGCATCCGACTCGAGACCCATCGCCCGGTGCAGCATCGGCCGCGTATGGTCGCGCACGTACATGGTCGCGTAGACCGCGATCAGGAAAAAACGGATCCACAGCACGTTCAGGCCGCGCAGCAGTTTCGGGTCGGAGCGCATGATCAGCGCGAACGATTCGCCGTGCCGGAACTCGTCGTTGCACCAGCGCTCGAACCACTTGAAGATCGGGTGGAAGCGTTTGTCCGGGTGACGTTCGAGCTGGCGGTAGATCGTGATGTACCGCGCGTAGCCGATCTTCTCCGACAGGTAGGTCGCATACAGCACGTACTTCGGCTTGAAGTAGGTGTACTCCTTGGTCTTCTTCAGCGTGCCCAGGTCCACCCCGAGACCGAAGTCCTTCAGCGACATGTTGATGAAGTTCGCATGGCGCGACTCGTCGCGCACCATGTACGTCATCAGCTGCTTCATGTCCGGGTTCGTGACGTTCTTGCGGATCTCGTTGTACAGCACGCAACCCGAGTACTCGGACGTCAGCGAGGTCACCAGGAAGTCCAGGAACTCCTGGCGCATCGCCGGATCGAGATCGTGCATCTCCGCGAGGAAGTCGCCGGTTCGCTGGAAATGATCGTTGTTGTTGTCCCCCGCATACTCGAGCATGTGCGCGTCCCATTCGGCGCGCATCGGCGAGATGTCCATGCGGTTCATCGCATCGTAGTCGGTGGTGTAGAAGCGCGGGCTGATGAGCGTGCTCGCCTTGGCGTGCTGCATCACCTGCTCAGGGCTGTCGATCGTGGTGTCGAGTGCCATGTCGGGACTCCGTTCAGGGACGTTGGGGTGCGGCTGTCAGCATCCGGGCGAACACGGCTGCATTGGTCGGACCGAAGGATTCCAGATCGATGAGCCGACCGGTGGCCGGATCGCTGAGCGTGAGGCGGCCGTCGGCTCGGCCGATCAGCTCGAAGGGCTGCTCTGGGCCGAGGCCGCTGCGCTTGCGCTCGCGGGCAAGACCGCGCAGCACGCCACGCAGGAAGCCCTGCTCGCCGGTGACCGTCTCGACACGCGAACCGGTATGCGGGTCGATGACCGCGACCGAGCCATCCGGCAGGTCTTCGAACCGCAAGGCGCGCGTCTCGACGGCAATGGCATCGGGCTCGCGCACCTCGATGCCGGACAGCCTGACTGCGGCTGCCGCTGCGAAGGTGAATACCGCGATCGAGACCAGCACCGCGATCGCGCCGCGCGGGATCATCTGTGTGTGGCGGGCGGGTTGGGCACTCATGGCGTGACTCCTGGTGACTCGGTCGGGCTCAGTGGCCGGCCAGCGCGGTCTGGCCGTCGGGGCGCTGACGCGAGCCGGACGGATCCACGGTCTGATTAACAGGACGTGCCGCACCACCGGTTTCCTGCGCCCACGCGTCGGCCAGCAGCCGACCCACCCGCAGCGCATCGGGTACACAACGCAGCATCGGCTCGGGCTTGGCCAGCCGCCAGGGACGTGCATGGGGCCACAGGTGCGCGTAGCCGATGGACGCCTCGCGCAGTTCCAGCGGCAGGTCGCCGCTGCCGTCGCGATGAAGCCGCAACCCAGCGGACGCGATCCGTGTGAACGGGAGGTTGAACGTCATGGTCAGTACGATGCCCACGCGCATCACGACACGGCGGTCGGTGATGGTGTAGAGCGTGCTGCGCGCCGAAAGGTGCGCGAACAGCACGAGCAGGCCGATCGCGAGCACCGCGACCGAGACCAGCAGCGCCAGTCCGCCGAGCGCCTCGCGCAGACCCTCGCCATCGGCGAGGGCACTCGCGATCTGCAATCCGCCCACCACCGCAAAATAGACCGCGACCTTGCGCACGTGGAAGACCCGAAGGGCGAGCACGCGGGTGTCCGGGGCGCCCTGCCAGAGCATCCGCTCGCCGGAGGGCAGCGGTTCGGGCAGGCCGGGGACAGGCTCGAAGTCGTGTTCCGGCCCGGAGCCGTGTCGATGTCCGTCCATGATCAGAACAGCGGCTCGGCGCGGTCATCGTCCGCGTACAGCAGACCGGCACCCCAATAGGCCATGATCTTCTCCTCTTCGAGCATGGTGACCTGCTGCGGGTTGCGGGTGACCGGCACGCCGGAGAACTGCGCAGCGTACAACGCACCGACTCGCACCCCGCGCCGGGTGATGCGACAGAAGTTGATCGGCAGCAGCACGCTGCGGCTCGCGCCATCGGCCAGCGGCACCGAGACCTCGAGATGTCGGACCGTGGCCTCTGAGGTGTCGACCCACACATCGACCACCGTGCCGCCGGTCTCGCCATCGGTGCCGATCACCGACAGGCCGCGCGGGTCGAGGTCCATCGAGGCGACCTCGTAGTCGGGCAGGGTGCGCAGCGGCACCAGCTTGGGCGCACCACCGAAGGTGAGTTCGATGTGATCCGCGCGCTCGGCCCAGGCACCCGGGCCGACCCCTGCGGCCAGCGGGTCGCCGACCGGCTCGAGCGGCGCGCCGTTGAAGCGGTTGGCAGGCTCGGCCGTGAAATTGCGAACCAGCCCTTTGTCGTTCGGCGCCTGGACCATGCTGCCGTCCGACAGCAGATAGGTCTTGGGTCGCGGCGCGGGCGGCCAGCCTTCGATCGTTCCGTTCGCGGTCTCCAGCGGGTACCCCTCTCGCTTGCCCTCGCGGATCAGATAGATGATCAGGCCCGCAAAAAACGCCCAGAACACGTAGAGCACGAGTTGTGCGACGTCAACGTATCCCGTGATGGCTCCGAATCCCATGGTGATGCTCCTTGGCTGTCCCTGGATGCCCTGCGGCGGCCCTAACCGGGCAGCACCGGCAGGCCGAACTTCGACGATGACGGCGCGACGGCGCGCCGCGATGACCTGACCAGCGGACCGATCGCGATCAGGGTGAAAAAAAGCATGAACAGTTCGACGTGGTAGACAACAGCGTAACCGGTGCCCGGATGGGCGAGGACCTCACCGAGCGCGCCGCGTCCGGCGAGCGACGAGACCGCGTCACGCAAGCCACCGCCTGCTGCGATCGCGAGTCCTGCGCAGGTCGCCTGTACGCCGCCCCAGGCGCCAAGCGCCAGGCCCTTGAAGCCATCGGTGTCGAGCGCCATCGCCGCGGTCAGTGTGCCGACCGCAAACAGCCCACCGCCGAAGCCGATCGCAAGGACACCGATGCGGAACAGCGTCGCCGATTGGGTCGGCTCGGCGAAGATCACCGCCGAGAATGCGAATAGGCCGGCCACGACACCGAGGCCGGCGAGGCGCAGCGGGTCGATGCCCCGACCCAGCCAGCGCGCGGCCAGCCCGAAGGCGACGAGGGATCCGGCCGCCATCAGTGCGGTCAGCGCGGTGGTGGCACCGACGCCGAGATTCAGGATCTCGCCACCGTACGGCTCGAGCACGATGTCCTGCATGCTGAACGCCGCGGTGCCCAGGCCCGTGGCCACAAGGAATCGGCGGGCTCGGGACGCGCCGGCGAGCCGCGCCCAAGCGCCACGGAAATCGATGTCGTCGGGCATGTCGCCGCGGCGGCCGCGCACCCGCGGCTCCTGCTTCCAGAGCGCGATCAGGTTCAGCGCCATCGTCACGGTGGCCGTGCCCTGGACGACCTTGACCAGTCGGACCTGACTGAAGTCGGCGAGCAGCAGGCCGAAGACCGCCGCGGACACCACCATGCCGACGAGCAGCATCACGTACATCAGCGCCACCACACGCGGGCGCGCCGCTTCGGGCGCGATGTCCGTGGCGAGCGCGAGGCCTGCGGTCTGCACGGTCTGCATCCCGGCGCCGACCATCAGGAAGGCGAGCGCGGCGCTGGCGTGACCGATCCACCACGGGCCGTGGGTGATGTCGCCCGACAGCAGGATCAGCGCGAACGGCATGATCGCCAGGCCGCCGAACTGCAGCCAGGTGCCCAGCCAGATGTACGGCACTCGCCGCCATCCGAGCACCGAGCGATGGGTGTCCGAGCGAAAGCCGATCAGCGCGCGGAAGGGCGCGACCAGGATCGGCAGCGCAACCAGCGCTGCAACCAGCCACGCACCCACGCCCATCTCGACGATCAGCACCCGGTTCAGCGTGCCGATCAGCAGCACGCTGGCCATGCCGACCGAGACCTGGAACAGCGACAGGCGCAGCAGACGCCCCAGCGGCAGCTCGTCGCTCGCCGCGTCGGCGAACGGCAGCAGACCGGGCGCCACTCGCGTCCAGGTCTGCCAGAGCTTGGGCCGGGGCATGGTGCTCATCGGCGAACGACCTCGACGGCCTGGGAGGTGTAGAAGCCCGAGGCCACGCGCTGCGTGCGGGCGGGCGCCCAGCCGGCAAGCTCAGGCGTCGTGTAGATCGCCCGGCGCAGTTCGAACTCCCCCACCGGCACGATCGCCGGGGCCCGGTCGGCGCGCGGGAACAGCTTGCCGACCTCGTGCATCACCGTCAGCAGCGGCGTACGCGGCGCAAAGGTGAAGATCATCGACTTGCTGACGCGCGGCGCCAGCGCCGACAGGGCGCGCAAGACGTCGACCGGCTCGTAGTGGATCAGCGAATCCATGCCGACCATGTGATCGAAGTGCCCGAGTCCGGCATCGAGCATGTCGCCCGACCGGAACTCGATCCGGCCATCGCCGAGGTCCGAGGGCAGGCGCTGGCGCGCCAGCTCGACGAGCGTCGGCGACAAGTCGATCGCCACGACGTGGGCACCGCGCCGCGCGGCCTCGACCGCCAGCGCGCCGGTGCCGCAGCCAGCATCGAGCAGCCGCAGCCCGCGCAGGTCGGTCGGCAGATACTCGAGCAGCGTGGCGCGCATCCGATCGCGGCCGGCACGCACCGTGGCGCGGATGCCGCTGACCGGGGCCGACGAAGTCAGCCGTGCCCAAGCCTCGACCGCGGTGCGGTCGAAGTAGTGTTCGATGCGCCCGCGGCGCTCGACGTAGGAAGGGTTTGCAGCCATGTCAGTCGAATCCCAGCAGGTCGAAGATCTCACGGTCCTTCAGCGCATCCGGCGCCAGCGGATCGGTACCCGCCCACAGCGCCGCAGCCAACCGCATGTACTCGTTCTGCACCGCCTCGAGCTCGGGCGAGTGCTCCATCTCGAACAGCGTCGACTTCTTCAACCGACTGCGACGGATCACGTCGAGGTCGGGGAAGTGCGCCATGCGCTTGAGACCGACACGATCGTTGAACTTGTCGATCTGGTCGGTGTCCTTGCTGCGGTTGGCGATCACGCCGCCGAGCCGCACGTTGTAGTTCTTCGCCTTCGCCTTGATCGCCTGGACGATCCGGTTCATCGCGAAGATCGAGTCGAAGTCGTTGGCGGTGACGATCAGCGCGCGGTCGGCGTGCTGCAGCGGTGCGGCGAATCCTCCGCACACCACGTCGCCCAGCACGTCGAAGATCACCACGTCGGTGTCCTCGAGCAGGTGGTGCTCCTTGAGGAGCTTCACCGTCTGCCCGACGACATAACCGCCACAGCCCGTGCCGGCCGGCGGACCGCCCGCCTCGACGCACATCACGCCGTTGTAGCCCTCGAAGACGAAGTCCTCGATGCGCAGTTCCTCCGGGTGGAAGTCGACCGATTCGAGCACGTCGATGACCGTCGGCACCAGCTTCTTGGTCAGCGTGAACGTCGAATCGTGCTTCGGGTCGCAGCCGATCTGAATCACGCGCTTGCCGAGCTTGGAGAACGCGACCGACAGGTTCGACGACGTGGTGCTCTTGCCGATACCGCCCTTGCCGTAGACGGCAAACACTTTAGCGTTGCCGATCTTCTGGTTCGGGTCGAGCTGCACCTGCACGCTGCCTTCGCCGTCACCGGACCGGGTGGGACGCTTGATGTCGGCAAACGGGACACTTTGAATATTCATGTGGCAGCTCCTTCGTAGACGCCTTCGAGCCGATCTTCCAGTTCCTCGCTCGCCTTGCGGAGCGCGTCGAGCATGGCTTCGTCGGGTTGCCAATAGCTGCGGGCGGACGCCTCGAGCAGGCGGTTCGCCACGCGGGCCGATGCGGTGGGGTTCAGCTTCGCCAGGCGATCACGCATCTCGGGGTCGAGCATGAAGGTCTGCGTGAGCTGCTGGTAGACCCAGGGCTGGACCTGCCCGGTCGTGGCCGACCAGCCCATGGTGTTGGTGAGGTGGACCTCGATCTGACGCACGCCCTCGTAGCCGTGCTCGAGCATCCCCTCGTACCACTTCGGGTTCAGCATCCGCGTGCGCGTCTCCAGGGCGACCTGGTCGCGCAGCGAACGGACCGCGCCGTCGCCGAGGGTCTGGTCGCCGATGTAGACCGGCGGCGTCTCGCCGCCGCGCGCACGCTTGACCGCCTGCGTGATGCCGCCCAGCGTGTCGAAGTAGTTGTCGACCGTGGTGACGCCGAGCTCGACCGAATCGAGATTCTGGTAGGTGAGCTGGACGTCGCCGAGGAGGCTCTGCAGGAGTGCGCCCTGCTGCACGGGACGCCCGCTGCGGCCGTACGCGAAGCCTTTACGCCGCGAGTAGGTCTCCGCCAGCTCGTCCTCGTCGGACCAGTTGCTGCTCTCGACCAGGTTGTTGACGTTGGCTCCGTAGGCGCCCTCGGCGTTGCCGTAGACGCGCATCGACGCGATCTCGAGCGTGCAGCCGTGCTCGCGCTGATACGCCAGGGAGTGCTTGCGGACGAAGTTGCTCTCGATCGGCTCCTCGGCCGAAGCCGCGAGGAAGGCCGCCTCCGCGAGCAGCTTGATCTGCAGCGGCATCAGGTCCCGGAAGATGCCGGACAGCGTGATGACGACGTCGATGCGCGGGCGGCCCAGATCGGCGAGCGACACCAGGGTCGCGCCCGCGATCCGCCCGTAGCTGTCGAAGCGCGGCAGCGCACCCATCAGCGCGAGCGCCTGCCCGATCGGCGAGCCCTCGCTCTTGAGGTTGTCGCTGCCCCACAGCACCATCGCGATCGACTCGGGCAGCGCGTTGCCGTCGGCCATGTGCCGGTCGATCAGCCGCTGGGCCTGTTTGGCGCCGTCGCGCACCGCGAACGCGCTCGGGATGCGGAACGGGTCGAAGCCGTGGAGGTTGCGCCCGGTCGGCAGCACGGCCGGGGTCCGCAGGATGTCTCCCCCCGGCGCCGGGCGGATGAAGCGTCCGTCGAGCGCCTGCAGGATCGCACCGACCTCGGTGTCCTCAGCCAGCTTGGTGCCGGCGGCGTCGAGCTCCTGCATCAGCGCACGGGTGGCATCCGTCGCGGGCATGCCGGACAGTTGGAGCGCACGCTCGACGCCGTCACCGGCGACCAGCGCCTCGATCGCGGCGCGTTCCGGCCGCAAGCCGTGCGAGGCCTCCGCCATCGCGAGCAGCATCTCGGTCCGCTCACCCGGCCCAGGCGCACGGCCGGCGACGTGCAGGCCGTTCGGGATCAGCGTGTACTCGAGTTCGAGCACCTGCGCCGCCAGGGCCATGATTCGGGCATCGGCGATATCCCCGCCCCAGACTGGCTCCGCATCGGCGAGGTTGAGCTCGACGGCCTGCGCCTGGAGCAGGGCTGCCAGCTCCTGATGCTCCGTCGAGCCGGCGTCGAGCGCACGCCAGCGCTCGATCGACGCCTTCAGGTCGACGAGGCCGCGGTACAGCCCGGCCTGGGCCACCGGCGGCGTGAGGTAGCTGATCAGCGTCGCGCCGACGCGGCGCTTGGCGATCGCCCCTTCGGACGGATTGTTCGATGCGTACAGGTAGATGTTTGGCATCTCACCGATCAGCCGGTCCGGCCAGCAGCGTCCGGACATGCCGCTCTGCTTGCCGGGCATGAACTCGAGCGCACCATGGGTGCCAAAGTGCAGGATCGCGTGTGCGGCGAAGTCCTCGCGCAAGTACCGGTAGAACGCCGAAAACGCGTGTGTCGGTGCCAGGCCCTTCTCGAACAAGAGGCGCATCGGGTCGCCTTCGTACCCGAAGCTCGGCTGCACGCTGATGAGGACGTTGCCGAACCGCCTGCCCAGCACGAGGATGCCGCTGCCGGTGCTGAGCTGTCGACCGGGCGCCGGCCCCCACTGACCTTCGATCTCGGTGAGCCAGCGCTCCCGGCGAACATGGTCGTCGGCAGAGATGACGGTGTGGACGTTCGCGTCGGCACCGTACTGCTCGGCGTTGCCCTTGAGCACGGCGTCCCGGAGCACATCGACGCTGGCGGGCATCTCAACCGAGTAGCCGCGCGCCTTCATCGCGGCGAGCGTGTGGAACAGCGACTCGAATACCGACAGGTAGGCCGCACTGCCGATGTTCCCCGCGTTGGGCGGGAAATTGAAGATCACGACCGCGACCTTGCGCTCGGCATGTTCGCTGCGCCGCAGGGCGATCAGCTTGCTCACCCGGGCGGCCAGCATCTGCGCCCGCTCCGGGCAGGTGTGCATGTCCTTGGTGCTGTCCGTCCCGTCGAACGTGCAGTTGTGGTGGCAACCGGTGCAGGTGGTGCCGGGCGCGCCCGGGCGGCCGCCGAACACGATCGGGCTGGTCGCTCCGTCGAGCTCGGGGATCGCCACCATGATCGTGCTCTCGACGGGCAGCAGGCCACGGTCGGAGCCGCCCCATTGTTCGAGGGTCTGGAACTCGACCGGATGGGCCGCGATGTACGGAACGTCGAGGCGGGACAGCACTTCCTCGGCTGCGTGCGCGTCGTTGTACGCCGGCCCGCCGACGAGCGAGAAGCCGGTCAGCGAGACCACGGCGTCGACGATCGTAGCGCCGCCCTTGAAGAAGTACTGATCGATCGCGGGCCGCGCGTCGAGCCCGGCAGCGAATGCGGGAATGACGCGCAGCCCTTTGGCTTCCATGGCGGCGATCACGCCATCGTAGTGACCCGCGTTGCCCGTCAGCAGATACGAGCGCATTACCAGCAGGCCGACGGTACCGACGTGGCCGCGGGGCGCAGGCAGCGCGCTGGCGTCGGCCGACAGCCGGCCCGGCATGCGGGGATGGTAGATGCCGACGTCGGGGTAGTCGACCGGCGGCTGGGCCTTTGCGACGCCGCGCAGCGTGCGGCGCGGGCCGTCGGCGTAACGGTCCACCAGCAACCGAACCATGTTCAGCACATTCTCGTCGGAGCCGCCGAGCCAGTACTGCAGCGTGAGGAAGTAGGCGCGCAGATCCTGCGCGGTGCCCGGGATGAACCGCAGCATCTGCGGCAGCCGGCGCAGCATCTTCATCTGTGCGGCCCCGCCGGTGGCCGACTTCTCCTTGCTGCCCCGCAGCTTCTTGAGGAGCGCCATCGGGCCGCTCGTGGGCTTGCCCATGTCGAGATGGCCGGCGCGCGTCAGCTTGACGACCTCGGCGGCCGAGGCCATGCAGATCAGCGCATCACACTGGTCCCGACGCGCCTCGAGTGCCGGCAGGATCGGCACGAAGTGCTCTTCGAGGAACAGCATGCCGGCGATGATGATGTCGCCCTGCGCGATGTCTGCGCGGCAGCGCTCGAGCCGATCGGCGTTGCCGGCGAACTCCGAGGCAGCATGCACATGCAGCGACACCCCGGGCAGCTGCCGGCGCAGCGTCACGAGTGCCCGATCGAACGCGCTCGACAGGTGCGTGTCCATCGTGACGACGACGACGTTCACGGCGGTCGCGTCAGCGGCTGTAGTGCGATTTGGCGTCATACAAGGTCTCCACCGTGATCAGCGCCACACCGTGCTCCAGAGCAAAGCGCTCGGTGTTCCGTCGTGCCTTGCCGCGGACGAAGAAGGGGATCTTCTTCAGTTCGCGTTCGGCGTCGGCGGCCCAGGCAGCAGCAGTCGTGTCGCGGGCGCTCTCGGACGCCGTCATCGGAATGGTGTTCTGGATCGGTGCGGCCGCGGGCGCGGTGCGCCCGAGGTGCGAGGCAGCCGCATTCTCATGAAACTCGAAGTCGCCTCGGAACATCGTCAGCAGGTGTTCCTCCAGCCCCATCATCAGCGGCTGGACCCAGGTGTCGAAGAGCACATTCGCGCCTTCGAAGCCCATCTGCGGCGCGTGACGCGCAGGGAAGTCCTGCACGTGCACCGGTGCGGAGATCACCGCACAAGGCAGTCCGAGACGCTTGGCGATGTGGCGCTCCATCTGCGTGCCGAGCACCAGCTCGGGCTGCAGCTCGGCGACGCGCTCCTCGATCTCGAGGTAGTCGTCGCTGATCAGCGCCTCCAGCCCGTAGCCCTTGGCGGCCTCGCGCACCTCTCGGGCGAACTCGCGCGAGTAGGTGCCCAGCCCGACGACCTCGAAGCCGAGCTCGCGCGAGGCGATTCGGGCGGCGGCGATCGCATGGGTGGCGTCGCCGAACACGAACACGCGTTTTCCGGTGAGGTAGGTCGAGTCGACCGACTTCGCGTACCAGGGGGCGCGTGAACCGTTGGCCGCGAGAAAGGGCTCGGCGTCGACGCCGGCGAGCGCAGCGACCTCACGGACGAAGTCGACGGTGGCGCCGTGGCCGATCGGCACGACCTTGGTCGCCGGCTGGCCGATCGAGCGCGCGAGCCACTGCGCGGCGAGGCCGGCGGTCTCGGGGTAGAGCACGACGTTGAAATCGGCGTCGCCCAAGCGCATCAGGTCGGAAGGCCGGGCCTCCCAGGGGGCGACGACGTTCACGTCCACGCCGATCCCGGCCAGCAGGCCGAGCACCTCGCGCAGGTCGTCGCGGTGCCGGAAGCCCAGCGCCGTAGCACCCAGCACGTTGCAGCGGGCGCGCACGCCCGGTTCGCGCGGCGCGCGGCGCGCCGGCGGCACCAGCCTGCGCACCAGCTGCAGGAACGTCTCGGCAGCGCCCCAGTTCTCCTTGCGCTGGTACGAGGGCAGCTCCAGCGGCACCACCGGTACCGGCAGTCCCAGCGCCGCGGCGAGGCCGCCCGGATCGTCCTGCAGCAGCTCGGCGGTGCACGAGGCGCCGACGATCATCGCCTCGGGCGCGTAGCGCTCGAAGGCCTCGCGCGCTGCGGTCTTGAAGAGCTCGGCGGTGTCGGCGCCGAGGTCTCGCGCCTGGAAGGTCGTGTAGGTGACCGGCGGGCGGCGCGGCAGCCGCTCGATCATCGTGAACAGCAGGTCGGCGTAGGTGTCGCCCTGCGGCGCGTGCAGCACGTAGTGCAACGAGCGCATGGCGGTGGCTACACGCATCGCGCCAACGTGCGGCGGGCCTTCGTAGGTCCAGAGCGTGAGCTGCATCGTCGTGCTTCGGTCAGGCGGCCAGCAGGCCGCGGCGGCGGACCGGGCGTGCGAACAGCTCGGCGAGGTCACCGGCCTGCTCGTAGCCCTGGACCGGTGTGAAGACCAGCTCGATGGACCACTTGGTGGTCAGACCCTCGGCCTCGAGCGGATTGGCCAGGCCCAGGCCGCAGACCACCAGGTCCGGGCGCGCAGCGCGGCAGCGGTCGAGCTGGCGGTCGACGTCCTGGCCCTCGGAGATCAGCGTGCCCTCGGGCAGCAGCGCGAGTTCGGGCGCGAGGTGCTGGCGGTGCAGGTAGGGCGTGCCGACCTCCACCAGCGTCATGCCCAGCTCGCGCGACAGAAAGCGCGCCAGCGGCGGCTCGAGCTGCGAGTCGGGGAACAGGAAGACGCTGCGGCCAGCGAGCCGCTCGCGGTGCACGGCCAGCGCGCGGCGCGCCCGCTCGCGGCGGGCGGCAACCACCTGCTCGAAGCGCTCGGCGGGCACGCCCCAGGCGTCGGCTGCGGTGCGCAGCCACGCGGTCGTGCCTTCCTCGCCGAGCGGGAAGGGCGCGGGCATCACGGTCGCGCCCCGGTTCTCCAACGCCCGCGCCGTGTCGGCGAGGAACGGCTGAGCGAGCAGTACGCGGGTGTTCGGCCCCACTTCGGACAGATCGTTCGCACGGCGCGGCGGCAGGAAGGCAACCGGACCGATGCCCAGTTCGTCGAAGACTTGGCGGAACTGGTCCTCGACGATGTCGGCCATCGCGCCGGCCACCAGCAGCGCAGGCGGCGAATCAGCCGCCGCCGCGGGCATCGTCGGCACCAGCGACGCCAGGCAGGCGTCCTCGCCCTGCGTGAACGTGGTCTCGATACCACTGCCCGAGTACGACAGCATGCGCACGGCCGGCGAGAAGCGCTGCGTCAGCCGCGCGGCGGCGCGCGACAGGTCGAGCTTGATGACCTCGGACGGGCACGAGCCGACCAGGAACAGCATCCGGATGTCGGGCCGGCGCTCGAGCAGCCGCACGACCACACGATCGAGCTCGTCCTGCGCATCGGCGATGCCCGCGAGATCGCGGTCATCGATGATCGCGGTCGCGAAGCGCGGCTCGGCGAAGATCATCACACCCGCGGCCGACTGGATCAGGTGAGCACAGGTGCGCGAACCGACGACGAGGAAAAACGCGTCCTGGATCCGGCGGTGCAGCCAAACGATCCCGGTCAGTCCGCAAAACACCTCGCGCTGGCCACGTTGGCGCAACACCTCTGTGTTGCCGCAGCCTGCCTTCTCGAGGCGGATCGGGATCGGGGCGCTCATGCGGCAACCTGGGTCGACGGCGCGGCGCTGCGCGCGGCATCGAGCCGCGCGGCGCGCAGCTTGAGGAGGAACTGCGTCGCATTGACGACGTAGGTGGCATAGGCGGCGAGCGCGAGCAGCATCTGGGCGCGCGCATCGATCCAGCCGGTGGCGAGCACCACGAGGTAGGCGGTATGGAGCGCGAGGACCGCCATGCTGAAGACGTCCTCCCAGTAGAAGGCTGGCGCGAACAGGTACACCCCGTAGACGTCCTTCTCCCAGAGGCAACCGGTGACCATGATCGTGTAGAGCACCAGCGTCTTGACAACTACCGAGACCGTCGCCGCCATGTGGCCCTCGCCGGTGGCGAGGAAGCGCAGGACCAGTCCCAGGCTCACCAGAAAGACCAGGAACTGCAACGGTGCGAGAACGCCCTGCACCAGCGTCCAGCCCGATGCGTCCCGGCGCTTGCGTTCCTCGGCGGTGTAAAGCGGAACGCGCCCGCCGCTTTGACGGGGTGCCGACGAGTCGGTCAAGCCGTTGGTTTTGATGCCCATGCAGCCAATCTAGCGCTGCTCGGGCCCATGTGTCAATCAAACTTGACGTCTGACTTGCATGACACTAAATTGGAGTCGTGCCGAGGATTGACGTCCGATCTTCTTGACAGTCCCTGGCGCACAACCAGACACTGACGTCGCGTTATCGGGGTACCGTGCCCAACGGCTATTTCGCCGTGAGAGCCTCTGCTCCGCCCACCGACAGATCATTCGCAGAGCCACGACGCGGCCGAGCGGTACCGGCGGAATGCCACCAGGGCGTTCCGGCTAGGGAGGGCACATGGAACGGTCGATCGACGACGGAGCCCAGACAGGCTCGCGTCACACCCAGGAACCGCAGCGCGCCACCCGTGCGCGCATGCTGGGCGACGAGCATCAACCCCGCGAATGGCTGCAGCGAACCATTGAGACCGAGATCATCCCTCGGCTCATGCTCGCGCATGGCGCGCTAGGTCAGCCCGCCCGCGATGGCACAGTCGACGATGTCGACGCGATCGGTCACAAGGACGTCTGCGCCTTCACCGAGCTTGTGCTGTCCGACGATGTCGACGCAGTGACCGGCTTCGTCGCCGACCTTCGCGAGCGGGATGTGACCCTGGAGCGTATCTACCTCGGTCTGGTCGCGCCCGCAGCGCGCCGGCTCGGCGAGTTGTGGGAAGAGGACCGGTGCGACTTCGCGCAGGTCACACTCGGACTGTGGCGGCTGCAGAACCTCGTCTTCGACCTGAGCCCCCAGCTCCCCGAGGGCTTCACCGCGCGCCCCGACCAGCCGCGACGGGTGCTGCTCGCCGCCGCCCCGGGCTCGCAGCACACCCTTGGGTTGCTGATGGTCTCCGAGTTCTTCCGGCACGCCGGCTGGGACGTCTGGTCCGATCCTTGTGCCGGCGAGGGGGACCTCGCCGCGCTGATGCGCAGTGAATGGTTCGACCTCATCGGTCTGTCGGTCGGGGTGGACAGCCAGGCCCTGCCCGTGAAATCCGTCGTTCTCGCCCTTCGCAGTGCGTCGCGCAATCCGCGGGTCGGAGTGATGATCGGTGGTCCGCTCCTCCTCGAACAGCCTCATTTGGTAGCCGAGGTCGGTGCGGATTTCACTGCCGCCGATGCCCGGCAGGCCGTCGAACGGGCTGACGCGTTCGTCGCAATGCGCAGCCTTCAATCCTGACCACTGACAGCCTGATGGACCGGCGCACCACGCGGCCCGGACCTGCCGGCAGGCTCGCCGCCACTTCACACACCTTCGTGAACCGACCCGAAGCCTTCCTTCATGCCTTCTCCGCCCTCGGCGCGGAGAACACCGCGTCGTTGATCGCGGCCGCCGCCGATGTCGCGCTCCTGGTCGACGAGGGTGGGATCATCCGCGACGTTTCGATCGGTAACGCCGACCTCGCGGAACTGCCCCACGACGACTGGATCGGCAAGAGCTGGACCGAGACCGTCACCCTCGATAGCCGTTCGAAGGTGGAAGCGCTGCTGCGCGATCCGGGCGTGGGCCCGGTGCAACGCTGGCGGCACGTCAACCATCCGTCGGCGCAGGGTGTCGACGTGCCGATGATGTATTCCGCGATCAAGACCGGCCCCGGCAAGCAGGTGGTCGCGATCGGCCGCGACATGCGCCCGCTCGCCGCGATCCAGCAGCGCCTGATCTCGGCGCAGCAATCGATGGAGCGCGACTACCTCCGGCTGCGCCAACTCGAGACGCGCTACCGCGCGCTGTTCCAGTCGGTGTCCGAGGGCGTTCTGATCGTCGACGCGACGACGCTCAAGATCGTCGAAGCGAACCCGGCGGCAGCCCGCGTGCTCGACGAGGCGGCGCGTCGCCTCGTGGGTCGTGCGTTGTCCGAATGCTTCGATCCAGCCAGCCGGCCGGCGCTGCTGACGCTGCTCGACCATGCCCGCGCCGCGCGCCAGGCCGACGACGCGCGGCTTGTCGTGGCGGGGTCCGGCAGCCAGGCGACCGTGTCGATGTCTCTGTTCCGTCAGGACAGCCTCTCGCTGCTCCTCGTCCGCGTCACGCCGCCCGCGACAGGGATCGATGTATCGGCGGCGCCGACGCGCCGTGCGGTGCTCGCTGCGGTGGACCGTGCGCCCGACGCGCTGGTGGTCACCGATCCGGGCGGCCGCATCCTCTACGCGAACGCGAGTTTCGCGGTGATGGCGCAGATGGATTCGTCCGAGCAGGTGCAGGGCGAGCCGCTCGATCGCTGGCTCGGGCGCGCGGGTGTGGACCTCGGCGTGCTGATCGCGACGCTGCGACAGAACGATTCGGTGCGCCTGTTCCCGACGGTGATGCGCGGGCGTTTCGGCGGCGAGACGACGGTCGAGATCTCGGCCGCCGCCGTCCCGGGCGATCATCCGTGCCTGGGCTTCACGGTCCGCGATATCGGTCGGCGACTTCCCGCCGAAGGCCGCAGTTCGATGGGCCTGTCGCGCACGGTGGGCCAGCTCACCGAGCTGGTCGGACGCGTGCCGCTGAAGGACATCGTCGGCGAGACCACCGATATGATCGAGCAGTTGTGCATCGAGGCCGCGCTCCAGCTCACGCGTGACAACCGTGCGGCGGCGGCCGAGATGCTCGGGCTGTCGCGCCAGAGCCTGTACGTCAAGCTGCGCCGCTACGGCCTGGGCGACTACACGCCGGACGGCAGCGCAGCCGGTGCCGGCGAACGCTGACGGCTCCGGCCACTTGGCCGGCCACCGCGCCCCGCATCCCACTCACGCCGTCACGCCCGATCCGGGTGCGCTGTCGTCCCAGGTCGCGTTGCTCGCGCTCGTCGACCTCGAGCCGCGATCGCGGGGCTGGGGCTGGCTCCGATTCGTCACCGGGCGGATGGCGGTGCGTGGCACGCCGGGCCTGCGCTTCGTGAAGGTGCTGGGCAGCGGCCGCGGCGGGGGCTTCGGCACCGCACCCAGCCCGACCATCCAAGGCCTGTTCTGCATCTTCGACGATGCCGCCTCGGCCGATGCGTTCGTATCGCCCACGGGCGCGTTCCAGGCATGGCGAACCCGTGCCCGCGAGTGCTTCACCGTGAAGCTGCGCGCCTACTCGGTGCGCGGGAGCTGGTCGGGCATGCGCCCTGCGCTCGGCGCCGCGGCACCGGTGGACGGCCCGATCGCGGCGCTCACGCGCGCCTCGATCCGCCCCACCCGGGCGCGACGATTCTGGCGCATGGAGCCGCAGGCCGAGCGCGAACTCGAAGCCACACACGGCTGTCTGCTGGCCACCGGTGTCGGCGAGGCGCCCCTACTGCGCCAGGCCACCTTCACGTTGTGGGACAGCGTCGCGTCGATGGATGCCTATGCGCGCACCGGCGCGCACCTCGCCGCGATCCGCGCTTCCGCGCAGGGGGCGTTCTTCTCCGAATCGATGTTCGTGCGCTTCGTGCCGGAGGGCGCGCAGGGCTCGTGGCGGGGGCGCAGCCTTGCCTGATCACCGGGTGGTGGTCGTCGGCGCAGGCATCGCCGGGCTGTCGGCGGCGCTCGACCTCGCCGCCCGCGGGCTCGACGTCACCGTGCTCGAGCGCGCCGCAGAGCCGGGTGGCAAGCTGCGCCAAGTGCGAGTCGGCGAGGCCGGCATCGACAGCGGCCCGACGGTCTTCACGATGCGGTGGGTGTTCGATGCCCTGCTCGCCGACGCCGGCACCACGCTCGAGGCCGAGCTCGCGCTCGCCCCGCTCGGCGTGCTGGCGCGGCACGCCTGGCACGATGGCGGTCGGCTCGACCTGTTCGCCGACGCCGCGCGCTCGACCGATGCGATCGCCGCCTTCGCCGGCCCCGCCGAGGCGCGGCGCTTCGCCGCCTTCCGCGAGGAGGCGCGCCGGGTCTACCACGCCCTCGAGGGCCCCTACATCCGCTCGCAGCGGCCCGGGCCGCTGCAGATCATGCGCGGGCTCGGTGTCGACGGCCTCGCCACGCTGTGGGGCCTGGGGCCGATGCGCGACCTGTGGCGCGCGCTCGCGCGCCATTTCCACGATCCTCGGATGCAGCAGCTCTTCGGCCGCTACGCCACCTACTGCGGCGCCTCGCCGTTTCGCGCGCCGGCCACGCTCGTGCTGATCGCGCAGGTCGAGATGGACGGCGTGTGGTCGGTCGACGGCGGCATGATCGCGCTCGCACGGATGCTGGCGCGCGTGGCGCGCCGGCGCGGTGCGACGATCCGCTGCAACACGCAGGTCGAGCGCATCATCGTCGAAGGCGGGCGCGCGCGCGGGGTGATGCTCGCCGACGGCGAGTGCATCGACGCTGACGCCGTGGTCTTCAACGGCGACGTCGGTGCGCTGGCATCGGGCCTGCTCGGCTCGCCTGCGAGCGGTGCTGCGGCACCGGTGCCGCGCGAGGCACGGTCGCTGTCGGCGCTAACCTGGTCGATGCACGCGCCCACCAGCGGGTTTCCGCTGTCGCGCCACAACGTGTTCTTCGACGACGACTACGCGTCGGAGTTCTCGGACGTGTTCGGCCGAGGCCAGCTGCCGTCCAAGCCTACCGTTTACGTCTGTGCGCAGGACCGCGGCGACGACACCGAGCTGTCCGGGCCCGAGCGGCTGCTGTGCCTGGTGAACGCGCCCGCCGCCGGCGATGCGCGGCCCTTCGACCTTCCGGAGATCGAGCAGTGCGAACGACGCGCCTTTTCCCTGCTGGCCCGCTGCGGCCTGCAGGTCGAGCGCAGGCCTCACGACGCGGTGACGACAAGTCCCGCGGACTTCGAGCGGCTGTTCCCGGCGACGGGCGGGGCGCTCTACGGCCGGGCCTCCCATGGCTGGCTGGCCCAGTTCCGCCGCTCGTCCTCGCGCAGCAGGCTACCGGGCCTGTGGCTGGCGGGGGGCAGCGTGCATCCGGGACCGGGCGTACCGATGGCGGCCATGTCGGGCCGACTGGCGGCCGCGGCCCTGACGGCCAGCCTCGCTTCGACCAGCCGGTCGTCCCCGGTGGCTACCTCTGGTGGTACGTCGACGCCCTGAGCGACGACGGCCGCTTCGGCCTGACGATCATCGCCTTCGTCGGCAGCGTGTTCTCGCCGTACTACGCCTGGGCGCACGGGCGCGGCAACGGTGATCCGGACGACCACTGCTCGCTCAACGTCTGTCTCTACGGACCGGGCGCACGCCGCTGGACGATGACCGAGCGCGGCCGCTCGCGGGTCGCGCGCGACGCGTCGAGCTTCACGATCGGCCCGTCGTCGGTACGCTGGGACGGCGCGCGGCTCACGATCGACATCGACGAGCGCGCGGTGCCGTTCGGGCAGCGGGTCCGCGGCCGTGTGACGGTGACGCCCGACGCGCTGTGCCGGTGGACCACGACGCTCGACGATGCGGGCCGGCACCGCTGGGGCCCGATCGCGCCGTCGTCGCGCGTCGAGGTGACGATGCAGGACCCGTCGCTGTCGTGGTCCGGGCCGGGCTACCTCGACTCGAACGAGGGCGACGAGCCGGTCGACCGGCCCTTCGTCGAATGGGACTGGTCGCGCGCGTCGCTGTCCGACGGCTCGGTGGCGGTGGTCTACGACGTGCGCCAGAAGGCCGGGCCCGACCGCGTGATCGCCGCGCGCTTCCGGCCCGACGGCGAGGTCGAGTGCTTCGAGCCGCCGCCGCGACAGGCGCTGCCGCGCACCGCATGGCGGATCGACCGCACGATGCGCACCGACGCGGGCGTGCCCGCGCGCGTCGTCGAGACGCTGGAAGACACGCCGTTCTACGTGCGCTCGGTGCTCGAGAGCGGACTGCTCGGCGAACGCGTGACCTCGATGCACGAGACGCTGAACGTGCCACGCTTCGCGTCGACGGTGGTGCGGCTGATGCTGCCTTGGCGGATGCCGCGGAGGGGGTAGCCGGGGGGGGTGGTCGGTCGGTCGAAGGTCGGTCGAAGGTTGGCGCGCGGCGCCGCTGCCCTTCAGGCCGTCGCGTCCTCCGAGGCCCGCACCCCGGGCTTCGCCCGGGGTCCCCGTCTCGCGCAGGCGCCCGACGGGCCGGCAAAAGAACTCGCCCCTTTCAGGGGCTCAGACAGCTTTTGCCTCGTATGGTCGCCACCGTCAAGAGTTGCTGCAATCAGGTGCGTGTAGTCCTTTGCTGGCAATTCCGATCGATCGGGTGATGCGACTGGGGCGGGATGCTGCGGCGA
>JBIPLJ010000019.1:0-66243 GCA_044368415.1 Burkholderiaceae bacterium
TGGCGATGCGCCAGCACAATGGCCCCGTCACGCTCGCGGGCATCAGCCAGCGCCAGAAGATCTCGCTGTCCTACCTCGAGCAGCTGTTCGGCAAGCTTCGCCGGCACGAGCTGGTCGAGAGCACCCGTGGCCCCGGCGGCGGCTACACGCTGGCTCGCCCGATGCGCGACGTCTCGGTTGCCGACATCATTTTCGCCGTGGACGAGCCGCTCGATGCCACCCACTGCGGCGGCAAGGAGAACTGCCACGAAGACGGTCCCTGCATGACCCACGAGCTGTGGAGCAACCTGAACAAGAAGATGATCGAGTTCCTCGACGGCGTGACGCTGCAGGAGCTCGTCGATCAGCAGCGCGCTCGCGAGACCAAGGCGCCGCCGAAGCAGATCTCCGTGCTGCGCGAGCATCGTGCCGCGCTCGAGTTCCCGACCTCGACGCTGCAGCCGATCAACATGCACGGCTCGCGCGTGACCACGGCGTCATGACGCGGCCGGCAGCCTAGACACCGACAGGGAGTCCGTTCGATGCACCTTCCGATCTATCTCGACTACTCGGCCACCACGCCGGTCGACCCCCGCGTGGTCGACCGGATGGTGCCCTGGCTCGGCCAGAACTTCGGTAACCCCGCCTCGCGCAGCCACGCGTACGGCTGGGCGGCCGAAGAGGCGGTCGAGGAAGCGCGCGAGCAGGTCGCCGCGCTCGTCGGATGCGATCCGAAAGAAATCGTCTGGACTTCGGGCGCCACCGAGTCGATCAACCTCGCGGTCAAGGGCGCGGCGCACTTCTACAAGGAACGCGGCAAGCACCTGATCACGGTCAAGACCGAGCACAAGGCCACCCTCGATACGATGCGCGAGCTCGAGCGTGAGGGCTTCGAGCTCACATATCTCGATGTCCGCGAGGACGGACTGATCGACATGGATGCGCTCAAGGCCGCGCTGCGCCCTGACACCATCCTGCTGTCCGTCATGTACGTCAACAACGAGATCGGTGTCATCCAGGACATCCCCGCGCTCGGCGAGCTGTGCCGGGAGCGGAACATCCTGTTCCACGTCGACAGCGCGCAGGCCACCGGCAAGGTGGATATCGACCTCGGCGCGCTGAAGGTCGACCTGATGAGCTTCTCGGCCCACAAGACCTACGGCCCGAAGGGCATGGGCGCGCTGTACGTCCGGCGCAAGCCGCGCGTGCGCATCGAGGCGCAGATCCATGGCGGCGGACACGAGCGCGGCATGCGCTCAGGCACGCTCCCCACGCATCAGATCGTCGGCATGGGCGAGGCGTTCCGGCTCGCGAAGCTCGAGATGAAGACCGAGAATGAGCGCATCGGCATGCTGCGCGACAGGCTCTGGCGCGGTCTGTCCCGGATCGAGGAGGTCTATGTCAACGGCGACATGGCGCGGCGCGTGCCGCACAACCTCAATGTGAGCTTCAACTACGTCGAGGGCGAGTCGCTGATCATGGCTATCAAGGACCTCGCGGTGTCGTCCGGCTCGGCCTGTACATCGGCCAGCCTCGAGCCGTCCTACGTGCTGCGTGCGCTCGGGCGCAGCGACGAGCTCGCCCACAGCTCGATCCGTTTCTCTGTCGGCCGGTTCACGACCGAGGAGGAGGTGGACTTCGCGGTGAAGCTGCTGCAGGACAAGGTCGGCAAGCTGCGGGAGATGTCGCCGCTGTGGGACATGTACAAGGAAGGCATCGACCTCAATACGGTGCAGTGGGCCGCCCACTGAGCATCACGTGCGGCACAGGGACGTAGTGGTAGTTCAGTACACAGAACACGAGGCATGAAATGGCATACAGCGACAAGGTCATCGATCACTACGAGAACCCGCGCAACGTGGGGGCGATGGACAAGGGCGACCCCACCGTCGGCACCGGCATGGTCGGCGCGCCGGCCTGCGGCGACGTGATGAAGCTGCAGATCAAGGTCGGTTCGAACGGTCTGATCGAGGACGCGAAGTTCAAGACCTACGGCTGCGGCTCAGCGATCGCGTCGTCGTCGCTGGTCACCGAGTGGGTCAAGGGTAAGACGCTCGACGAGGCGATGGGCATCAAGAACACGCAGATCGCCGAAGAGCTGGCGCTCCCCCCGGTCAAGATCCACTGTTCGATCCTTGCCGAGGATGCGATCAAGGCGGCCATCGAGGACTACCGGACCAAACACGCGGAGCAGGCGGACCTGCAGCCCCGGGCCGCCTGAGGGAGGCCGCGATGGCGATCACGCTTACCGAAGCCGCGGCACGTCACGTGTCGCGCTACCTCGAGCGCCGGGGCAAGGGCATCGGGCTGCGGCTCGGCGTCAAGACCACCGGATGTTCGGGCCTGGCCTACAAACTCGAGTACGCGGACGATCCTCTGCCCGAGGACGTGGTGTTCGAGAGCCACGGCGTGCGGGTCCTCGTCGATCCGCGCAGCCTGTCTTACATCGACGGCACGGAACTCGACTTCGCGCGCGAGGGACTTAACGAGGGGTTCCGCTTTAACAATCCCAACGTGAAGAGCGAGTGCGGCTGCGGCGAGTCGTTCAAGGTCTGAACGACGCGCGAACCGACCCAGGAGGCGGCCCCCGGCCGCCTTCTGCATTCAGTCGCCTCCGGATCCGATGGACATCCTGACCAAGAGTCATTTCGAGCTCCTCGGCCTGCCCGAGCGGTTCGGGATCGACACAGCCGAGCTCCAGCAGGCCTATCGCCGGCTGCAGGGAGCGGTGCATCCGGACCGTTTCGCCGCGGCCGGCGCAACCGAGCGCCGGATCGCGATGCAGCTCGCGACACGGGCCAATGAGGCGTATCGCACGCTGCTCGAACCGGGGCGACGGGCCGCCTACCTCTGCGAGCTGCACGGGGTGCCCTTGCAGGCCGAGACGAATACCTCAATGTCCAGAGCATTCCTCGTGCAGCAGATGGCGTGGCGCGAGGCGCTTGAGGACGCGCGTATCGGCCGCGATGTCGGGGCGCTCGCCGGGCTGGTTCGGCTGCTGTGCGATCATCGCGACCGACTCCTGGCCGAAATCGCCGCAGCGATCGACCGGGAGCACGATTACATGCGGGCCGCTGACGCGGTCCGCCGCTGGATGTTTGTCGACAAGTTCGGCGCAGAGGTGGCCGCCGCCGAAGACGGCCTCGCCGCCTGAGGAACCCATGGCCCTGCTTCAGATCTCCGAACCCGGCATGTCGCCCGAGCCGCACCAGCGGCGGCTCGCGGTGGGCATCGACCTCGGCACCACCAACTCGCTGGTCGCCGCGGTGCGCTCGGGCGTGGCCGAGGCGCTGCCCGACGAACTCGGGCGGCCGCTGCTGCCTTCGGTGGTCCGCTACCGCGACGACGGCGCCGTCGAGGTCGGGCACGTCGCCTGGGAGTGCGCCTCCGAGGACCCCCGCAACACGATCGTCTCGGTCAAGCGCTACATGGGCCGCGGCTTGGCCGATGCGACGCGCCACCCGTCGCCGTACACCTTCGTCGACGCGCCAGGCATGGTGCGCATCCGCACAGATCAGGGCGAGCGCAGCCCGGTCGAGGTATCGGCCGAGATCCTGCGTGTGCTGCGCGCGCGGGCCGAGGCCTCGCTCGGCGGGGAGCTGGTTGGGGCGGTCATTACCGTGCCCGCCTACTTCGACGACGCCCAGCGCCAAGCCACCAAGGACGCCGCGCGTCTTGCCGGCCTCGAGGTGCTGCGCCTGCTCAACGAGCCGACCGCGGCCGCCATCGCCTACGGGCTCGATCACGGCTCCGAGGGCATCTACGCGGTCTACGACCTCGGCGGCGGCACCTTCGACATCTCAGTGCTGCGCCTGACCCAGGGCGTCTTCGAGGTGATCGCTACCGGCGGCGACACCGCGCTCGGCGGCGACGACTTCGACCGGCGGCTCGGCGAGCACTTCGTGACCGAGGGCGGCCTGGGCGTGCTCGCTCCGGACGACCTGCGGCGGGTGCTGAAGGCCGCGCGGCTCGCCAAGGAGTCCCTGAGCGATCATCCAGAGGCGCAGATCGAGGCGCGGATCGCCGGCCGCGGGCTGGTGTCGGTGCGGGTGACTGCGGCGCAGTTCCACGCGATGACGCGCGACTTGCTCGATCGTACGCTCGACACGGTCCGGCGCACGCTGCGCGATGCGGCGCTCGCAGTCTCGCAGATCGAAGGCGTGGTGATGGTCGGCGGCGCGACCCGCATGCCGCAGCTGCGCGAGGCGGTGGGCACGGTGTTCGGCCGGCCGCCGCTGATCGACCTCGATCCGGACAAGGTCGTGGCGCTGGGTGCGGCGGTGCAGGCGAACCTGCTCGCCGGCAACCGCGGCGCCGACGGCGACGACTGGCTACTGCTCGACGTGATCCCGCTGTCGCTGGGCATCGAGACGATGGGCGGGCTGGTCGAGAAGATCATCCCGCGCAATGCGACGATCCCGGTCGCACGTGCGCAGGAGTTCACGACCTACAAGGACGGCCAGACTGCGATGGCCCTGCACGTGGTGCAGGGCGAGCGCGAGCTGGTCGCCGACTGCCGGTCGCTCGCCCGATTCGAGCTGCGCGGCATCCCGCCGATGGCCGCGGGCGCCGGCCGTATCCGCGTGACCTTCCAGGTCGATGCCGATGGGCTGCTGTCGGTGACCGCGCGCGAGCAGTCGCAGGGCATCGAGGCCTCGATCGCGGTCAAGCCCTCGTACGGGCTGTCCGACGACGAGATCGCGCGGATGCTGCAGGAGTCCTTCGGTACCGCGGAGATCGACATGAAGGCGCGCGCGTTGCGCGAGCAACAGGTCGACGCCGATCGCCTGCTTCAGGCGACCCAGGTGGCGCTCGAGGCCGACGGCGACCTGCTCGATGCCGCCGCACGCGAGACGATCGCGGCCGCGATGCGTGAGCTGCGCGCGGTCTCGCAGGGCGAGGAAACACGCGTCATCGAGGCCCGGATCACGGACCTCGCGCGTGAGACGGAGACCTTCGCGGCACTCCGGATGGACCGCGCGGTGCGCCGGGCTCTGTCGGGCCGGCGCCTCGACGAGATCGGCTGAACCCATGCCCACCATCACTATCCTGCCCCACGAGAGTCTCGCGCCCCAGGGCGCAAAGTTCGAGGCCGAGCCCGGTAAGAGCCTGTGCCAGCAGCTGCTCGACCATCACATCGATATCGAGCATGCCTGCGGCCTGGTCGCCGCATGTACCACCTGTCACGTCATCGTCAGGGACGGCTTCAACCGGCTGCCACCTTCGAGCGACGAGGAAGACGACATGCTCGACAAGGCCTGGGGGCTCACCGCCTCCTCGCGCCTGTCCTGCCAGGTGGACCCGGTGACGACCGACCTCACGATCGAGCTGCCGAAATACACGATCAACCACGCCCGCGAGTGACGCGGGCGCACCGTCCCCTTTCCCCGAGGCCGCCGCCATGAAGTGGACCGACTCCCTCGAGATCGCGATCGCGCTCGACGACGCGTTTCCCGACGTCGACCCGACCCACGTGCGCTTCACCGAGCTGCACGCCTGGGTGCTCGCGCTGCCGGAGTTCGACGACGACCCCAAGCGCAGCGGAGAGAAGATCCTGGAGGCGATTCAGCAAGCGTGGATAGAGGAGAAGTGACCCTCGACCCCGTCATCTTGTTCTTTGCCCTCGGCGTCCTGGCCCGCCTCGCGCGCTCGGACCTGCGTCTGCCCGAGGCCCTCTACGAGACCCTGTCGATCTACCTGCTGATCGCGATCGGCCTCAAGGGCGGGGCGCAGATTGCGGTGCAGCCGCTGGCTGCGCTGTGGCCGGTGGCGCTCGCCGCAGTGGCGCTGTCGGCCGCAGTGCCGCTGGTGCTCTATCCGGTGCTGCGCGCGGGCGTGCGGCTGGGGGCGGCGGACGCCGCGTCGATCGCCGCGCACTACGGGTCGGTGAGCGTCGTCACCTTCGCGGTCGCGCAGAGCGCGCTCGCCCGGGCGGGGATCGAACCCGAAGCGTTCCTCGCGATGCTGGTGGCGTTGATGGAGGCGCCGGGTATCGTCGTCGGCGTGCTGCTCGCGCGCCGCGGTATGGCGCGCGAGGCGGGTCAATCAGGCTCAGGCACCTCGCGCTGGGGCACGCTGCTGCACGAGGTGCTGTTCGGCAAGGCGGTGGTGCTACTGCTCGGCGGGATCGCGATCGGCTGGATCGCCGGGCCTGCCGGGCTCGAACCGATCGATCCGGTGTTCGTCGGCCTATTCAAGGGCGTGCTTGCACTGTTCCTGCTCGAACTCGGGCTGGTGGCCGGCGGTCGGCTGCAAGACCTTCGGCGCGCCGGGCCCAGGCTGCTGGCGTTCGGGCTGCTTGCGCCGCCGGTGCTGGCGCTGGCGGGCGGCGCGCTGGGGCTCGCGCTCGGGCTGTCGGTCGCGGGCGTCGCGACCCTTGCGACGCTGGCTGCTAGCGCGTCCTACATCGCGGCGCCGACCGCGATGCGGATCGCGGTGCCGCAGGCCAATCCGTCGCTGTCGATCGGGCTGGCGCTCGGGGTGACCTTCCCGTTCAACGTGCTGGTCGGTATCCCGCTTTATATCGAGCTCGCGCGGCGAGCCGCGGGCTGAGCACCTGCCGGGAAGGAGGACACCAGATGCAGACCCACGAGCGCAAGCTGCTCACCATCATCACCGAGGCGGCCATCGAGCGCGCGCTGATCGCCGACGCCCGACGCTTTGGCGCCCACGGCTATACCGTGCTTGATGCCCGCGGCGGCGGCCCGGGCGGCGAGCGGCAAGGAGCCTGGGAGGCCGACCGCTCGATCGAGCTGCAGGTGGTGTGCTCGACGGAGGTGGCCGAACGCATCGCCGAGCATGTGCTCGAGCAGTACGCGCCGAACTACGCGGTGGCGCTGTACCTGTCGGACGTGCAGGTGTTCCGGGCGCAGAAGTACTGAACTAGGGCGGCGGCATCAGCGACGCGGGCATCGGTGGGATGTCGCTGTCGTCGTCGTCGGCCACCGTGGTGAACGGGTCGAAGCCGGGCATCGCGATCAGGTCGGTGACGCCGACATCGACGCCCGCCTGGAACAGCAGCGTCGTGACCTGGCCTCGGTGGTGCGTCTGGTGGTTGAACCAGTGCGACAGCAGTGGGCCGACCTGACGCTGGAAGAGTTCGCCAGCCATGTTCCGGTAGCCGATCACGCGGTCGAGGTCGTTGAAGATCAGCTCCTCGCTCCAAGCGAGGATCAACCCATCGAGACGCACGCGCAGGGCATGCAGCTCGGGGAACGCGTCAGCGAGCGTGTCGCGCAGCGTCGTCGGGCGGGGCAGCCATTCGTCCGCCTCGCGCAGCCGGTCCCAGTCGAAGGCCGACTGGAAGCGCCGCAGCCACAGGCAGTCGGTGACGGCGAGGTGGTTGAGCGTGCCGAGGATCGAGCCGAAGAATGCGCCGCGGCCGGCGGCGAGCGTCGGCGCGTCGAGGCCGGCGGCCGCTGCGTAGAGCCGCTCATTCATCCAGTTGTTGTAGTCGGCCATCAGGCGGACGTGTCTGAGCGCATCCATGGGTCGTCGGACTCTCTCAGGATTCGCGCTTGAGCGCGGGGAACAGGATGACGTCGCGGATGCTCGGGCTGTCGGTGAGCAGCATCACCAGCCGGTCGATGCCGATGCCGCAGCCACCGGTAGGCGGCATGCCGTGCTCGAGTGCCCGGACGTAGTCGGCATCGTAGAACATCGCTTCGTCGTCGCCGGCCTCCTTGGCCTCGACCTGTGCCCGGAAGCGTGCGGCCTGGTCCTCGGGGTCGTTGAGCTCGGAGAAGCCGTTGGCGATCTCGCGGCCGGTGCAGAACAGCTCGAAGCGCTCGGTGATGCCGGGGCGCGTGTCGGATTCGCGGGCGAGCGGGGAGACCTCGACTGGATAGTCGACGATGAAGGTTGGCGCCCACAGCTTCGATTCCGCGGTCTCTTCGAACAAGGCGAGCTGCAGCGCGCCGAGGCCGGCATGACGATGTCGCGGGTCGTCGACGTTCACTCCGAAGCCCTTCAGCGCGCCGCGCACGAAGTCCGCGTCGGCGAGCTGCGCGTCGGTGTAGTCGGGCGCGTGCGCCCGAATCGCCTCGACGATGGTCATCCGCGCGAACGGAGCGCCGAGGTCGAGCTCGCGGCTCTGGTAGCTCACGGTGGTGCCGCCGGTGGCCGCGCGCGCCGCATCTCGGATCACCTGTTCGGTGAAGTCCATGATCCAGCGGTAGTCGGTGTAAGCCGCGTAGAACTCCATCATCGTGAACTCGGGGTTGTGCCGCGGGCTGATCCCCTCGTTGCGGAAGTTCCGGTTGATCTCGAAGACGCGCTCGAAGCCGCCGACCACGAGGCGCTTGAGGTACAGCTCGGGCGCGATCCGCAGGAACATCTGCTGGTCGAGCGCATTGTGGTGGGTGACAAAGGGCTTGGCCGCGGCGCCCCCGGGGATCGGCTGCAGCATCGGCGTCTCGACCTCGAGGAAGTCTGCCTCGGTCATCGTGCGGCGGATCGCCGACACGATGGTGCTGCGGGCCCGGAAGGTGGTGCGCGCCGACTCGTTGGAGATCAGGTCGACGTAGCGCTGGCGGTAACGCTGCTCCTGGTCGGCGAGGCCGTGGAACTTGTCGGGCAGGGGCCGTAGCGACTTGGCGAGCAGGCGCAGGCGCGCCACGCGCACCGACAGCTCGCCCTTCATCGTGCGGAACAGCGTGCCTTCGGCTGCGACGATGTCGCCGAGGTCCCAGTGCTTGAAGGCCTCGTGCGCCTCGGCGCCCACGCCCTCGTCGTTGATCCAGAGCTGCAGGCGTCCGGTGGCGTCCTGCACGGTGGCGAAGCTCGCTTTGCCCTGCACACGCTTGAGCACCATGCGGCCCGCGATCGAGACCGCGACCTGCGCCTGCTCGAGGGTCTCGCGCGGGGTGTCGGCGTGCACGGCGAGCAGCGGGGCCGCACGGTCGGCGGGAACGAAGTCGTTCGGGAACGGCTGGCCCTGGGCGCGCAGCTTCGCGAGCTTCGCGCGGCGTTCGGCCATCACGTGATTCTCGTCGACCGCTGTCGCGGCGGGCTCGGCGGTGCCGATCGGCTGCTGTTCCAAGGCTCGTTCCCCTGCGGGCCCGCGGTGGGCGCGGGCGTGTGTCGAAGCGTCCTGCGGTCAGACGCCCTGTTTCAGGCTGGCGGTGATGAACGTGTCGAGGTCGCCGTCGAGCACCGCTCGGGTATTGCTGATCTCGACGTTCGTCCTCAAGTCCTTGATCAGCGACTTGTCAAGGATGTAGGAGCGGATCTGGTGGCCCCAGCCGATGTCGGACTTCGCGGCCTCGGCCTTGTCGGCCACCGCCTGGCGCTTGCGCAGCTCGTGCTCGTAGAGGCGCGAGCGCAGCATCGTCATCGCCTCGTCCTTGTTTCGGTGTTGCGAGCGGTCGTTCTGGCACTGCACGACGATGTTGGTCGGCAGGTGGGTGATCCGCACCGCGGACTCGGTCTTGTTCACGTGCTGGCCGCCGGCGCCCGACGCCCGGAACACGTCGATGCGCAGGTCGGCGGGGTTGATATCGATCTCGATCGAGTCGTCGACCTCGGGGTAGACGTAGACCGAGGCGAATGAGGTCTGGCGCATGTCGCCAGCGCCGAAGGGGGACTTGCGCACCAGGCGGTGCACGCCGGTCTCGGTGCGCAGGTGGCCGTAGGCGTGGTCGCCGTCGACGCGAATGGTCGCGCCCTTGATGCCGGCGGTCTCGCCGGCCGACTCCTCAAGCAACTCGGCGGTGAAGCCCTTGCGCTCGCAGTAGCGCAGGTACTGGCGCAGCAGCATCTGTGCCCAGTCCTGAGCCTCGGTGCCGCCGGCGCCCGACTGGATCTCGACGAAGCAGGGGCTGGCGTCGAGCTCGCCGGAGAACATCCTGCGGAACTCCAACGCCTCGACCCGATCGCGCAGCGCACCGACGTCGGACTCGACCGACAGCAGCATCGACTCGTCGGCTTCCTCGCGGGCCATGCCGAACAGCTCGTCGCCGTCGACCAAGCCGCGCTCGATCGTGGCGATGCCCTCGACGACGGTCTCTAGCGACTTCTTCTCGCGGCCGAGCTCCTGGGCGAGCTTCGGGTCGTTCCAGATGTCCGGCGCCTCGAGGCGCTCGCTGACCTCCTCGAGCCGCTCTTTCTTCAGATCGTAGTCAAAGATACCTCCGGAGCTCGCCGAGGCGTGCGCGGAGGTCGTCGATCAGCGACTGGGTCTGGTTGAGGCGTTCTGCATCCATCGGGGGCTCGCATCGGGTGGGCGGCCGCGGCCGCTGTCGGCGGCTAGCGCGCGCGACGCGCGTGGGCGCACGGGTTAACCATCGATTGTAGCCGAGGCGTCCCAGGGGCCTGCGGCGCGGGCCCGGGCTCAGCGCGTCGGCGCGGGCGGGCGGGCGTCCTGGCGCCAGCGCGGGGCCGCGAGCTCGGCGGCGGGGGCGGTGGTGAGCGACAGGTCGCCAGGGTCGCGGCCCGGGAGGCCTGAGGGCGCGGGCGATGCGGAGGCCGGGGTCGGGCGCAGCGGCTGCTGCATGCTGTCGCCGGTCTGCGGCAGCGCGCTCGTCGGGCGGGCCGTCGATGCCACCGGGGGGGCGACGATGCGTGCCGGTGACGGTGCCGCCGCCGAGGCGCCGCGTGCCGGCGACACCTGCGCCGGTAACATCGCCGCCGGGGTGGCGGCGGCCGGAATCGCAACGACCTGGGACCCGGCCGACAGCGGCCCCCAGCCGGCCTTGGCGGCGACCGCGCCGATCAGCACGGTCGCGATCACGCCGGCGGCGAAGGCGCCCGCGCCGATCAGCCAGGGCGAGGGCGCGCTTGCGTTGCGGGAGAGACGCACCTCGGCCGCGGCCGTGGCAACGTCGCGCGCGCTCACGGTGTGCCGGCGCGCCATTGCTGCAGCGAGCAGGGCCTTGTCGGCCAGCACGTTGACGCGGCGGGGCACGCCTCCCGAGAGCTTGGCGATCGCGCGCACGCCGGTCCCGGCGAACACTGGATCGCCCGACCAGCCGCAGGCGCGCATCTTAAAGTTCAGGTACTCGGCGACGTCGGCGGTCGTCAGGCGCTTGAGGCGCACGCTGTGTGCGATCCGCGAGCGCAGCGCATCCATGCCCGGCAGCGCCAAGTTGTGATCGAGCTCCTCGGGGCCGAGCAGCACGATCCGGAAGGTCTCCGGCCCGGCGTCGCGCTGCGACAGCAGGCGGATCTGCTCGAGCGTCTCGGGCGGCATCGCATGCGCCTCGTCGAGCAGGAAGACCACTGGGCGCCCGGCGTCGTGGAGCTGCCCCAGGCGGCGGCGCACGCGCAGTGCGGCGTCATCGGGGTCCTGGCGGCTGATCTCGAGACGCATCGCGTCGGCGAGTGCGAACCAGACCTGGTCGCCCGAAAGGGTCGGATCGCAGCTGTAGAGGACTGTGAATTGGCGGCCGAGCGCTCGGCCGATGTGGCGGCACAGGGTCGTCTTCCCGGTGCCCGGCTCGCCGACGATCTTGACGATACCGCGTTCGTTGCGGAGCACGTGCAAGGCCGCCTCGACCGTGGCGCGCCGCGTGCCGCCGGTGTAATAGGCGTCCGAATCGGGCGTCACCGGGAACGGCGCGCCCGTCAGGGCGAAGTGCTTGAGGTAGAGCGAGGCAGCCATGCAACGAGTCTAGGGGCGCGCCGCGCGGACGTGCGTCGGAAAAGTCACGCTGATTCAGCGCTTCGGGCCCGGAAACGTGTCGAAGTGCCTCACGATCAGCGATACGCCGTCCGCACCCTGCCAGGTGTCGCGCTGCAGTTGGTAGGCAAGCAGCGCCTCGCGCTCGACCGGCTCGGTCCGACCGAAGGCGATCGCCGCCACCCGCCGCGTGCCGAGCCGAAGCTCGAGCTTGAGGTGGCGGTCCTTGATCAGCCGCTGCGACAGCACCTCGAAGCGATCGGCGAATAGCGGCGCGGGAAAGCCCTGGCCCCAGACCTCGTGGTCGATCTCGGCGACGGTGCCGACGTTAAGCTCGTCGGGGGCGAGCGGCCCGTCGGTCTCCAGCACCGGCGCGAACGAGGCCGGGTCGGCGAGCTCGCGCACCGCCGCCTCGAAGGCATCCGAGAAGCGGGCGAGCCCGTCCTCGGCCATCGTCAGGCCGGCGGCCATCGCGTGGCCGCCGAAGCGCATCAGCACGCCGGGGGCCCGGCGGTCGACGAGATCGAGCGCATCGCGCAAATGGACCCCGGGAATCGATCGCCCCGACCCCTTCAACGTGCCCGGCATGCGCTCGTCGCGTGCGAGCGCGAGCGTCGGGCGCCCGTGCCGCTCCTTGAGGCGCGAGGCGACCAGACCGATCACGCCCTGATGCCAGCCGGGGCGGAAGGCCACGAGGGTCCGGCAGGCAGGATCTGGCTCGCCCACGTCGGCGAGCGCCTCGTCGCGCATGTCGGTCTCGATCTCGCGGCGCTCGCGGTTCATCTCGTCGAGCTGCCTGGCGAGCTCGGCGGCGCGGGTCTCGTCCTGCTCCAGCAGGCACTCGACGCCCATGGAGATGTCGGAGAGGCGGCCGGCGGCGTTGATGCGCGGCCCGAGCGCGAAGCCCAGGTCGAGGCTGCCGACCTCGCGCGGCTCGCGCCCTGCCAGCCGCAGGAGCGCGAGCAAGCCGGGGCGCGCACGGCCGCCGCGTAGCCGCTTGAGGCCGGCGGCGACCAGCAGTCGGTTGTTGCGGTCCAGCCGGACGACGTCCGCGACCGTGCCGAGCGCGACCAGGTCGAGCAGTTCGGCGAGCGGCGGCTCGCTTCGGCCGGACCAGGCACCCCGCGTGCGCAGCTCGGCGCGCAGCGCGACCAGCACGTAGAACATCACGCCCACGCCCGCCAGGTTCTTGCTGGGAAAGGTGCAGCCCGGCTGGTTCGGATTGACCAGCGCGTCGGCCGCGGGCAGGGTCGAGCCGGGCAGGTGGTGGTCGGTCACGACGACCTGCAGCCCTGCGGCCCGCGCCCGGGCCACGCCCTCGATGCTCGCGATGCCGTTATCGACGGTGATCAGCACGTCCGGGCGCCCGAGCCGCGGATGCGCGAGCGCGACGTCGACGATCTCCGGTGTCAGGCCGTAGCCGTGGTCGAAGCGGTTCGGCACGAGGTAGTCGACGACCGCGCCCATCATCCGCAATCCGAGCACGCCGACCGCGACGCCGGTGGCGCCGTCGCAGTCGTAGTCGCCGACGACCAGCAAGCGCCGGTGCGCCGCGATCGCATCGGCCAGCAGCCGGGCTGCGTCGGCGGCGCCGAGCAGCGCCTGCGGCGGGATCAGGTCGGCCGGGCCACCGCCGATCGAGGCCGCGCCGTCGATGCCGCGCCCGGCATAGAGGCGCGCCATCAGCGGCGAGACGCCGGCTGCGGTGAGGCTGGCGAGCGCACGCGGATCGACGCGGCGCAGCGCGAGGCGGGGCGGGGCGATCATGCGGGGCGGGGCCGGCTCATCGCGTGGCGCCCGGCTCGGCGAGCAGCGCGGCCGCATCGGGGCGCTGCCAGAACCGCCAGTCGGCGCGGGGCGCGACGGCCAGCTCGCGCCAGCCCGCGTCGCCGGCCAACACGAGCCGCGCACCGGCCTGCCACCGGCCTTCTGCGCGCGCCATCGCCGCGAACGCCGACGCATCGAGCGCCCGCCAGGCCTCGACCCAGCGCTGCGGGTCCCCTGCCAACTGCGCGGCCAGCAGGCGGTCGTCGACGATCAACGGGCCGCGGTCGGTGGCGACTTCGATCAGCGCGCCGGCGTCGCGGACCGCCAGGCGGGCGGCCGCCTGTGCGCCGCTGCCGTCGGAGGGCACCCGACCCTCGATCCAGAGGCTGTTGACCGTAGGCAGGCGATCGGTCTCGCGTCGCTCGTTGACCGGATGGGTGTGCCAGGTCATCTGCACCTCGTTGACGAGGCGGCGCCAGCGCCGCGCGTCCTCGCCGGTCGGCTGCCAGGCGTCGATGTTGCGGCCGACCGCGCCCGTAAGCGGGCGGGTGCGCAGGCGCAGCGGCCGTCCCGGGTCGAGTTCGCGCAGGTACCAGCGGTTCGGGCTGCGGGTCTCCAGTGCGAGCCCTTCCTCGGCGAACAGCGGTGCCACCGCGGCGGCCAGCTCGACGGCCGCATCGCCCGCCAGCTCGAGCAGACCCGGATCGGTCAGCACCAGGTGGTCGCGGCCGACGTGCAGATGGATCGGGTCGATGCGCCAGGCGGCCTGCGGCACGCCGTCGACCCGGGCCGCGCAAGCCGCGAGGGCTGCGTCCCCGGGCAACCCGAGCCGCCCGTGCAGCCAGCGCTCATGGCCGGGGTCGGACGACGGCCGGTCCTCGGGCCCGCCCTGCGCGACCCTACGCGCGCGGCGCGACAGCGCCGTCCAGCCGGGCGCTGCGGCGAGCGCCGCGATCCGGTCCGCGCCCAGCCAGCCAGGGTCGGCGAGCGAGGCGGGCAGCAGAAGGGTGGGGGCGGACGCGCTCATCGCGGCGGCCGCGGCGCGCGGTGGCGGGGATCCATCGCCTCATTCTACCGGCGCAGCGCGGGCTGCCTCCGAGGCACCCGAAGCGGTTGTGGCACACTGCGCCGTCCCGTTCGCGGGCCCCTTCGACCCCATCCGCCAGCCCCCTCCGTGAACGTTCCGTTCGAGCTCGCCGTCGGCCTGCGCTATACGCTCAGCGGACGTCGCGCGGGCCGGCGCAATGGCTTCATCTCCTTCATCTCCGCGCTGTCGGTCGCCGGCATCGCGCTCGGGGTGGCCGCGCTGATCGTCGTGCTGTCGGTGATGAACGGCTTCCAGAAGGAAGTGCGCGACCGGATGCTGTCGGTGCTCTCCCACATCGAAGTGATCGCCACCGATAAGCCGATGCTCGACTGGGCGGCGGTGCTCGAGCAGACGCGCCGCGATCCCAGGATCGTCGCGGGCGCCCCCTACGTCTCGGGGCAGGCGATGCTCACACGCGACGACAGCGTGCGCGGCGTGCTGGTCCGCGGTATCGATCCGGCGCTCGAGCCCAAGGTCTCGGAGCTCGGCACCCAGGTGGTGCAGGGGCGTCTGGACTCGCTGGTGCCCGGCGAGTTCGGCATCGCGATCGGACGGGTGCTCGCCCGCCAGGTGGACGTGGCGCTCGGTGACCGGATCGCGCTGATCGCGCCGCAGGGCACGGTAACGCCCGCGGGCGTCGTGCCGCGCGTGCGGCAGTTCACCGTCGTCGCGATCTTCGAGTCCGGCCACTTCGAGTACGACGCGACCCTGGTGCTGACCGCGCTCGAGGACGCAGCCAAGCTCTTTCGCGTCGAGGGCGTCTCGGGGCTGCGCCTGCGCACGACCGACATGCAGGAGGCGCCGCGCATCGCGGGTGAACTGATGCGTACGCTCGATCCGAGCCTGTATGCCCGCGACTGGTCGCGCGAGAACCGCAACTGGTTCGCTGCGGTGCAGATCGAGAAGCGGATGATGTTCATCATCCTCACGCTGATCGTCGCGGTCGCGGCCTTCAACCTGGTGTCGATGCTGGTGATGACCGTCACCGACAAGCGCAGCGACATCGCGATCCTGCGCACTCTCGGCGCCGCGCCGCGCTCGGTCATGGCGGTCTTCGTCGTGCAGGGCGCGCTGGTCGGCCTGCTCGGCACGCTGATCGGCGTGACGCTCGGCACGCTGCTGGCCCTGAACGTGGGGCCGGTCGTGGGGTCGATCGAGCGGCTGTTCGGTTTTCAGGTGCTGCCCTCGGGTGTGTACTTCATCAGCTACCTGCCGAGCGACCTGCACTGGTCCGACGTGATCACCATCGGCCTGACCTCGAGCGTGCTGGCGTTCGCGGCGACGATCTATCCGAGTCTGCGGGCGGCGAGTGTGCGTCCGGCAGAGGCGCTGCGCTATGAATGACCGGGCCGGCGAGGGCGTGACCGCGGCAGGCGTCGCGCAGACCGACGAGCGCGGTCCGGTGCTGGCCTGCCGCGGCCTGGTCCAGTGCTACCAGTCCGGCGCATCCAGTCTCACCGTGCTGCAGGGCGTGGACCTCGATGTCGCCCGCGGCGAGCGTGTCGCGATCGTCGGGGCGTCCGGGTCCGGCAAGAGCACCCTGCTGCACCTGCTCGGCGGGCTTGATGCGTCGAGCGAGGGGCAGGTCCGGCTGCTCGGAGCGAGGCTCGACCGCATGAACGAGGCGCAGCGCGGGGATGCGAGGAACCGGCTGCTCGGCTTCGTCTACCAGTTCCACCACCTGCTCCCCGAGTTCACCGCGCTCGAGAACGTCGCGATGCCGTTGCGCATCCGACGCATGCCGCCGGCCGAGGCCTCGCGGCGCGCGACCGCGATGCTGGCCGAGGTGGGACTGTCCGAGCGCCTCGAGCACCTGCCCGGGATGCTGTCTGGCGGAGAGCGCCAGCGGGTCGCGCTTGCGCGGGCGCTGGTCACCGACCCGGTCTGTGTGCTGGCCGACGAGCCGACCGGCAACCTCGACCGGGGCACCGCCCGCCAGATGTTCGACCTGATCGAGCGCCTGAGCCGCGAGCGGGCCACCGCGTTTATTGTCGTCACGCACGACCTCGAGCTCGCCCACCGCGCCGATCGGGTGCTGGCCTTGCGCGAAGGGCGCCTCGGACCGGCCTGAGCGGCGCGCGCGGCGCGGCATGATGCTCGTCGACACCCACTGCCATCTCGATGCCGCCGAGTTCGATGCCGACCGTGATGCCGTGCTCGAGCGGGCCGTCGCGGGCGGCGTCGAGCGGATCGTTGTTCCCGCGGTCGGCGCGTTCGACTTCGATGGGGTGGCGGGGCTGGCCTTGCGGCACGCTTGCGTGCGCTACGCGCTGGGCATCCACCCGATGTACGTCGATCGCGCGGACGACGCTGACCTCGAGGTGCTGCGCGGCGCGGTTGCCGCCGCCGTCGGCGATCCGCGCTTCGTCGGCGTCGGCGAGATCGGCCTCGATCACTTCGTGCCCGGTCTCGATCGCAGACGGATGGAGCGCTTCTTCGTCGCGCAGCTGCGCATCGCCGTGGACTTCGGGCTGCCGGTGATCCTGCATGTGCGCCGTTCGCAGGACGCCGTGCTCAAGCAGCTGCGCCGCTTCGGTCCTATCGGCGGCATTGCGCATGCCTTCAACGGCAGCGCGCAGCAGGCCGCGATGTTCGCCGGGCTGGGGTTCGCGCTCGGCTTCGGAGGCGCGATGACCTATCCGCGGGCGCTACAGATCCGGCGGCTGGCCGCGGCAGTGCCGATCGAGTCGGTGGTGCTCGAGACCGATGCGCCCGATATCGCGCCGGCGTGGCGCTGGAAGCAGCGCAACGAGCCCGGCGAACTGCCGCGGATCGCCGCGGTGTTCGCGGAGCTGCGCGGGCTGCCGCTCGAGGAGGCGATCGTCCGGACCGGCGCGAACGCGCGGCGCGTGCTGCCTGCGCTCGCCGCGCTCTTGCCGCAAGGCCGGTCGGCTTAGTCCTCCCGGTCGATTGTCGCGCGCCCGCAGCGGCGGGAGGATTGGCACGATGGTCCGATCGCCGCTCTCCTGGGCGCTCGCCCCGGCGGTGGTCGGTGCGGTGCTCCTCCTGCAGACCCGCGCGACGCTGCCCGCGCCGGGCTGGCGAATGGCCGGTGCGCTGCTCGCGGCCTTGGCCGCGCTCGCGGGTGCTCGGGCGTGGGGGCGTGCGCCGCGGCTCGCCGCGGCACTTGTCGTCGCGGCCGTAGCGGCCGCTGCCTGGGCACTGGCCGCGGAGCGTGCGGACCGCAGGCTCTCGGAGCGACTGCCCGCGGCGCGAGAGGGCGTCGACATCACGGTGACGGGCGTCATCGACGAGCTGCCGAACCTGCTGCAGCGCGGCCAGCGTTTCGGCTTTCGCGTCGAGGGCTGCGCGTCGGCTCCGTCCGCGGCCATGTCGGCCGAACCGGGGCGCGCAGGTGACGATGCGCCGCAGTCCGGCGATGAGGCTGCAGCGGATGTCGAGGGAGCAGAGGACGGGAATCGGCCCGGCCGGGCGGGCTGCGCGTTGCCCCCGAGACTGTTGCTGTCCTGGCAGTCGGACCCGAGGCGCCCCGTGCCCGAGCTCGCGCCGGTGCGCCCCGCGCAGCGCTGGGCGCTGACGGTCCGCCTGAAGCGTCCCCATGCGACGATCAACCCCGGCGCCTTCGACCGCGAGCTGCGCTGGCTGGAGGAGGGCATCGGCGCGGTCGGCACCGTCCGCGCGGGCAGCCTGCTCGAGGAGCGCGTCGATGAGCCGGCACTGCTGCGGGAGCGGCTGCGCGGCGCGATCCGAGACGCGCTGCGCGAGTCGGCCGGTCCAGGTCGGGCGCGCGAGGCGGGCGTGCTCGCCGCGCTCGCGATCGGCGATCAGGCGGCGATCGAGCCCGCGCTCTGGACGGTGTTCAACCAGACTGGAGTTTCTCACCTGATGTCGATCTCGGGTCTGCACATCACGATGGTCGCGAGTTTGGGCGGGATCGCCGCGGCATGGTGCTGGCGCAGGCGTCTCCTCGCGCGAGCGGGGCTGGCGCTTCACCTGCCTTCCAAGGCCGCGCGCCTGCTCGCCGCCGTCACGGTGGCCTTCGCCTACGCGGGCCTCGCGGGCTGGGGCATCCCGGCGCAGCGGACCTGCTTCATGCTGGCCACTGTGGCGCTCCTGGTCGTCGGCGGGCGCACCGGCTCGATCGGTTCCGCGCTCGCTGCGGCCGCCGTCGCAATCGTGCTGCTCGACCCGTGGGCGCCACTGTCGGCCGGCTTCTGGCTGTCGTTCGGCGCGGTGGCCGCGATCGTCTGGGTCAACGCAGGCACGAGGATGCAGGACGGGCGGATCGCACGTGCGCTGGGCGCGGCGCTGCGCACGCAATGGGCCGCCACGGTCGCGCTGCTGCCGCTCGGCGCCTGGTTCTTCGCTTCGGTCTCGCTCATCGGACCGCTGGCCAATGCGGTCGCGATCCCCCTCGTGAGCGCGGTGATCACCCCGCTCGCGCTCGCCGGGGGCGCGCTCGCGCTCGTCTCGCCAACGCTCGCCTCGGGGCTCGTCGTGCCCGCGGCGGTGCTGACCTCGATGCTCCTCGACGGTCTGCAGGCGATCGCCCGCTGGCCTTGGGCGTCGATCGCCGTGCCACGCCCGGACCTCGCGGTACTGCTGGCGACCAGTGCCGGCTGCGCGCTGCTGCTGGCGCCGGCCGGCCTGCCGCGCCGCGCCTGGGGCGTGCTGGCACTGCTGCCCCTCGCTACCGTGCCGCTGGCGCGCCCGCCCGAGGGCGAGCTGTGGATGACCGCGCTCGACGTCGGACAAGGCATGGCGGCGGTGCTGCAGGTCGGCGAGCGGGCGCTGGTCTACGACACCGGACCGAGCAGCGGGCCACAGTCCGATGCCAGCGTTCGGGTGATCCTGCCGTGGTTGCGTGCAGTGGGGGTCCAGAGGCTGGACGCGCTGGTGGTCTCGCACCTCGACGACGACCATTCGGGCGGCGCGCTGTCGCTGCTGCGGGCCATGCCGCCTGACTGGTTGGCGTCTTCACTGCCGGACTTGCACCCGATCGTCGTGGCCGCCCCGCGCGCGATGCGTTGCCGGCGCGGCGAGCGCTGGCGTTGGGGGGATGCCGAGTTCGAATGGCTGCATCCGGCGGATCCGCCGGAGCGTGCGAGGGGCTCGGCGACGAATGCGGTCAGCTGCGTGCTCCGCGTGCGACATCCGGCCGGAACGCTGCTACTGGCGGGCGACATCGAGGCCGCGCAGGAACGCCGGCTGATCGAGATCTACGGTGCGCAGGGCCTCGCCGCCGACGTGCTGCTCGTGCCACACCATGGCAGTGCCACGTCATCGACCGAGGCATTCGTCGACGCGGTTTCGCCACGCTGGGCCATCGTGCAGGCGGCATATCGCAGCCGCTTCCGTCATCCGCACCCGAGGGTGGTCGATCGCTACGAGCGGCGCGGCATCACGCTGTTGCGCAGCGACGCCGACGGTGCGGTCCAACTCAGGCTGCGTGTTGGCGAGCCGCCGCGAATCGTGCGCAGCCGGCACGAGCCGGCGCGCTACTGGCGGGTCGCGGTACCGCCGTGACGCGGTTCCGCTGCCCGCCCTTCGGGATTACTGCGCGGTCCAGCCCCCGTCCATCGTCCACGCCGCGCCGCGCACTTGCTCGGCGGCTGCCGAGCATAGGAAGGCGGCGAGCGCACCGAGCTGCTCGGGCGTGACGAAGGCCTTGGACGGCTGCTTCTCGCCCAGCAGCGCATCGACGGCCTCAGCCTGTGTCAGGCCGCGCTCGGTGGCGCGCACATCGATCTGCTTCTGCACGAGCGGCGTGAGCACCCAGCCCGGGCAGATGGCGTTGCAGGTGACGCCGGTCTGCGCGGTCTCCAGCGCGACCACCTTCGTCAGGCCGACGATGCCGTGCTTGGCCGCGACGTAGGCCGACTTCTCGGCCGAGGCGACCAACCCGTGCGCCGACGCGATGTTGACGATGCGTCCCCAGTTGCGGGTCTTCATCGTCGGCAACGCGAGTCGCGTGGTGTGAAACGCCGCCGACAGGTTGAGCGCGATCACCGCATCCCAGCGCTCGGGCGGGAAGCCCTCGATCGGCGCGGTGTGCTGAATGCCAGCGTTGTTGACCAGGATGTCCACGCCGCCGAGCGCCTCGCAGCGCTTCATCAGCGCCGCGATGTCCGCCGGTTTCGTGAGGTCGCCGCCCTCGAAGGCCACGGCGACGCCGAACTCTGCGGTGAGCCCCGCGCGCAGTGCCTCGATCGCGCCGACATCGCCGAAGCCGTTGAGGACGATGCCGCTGCCCTGTGCGGCGAGGGCCCGGGCGATGCCCAAGCCGATGCCGCTTGTGGAACCGGTGACGAGAGCCAATTTGCCTGCCAGCATGGGGAGGGGCCTCTGGGGGATGGGGGGGAGGGGCTGCTACCATCGAAGATTCTATCGTCCGGCTCGCGATCCGCAGGCCCAACGTCCCTACGTCCGAGCGCCCGATTCCATGCCCACCGCCGACGATCCCGAGCTGCGATCCGTGACTTGCGCCCATCCGGGCGGCCTGCATCGGCTGGCCTATTGGCAGTGGGGCGAGGCGGACAATCCGAGCGTCGTCGTGTGTGTTCACGGGCTGACCCGCAGCGGCCGCGATTTCGACGTGCTGGCGCGCCGGCTTGCGTCGAAGCACCGGGTCGTGTGCCCGGATATGATCGGGCGCGGCGCCTCGGACCGCGTCGCCGAACCGATGCTCTACCAGGTGCCGCAGTACGTCGCCGATTGCGTGACCCTCATCGCCCGACTCGACGTGCCCGCTGTGGCCTGGGTCGGCACCTCGATGGGCGGGCTCATCGGCATGGCGCTGGCCGCCTTCGATGGCGCGCCCATCTCTCGGCTGCTGCTCAACGACGTGGGCCCGATCCTGTCGCTCGAAGGGCTTTCTCGCATCCGCGACTACGTCGGGTCGGATCCGGTGTTCGCCTCCTTCGAGGAGGGCGAGTCCGCGGTCCGGCGGTTGGCCGCCGACTTCGGCCCGCTGACCGACGCGCAATGGCGGGTGCTGACACAGCACACCGTGGTGCAGCGAGACGGCGCCTGGCGGCTGCACTACGATCCACGGATCGCCGCGCCGTTCCGCACGATGCCGCTCGAGGCGCCCGACCTCTGGCCGCTCTACGACCGCATCGCCTGCCCGACCTGGATCGTGCGCGGTGCGCACTCCGACCTGCTGTCCGACGCCGTGGCCGGCGAAATGACGCGGCGCGGACCACGTGCACATCGGGTCGACGTCGCCGGCGTCGGACACGCGCCGACCTTCATCCCGGACGACCAGATCTCGATTGTCGAGGCGTTCCTCGAGGCCTGACCGGATCCGGAGCCGAGCGTTTCCCAACCGGGTCGCCCCTTGCATGCGGGCGCCCCTTCACCTGCGAGTCCTCTCCATGAGCATCAAGCGCCTGCATGTCGGCTCACGCATGTCCGAAGCCGTGGTCCACAACGGCACCGTCTACCTCGCCGGCCAGGTCGCCGAAGACCCTAGCCAGGACACGGCCGGCCAGACCAAGCAGATCCTCGACGCGATCGACCGACTGCTCGCCGAGTGCGGCAGCGACAAGACGAAGATCCTGTCCGCCCAGATCTTCCTGGCGGATATCGCCGACTTCGCGGCGATGAACGCGATGTGGGACGCATGGGTGCCCGCCGGGCACACGCCGGCCCGCGCGACCGTGGAGTCCAAGCTCGCCGCGCCGAAGTATCGCGTCGAGATCAAGGTCGTTGCCGCCGCCTGAGCGGCTGGGCTCGTCGGGCCCCGGCGAGGCCGGTGCGCAGCGCGAGGGGCAGTACCCCCGAGCGCGCCGCCCGCGTCAGCGCCAGCCGACGCGATCGATGATCTTGGCCGAGGTCACCTGCGCGCGGCCCACCGAGGCGATCGGCAGCGTGTCGGCCTTGAACTTGCCTAGCGAACCCAGCACAGGGTTGTTGGTCGGGGCCGTCGGCACGACCGGCCACTCGTTGTTGCCGTCGGCGAGATAGCCCTGCGCCGAATCGCTCGCTAGGTATTCGAGGAACTTCACCGCTGCCTCGCGGTTGGGGGCGTTGCGCATCACGCCGCCGCCAGAGACGTTGACGTGTGTGCCCCAGCTCTGCTGGTTCGGCCAGATCATCCCGATCTTCGAGACCGCCTCCTTGTCGGCCGCGGCGTCGGACCGCATCATCCTCACGAGGTAGTAGGTGTTGGTGAGCCCCACGCCGCACTCGCCGGTGGCCACGGCCTTGATCTGATCGCTGTCTCCGCCGCGCGGGGAGCGCGCGAAATTCGCGACGACACCCCGTGCCCAGTCCTCGGCCCTGTCCTCGCCGAGGTGCTCGGACATCGCGCCAATCAGCGACAGCATGTACGGATGTGTGCCCGAGCGTGTGCAGACCTTGCCTTTGAGCGCGGGCGCGGCGAGATCCTCGTAGCTGCGGACCTGGTCGGGCTTGACTGTCGCCTTGTTGTAGATGATGACGCGGGCCCGGGTCGAGAACGCGAACCACTCGGCACCCTTGCCGTCGTCCTTGCCGCGAAGGTGTGCCGGGATGCGCGCTTCCAGCGCCTGGGAGCGCACGGGCTGGAACATCCCGTTGATCTGGGCGCGCCACAGCCGGGCCGCGTCGACCAGCAGCAGCACGTCGGCCGGCGTGTTGACGCCCTCGCTGCGCAGGCGCTCGAGGAGCGCCTCGTCACCCGCCTCGATCCGGTTGATCCGGATCCCGGTGCGCTTTGTGAAGTCGCTGTAGAGCGCCTCGTCGGTCTGGTAGTGTCGAGCGGAGTACAGATTGAGCACGGCATCGGCCGCGGCGGCGGGCAGGGCGTTGATCGCGGCGGCGAAGGCGGTGGCTGCGACAAGGGCGCGGCGGACGGGGTGCAGGGACATGGCGTGGGGGCGGGTTGGGATGCAGGGAAGTCTATGAGAATCGTTTCGCGAATGCAAATGAGACGAATTCGCATTACAGATTCTAGGTTCGACGACCTCCCGCTTGGCTAGAAGCGCTACCCGAGCCGCGCTACCCCGGCGTGCGGCCTGAGCCCTGCGGGCCCCCCGGCGACCCGGGCAGCGGCGCGGCTGCCGGAGCGATCAGTTGACGTAGAGGGCGGGGATCTGCTGGCGCGGGCCGCTGCGCGCTGCGACGGGCTCAGCGCGCGTGCGCGCCGGCACGGCCGCCGGCCGGGTCTGGACGGCGGCACGCCGGGCGCTGCTCGGGCGCGTGTCGGCTCGCCGCTGCTCAGGCGTTGCGGCGACTGGCGCCCGCCGCATCGGAGGGCGACTTGCTTCGTGGCCCGCGGGCGCCTGGACCGCGAACAGTGCGTCGGGCGCCGGCAACGGAGGCGGCGCGGCGGGAGCTGCCGATGGCACGAGCGTCGGACCCGTGCCCCGCACGGGCAACCCGGAGCCGTCCGCCCAGAGCAGTCGGCGCGCGCCGTCGAAGCGACGCACCCAGTAGTCCGATCCGAGGCTCTCGACCCGAATCGAGCCGCCGCTCGAGGGGGCGTGCACGAACTGGTTGTTACCGATGTAGATTCCGACGTGGGAGAAGGCGCGACGCAGCGTGTTGAAAAAGACCAGGTCGCCCGGCTGCAGCTCGGTCTGCGCGACGCGCCCGCCGACTCTGCTGATCTCTTCGCTGCGCCGCGGCAGCGGTAGCCCGAGGGTGTCGTTGAAGACCCACCGAACGAGCCCGCTGCAGTCGAGGCCGGTGTCGGGGCTGTTGCCGCCGAAGCGGTAGTTGACCCCGAGCAACGACAGCGCCCTGAAGACGACCTCCGCGCCGGCCTCGGCGACGATGGCCGCCATCCCCGCGGGTGGGGGCGCGGGGAGGAGGGCCGCGGGGGGCGTCAGAGGGGCCTCTTCGGCGGCTGCGGATCGCCCGAACAGCAAGCAGGCCGCGGCTATGGCGAGCGCCGTTGCGCGGGTCAAACGTTCCATCGGGCGCCATCCACGTCTCATCGAGGCCGAGCCTAGGAGAAAATCTTGGCACTGTCAAAACCTCCGACACTCTGAACCGCGACCTTTTGGACGCAATCTCCTCCCTACCCGTTGCCGCCCCCGGCGCGCCGCACGCCGCGACCGCTTCGGAAGGATCGGTCCTGGTCGTCGACGACTCGCGCTTCGTGCGAGCCTCGCTGGTGCGCGGGCTGGCGGGCCGGTTCCGCATCCAGCAGGCGGAGTCCGGCGAGCGCGCCTGGGAACTGCTCCTTCTCGACGGCTCGATCGCCGCGATCCTGAGCGACCTGAGCATGCCCGGCATCGACGGGTTCGAGCTGCTGCGGCGGGTCCGCGCGTCGATGCTCGAGCGCCTGCGCGAGCTTCCGTTCGCGATGCTCTCCGGTTCGGACGATGCGGCCCAGCGTGATCGGGCGCTGGCGCTTGGGGCGGACCGGTTCGTCGTCAAAGGGGATGGTGTCGGCGAACTCGGGGACTGGCTGGCGGAGCGGCTGCGCTCCGATCGTGACCTGGCCGAGCGCGCACGGGCGGAAACGGCAGATTCGGGCGACCCGTCTCTCGACCCGCCGGCTCAGGTCACCGATGCACCCCCAGTAGCGCCTCCCCTCATGGCGCCGGCAGCGCCCGCCCCTGCCGCGACTGCGGCGCTGCCCGTGGCCGTCTCGTCCGAGGTCGCAGCCGCGGTGTCGGTCCCGGTCGCTGCCGCTTCGGCGGCGACCGCGGTCGAGGCGGCTGCTCGTGTCACTGCGGTTGCTAAGGTAAGCGCCGAGTCTCTCGCGCCCACCGCTGTCACCGGTCTCGTCCCCGATCCGCTGCCGCGCTGGTTCGCCGCCGCCGCCGCCGCCGCCGGCGCCTCGGCCGAGGCACCGCCATCGCTGATCCGGATGCACTCTCCCGGCCTGGCCGACCTGCCGGCGCGGCTACGACGCGGCGTGCGCTCCGCCGACGCGCTCTTCGTCGAATCCGTCGATACGGCCTGGTTGTGCGTGCCTGCCTCGGCGGCGACGGCACTGCGCTTGGCGCTGCGCTTCGGCCTGCTGGCCGCGGGTCGTCAGGCCGCCGCATCGGGCGTAGCCGCCGCGCGGGTCTCGATGTGCCTGCATCCGGTCGATCCGCTGCGGCCTGGCGATGCGCTTGCCGCACTGCTCGCCTCGGCGTCCGAGCCAGCCGCCGCCGGTGGCCTGACCGTGCGGGCGTTCGCGGGCGCCTGGGGGCCCGCTTGGCAGTGCACGCTGCCGTGGCCGGCGGTCCGGCTGCTGGCGACCTGACCCACGTCGCGCGCAGTGTGGATCGCCTCCGCTGCGTAAGCCGGTCGTAAGGCCTTCGTCACACACTGCCGCGCGTCGAAGGCGTCAGGGAGGCGACATGGACTACCGCAGCGTGCATCGCAGGTCGATCGAAGACCGGGCCGGTTTCTGGGGCGAGGAAGCCGCCCGCATCGACTGGCAGACGCCGTTCACCGAGGTGCTCGACTACAGCCGGCCGCCCTTCGCGCGATGGTTCGTCGGCGGCACCACCAACCTCTGTCACAACGCGATCGACCGCTGGCTGTCGACCCAGGCCGATGCCCGCGCGCTGGTGTTCGTCTCGACCGAGACGAACGAGGAGCGCAGCTACACCTTCGCCGAGCTTCATCGCGAAGTGCAGCGCATGGCGGCGACGATGCTGGCGCTCGGCGTTGGGCGCGGCATGCGCGTGCTGATCTACATGCCGATGATCCCGGAGGCGACCTTCGCGATGCTCGCCTGCGCGCGCATCGGCGCGATCCATTCGGTGGTCTTCGGCGGCTTCGCGTCGGTCAGCCTCGCCAGCCGTATCGAGGATGCCGCGCCCGCGCTGATCGTCAGCGCCGACGGCGGCTCGCGCGGCGGCAAGGTCGTGCCCTACAAGCCGCTGCTCGACGAGGCGATCCGCCTGTCCGAGCACAAGCCGGCCCGGGTGCTGATGGTCGATCGCAAGCTCGCGGCCTTCGAGCCGGTGGCCGGTCGCGACGAGGACTATGCGGCGATGCGCATGGCGCACTTCGATGCTCAGGTGCCGGTGACTTGGCTGGAGTCGAACGAGAGCAGCTACATCCTCTACACCTCGGGCACCACCGGCAAGCCCAAGGGCGTGCAGCGCGACGTCGGCGGCTACGCGGTGGCGCTCGCCGCCTCCATGAAGCACATCTTCCGCGGCAACCCCCGCGAGACCTACTTCTGCACCAGCGACATCGGCTGGGTGGTCGGGCACTCCTACATCGTCTATGGCCCGCTGATCGGTGGCATGGCGACCCTCCTGTATGAAGGTACGCCGGTCCGTCCGGACGCCGGCATCCTGTGGCAGCTCGTCGAGCGCTACGGCGTGACGGTGATGTTCTCGGCGCCGACCGCGATCCGCGTTCTCAAGAAGCAGGATCCGTCCTGGCTGAGCCGCTACGACGTGTCGAGCCTGCGGGCGCTGTTCCTCGCCGGAGAGCCGCTCGACGAGCCGACCTCGCAGTGGATTGCCGACGCGATCGGACGCCCGATCGTCGACAACTACTGGCAGACCGAGACCGGCTGGCCAATCCTCACGGTTGCCCACGGCATCGAGGAGACGCCGACGAAGATCGGCAGCCCGGGCCTGCCGATGTATGGCTACGACGTCCGGCTGCTGCACGAGCAGACGGGCGAGGAGGTCGGACCCAACGAGAAGGGCGTGGTCGCGATCGTGCCGCCGCTGCCGCCGGGCTGCATGCAGACGATTTGGGGTGACGACGCGCGATTCGTCGCCACGTACTTCGACAGCATCCCCGGGCGGCAGGTCTACTCGACCTTCGACTGGGGTATTCGCGACGACGATGGGTACTATTTCATCCTCGGCCGCACCGACGACGTGATCAACGTCGCCGGGCACCGCCTGGGCACGCGTGAGATCGAGGAGTCGATCTCCAGCCACGCCGCGATCGCGGAGTGCGCGGTGGTGGGTGTGGCCGACGCCCTCAAGGGCCAAGTGGCGGCGGCGTTCGCGGTGCTCAAGGATCCGGCGCTCGCCGAGTCGCCCGAGCAGCGACGGGCGCTCGAAGGCGCGCTGATGGCCGTGGTCGACCGGCAGCTCGGCGCCGTCGCGCGCCCGGTGCGCGTGCACTTCGTGAACCTGCTGCCGAAGACACGCTCGGGCAAGGTGCTGCGCCGCTCGATCCAGGCGGTCTGCGAGGGCCGCGACCCGGGCGACCTGACGACGATCGAGGATCCAGGCGCACTCGAGGCGCTCAGGCAGACGGTCCGCGGCTGAGGGCCGCGGGTCGGGGGCGGGGCTGGATGAGGGCCCGAGACGCTCAGGGCACCTGCAGCGCCGGCTCCGACATCGCGGCGACCTGCTCGCGCAGCTCGAGGATTCGGTCTTGCCAGTATCGGGCGGTGCCGAACCACGGGAAGGCCGCCGGAAATGCGGGGTCGGTCCAGCGCCGGGCGACCCAGGCGCTGTAGTGGATCAGCCGCAGCGTACGCAGCGGCTCGATCAGCTGCAGCTCGCGGCGGTCGAAGTCCATGAAGTCGCGATAGCCGTCGAGTACCTCGACGAGCTGGCGGGTCATGTCCTGCGCGTCGCCCGACAGCAGCATCCAGAGGTCCTGGACCGCCGGCCCCATGCGGGCGTCGTCGAAGTCGACGAAGTGCGGGCCGTCGTCGGTCCAGAGCACGTTGCCGGCATGGCAGTCGCCATGCAGGCGGATCGTGCACAGCGGCCCGACGCGGTCGAAGGCGGCCTGAACCGCGTCGATACACTGCTCGACCACCGCCTTCCACGCCGGCAGCAGGTCGGGCGGCAGCGCTTCATGCGCCAGCAGCCAGTCGCGCGGCTCGCGGCCGAAGGCCTGGATATCTAGCACCGGCCGCTCGCGAAATGGCGCGATGGCGCCGACCGCATGGATGCGCCCGATGAAGCGGCCGAGCCAGGCCAGAGTTTCCGGATCTTCGAGCTCGGGGGCCCGTCCGCCGCGCCGCGGGTAGACCGCGAAGCGCCAGCCTTCATGGCTGTGCAGCGTTGTCCCGGCGGCCTCGATCGGCGCCACCACGGGGATCTCGTGACCGGCGAGCTCCAGGGTGAACCGGTGCTCCTCGAGGATCTGGGCGTCGCTCCAGCGCTGCGGCCGGTAGAACTTCACGACGATGCTGCCGCCGTCCTCGAGCCACACCTGGTAGACGCGGTTCTCGTAGCTGTTGAGCGCGAGCAGTCGGCCGTCGCCGCGCCAGCCGGCTGTCTCGAGGGTGTCGAGGATGCAGCCCGGCTCGAGCTGCGCAAAGGGGTGGGGCGGGGCGTCCGGGTCGTCGAGCATCGCCCATTCTATGCGGGGCTACCGGTCGGGCCGACCGTACACTCGCGGCCGGGCTGCAAACGCGGCCGGAGGCACTGCCGCTGGACCCATTCGAACTGAAGCTGCTGCTGCGCGGGCTGCTGGTGCCGCCCGCGGCGCCGCTCGTCGCCGCCGCCGTGGGTCTGTGGCTGGCGCGGCGTCATGCGCGCGCCGGGCGCACGCTCGCAATCGTCGGACTCGCGCTTGCCTGGCTGCTCGCCACTCCGCTGGGTGCCGAGGCGCTCGCACGCATCGTCGAAGCCGGGCAGCGTCCGCTCGATGCCGCCGGCTGGGCCGCGGCGCGCGACACGGCCTCGCCGCCCCAGGCCGTGGTCGTGCTCGGCGCGGGCGTCGTGGCAGACCGGTCGACCGACCTCGGCCGCGAGCGTCTGAGCGCCGGCAGCCTGCAGCGGGCCGTCGCCGGCGCGAGGATGGCGCGCATCACCGGGCTGCCGGTGATGGTCTGCGGCGGGCGCCCGCACCAGACGCGCGCATCCGAGGCTGCGCTGCTGCGGGGCACGCTCGAGACCGAGCTCGGGGTGCCGGTCCGCTGGAGCGAGGAGCGTTCGCGCGATACGATCGAGAACGCCTGGGGCGCGGCCGCGATGCTCCAGGCCGATGGGGTCCGGCACATCGTGCTGGTGACGCACGCGTATCACATGCGACGTGCGCAGGTCGCCTTCGAGTCGGCGGGCTTCACCGTCCTGCCGGCGCCGCACGATCCGCTGGCCAGGCAGCGCGGCGCGCCGGGCCTGTCCGATCTGCTGCCCTCGGCGGAGGCCGCCGAGGTCTCGAGCCTCGCCACACACGAGGTGCTCGGCAGGCTGTGGCAGGCCCTTCGTTCGCTGCGGTGAGCCGCCCGCGGCCCGCCTGCATGGGTAGGGCATGGCGGCCGCCCTCGTCGAAGGACGTACACTCACGCGCGCCGTGCGGGCCCTCGCTCCGCAGGCCCACCGGCTGACCGAGACATGGCCCTCTTCGACAGATCGGCGCTGAACCCCGGCGTACAGCCTCGCGAGGTCGGCGCCTGGGCGATGTACGACTTCGCGAACTCCGGCTACACCACCGTCGTTCTGACCGCGGTGTTCAACGCGTACTTTGTCGGTGTCGTGGCTGAACGCGCGGACTGGGCGACGCTCGCCTGGACCGTCGCGCTGGCGCTCTCGAACATCGCGGTCACCCTGACCATGCCAGCGATCGGCGCCTGGGCCGACCTCCACGCCTCCAAGAAGCCGCTGATGCTCGCCGCGACAATCGGCTGTATCGCCTCGACCGCTGCGCTGGCGCTCGCGGGCCGGGGCGACGTTGCGTTCGCCATGGTGGTAGTCGCGCTGTCCAACTGGTTCTTCTCGGTCGGCGAGGCGCTCGGCGGCGCGTTCTTGCCCGAGCTCGCACGGCCCGAGTCGCTCGGCAAGGTCTCGGGCTGGGGCTGGAGCTTCGGCTACTTCGGCGGGATGCTGGCGCTTGGGCTCTCACTCGCCTGGGTGCTGAGCGCGCAGGGCCGCGGCGAGACAGCCGAGCAGTTCGTGCCGCCGACGATGCTGATCGTAGCGGCGGTGTTCGCTGCCGCCGCGCTACCGGCCTTCCTGATACTGCGCGAGCGAGCGCAGCCGAACCCCGCCGCCGCCTCGCAGGACACGGGCATCGGCGCCGCGCTGCGCCAGGTGCGGAACACGCTCGGCCGCGCGCGCCGCTACCGCGACTTCTGGCAGCTGATGCTGTGTGGCGCGGCCTACCAGGCCGGCATCTCGGTCGTGATCGCGCTGGCCGCGGTCTATGCCGAGGAAGCGATGGGCTTCGCGCAGCAGGACACGATGATGCTGGTGTTCCTGGTGAACATCGCGGCGGCGGCCGGCGCCTTCGCCTTCGGCTATGCGCAGGATCGCGTCGGTCACAAGCGGGCGCTCGCCTGGACGCTGGCGGGCTGGATCGTGATGGTCGCGATCGCCGGGCTCACCCGCAGCGTCGCGATGTTCTGGGTCGCCGCCGCGCTCGCCGGTCTGTGCATGGGCTCGAGCCAGTCCTGCGGCCGGGCGATGGTCGGCTACCTCGCGCCTCCGGCCCACCTGGCCGAGTTCTTCGGCCTGTGGGCGCTGGCCACCCGGCTCTCCGCGGTCGTCGGCCCGCTTGTCTACGGCTTGATCACCTGGGTGACCGCGGGCAACCATCGGCTCGCGATCCTCGCGACCGGTGGTTTTTTCGTGCTCGGCTTGGTGCTGCTGCGCGCGATCGACGTCGAGCGTGGTCATGCCACCGCGCGTGCCGGCGCCGCGCCGCCGGCCGGCACCTGATCCCATCCTTCTCTACCCCCCCTCTAGGAATGACGATGTTTACCAAAACCATGCTGTCCGCCGATGATGTCGCGACCGTGCTCGCAGCCGCCGAAGCCGAAGCCCGCACGAACAACTGGGCGGTCACGATCGCCGTCTGCGACGACGGCGGGCACCTGCTCGCAATGAAGCGCCTCGACGGCGTCGCGCCGATCTCGGCCTACATCGCCCCCGAGAAGGCGCGCTGCGCCGCCCTCGGACGACGCGACAGCGGCGTCTACGAGAAGATGATTAACGAGGGGCGGGTGTCGTTCCTGTCGGCGCCGGTGATGGCCGGCATGCTCGAGGGCGGCGTGCCGATCGTGGTCGGCGGCCAGGTCGTCGGCGCGGTCGGCGTCTCGGGCGTGAAGTCGAGCGAGGATGCGCAGATCGCGCGCGCCGGGATTGCGGCGCTCGGCTGACGCGCGGCGCCGGTACGCCTGGACGGCGTGTCAGGTATCCCGATACCGACTACCCCCGCCGCCTCAGGCGACCGACACCGGGATCTGGCCGATCTTCGCCTGCCATTCGCGCGGACCGGTCTCGTGGACGGAGGTACCGTTCGAGTCGACCGCCACCGTCACAGGCATGTCGCGCACGTCGAACTCATAGATCGCCTCCATGCCCAGGTCGGCGAAGCCGAGCACGCGCGCGCCCTTGATCGCCTTCGACACCAGGTAGGCCGCGCCGCCCACCGCCATCAAGTAGGCCCGCTTGTGCTTGCGGATCGACTCGATGGCGACCGGGCCGCGCTCGGCCTTGCCGACCATGGCGATCAGCCCGGTCTCTGCGAGCATGGTCTCGGTAAACTTGTCCATGCGTGTGGCGGTCGTCGGCCCCGCCGGACCGACGGCCTCGTCGCGCACCGGATCGACCGGGCCGACGTAGTAGATGACGCGGTTGCGGAAATCGACCGGCAGCGGCTCGCCACGCGCGAGCATGTCGGCGATGCGCTTGTGCGCGGCATCGCGGCCGGTGAGCATCTTGCCGTTCAACAGGAGCGTCTGGCCGGGCGTCCACGAGGCGACTTCCTCGGGCGTCAGCGTGTCCAGGTCCACGCGCTTGGAGCGCTCGGTATCCGGCATCCAGCGCACGTCCGGCCACTCGGACAGCGACGGCGGCTCGCAGTAAGCCGGTCCGCTTCCGTCGAGCACAAAATGTGCGTGGCGGGTCGCCGCGCAGTTCGGAATCATCGCCACCGGCTTGGACGCCGCATGGGTAGGCGCCATTGCGATCTTGACGTCGAGCACGGTGGTTAGGCCGCCCAGGCCCTGGGCGCCGATGCCCAGCGCGTTGACCTTCTCGTAGAGCTCGATGCGCATTTCCTCGAGCTTGTTCGACGGCCCGCGAACCAGCAGCTCGAACATGTCGATCGACTCCATCAACGATTCCTTGGCCATCAGCATCGCCTTCTCGGCCGTGCCGCCGATGCCGATGCCAAGCATGCCCGGCGGACACCAGCCGGCGCCCATCGTCGGCACCGTCTTCATGACCCAGTCGATGATCGAGTCCGACGGGTTGAGCATCACGAACTTGCTTTTGTTCTCCGAGCCGCCGCCCTTGGCGGCCACGGTGACCTCGACGGTGTCGCCTGGCACGACCGTCATGTGCACGACGGCCGGCGTGTTGTCCTTCGTGTTCTTCCGCTCGAAGTGCGGGTCGGCGACCACCGAGGCCCGCAGCGTGTTGTCCGGATCGTTGTAGCCGCGGCGCACGCCTTCGTTGACCGCGTCTTCGATCGAGCCGGTGAAGCCCGACCAGCGCACGTCCATGCCGATCTTCAGGAACACGTTGACGATGCCGGTGTCCTGGCACAACGGCCGCTTGCCCTCGGCGCACATCCGCGAGTTCGTCAGGATCTGAGCGATCGCATCCTTCGCGGCCGGGCCCTGCTCGCGCTCGTAGGCGCGGGCGAGGTGGCGGATGTAGTCGACCGGGTGGTAATACGAGATGAACTGCAGGGCGGCGGCGACGGAGCCGACGAGGTCATGCTGCGAGATCGTGCTCATGGGGGGGTTCCGGATCGTGGCGGGCCAGCGGCCCGGATTCTAACCCGCTCGGGTTGCTGCGCGAGGACCTCGCGCGCTGGGCGAAGGTCGTGCGCCAGTCGGGCGCCCAGGTCAACTGACGGCCGTGGCAGTGGCCGTGGCTGTCGCCGCTTCAGTGCTCGTTCTTGGCCTTCGGCGGCCCGGTCATGATCCGGTCGATCGCCGCGATCGCGATCGCCGACACGAGGAAGACGACGTGGATCAACGTCTGCCACAGCATGGTCTTCTCGTCGAGCGTGCTCGCCGAGATGAACACCTTCAGCAGGTGGATCGAGGAGATGCCGATGATCGCGGTACCGAGTTTCACCTTGAGCACATTCGCGTTGACGTGCGACAGCCATTCCGGCTGGTCGGGATGGTCTTCCAGGCGCAGCCGCGACACGAAGGTCTCGTATCCGCCGACGATCACCATAATCAGCAGGTTGGAGATCATCACCACGTCGATCAGCGACAGGACGATGATCATGATCACCGTCTCCTTGTTGCGCTCGTTGATGCCCAGGCGCTCGACCGTCTGGGTGAGCACCGACGGATCCCAGAGGATGCCGAGCAGGTGCCAGAGCTCCTCCAGGAAGAGCACGACATAGACGCCCTGGGCTACGATCAGACCGAGGTAGAGCGGCACCTGCAGCCAGCGGCTGGCGAAGATGATGCTGCCTAGGAGGCTGGTCTGCCTGCGGAGGGGGTCGAGTTCCCGTTTCGGTTCCATGGCGGTGTGCGAAGCGTCCGGTACGTTGGACCAGGCGCGGCGCCACGGTCGGGCTGGGGATTCTATCGAGATTGCGCCAGGTCAATCCGCCGGGCTGCCGAGCCGCCCGGTTGGGTCGGCGCCGGCACGGCGGACCGCCGTAAGCGACCGGTAAGGGTCCGCCGATACCGTCCGGCCAGCATCAGGAATGCCCCCGCGTCAACGCCGTGCTTCGGGCGCTCCGTCTCGAATGCCCGTAGACAGCCTCCATCGTTCAGTTCCGTCTGGGAGAGTCGCCATGTCCGCCAAGATCGAATCCGTGCTCGTCGAGAACCGCGTGTTTGCGCCGCCGGAATCCTTCGCGCGCCAGGCGACGGTCTCGGGGATGGCGCAGTATCGTGCGCTGTGCGACGAGGCCGAGCACGATCACGCCGGCTTCTGGGCCCGTCTCGCCCGCGAGCAGCTCCTCTGGCACAAGCCGTTCACCCGCTCGCTCGACGAGTCCGAGGCGCCGTTCTTCAAGTGGTTCGAGGACGGCGAGCTGAACGTCTCGTTCAATTGCCTGGACCGCCACCTCGGCACGCCGGTCGAGAACAAGACCGCGATCATCTTCGAAGGCGATGACGGCTCGGTGACGAAGGTCACCTACAAGGACCTGCATGCACGCGTCTGCCGCTTCGCCAACGGCCTGAAGTCGCTCGGCTACACGTTGGGGGAGCGGGTCATCGTCTACATGCCGATGTCGATCGAGGCGGTGGTCGCGATGCAGGCCTGTGCGCGGCTCGGCCTGACCCACTCGGTGGTGTTCGGCGGCTTCTCGGCGAAATCCCTGCAGGAGCGGATCGTCGATGCCGGTGCCACGCTGGTCATCGCGGCCGACGGCCAGTTCCGGGGCGGCAAGGCGATGCCGCTGATGCCCGCGGTCGAGGAGGCCTTCTCGCTCGGCGGCTGCGAGGGCGTGCGCCACGTCGTCGTCTACAGGCGGACCGGGGGCGAGGTGGCCTTCAAGCCCCATTACCGCTGGATGCACGAGCTCGAGGCCGGCCAGTCTGACACCTGCGAGCCGGTGCCGGTCGGCGCCGAGCACCCGCTGTTCATTCTCTACACCTCGGGCTCCACCGGCAAGCCCAAGGGTGTGCAGCATTCGTCGGGCGGCTATCTGCTGCATGCGATGCTGACGATGCGCTGGACCTTCGACATCAAGCCGTCCGACGTCTTCTGGTGCACTGCGGACGTCGGCTGGGTGACCGGTCACACCTACGTCGCTTACGGCCCGCTCGCGGTCGGTGCCACCGAGGTGGTGTTCGAGGGCGTGCCCGCCTATCCGAACGCCGGGCGCTTCTGGGAGATGATCCAGCGTCATCGCGTCAGCATCTTCTACACGGCGCCGACGGCGATCCGCTCGCTCATCAAGGCCTGCGATACCGATCCGAAGACACATCCGACGCAGTACGACCTCTCCAGCCTGCGGCTGCTTGGGTCGGTCGGCGAGCCGATCAATCCCGAGGCCTGGATGTGGTACCACGTGAACGTCGGCGGCGGCCGCTGCCCGATCGTGGACACGTTCTGGCAGACGGAGACCGGCGGCCACATGATCACGCCACTGCCGGGCGCGACCCCGCTCGTGCCGGGCTCGTGCACGCTGCCGCTGCCCGGCATCGCGGCGGCGATCGTCGACGAGGTCGGCGGCGACCTGCCCAACGGCACCGGCGGCATCCTGGTGGTCAAGAAGCCCTGGCCCTCCATGATCCGCACCATCTGGAACGATCCCGAGCGCTTCAAGAAGGCGTACTTCCCGCCGGAGCTCAAGGGCTACTACCTCGCCGGCGACGGGGCGGTGCGCAACAAGGACACTGGCAACTTCACCATCACCGGCCGCATCGATGACGTGCTGAACGTCTCGGGCCACCGGATGGGCACGATGGAGATCGAGTCGGCGCTGGTCGCCAACCCGCTGGTCGCGGAGGCCGCGGTGGTCGGCCGCCCGGACGACTTGACCGGCGAGGCGATCGTCGCGTTCGTCGTGCTCAAGGGCGCGCGCCCCGCCGATGCGGCGGCGACCCTGAAGGTCGCCAAGGCGCTGCAGGATTGGGTGGGCAAGGAGATCGGGCCGATCGCCAAGCCCCGAGACATCCGATTCGGCGACAATCTTCCCAAGACCCGCTCGGGCAAGATCATGCGCCGGCTGCTCCGCGCGATTGCCAAGGGCGACGAGATCACTCAGGACACGTCGACGCTGGAGAACCCCGCGATCCTGGAGCAACTCAAGCAGGCGCTCTGACGCGGGGGAGCGGAGACGGTCGCGGACGCCGGTGCGGGTGACCCGGCGTCCGCAGGCCGGGGTGGGGACGAAGAAGGCGGACGCAGGAGGCCGGGCGGGGCATGATCGAGGCGCTGAACGTCGTCTACTCGCTCGCGGCGTTCGCGATGCTGCTGCTGCTCGGCCAGATGCTGGTCCGGGTGGCGAGCTTCGGCCGGCACGAATCGAATCCGGTCTACAGGCTGTTCAAGCTGCTCACCTCGCCGGTGGTTCGCGCCGCGCGCGCGATCACGCCGGCACGGGTGGACGATACACACGTGCCGGTGGTTGCGTTCCTGTTGCTCTTCTGGGTGTGTTTCGGCCTGGCGGTCTGGCTGCCGACGCTGGCCGGGGCGGCCCGATGAGCGCGGGCTCCGCGCTGGCGGTCTGGGGCTGGCGGCGGCTGGCAACCTGGGCGACGCTGCTCGGGCGCGATGGATCAGCTCTCGCTTGGCGGGAACGGATCGCGGCGGCCCGTCCCGAGAATGCACAGGCATTGGCCTCGCTCGCCCACCTGAAGGCGAGCCGGGGCGCTCAGCCCGAGGCGATCGTTCTGCTCGAGCGCGCAACCGCGCTCGGCCCGGATCGTGCCGCGCACTGGTACAACCTCGGCTACCTGCAGCAGGAGGCGGGATGTCACGCCGCGGCGATCGCCTCGTTCGAGCGCGCGCTGGTGGTCGACCCCGGGCTCGACCTAGCGCACTACGGCCTCGCGCTGTCGCTGATCAAGACCGGGCGCCTGGAGGAGGCGATCGCGCCGCTGCGACGCAACACCGAGCTGCAGCCGATGTCGCCCTACGGGTTCTATCAGCTCGCCCACGTGTACCACCGGCTCGAGCGCACCGACCAGGTGGTCCGCCTGGTGCGTCGGCTGTCCGGATTCGAGCCGCAGGTCGCGCGCCAGCTCGAGCGTGAGACCGGGGTCTGCGCCAGCCCCCTGGAGGGATGACATGCAGGCCGAGGTTTCGGAGAAGCTGCAGGAGTACTGGCGGCGCAATCTGACCGTGACGGCCGTGCTGATGGCCCTGTGGTTCGTCGTCACCTTCGTGGTCAGCTACTTCGCCCGCGAGCTCAGCTTCAACTTCTTCGGCTGGCCTTTCAGCTTCTACATGGCGGCTCAGGGCTCGCTGATCGTCTACCTGCTGATCGTCTGGTTCTATGCGAGGCGCATGAACGCGCTCGATCACGAGTACGGTGTCGACGAGGCGGCAGAGGAATGAACGGTACCCAGCCCTCCCAGAAGGCCTTCAACGCGCAGCTCAAGAAGGTCTACGCGTTCTACACCGGGGGCTTCCTGCTGTTCGTCGCCGTGCTCGCGATGCTCGAGCAGATGGGCCTGCCCCGCGCCACGATGGGCTACGTGTTCCTTGCGGCGACGATCCTGCTGTACGCCGGCATCGGGATCATGAGCCGCACCAACGATGCGGCCGAGTACTACGTCGCCGGCCGCCGCGTGCCGGCGATGTTCAACGGCATGGCGACCGGCGCCGACTGGATGTCGGCGGCCTCGTTCATCGGCCTGGCCGGCGGCCTGTACCTGCAGGGCTACTCGGGGTTGGCCTTCATCATGGGCTGGACCGGCGGGTACGTGCTGGTGGCGCTCTTGCTCGCGCCTTATTTGCGCAAGTTCGGTCAGTTCACCATCCCGGACTTCCTCGGGGCGCGCTATGGGGGTCACATCCCGCGCTTCATCGGGATCGTGATCGCGATCGCGGTCTCGTTCACCTACGTGGTCGCGCAGATCTACGGCGTAGGCCTGATCACGACTCGGCTGACCGGCGTGGACTTCACGATCGGCATCTTCCTGGGGCTGGCGGGCATCCTGGTGTGCTCGTTCCTGGGCGGGATGAACGCGGTCACCTGGACCCAGGTCGCCCAGTACATCATCCTGATCATCGCCTACCTGATCCCGGTGATCTGGCTGTCGGTGAAGCAGACCGGCATCCCGGTGCCCCAGCTGGCCTACGGCTCGCAGCTCGAGCGGGTGACCGCGCTCGAGCAGCAGCTGATCGACGATCCTCGGGAGAAGGAAGTCCGGCAGATCTTCCGAGATCGGGCCGCCATCGCCGCCGAGGCGCTGAAGGATCCGGCCCGTGCCTACGCGGAGGGGCGGGGGCGGATCGAGCGCGAGGAGTCTGCGCTGAAGGCCGCCCATGCGGGCGCCGAACGCATCAAGGCCGCCGAGGAGGCGCTGGGACGGTTCCCGAAGGACGAGGCCGCTGCTCGCACGCAGTGGGCGAAGGATCGGGCCGCGGCGCCCAGGGCCAATCCACCCCTGCGCCACGGCGAGGCCTTCGCCGGCAAGGACGAACCGGCGCGCGACGTCGCCCGCAGGAACTTCCTTGCACTGGTGTTCTGCCTGATGGTCGGCACGGCGGCGCTGCCGCACATCCTGATGCGGTACTACACGACGCCGTCGGTCAGGCAGGCCCGGACCTCGGTCACCTGGTCGCTGTTTTTCATCATCCTGCTGTATTTCACCGCCCCGGCGCTCGCGGTGCTGGTCAAGTACGTCGTCTACAACGACCTGGTGGGTACGGCGTTCACCAGTCTGCCCGCATGGGTGCAGTCCTGGTCGAGGGTCGATCCGACCCTCATGTCGATCACCGACGTCAACCGGGACGGCGTCGTGCAGCTCGCGGAGATCAGCATCGGCAGCGACATCGTCGTCCTCGCCACGCCCGAGATCGCCGGGCTCCCTTATGTGATCTCGGGGATGGTGGCGGCGGGTGGCCTCGCGGCCGCGCTCTCGACCGCCGACGGCCTGCTGCTGACGATCGCCAACGCGCTGTCGCACGACCTCTACTACAAGATGATCGATCCGGACGCGCCGACCGCCCGCCGCGTGCTCATCTCGAAGGGGCTGCTGCTGGTCGTCGCGGTGCTCGCCGCGCTGGTCGCGGCCCAGAAACCGGCGGACATCCTCTTTCTGGTCTCGGCGGCGTTCTCGCTCGCGGCGGCGGGCTTCTTCCCGGCCTTGGTGCTCGGCATCTTCTGGAAGCGTACGACCGGCCTGGCCGCCTCGCTGGGCATGATCGCCGGCTTCGCGACCACTTTCTACTACATGGTCTCGACCCAGGTGTGGCTGCGCGAGATCGTCTTCGGCGTCCCGCGCTCGGAACCGGTCGAGGGCCTGTGGTGGGAGATCCAGCCAATCGCCGCCGGCGTATTCGGGGTGCCGACCGGATTTGCCGTGATCGTGTTGCTCAGCCTAGTCACGCCGCCGCCTTCGCGCCAGACCCAGCGACTCGTCGAGAACCTCCGCTATCCGAACCTGAAAGCGGCCTGAGCTGCGGCCAGAGATGGGCCGTCGCCGGACTTGGGGCCGGGCGGGCAGCCGATTCGACCGTCCGTAACACTCGGACCGGCGGATGTGACAAAAGTCACGGTCGCACCGTATCCGCAGCATTCTCATCGCTGCCGAGGACGGCGTCCGCCGGCCCGAGCACAGAGAACGCACCGACAATGCTGAGTACCGATACCCTGTTCCAAACCGCCCGTCTCCTGAGGTCTTCGCCCCAGCTCGCCGAGCGCGTGCGCGAGGCGATGCGAGCACTGTGCACCGCGCCCGTCTATAGAGCGTGGCGAGAGGGGCCTGGTCAGGCGAGCCGCTTCCGGCTGGCTGCAGGCGCATCGGCCGATGCGCTCACCGAGGTAGGGTTCACCGCTGCGGGTGAGTTGCTCGTGCGAGTGAACGAACGCGCCGGCCGGCTCTTCGCCACCGACGGCGTCTGGGTCGACGCCGAGCGCCGCGTGTTCCCGTTCGACGATGAGTCGGGTACGCTGCTGCGGCTGGCCCACCGACTCGGCTGGTCGTCTCCGGATGTGGTCATCGACCTGGCCTGCGGCTGCGGCCATTCGGCGCTTGGGTTCGAGACCGCGCATCGCGTGATGTTCGACGTGAACCCGCGAGCGCTTGCCTACGCAGAGGTGAACCGGATCCTCAACGAGGTTCCGAACGCCTCGACGGTCATTGCGCTGAGCGACGTGCGCGACGGCGTGCCGCGCTCATTGGTGCGCGGACTGCTCGGAACGGTGCTGGTGATCGCCAACATGCCCTTCGGCCTCGCGCCGCGCTCCGGCGTGCTGCCGCTGACTTCCGACGGCGGCGAGGACGGCCTGGCGCTGCAGGACGCGGTGCTCGACTCCCTAGCCGCGCTGCGTCGCGAACTGCCCAAGTCCACTCGGCTGCAGGCCCTGATGCTCGGCCTGACCGCTGGCTCGGCGGCCGAGGCGCGATGGGAGTGGCCGCGGCGGGTAGCGGCGACGTTCGGCGAGGGCAGGTCCCGCTGGTCGCTGCTGCATGACGAGACGGTGCTGCGCATCGACGGACGTCGGACCGGGGTGAATCCGAGCCCGCTGCGCGACGCGCTGCCCGCGCTCGCCGATTGCACGCTGTATGTCGGCAACGCCGAGCGCGAGTCGGTCCGCGAGGCCTACCGCGCGCTGGCCACCCGGCACGAGGCCGCTGGCCGCCCCGATCTCGCCTACGGTGCCGTGGACGTGGAGCTCGCATGAGCGGCGCGCGCCACCTGCTGTCGGTCGACGCGCTGACCGACGCCGAGATCGAGCGGATCACGCGCCCCGGTCTCACGCCCAGCGTCGGGCGCGCGTCTCGACGCGGCGTGCTCGCCTGCCTCTTCCAGCAGCCGAGCCTGCGGACGCTGTCGAGCTTCGCCGCGGCCGCGGTCCGCCTGGGGCTGACGCCCGTGCCGATCACGACGACGGGCGACGCGCTGCGGGACCAATGCGAGCTTCATGACGAAGTCCGCCAGCTCAGCCTGTTGAGCAGCTGTGTGGCGGTGCGAAGCACCGAACCGCTGCGCGCCGAGCTTTTGGCGCGGCTGGGTGCCCCGGTCGTCAATGCCGGCGACGGGAGCAACGAGCATCCGACGCAGGCTCTTGTCGACGTCGCGACGATGCGTCGCATCGGTCTGGAGGGACGCACGGTGGTGATGATGGGCAACCTTCGCGATCACCGTGTCCACCATTCGCTGGCCCGGCTGCTTGCCCGCCTGGACGTGCATATCGTGCTGGTGGCCCCGACAGGCTTCGGGATACCCGCGCGTTTCCTGCCTGAGCGTGCCGAGCAGCTCGAGGCGAGTGATGCGGCGACGGTCGACGCCGCGCTTGCGCGGGCGGATTTTGTCTATATGACGCCCCTGCAGTACTGGAACGTGCCGGACGCGCGGCACGGCGACCTCCTATCCATGGATCTCGCCCGTGCCCGCCGCGTGCTGCGCAGTGACGCCATCGTGTTGCATCCCTTTCCCCGCCTGGGCGAGCTCTGCGAGGACCTCGATGGCTCGCCTTGGGACGGCTACCACGCGCAGACGGCGCTCGGGCCCGAGGTCCGGCGCCGGACGCTGGCGCTGCTGCTCGGCTGAGTCCGCGGGACAGCCGCGCCTGCCGGCTGCGGTACACTCTAGGGTTCCGGAGGGTTGGATGAGCGGTTGAAGTCGCACGCCTGGAAAGCGTGTAAGGGTTAACACCCTTCGGGGGTTCGAATCCCCCACCCTCCGCCAGACAGTGGCGCCGCGGCTGCCGATGCGGCCGCGGCACTGCCACCAGTCGAGCGCCCCGCGCCCTGCGGTGCTAGCATCCCCGCCACCTCGATCGGCAGTCGCTCCGCGCGACAGACCACGCCTCTATGAACGTCCCCTCGTCGCAGCGCATGCCGCCGCTGGTGCTCGCAGCGCTCGGCGTGGTCTTCGGCGACATCGGCACCAGCCCGCTCTATGCGTTCAAGGAAGCCTTCCTCGAGCCGACCGGCCTGCCGCTGACGCCCGATAAGATCTTCCCGGTGCTGTCGATGATCTTCTGGGCGGTCACGATCATCGTGTCCCTCAAGTACGTGACGGTGATGCTGCGCTTCGACCATCGCGGCGAGGGCGGGGTGCTGGCGCTGCTCTCGAACCTGCTCGCGCTGGTCAAGGACCGCCCGCGGCTCACCTGGGCGATCGGCGTGCTCGGCATCTTCGCGGCTTCGCTCTTTTTCGGAGACGCTGTGATCACGCCCGCGATCTCGGTGCTGTCGGCGGTGGAGGGTATCAGCGTGGTCGAGCCTGCGCTGGCGCGCTTCGTGGTGCCGATCGCGCTGGTGATCCTGGTCGGCCTGTTTATGATCCAGCGCAGCGGGACCGCGAAAGTTGGCGCGTTATTCGGCCCGGTGATGGTCGTCTGGTTCTTCGTGCTGGCGGCCCTGGGCGTCTCGAGCATCGTGCAGACGCCGGAGATCCTGGGCGCGCTCGACCCGCGCCACGCGATCACCTTCGCGTTCGTGCATCCCGAGTGGACCTTCGTCGCGCTGAGCGCGGTGTTCCTGTCGATGACCGGAGCCGAGGCCCTGTATGCCGATCTCGGCCACTTCGGCCGCAAGCCCATCCGCATCGGCTGGTTCTCGCTGGTCTTCCCCTGCCTGATGCTGAATTACTTCGGGCAGGGCGCGCTGGTCATGCGCGACCCCGGCGCGGTGCGTAATCCATTTTTCCTGCTTGCGCCCGAACCGCTGCTGGTGCCACTGGTGATGCTGGCGACGCTGGCCACGGTGATCGCCTCGCAGGCGACGATCTCGGGCGCGTTCTCGGTCACGCAGCAGGCCTCGCGGCTGAACTACCTGCCGCGCTTGAAGGTGCTGTACACCTCCGACACCTCGCGTGGGCAGGTCTACATCCCGGTGGTCAACTGGCTGCTTCTAGTGGCGGTGCTGCTGCTGGTGCTGACCTTCCGCAGCTCGTCGAACCTCGCGGCGGCCTACGGCATTGCGGTGTCGGGCGACCTGTTGATCGGCAGCGTGCTGCTAACGATCGCCGTGCTGCTGATGCCCTCGCGGCGTAGCAAGCTGCTGCTGCCGCCGCTGGCGCTCTTTCTGGTGCTCGAGGTCAGCTTCTTCGCGGCTAACATCGGCAAGATCGAGGAGGGCGGCTGGTTCCCGCTGCTGGTGGCAAGCGTGATGTTCACCGTGCTGACGACCTGGCGCCGCGGCATCGAGATCATGCGCTCGCGCAAGGACGCGCTGCCGCGGGTGGCTCGCGACGAGTTGAACCTGGACCTCTCGGACATCCCGCGGGTGCCGGGGTCGGCGGTCTTCTTCAGCTCGACACGCTTCGGCTACCCGGGCAGCTTCCTGCACAACCTCAAGCACAACAAGGTGGTGCACGAGCAGACGGTCTTCATGACGGTCGAGTTCGATGACACACCGCGCGTGCCCGACGACGAGCGCGTCGAGCTGCAGCGCGGCAACAGCGGCGTGCTGAGGCTGGTCGCCCATTTCGGCTTCAGGGAGGACCCGGACATTGCGCGCGCACTCAAGCTCGCGCGCCGCAAGGGGCTCGAGCTCGACATCGAGGACACCTCGTTCTTCACCAGCAAACCGGTGATCGTGTCGGTGTCCCGGCGCGGGGTGTTCGGCTGGCGGCGCTCGCTGTTCGGCTGGATGATGCAGAACAGCCCGAGCGCGGCGAACTACTTCCGACTGCCGCCGAACCGCGTCATCGAACTCGGCTCGCAGGTCGCGGTCTAGCCTGCGGGCCCGGCCGCGAGCCGCGCCGGAGTCGCTCCGGCGGCACTCGCCTCAGTCGAGCACCGTGTCGTGCAGCACCGTGGCGAACACCTCGTGATCGACGTTCGCGCCGCACAGCGTCAGGCCGACCCGCAGGCCCGCCAGCCCCCCCGGGCGCTCGCGTGCCCACTGCATGGCCGCGGCGAGCGAGGCGGCCCCGGCGCCCTCGGCGACGTTATGCGTGTCGACGTACAGGGCCTTCATTGCGCGGGCCACCTCGGCGTCGTCAACCTCGACGACCTCGTCCACCTCGCCGAGCATCATCGCCAGCGCCGCCGGATCGGCGACGCGCACCGCCATCCCGTCGGCGAGCCGCGTCGACACGGGGGCATCGACGGTGCGACCCGCCTCGATCGACAGCGCATAGGCGCGCGCATGGGCGGACGCCACGCCAACGATCCGCAGCCGGTCGCGCAGGCCGAGCGCGGCCCGCGCGGCGAGCGCCCCGCACAGGCCCGAGCCCAGGCCGATCGGCACAAATGCGACGTCGAGCCCGGGGACCGCCCGGAAGAGCTCCAGCCAGTAGGTCGCCACGCCCCGCACCAAGTCGGTATGGAAGGAAGGAACGCGGTGCAGGCCGCGCGCCGCGGCGAGCCGCGTCGCGTGCTCGGCCGATTCGGAGAAGTCTTCGCCGTGCTCGATCAGCTCGGCGCCGAACGCCCGCATCGCGGCATTCTTCTCGACACTGTTGCCTCGGGGCACGACGATCGTCGCTGGGATGCCGACGCGCCGGGCGGCGAAGGCAAGCGACTGGCCGTGATTGCCGCGGGTGGCGGAGACGATGCCCGGGCAGTCGGGCGCGGTGCGAACCAGGCCGTCCAGGTAGACCAAGCCGCCGCGCACCTTGAAGGCGCCAGTCGGGGTGTGGTTCTCATGCTTGACCCAGGCCTCGGTGCCCAGCCTGCGGGCGAGCAGCGGCCAGGCGTACTGGGGCGTCGACGGCATGGCCGCCGCGACGATGGCGGCGGCCGACTCGATGTCGGCGAGCGTGGGGAGCATGGGGCGTGAGAAGGGAAGGGCTGACACTCGGGCCTCGGCAGCGGGTCGTGCCAAGCGTCAAGCCGGGCATCGGTGACCAGTGTAGCGAGGGCGGCTAGAATCGGTGGATGGATGCCCCCCGAATCGCCACCGGGCCCGCTACCGCGCCGCGCGCCGTGCCCTGGCGGGTCCGTGTTGCGATTGCGTTCGCGCTGGCCGCGGCCCTTGCAGGGACCTTCCGGCTGTACCTCGGGCCGGATCTGGCGCTCGACCTCGGCGCCTTCGCACAGTGGTGCGGCCTGCGCTGAGCGAACCTTCCGGATCTTCGGCCCGCGCCGCTCAGGGCGTATGATGACTGGATGAATGAACAGTATCGCGCGCATCGCCCCTCGCGTCGCGCGATAATCCGCGCATGGCGACCCGCAAGAACGATTACACAGAAGCCTCGATCCGCGTCCTGAAGGGCCTCGAGCCGGTCCGGCAGCGGCCAGGGATGTACACCCGTACCGACAACCCCCTGCATATCGTGCAGGAGGTGATCGACAACGCCGCCGACGAGGCGCTCGGCGGCCATGCGAAGCACATCGCGGTCACCCAGCTCGCCGACGGCGGCATTGCGATCGAGGACGACGGCCGCGGCATCCCGGTCGGCCTGCATCCGGACGAGGGTGTACCCACCGTCGAGATCGTCTTCACGCGGCTGCATGCCGGCGGGAAGTTCGACAAACAGGCCGGCGGCGCCTACAGCTTCTCGGGTGGCCTGCACGGCGTCGGCGTGTCGGTCACCAACGCGCTGTCCACCACGCTGAAGGTCACCGTCTGGCGTCCGGACGAGCGTGGCCAGGGCGTGCACACCATTGTCTTCGGCGGCGGCGAGGTGGTGCAGCCGCTCGCCTCGCGGATGGCCGACAAAGGTGAGCGGCGCAGCGGCACGCGTGTCGAGGTCTGGCCGGACCCGAAGTATTTCGACAGCCAGGTGCTGCCGATGGCGGACCTCGAGCGGCTGCTGCGATCCAAGGCGGTGCTGCTGCCTGGGGTGAAAGTCACGATGACTACCGAGAAGACTGGGCAGGTGCGCGCCTGGCAGTATGCCGAGGGGCTGCGCGGCTACCTGTCCGAGGCGCTGGCCTCGGAGGGCGCGGGCCCGCAGGCGGGCGAGGGCGGCCCGGTGGTGCCGCTCTTCGAGGGGCGGCAGTACGCCGATGCCGGCCATGAGACCTTCGCCGAGGGCGAGGGCGCGCAGTGGGTCGTCGCCTGGACCGAGTCCGGTCCGCTGGTGCGCGAGTCGTACGTGAACCTGATACCGACGCCGGCCGGCGGCACCCACGAGTCGGGGCTGCGCGAAGGCCTGTTCGCCGCCATCAAGGGCTTCGTCGAGCTGCATTCGCTGCTGCCCAAGGGCGTGAAGCTGATGCCCGAGGACGCGTTCGCGCGGGCGAGCTTCGTGCTGTCGGCGAAGGTGCTCGACCCACAGTTCCAGGGCCAGATCAAGGAGCGCCTGAACTCGCGCGACGCGCTGCGGCTCGTGTCCGGCTTCGCGAAGGGTCAGTTCGAGCTCTGGCTGAACCAGCACGTCGACTGGGGCCGCAAGCTCGCCGACCTGGTGATCCGCCAGGCGCAGGCCCGACAGCGCTCGGCGCAGAGAGTCGAGAAGCGCAAGAGCTCGGGCGTGGCGGTGCTGCCAGGCAAGCTGACCGACTGCGAGAGCACCGACTTGGCGCGCAACGAAGTGTTCCTCGTCGAGGGCGACTCGGCCGGCGGCTCGGCCAAGATGGGTCGCGAGAAGGAGTACCAGGCGATCCTGCCGCTGCGCGGCAAGGTGCTCAACACCTGGGAGACCGACCGCGACCGGCTGTTTGCCAATACCGAGATCCACGACATCGCGGTGGCCATCGGCGTCGATCCGCACGGGCCCGCCGACACGCCGGACCTCTCGAACCTGCGCTACGGCAAGATCTGCATCCTGTCGGACGCCGACGTCGACGGCGCACACATCCAGGTGCTGCTGCTGACGCTGTTTTTCCGGCATTTCCCACGCCTCATCGAGTCGGGAAACGTGTACGTCGCGCGGCCGCCGCTGTTCCGCATCGACGTGCCGGCGCAGGGCAAGCGGCCGCTGCGCAAGGTCTACTGCCTCGACGAGGCCGAGCTGCGCCATGCCGAGGACAAGCTGCGCAAGGACGGGCTGCGCGAGGGCTCATGGAGCATCTCGCGGTTCAAAGGGCTCGGCGAGATGACCGCCGAGCAGCTCTGGGAGACCACGCTCAAGCCCGACACGCGCCGACTGCTGCGCGTGTCCTTCGGCGACACCGACGCGGCCGCCACCACGCTGCGCTTCACCATGCTGATGGGCAAGGGCGAGGCCGCCGCGCGCCGCGGCTGGCTCGAGGAGCACGGCAACGAGGTCGAGGTCGACGTCTGAAGACGTCGGATCTCCTTCCCACCACGACGACGCAGCCGAGCCCATGGACGATCAGCCGACGCTCTTTCCCGAACCGCCCGAACCGCCACCGCCCGAGGACGACGGCGCGCTGACGCTCGCGCGCTACGCCGAGCGCGCCTACCTCGACTACGCGGTCTCGGTGGTCAAGGGCCGCGCGCTGCCCGACGTCTGCGACGGCCAGAAGCCGGTGCAGCGCCGCATCCTCTACGCGATGAACGAGATGGGACTGGGCCCCACCGCCAAGCCGGTGAAGTCCGCCCGTGTCGTCGGCGACGTGCTCGGGCGCTTCCATCCGCACGGCGACACCGCGGCCTACGACGCGCTGGTGCGCATGGCGCAGTCGTTCACGCTGCGCTATCCGCTGGTCGACGGGCAGGGCAACTTCGGCTCGCGCGACGGCGACGGCGCGGCCGCGATGCGCTATACCGAGGCCCGGCTCACGCCCTACGCGCGGCTGCTGCTCGACGAGATCGACCAGGGCACGGTCGAGTTCGTGCCGAACTACGACGGCTCGGCCCAGGAGCCCGCGCTGCTGCCCGCGCGGCTACCGATGGTGCTGCTCAACGGCGCCTCGGGCATCGCGGTCGGCATGGCGACCGAGATTCCACCGCACAATCTGCGCGAGGTCGCGGCCGCAGCGGTCGCTCTGGTGCGCAACCCCACGGCCGACCTCGACGCGGTGCTGGCGCTGATGCCCGGCCCCGACTTCCCCGGCGGCGGCCAGATCATCTCCTCGCCCGCCGAGATCCGCGAGGTCTACGCCGGCGGGCGCGGCTCCATCAAGCTGCGCGCGCGCCATGTCATCGAGGAGATGGCGCGCGGCCAGTGGCAGCTGGTGATCACCGAGCTGCCACACGGGGTGTCGGCCGCGAAGGTCCTCGAGGAGATCGAGGAGCTGACCAACCCGAAGGTGCGCCTGGGCAAGAAGGCGCTCACGCCCGAGCAGCTCCAGCTCAAGCAGACCGTGCTCGGCGTGCTCGACGCCGTACGGGACGAGTCGGGCCGCGAGGCGGCGGTGCGGATCGTCTTCGAGCCTCGCACCGCAAAGGTCGGCCAGCAGGAGATGCTGTCGACGCTGCTGGCGCACACCAGCCTCGAGGCCGGTGTCCCGGTCAACCTGGTGATGATCGGTCGCGATGGCCGCCCGCAGCAGAAGTCGCTGCCCATGATCCTTGGCGAGTGGGTCGCCTTCCGGATCGACACCGTTGTGCGCCGCACCCGGCACCGGCTGGGCAAGGTGGACGACCGAATCCACATCCTCGAGGGCCGGCAGCTGGTGCTGCTGAACATCGACGAGGTGATCCGAATCATCCGCGAGTCCGACGAGCCCAAGCCCGCGCTGATCGCGGCGTTCGGGCTGTCCGATCGCCAGGCCGAGGACATTCTCGAGATCCGGCTCAGGCAGCTCGCGCGGCTCGAGGCGATCAAGATCGAGCAGGAGCTCACCGGGCTGCGCACCGAGCGCGAGCAGCTCGCGGCGCTGCTCGACAGCGAGGGCGCGCAGCGCCGCCTGCTGATCCGCGAGATCGAGGCGGACGCGAAGCTCTACGGCGATGCCCGGCGCACCCTCATCGAGGCGGCGGCCCGCACCGTGGTCGAGGTGAAGATCGCCGAGGAGCCGGTAACGGTCATCCTGTCGGCCAAGGGCTGGGTGCGTGCGCGCCAGGGGCACGGCCACGACTGGGCGCAGTTCTCGTTCAAGTCGGGCGACACCTTCTACGGCGCGTTCGAGGTCATGACCACCGACCAGCTCTACGCGCTGGGCTCGACCGGGCGGGTGCATTCGGTGCCGGTGGCCTCGCTGCCCTCGGCGCGCGGCGACGGCGTGCCGATCACCTCGCTGGTCGAGCTCGAGCCGGGCACCCGCGTGGAGCATGCGTTCGCCGCCCGCGTCGACGCCGGCGTGCTGCTGTGCACCCGCGGTGGCAACGGCTTCCTGTGCCAGGCGGGCGATCTCGTCGGGCGCAACAAGGCGGGCCGCCAGGTCATCACGCTCGACGAGGGCGATGCGCCCATCCGCCCGGCGGTCTTCACGCCCGGGCAGTCGCATGTAGTCTGCTTGGCGGGCAGCGGCGAGCGACCGCGGATGCTGGTCTTCGGTCTCGATGAGCTGCGGGTACTGAAGAACGGCGGGCGGGGCTCCGCGCTGGTCGACCTCGACAGCAAGGAGGCGCTGCTCCAGGCGCTGGTGTGCGGCGACGACGGGGTGGTGCTGTCCGGCATCGGGCGTGCAGGCAAGCCGATGGACGAGTCGATGACGGTGCGTGCGCTCGGCGAGTACCGCACCGCGCGCGGGCGCAAGGGCAAGGTGCTCGAGCCCCGGCGCAAGGATCCGCAGCTGACGCTGCCGCGGCCCTCACCGAAGCCGTGAGTGTGCGGGTTCGCTGGGCGGGGCGGGCCGCCGCGGTCTGGCTAGCGGCTTGCGGCACCACCCATCCGTAGTACGACGCGCCGAAGCCGCACCACCGCCCCGGCGGCTTCGTCAACATCGCCGGGCCGACCGGCGGCAAGCCCTTCTCCGAGGTCGCTCGCTGGCAATACGAACGCAGCCGGGACGGACTGGCCAGGCCGCCGGCCGAGGAGGTCGCGGGCTACGCGGGTTTTCCGGTGCAGCGGCCGTGTTTTGCGCTGCTGCACAAGAGCCGGCGCGGGTCACGGGTCATCGCCACCTTCGAGCTGACCGACGAGCCGCGCTGAGGCATCGCGCCGCACGGCCCTGTCGTGCCGTGCCGCCCTCGGAGCACTCGGCGGGCGCTGCGCTGGTACGCTCGCGGCTCCTCCGATCGCGACCGCCCCGACATGACCGCCTCCCCGCTCGTTTCCGCCGCAGACGACATGGTCTACGAGACTGTCGACTGCGCGACCCCGGGCCGCCGCATCGGCATCGCGCGGCTCAATCGTCCAGGGCAGCTCAACGCACTGAACCTTTCAATGTGCCAATCGATGCTCGATCGCTTACGCGACTGGGCGTCGGATGAGTCGATCGTCTGTGTGATGCTGGCTGGCAACGGCCCGAAGGGCTTCTGCGCCGGCGGCGACGTCGCCGAGGTGATCCGCCATGTGCGTGCTGGCGGCCCGCGCCGCTTCGTCTACGGTGATGCGTTCTTCGACGTCGAGTACCAGCTCGACGCGCTGCTCCACCGCTATCCGAAGCCCTTCGTCACCTGGGCGCACGGCGTCGACATGGGCGGCGGCGTCGGGCTGTCTGTGGCCGGCAGCGAGCGGATCGTCACCGAGGGCCTGAAGCTGGCGATGCCCGAGATCCACATCGGCCTGTTCCCGGACGTCGGCGGTGGCTGGTTCCTGAATCGGGTTCCCGGCGAGGCGGGCCTGCTGCTCGCAATGACGGGTGCTCTCGTCAACGAGGCCGACGCCCTGTACGCGCGGCTCGCCGACCATGTGATCGCGCATGCGCGCCAGCCGGCCTTCGTCGAGCGGCTCGCCGCGCTGGACTGGACCGGTGGCGTCGCCGCCCGCCGCGCACGGCTGCGGGCCTTCTGCCTGGGCTTCGCCGCCGAGGCGCCCTTCGTGTTGCCCGAGAGCGCGCTGCGCCGCCACCACGACACGATCCGCACCATCGGCCGGCAGGGCGACGCGCAGGCGGTGCTCGCCGCGCTGCGCGCCGCGGCTGCGTCCGAGCCGTGGTTCGAGAGGCCCCTGGAGAACCTCGCCAATGGCTCGCCGACCGCCGCGCGGGTGACCTTCGAGTACATGCAACGCTGCCGGCTCCTGGGGCTCGAGGACGTGCTCGCGCTCGACATCGTGGTCGCGAAGCAGTGCCAGCGGCATCCCGACTTTCCCGAAGGCGTTCGAGCGCTGCTGATCGACAAAACCCGGGACGCCGCCTGGTGGCCGCCGTCGTTCGAGGCGGTGGACGACACGCTGGTCGAGGGGTTCTTCGCGCCGCTCGCGATGACCTGATCGGCACGGCGGCGTGCCCGTGCCACGGCGACGTGCCGGGGGCACGATGCGAGTGCGGGACGCTCAGGCCGTCCTGAGCCGTCCCTCGACGCAGATCACGGTCGCGCCGCCCACCTCGATCGTCTCGCCCCGGAAGGCCACCGCGATTCGGCCAGCGCGTCCGATCGCCTCGCCCTGCGCTGCGATGTAGCCGTCCCGCTGCCCGCCGGCTCGCCGCTGCAGGGCCACGCAGGCGTTGCCGCTGCCGCAGACCGGGTCCTCGGGCACGCCCGTGGCCGGTGCGAACGAGCGCACCGCGATGTCGGGTGCGTCGGTCCACGGGCCCTGCGTGCCGCTCGGATTCGGCGCATGGACGGTGACGCCGGTTGCACCGAGCCGTCGGCTGATCGCCTCCAGCGCCGCCATGTCCGGCCGCAGCCCGAGCACCTCGTCAGCATCGCACAGAGCGGCCGTCAGCCAGACCGGACCCACGTCGATCGCCTCGAAGCGCGGCGGCACGCCGTCCAGACCGAGCGCCCGCGCGATCGCTGCCGCGTCGGCGTCGCCGAGTGCACCCACCCTCGCGGCGGGCACCTCGAAGAAGAGCCGGCCGCCGGCCTCGTCGACGCGCAGCCCGACCAGACCCAGGGCACATTGCTGGACGAGGCGGCCGTCGCGGGCCCGGGCCCGCCCCGAGGCCAGCACCGCACGCGCGCTGCCGAGTGTCGGATGGCCCCCGAAGGGCAGCTCGCGCTCGGGCGTGAAGATGCGCAACGCGTAGTCGGCGCCGGGCGCCGTCGGGCGCAGCACGAAGGTTGTCTCCGAGAGGTTCGTCCAGCGGGCGATGCGCTGCATCGCGGCGCCGTCGAGCGCGTCGGCGTCGAGCACGACCGCCACCGGGTTGCCGAAGAACGGGCGATCGGTGAAGACATCGACCTGCATGAAGGGACGGGAGTCGCTCATCTGTCGGGATCTGGGTGGGGGGCGGGACGGGGCCGCCCAGGAAGTGGTGGGATGGCCGCCTCCGCGGGGGCGGCCGACGCGCCACGGGGCGCGCGGGCAATGGCCGATGCCCGCTGGGCGGCCACCACCGCCACCACGGCCGCGGCGAAGGCCCAGGTGGCGAGCGCGGGCCGTTCGCCGGCGACCGCGGCCGCAAAGCCGAGCGTCATGAAGGTCTGCAGCAGCTGGACCTGCGAGACTCGCGCAATGCCGCCGATGGCAAGTGCCTTGTACCAGGCGAAGAAGCCGAGCAGCTGGCTGAACAGGGTCACGTACGCGAAGCCGAGCCAGGCCGAGGGCCGCGCCTCGACGCCGTGCACCCAGCTCAGCCACGCAACCGCCGGCGCCAGGAAGGGGGCCGAGTACACCAGCGTCCAGCAGATGGTCTGCGGCCCGCCGAGCTTCTGCGACACGCGCGCGCCCTCGGCATAGCCGATGGCGGCGGCGATCACCGCAAGCACCAGCAGGCCGTCGGCGGGCTGCGGCCGCCCGCCGCCGGCGCGCAGCGCGAACCCGCAGACGAGCCCCGCCCCGAGCACCGCGAACGCCCAGTAGCTGCGCGACGGTCGTTCGCCGGCAAGCCAGGCGCCAGCCAGCGCCGTGGCCAGCGGCAGCACGCCCAGCACCACCGCGCCGTGCGAGGCGTCGACGTGGCGCATCGCCACCGAGGTGAGGGTCGGAAAGCCCACGATGACGCCGGCGGCGACGATCGCCAGCCGCGGCAGCATCTCGCGCCCCGGACGGGGCGCGCCGACCCAGGCCAGCCAGGCGGCGGCAGGCAGGGCGGCGAGCAGCGCACGGGTCAGGCCGATCCAGACCGGATCGAGGTCGACCACCGCGAGCCGGGTCATCGGAAGCGTCAGCGAGAACACCGCGACCCCGACCAGGCCCAGCAGCAGGCCGCGGGTCTCGGGTCGAATCGTGTCCACGCTCGTGGCGGCTTCGTCGGTGCGGGCGGAGGGGGGCATCAGGGGGATGCTACCTTGCGGTCGCAGTACGGTGCCGGTACGGTTACACGATCTGATCGGCCCACCGGCCCGGTCCTTCTCCCGCCACAGTACGCGACACCATGCCCGACACCGCCCGCGGCGCCCCGGCTGCCGACACCGCCCCGTCCGCGGCCCCGACCCTGCGGCCGGGCTCCTTCCTCGCCGCGGGCAGTGACCGCACGCTGGTCGAGCAGATCGTCGCCTGGTTCGCGCAGCGCATCGACGAGCGGATGCTGCGGCCCGGCACCCGCATGCCCTCGATCCGGGGCTTCTCTGCCGACCACCGCGTCTCGCGCTTCACCGTCGTCGAGGCCTACGACCGCCTGATCGCCCGCGGCTACCTTGAGTCGCGGCGCGGCTCGGGCTTCTTCGTGCGGGAGCGCAACCTGGGCGCGGGGCTCGCGGCCACGCGTGCCTGGGCCGAGACACCGAACCCGTCGATGGACGTGGTCTGGCTGCTGCGCAACATGTTCCGCCAGCTTCCGACCCGCGACATGCCGGGCGGCGGCGTGCTGCCCCCCGACTGGCTGGACGCCGAGCTGGTCGGCTCGAGCGTGCGCTCGCTCGGGCGCTCCAACGGCGCCGCGATGCTCGGCTATGGCCAGGCGCAGGGCTATCTGCCGCTGCGCCAGCAGCTCCAGCAAAAGCTCTCCGAGCACGAGATCGTCGCCCTGCCCGAGCAGATCGTCACGACCCTCGGCGCCACCCAGGGGCTGGACCTGATCGCGCAGACCTTCGCCAAGGCCGGCGACACCCTCCTGGTCGACGATCCGGGCTGGTTCCTGATGTACGGCCGCTTCTCGCTGCTCGGGCTGCGCGTCATCGGCGTGCCGCGGCTGGCCGACGGGCCCGACCTCGACCGCCTGCGCGCGCTCTGCGCCCAGTACCGCCCGAAGCTCTACGTGCTGAGCTCGGTGCTGCACAACCCGACCGGCACCTCGATCAGTGCTGCGAAGGCCTTCCAGGTGCTGCGCCTGGCCGAGGAGTTCGACTTCCGGGTGGTCGAGGACGACGTCTACGGCGACCTGCACCCGGGCCCGGCGGTGCAGCCGTGCATGCGGCTGGCGGCGCTCGATCGGCTCGAGCGGGTGCTGCACGTCGGCGGCTTCTCGAAGACACTGGCGGCGAACCTTCGGGTTGGCTTCATCGCCTGCGCCGCGCCGCTCGCCCGCCAGCTCACCGACCTGAAGATGCTGGTCGGCCTGACCACCCCCGAGCTGGGCGAGCGGGTGGTCTACCGGGTGCTGTCCGAGGGCCACTACAGGCGGCACCTGGAGCGGCTGCGGGGCCGGCTCGCAGCGGCCCGTGAGCCAGTCGTGCGCACACTCGAGCGGCTGGGGTTCAGGCCCTCCGGGGGCAATGCCGCCGGCATGTTCGTCTGGGCGGACTCGGACCTGGACACCGTGCCGCTCGCCGAGGCGATGCTCGAGCAGGGCTTCCTGATGGCGCCCGGTAGCCTCTTCTCGCCCGACCAGGGCCCCAGCACCTGGATGCGGTTTAATGTCGCGACCTCGATGGAGCCGCGGATGCTGCGCGCGCTGCAGGAGACGCTCGAGCGGAGCCGGCAGCGCTTGAAATCCATCGGACCGCCCCGATAATGCCGCCACCCGTCCGGGTCGGAGCCGCGCACACCGCGGACCCGCCCGGCCCCCCAAACCCCCGAGACCACACCAAGACATGGGCGCGATGAAGGAAACCCTGGGCTTCCAGACCGAGGTCAAGCAGCTCTTGCAGCTGATGATCCATTCGCTGTACAGCAACCGCGAGATCTTCTTGCGCGAGCTGGTGTCCAACGCGTCGGACGCGTGCGACAAGCTGCGCTTCGAGGCGATCGACCGGCCCGAGCTGCTCGAGGGCGGCGGCGAGCTTGAGATCCGCATCGAGTTCGACCCGGCGGCCCGCACTATCACCGTCACCGACACCGGGATCGGCTTGTCGCGCCAGGAGGCGATCGACAACCTCGGCACGATCGCCCGCTCGGGCACCCGCGAGTTCTTCGCGAGCCTGACCGGCGACCGCGCTCGCGACTCCAACCTGATCGGCCAGTTCGGCGTTGGGTTCTACTCGTCGTTTATCGTGGCCGATCGGGTCGTCGTCGAATCGCGTCGCGCCGGGCTGCCCGCCGCCGAGGGCGTGCGCTGGGAGTCCGACGGCAGCGGCGAGTTCAGCATCGAAGCGATCGAGCGCGCCGAGCGCGGCACGCACATCGTGCTCCACCTGCGCGAGAAGCGTGCCGACGACGAGGACGGCGCCGACCATGGCGAGCTGCTCTCGGGCTGGCGGCTGCGCGCGATCGTGCGCCGCTACTCCGACCACATCTCGCTGCCGATCCGCATGAAGCCGGAGGACACGAAGGAAGGCGATGCACCCGACTGGGAGACCGTCAACCAGGCGAGCGCGCTCTGGACGCGCTCGAAGTCCGAGATCGACGATGCGCAGTACCGCGAGTTCTACAAGCACCTGACGAACGACGCCGACGCGCCACTCGCCTGGACGCACAACCGTGTCGAGGGCCGCAGCGAGTACACCCAGCTGCTCTACGTGCCGGCGCGCGCGCCGTTCGACCTCTGGGACCGCCAGCACCGCCGCGGCATCCGCCTCTACGTGCGCCGCGTGTTCATCATGGACGACGCCGAGCAGCTCATGCCGGTGTACCTGCGCTTCGTCAAGGGGGTGGTCGATTCGGCCGACCTGCCGCTCAACGTCTCGCGCGAGATCCTCCAGGAGAGCCGCGACGTCCGCGCGATCCGCGAGGGCTGCACGAAGCGGGTGCTGTCGACGATCGAGGACATCGCCGCCAACCGCCCCGACGACTACACGAACTTCTGGAAGGAGTTCGGCCAGGTCCTCAAGGAAGGCCTGGGCGAGGACTTCGGCAACCAGGAGCGGATCGCGAAGCTGCTGCGCTTTGCGTCGACCTCGACCGGTGCCGGCGAGCAGACCGTGTCGCTTGAGCAGTACGCGGCCCGGATGAAGCCGGGTCAGGACAAGGTCTACTACGTGACCGCCGAGTCCGAGGCGGCCGCCCGTACCAGCCCGCATCTCGAGGTGTTTCGTCGCAAGGAGATTGAGGTGCTGGTGCTCGCCGACCGTGTCGACGAGTGGATGCTGTCGTTCCTGCAGGAGTTCGACGGCAAGCCGCTGGTCTCGGTGTCGCGAGGCGGGCTCGACCTGGGTGGGCTGCAGGACGCCGATGAGAAGCAGAAGGTCGAAGAGACCGCGAAGGCGTACGCCGAACTCGTCGGCCGGATCCGTGAGGCGCTGGGCGACCGGGTCAAGGACGTGCGCGTCACCGACCGGCTGACCGACTCGCCGTCCTGCCTGGTGTCTGACGACAACGAGATCAGCGGCACGCTGGAGCGGCTGCTCAAGCAGGCCGGCCAGAAGGCGCCCGACCGCAAGCCGATTCTCGAGATCAACCCCGGGCATCCGTTACTCGAGCGGATGAAGGCCGACACCGAAGACACCGGGGGCTGGGCCCGGCTGCTGTTCGACCAGGCGCTGCTCGCCGAGGGTGGGCAGCTCGAGGATCCGGCCGGCTTCGTTAGGCGGCTGAACGACATGCTGCTGGCAATGTCGGTCCGGTGATCGTCGGCGAGCGCCAGGCCGACGTTCTGCTGCGGGGCCTGGAACCGGTGATCGGCGCGGCCCCGCGGCTGCTGATCCTCGGCAGTTTCCCCGGTGAGGCGTCGCTCGCCCAGGCGCGCTACTACGCGCATCCGCGCAACAGGTTCTGGCCGATCCTCGGGGCGCTGCTCGAGGAGCCTCTGTTCGAGCTGGCCTACGAGGCGCGCCTGGAGCGCCTGAGGGCGCGGTGTATCGCCCTGTGGGACGTGCTCGGGGCGTGCCGGCGCGAGGGCAGCCTCGATGCGGCGATCCGCGACGCACGCGGCAACAACTTCGACGCGCTACTCGCGGCGATGCCGAGCCTGGGTGCGGTTGCGTTTAATGGCGCGACCGCGGCGCGCGCCGAGGCCGCGTTCGCGGCCCGCGGCCTGGCGACCTACCGTCTGCCCTCGACCAGCCCGGCCCATGCGGCGCTGTCGCACGAGGCCAAGCTCGCGCGCTGGGCGGCCCTGCGCACGGATGGCTGGATCACGCCATGAGCCGCAAGAAGGATGGCGCTCCGCGTCGCGTGCGCGCGAGCGGGGCCGCCCCGGCATCGGCCGACCCGCCGATCGAGCTGTCCGAGCAGGACGGCGTGCGCTACCTGCATTTCGGCTCGCGCTGGATCCAGGGCGCGATGCGGCTGCGCAAGCCCTTCGACCTCGAGCTCGACTACATCCGCCACATGATGGCCTGGCTGTTATTCATGGAGCCGCCGGCCCGCGTGCTGCAGCTCGGGCTAGGCGCCGCGGCCCTGACCAAGTGGTGCTGGAAGCAGCTGCCGCAGACCGAGGTGGTCGCGGTGGAGCAGGGCGCCACCGTGATCGCCGCCGGCCGGCGGTTCTTCGCGCTGCCCGAGGACGACGCCCGGCTGGAGATCGTGCACGGCGACGCCGGCGAGTTCGTCGCGCGGCCGGGGGCGCGCGGTCGCTTCGGTGTCGTCCAGGTCGACCTGTACGACCGCGAAGCACGCGGCCCGGTGCTCGAATCGCCCGAGTTCTATGCGGCCGTTCGTCGCGCGATCGCCGAGCCGGGCATGATGGTGGTCAACCTCTTCGGCAGCGACCACGCGTCGTTCGATCGCAATCGGCGGCGGATCGACGAGACCTTCGGTGGACAGGTGCTGGTGCTGCCGCCGGTCGAGGCCGGCAACCTGGTGGTGCTGGCCTTCGCCGGGCCGCCGCTGTCGGTCGACGCGGCGATGCTCTTCGAGCGGGCCGCCGAGGTCGAGCGGCGCTGGCGGCTGCCGGCCCGCGGCTGGGCCAAGGCGCTGCGGGAACAGGTCGCGGGTGGCTGAGGCGGGCTGAGGAGCGCGCCTGAGGCGAGCGGCTGTCCGCCACGGTATCCGCCCGCATCACCCGCCCGTGCCGACCGTCTGTCCGTCGACGGCAGGGCGGCCGATGGTGCCGGTGCTACCGTCGGTTGCGATGAAGCGCCACCTCGCCGATCCCGCGCCGCCGGCTCATGCCAGCGAGCCGACCGTGCCCGTCCCGGTGCTCGAGGCCGCGCCTGCGCGGCGGGGCGTGGCGCGCGCGCCGGCTGGCGGCCGGCCGATCGGCGCGCGCGGACGCAGGCTAGGCATCGAGGACGTGCTCGCCGCCCTGCATGAGGACGGACTGATCAACGCCGAGCAGATGCAGACCCAGACCGGCTACGCTCGCCTGACGCAGGCCCGCCGCCACGCGCTGGTCGCGATCGCCGAGCGCAGATTGCGCAGCGCGCTCGCCCCGCACCGCGAGCTCGACCTCGAGGCGCTGACCGCGTGGCTCGCCGAGCGCAGCGGACTCGAGCATGTACACATCGATCCGCTGAAGGTCGACTTCGCGAAGGTGGCCGATGTGATGTCGAGCAGCTACGCGACCCGCTTCGACATCCTGCCCCTCGAGGTGCGGACCGGCGAGGTCGTGATCGCGACCTGTGAACCGATGCACGACGAGTGGGTCGATGAGCTATCGGCCCTGCTGCGCAAGCGCATCGTCCGGGTGGTCGCCAACCCCGTCGACATCGCCCGCTTCATCGTCGAGTTCTATAGCCTCGCGCGCTCGGTGCGCGGCGCCAACAAGGGCAACGGCAACGCCCACACCAGCAGCTTCGAGCAGCTCGTCGAGCTCGGGCGCAGCGGCCGCAACCTCGACGCCAACGACCAGCACGTCATCACCATCGTCGACTGGCTGTGGCAGTACGCCTTTGATCAGCGCGCCAGCGACATCCACCTCGAGCCGCGCCGTGAGCTCGGCGTGGTGCGCTTCCGGATCGACGGCGTGCTGCACAACGTCTACCAGGTGCCGCCCGCGGTGCTGTCGGCAATGACCAGCCGCATCAAGCTGCTCGGCCGGATGGACGTGGTCGAGAAGCGCCGCCCTCAGGATGGCCGGATCAAGACCCGGACCGCCGAGGGCCGCGAGATCGAGCTGCGGCTGTCCACGCTGCCCACCGTGTTCGGCGAGAAGATGGTGATGCGGATCTTCGACCCGGAGGTGCTGGTCAAAGGCTTCTCTGAGCTCGGCTTCTCGGAAGAGGACCTGTCGCACTGGGACGAGATGACGCGTCGGCCGAACGGCATCATCCTGGTCACAGGCCCGACCGGTTCGGGCAAGACGACCACGCTCTACTCGACGCTGCGCCAGCTTGCAAACGAGGAGGTCAACGTCTGCACCGTCGAGGACCCGATCGAAATGGTTGAGCCTGCGTTCAACCAGATGCAGGTCAACAACGGCATCGACCTCGGCTTCACCGACGGCATCCGCGCGCTGATGCGCCAGGACCCGGACATCATCATGATCGGCGAGATCCGCGACCTGCAGACTGCCGAGATGGCGATCCAGGCGGCGCTCACCGGCCATCTGGTGCTCTCGACGCTGCACACCAACGACTCGGCGAGCGCCGTGACGCGGATGCTCGACCTCGGCGTGGCCCCTTTCCTGCTGAACGCTACGCTGATCGGCGTGATGGCACAGCGGCTGGTGCGCACACTGTGCCCGCACTGCAAAGCCCCGCACGACACCCTGCCCGAGGACGCCTGGGAGGGGATGATCAAGCCCTTTCGCGCGCGCCGCCCCTCGAGTGCGTGGCGGGCGGTTGGCTGCCTCGAATGCCGCAACACCGGCTATCGCGGCCGTGCCGGCCTCTACGAGATCCTGACGATGAGCGACGGTATCCGCGCGCTCGTCGACGAGCGGCCCGACCTCGGGCGCATCCGGCAGAAGGCAATGCGCGATGGCATGAAGCCGCTGCGCCTGGCCGGCGCGATGAAAGTGGCCGCCGGGCAGACCACGATCGAAGAAGTCCTGAGGAACGCGCCGCCCGCGCACTGACGCGGCGCGGTCCGACGCGGGCCAAGCCCCTACGGCGCGGCAGGCTTGCCGGCCTCTCGTACCATCGGGGGCCTTGCACGGACACCTCGGCATGCCCCACGACATCACGCTGATCAGCACGGTCGCGGTAGGCTTCGGCCTCGCGCTCGTGCTCGGCCTGGTCGCCGTGAGGCTGCGCCTGCCCGCGCTCGTCGGCTATCTGGTCGCGGGAGTGATGATCGGCCCCGCGACGCCCGGCTTCGTCGCGGACGTCGGCATCGCCGCGCAGCTCGCCGAGATCGGCGTGATGCTGCTGATGTTCGGCGTGGGGCTGCATTTCTCGCTGGGCGACCTGCTGGCGGTGCGGCGCATCGCGGTGCCGGGCGCGGTGGTACAGATGGCGGTGGCCACCGCGCTCGGCGCGGGCCTCGCGGCCTGGTGGGGCTGGGACTGGGGCAGCGCCCTGGTGTTCGGGCTGTGCCTGTCGGTCGCCAGCACGGTGGTGCTGCTCAAGGCGCTCGAGGCGCAGGGCGCCCTCGAGACCTCGAACGGCCGCATCGCCGTCGGCTGGCTCGTGGTCGAGGACCTGGCGATGGTGCTGGTGCTGGTGCTGCTGCCGCCGCTGGCGGGTCTGCTCGGTGGCTCGACGCCGGATGCGCAGGCCGCAGGCTCCCCATGGGGCGCGATCGGACGCACCCTGCTGGAGGTGGCGGCCTTCGTCGCGGTGATGCTGGTGGCCGGTCGCCGTGCGGTGCCCTGGCTGCTGTGGCATGTGTCGCGCACCGGTTCGCGCGAGCTGTTCACCCTGTCGGTCGTGGCCTGCGCGATCGGCATCGCGTTCGCCTCGGCGAAGCTGTTCTCGGTGTCCTTCGCGCTCGGCGCATTCTTCGCCGGCATGGTGATGCGCGAGTCCGAGTTCAGCGCGCGCGCCGCCGAGGAGTCGCTGCCGCTGCGCGATGCGTTCTCGGTGCTGTTCTTCGTGTCGGTCGGCATGCTGTTCGATCCGGCAGTGCTGCTGGAGCGGCCACTGCAGGTGCTCGCCGTGGTCGGCATCGTCGTCGTCGGCAAGTCGCTGGCCGCGGCGGCCCTGACGGTCGCCTTCCGCCATCCGCTGCGCACCGCGCTGACCGTCTCCGGAAGCCTCGCCCAGATCGGCGAGTTCTCGTTCATCCTCGCCGGACTGGGTGCCGCGCTCGGGCTGATGCCGCCGGAGGGCATGAGCCTGGTGGTGGCCGGGGCGCTGATCTCGATCGCGATCAATCCCTTCGTTATGGCCTCGGCCGAGCCGCTCGCGCGGGCGCTGACCTCGCGCTCGGCCTGGGCCCGCTCGCTCGACGCCCGCCGGGATCCGTCGGCGGCGCTGCCGCCCGATACCGGGCGGGACGTGCTCACCGGCCACGTGGTCATCGTCGGCTACGGACGGGTCGGACGGCAGATCACCGCGGCCCTGCGCGAGGACGGGCTTCCGGTGGTGGTGGTCGACCAGAACCGCGAGCGCATCGAGTCGCTGCGCGAGGCGGGCATCGCGGCCGTGAGCGGCGATGCCGCCGAGCCCGAGGTCCTGGTGCAGGCCCATGTCGTGACCGCGTCGATGCTGGTGGTGGCGATTCCCGACACCGTCGGGCTCGAGCGGATGGTCCGGACGGCGCGCACGCTGAATGCAGGCATCGAGGTCGTTGTCCGCAGCCATGGCGAGTCCGAATCGCGGCTCATGCGCGACGCCGGGATCGGCACCGTGTTCAGCGGCGAGGAGGAACTGGCCCGCAGCATGGTCGGGCATGTGAAGGGGCGCTGCGCCCGGCCGGCGCAAGCCGGGTCTTGAGTCGGGGCGCCCGACCCGCGTTGCGCGGCTGGGCACCGCCGCCGGGCCCCTGGCCCGGGCACCGACTCCGGGCGGCTTTGCCGCATGACGAGCCTGCGGACACAAGCTGCGATCGGGCTCTGCTACGCTCACGCCGCGCGTCGTCCGGCGCGCCGCTCCGATCCGCGTCCCGCCCGATGGCCGACCGCCCCCCCGCTTCGCGTCACCCCGCCGCCGGCCTCTCCGGCCTCGGTGTGCTGCTGCCCTGGCTGCGGCCCTACCTCGGGCGCACCGCACTCGCCATGCTGTTCCTGCTCGCCGCGGCAGCCGCGACCCTGGCCGTGCCGGTGCTGCTGCGCGGCGTGATCGACGCCGGCTTCGGCGGCGACCCGGCGGTGCGCGCCGTCGAGCTCGGGCGCAGCTTCCTGTGGCTGTTCGCGGCGTCCGCGGTCCTCGCCGGCTTCACGTCGCTGCGCTATTACATGGTCACCTGGCTGGGCGAGCGGGTCATCGCCGACGTGCGCAGCGCGGTGTACGCGCGGGTGCTCCGCCAGAGCCCGGTCTTCTTCGAGACCACCCAGACCGGCGAGGTGCTCTCGCGACTGTCGGCCGACACGACGCTTGTTCAGACCGTGGTCGGCTCGAGCTTCTCGATGGGGCTGCGCAATGTGGTGTTGTTCGTCGGCAGCCTGGGCATGCTGGTGTGGACCGTGCCGAAGGTCGCGGTCACCGTGATCGCCGTGCTCGCCTTTGTGGTGGTGCCCGCGGTCTTCATCGGCCGGCGCGTGCGCAGGCTATCGCGGGCCAGCCAGGACCGGCTCGCCGACTCCAGCGCCATTGCCGCCGAAGTCCTGAATGCGATTCCCGTCGTGCAGAGTTACGGCCAGCAGGGGCGAGAATCGGACCGCTTCGCACAGGCCACCGAGGCGACCTTCGCCACCTCGATCCGGCGGACCCGCACGCGGGCCTGGCTCACCGCGTTCATCATCGTGTCGGCCTTCGGGTCTGCGATCTTCGGGCTGTACAGCGGCTCGCTGGCGGTGCTGCGTGGCGAGCTCACTGCCGGCCAGCTCGGCCAGACGCTCATCTACTTCGCGATGGTCGCCTCGAGCGCCGCGGTGCTCGCCGAGGTCTGGGGCGACCTGCTGCGCGCCGCGGGCGCCTCCGAGCGGCTCGACGAGTTGCTGCGGGCGGTGCCCGCGATCCGCAGCCCGGCCGCTGCTGTGGTGCTGCCGGAGGGGTCGACCTTCGGCGCGGCCATTGCCTTCGAGGCCCTTCGCTTCGCCTATCCGTCGCGCCAGGATCGGCCGGCGCTCCAGGATCTGACGCTCTCCATACCCGCGGGGCGCACCGTCGCGCTGGTGGGCCCGAGCGGCGCCGGCAAGAGCACGGTGCTGCAGTTGCTGCTTCGCTTCTACGACCGTGAAGCCGGTTCGCTGAAGATCGAAGGCCTCGAGATCGAGCGCTGGCCGCTCGCGGCCCTGCGCGCACGCATCGCGCTCGTGCCGCAGGACGCGGTGATCTTCTCGGCCGATGCAATGGAGAACATCCGCTACGGTCGGCCCGATGCCACGGAGGAGGAGGTGGTCGCCGCCGCCCGCGCCGCCCAGGCCGACGGCTTTCTGCGACAGCTCCCCGATGGCTACCGGACCTTCCTCGGCGAGCGCGGCGTGCGCCTGTCGGGCGGTCAGCGCCAGCGCATCGCGATCGCCCGCGCGATCCTCAAGGACGCGCCCCTCCTGCTGCTCGACGAGGCGACGAGCGCGCTCGACACAGAGAGCGAGCGCCTGGTGCAGACGGCGCTGGAGACTGCGATGCGCGGGCGCACCACGCTGGTCGTTGCCCACCGCCTGTCGACGGTGCAGCGGGCCGACCTGATCGTCGTGCTCGACCAGGGCCGGATCGTGGAGCAGGGTAGCCATGCCGAGCTGATGGCGCGCGGCGGGCTGTACGCGCGGCTCGCGGGTCTGCAGTTCGGCTGACCGACCTGCGCCGTCGTGGCGCGGTGTGTCCCGAGATGGCGTGCCTGCGCGCCGGCGCCGACTGTGGTCCTGGCCGTGCTCACTGGCGAGGCGTCGGTAGGCACCGCGTAGGCCGCAGCATGCGGCTGCCCGGGTGCACCAGCACGGCGGGTCCCCGAGCCTACTTCGACATCTCCCGCATCGCCTTCTCGAGACCCGCCAGCGTCACCGGATACATCCGGTTCGACAGCATCTGCCGGATCACCGAGATCGACTGCCGGTACTCCCATACTCCCTCGGGCTCGGGGTTGAGCCAGGCGAACTTCGGGAAGCGCTCGGCGAGCCGCTGCAGCCAGAGCGCGCCGGCTTCCTCGTTGTTGTACTCGACCGAACCGCCAGGCTGCAGGATCTCGTAGGGGCTCATCGTCGCGTCGCCGACAAAGATCAGCCGGTAGTCCGAGTTGTACTTGCGCAGCAGGTCCCAGGTCATCAGCCGCTCGGAATGGCGACGCCGGTTGTTCTTCCACACAAAGTCGTAGACGCAGTTGTGGAAGTAGTAGAACTCGAGGTGCTTGAACTCAGTCTTGGCCGCCGAGAACAGCTCCTCGGTGCGCTTGATGTGGTCGTCCATCGTGCCGCCCACGTCGAGCAACATCAGCACCTTGATGGTGTTGTGGCGCTCCGGGACCATCTTGATGTCGAGGTAGCCCGCGTTGCGCGCCGTCGAAGCGATGGTGTCATCGAGGTCGAGCTCGTCCTGGGCGCCCTCGCGGGCGAACTTTCGCAGCCGGCGCAACGCCACCTTGATGGTGCGCGTGCCGAGCTCGACCTGGTCGTCGTAGTCGCGGTAGGCGCGCTGCTCCCAGACCTTCACGCCGGTGCGATTGCCCCCGGGCGGGCCGCCCACGCGCACGCCCTCGGGGTTGAAGCCGCCGTTGCCGAACGGCGAGGTGCCGTTGGTGCCGATCCACTTGCTGCCGCCCTCGTGACGCTCCTTCTGCTCCTCGAGCAGCTGCTTGAGCCGCTCCATGAGCTTGTCGAGCCCGCCCATCGCCTCGATCGCCGCCTTCTCCTCAGCGGTGAATTCGCGCTGGAATTGGCGCTTGAGCCATTCGAGCGGCACGTCGATGTCGATACCGGGGACGCTTTGCACGCCCTTGAAGTACGAACCGAAGGCCTTGTCGAACTTGTCGAAGTTGCGCTCGTCCTTGACCAGCGTGGCGCGCGACAGATGGTAGAACTCGTCGACCGAGTTCGAGATCACATGCTGCTCGAGCGCCTCGAGCAGCGTCAGGTATTCCTTGACCGAGACCGGCAGCTTGGCCTGGCGCAGATGCAGGAAAAATTCGATCAGCATGCGGGGCTCCGGTGGAACGGCGCGGCTCGGCGCGGTGCTCAGGGCGCCGGCAGCCTCGCCTGTCGGAAGCCGAGGTGGCGCTTCACCGCCGGCCATTCCGAATCGATGATGGAGAACACCACCGTGTCGCGCAAGCTGCCGTCGGGCAGCCGCTGGTGGTTGCGCAGGACGCCGTCCTGCTTGGCGCCGAGCCGCGCGATCGCCTCGCGAGAGCGCTGGTTGAACCAGTGCGTGCGGAACTCGACCGCCAGGCAGCCGAGCGCCTCGAAGGCATGCCCGAGCAGCAGCCGCTTGCACTCGGTGTTCAGTGCGCTGCGCTGCACGCTCGCCGCGTAGAAGGTCGTACCGATCTCGAGCCGGCGCTGCGTCGGCTCGATGTTCATGTAGCGCGTGGAGCCGACGATGCGCCCGTCGCGCAGCCGGCGCACGACGAAGGGCAGCGCCAGGCCGGCGGACTGCTGCGCGAGCGCGGACGCGATCCAGGTGTCGATCGAGGCGGGCGACGGCACGGTGGTGTACCAGAGCTGCTCGAGCGCGCCGTCGGCGATCGCCTCGAGCAGGCCGCCGGCGTGATCGGGATGCATCGGCTCGAGCCGCAGGTACTCGCCTTCGAGGACGGTCGGGCGGGGCGGCCAGGGCTGGGGGGCTGCAGCGCTCATCACATCGGTCTCAGGTGCCGCGGGCCGACAGGGCGAGCCCGACCACGCCGCAGATGATCAACGCGATGCTGAACAGCCGTTGCGCGCTGATCTCCTCCTGGAACCAAGTCATGCCGATGACCGCGACTGCCGCCGTGCCCAGCCCCGACCAGATTGCATAAGTGACCGACAGGTCGAGCTTCTTGAGCGCCATCGCATTGCAGGCGAAGGCGACCGCATAGAAGGCGAACATCATGGCCGTCGGCCCGGCCTTCGAGAGGCCCTGCGACAGCTTCATGGAGGTGCTGCCCGCGACCTCGAAGACGATCGCCGCGGCGAGGAAATACCAGTGCATCGGGTGCGAGAGGGCGTTGTGCCGGTCGTCGGGATGGATACGCCGCGTCAGCGGTTGTGCCGTGCCATGAAGATCAGCCGTTCGAAGAGGTGCACGTCCTGCTCGTTCTTCAGCAGCGCGCCGTGCAGTGGCGGGATCGCGGCCTTGCCGTCCTTCGACTGCAGCGCCTCGGCCGGGATGTCCTCGGCCACCAGCAGTTTGAGCCAGTCGAGGAGCTCCGAGGTCGAGGGCTTTTTCTTGATGCCAGGCAGCTCGCGGATCTGGAAGAAGCTCTCCATTGCCTCCTTGAGCAGCGCCTTCTTGATGCCCGGATAGTGGACGTCGACGATCTTCTGCATCGTCTCCTTGTCCGGGAACTTGATGTAGTGG